>JAJDYU010000032.1 GCA_022825005.1 Acidimicrobiia bacterium
CCTCAACGATGTACTCCTCGGTGAGCTGGGGATACCCGTAGCCGTCGGGATCGACTTCATCGGCGATATTGACCACTCCCATGGCGGCGTACACCGCGCCAATGAAGCTGTTGGAACTGACCGAGAAGTAGGTGTTGTCCAACTCGTGATACACCCGCACCGGCGCATCGGGGGCGGCGGCCAGAGCCTCGTCTATCTCGGCTCGCAGATCGGCAACCAGCGCAGCGGATTCATCTGTTCGCCCAACCGCGAACCCCAATTCAGCAATCGAGTTGTAGCCACTCTCGAAATCGGCGGGAGCCAGGCTCAACAGCACCGGAACTCCCACCGCAGCCATCCCGGCCATCAGGTCGTTGGCGTCGTGGGCGACCACCACCAGGTCGGGCTCGTGGGAGAGCACTGCCTCCACGTTGGGATCCCATCCCGACAACTCGGTGACCGGAGCCTCCGGGGGGAAGTAGGAAAACTCATCCACGGCCACCACCTGCTCGCCCGCACCAATGGCGAACAGGATCTCGGTGGCCATCGGCGATAGCGACACAATGCGCTGGGGCCGCTCGGAGGCGGCATAGTCGTCGTTGCCGCAGGCCGTTGCCACCAGGGCGAGGGCGAGCAGCATCGCAGTCAGAAGACGGAACAAACGTCGGGGCATCCAGCACCTCCTGTAGATCGAGGAACGGAAGCTCGATCGGCAGGAGCCCTGCCCTCGAGCCAACCCAACCCTCGGGGTTTATGGCTCGTTTCAGCGCAAAGCTCGACCGGACTCGCTGGCTCAGGGCCAGTTCACCGTTGCGGGGCAGTGCCGGAATCTAACCGGACTTCGCCTCCACGCCGCCCCGCAGCATAGCTGACTCACACAAACGATCCCCTTTTGAACCCCCCAACACGTCAAGGGGAGAAATCTCACTAATGGAGCTTCACACCGCTGCTTGCCTGGGCTGCTAGCACCGGGCCAGAGGGATGGACCAGCATGCTGAACCCTTTCTGGGTTCCGGCCCGGAACCCCGCCTTCTTTCTGCCTTCGTCGACAGCAGTCGCGTGCCTCAGCTGCGTTTCGCTGGTACGGAGGTCGCGGACATTCCACACCCGGTTCTCGCAAATCAATTCGCAGTCACCGGTCCATAGTTCTACAAGAGATGCCGACCCACTTCCGGTGTTCCATTCCGTCTGCGTGAACCAGAGATCCGAACTGAGAGAAATCGCCGTGGCCACAGCAAAGCAATCCCCAAGGCTCATGTGGTAGCAGTGCTTCACCAAAGCCGCCAGCTCGGCAACTTCCGGCGACGGTTCAACGACACTTACAACCCCCCGGAGACTTGCCATGAAGTGAGAGGCAACCGAGAAATCATGGGCATTGGTGGCGATGGCACTGTAGACCTCGGCGTGGTTCACCGCGGACATGACAGCCGCCGTCGAATAGTCAGACAGGAGGGTCTCGACTTCGCTAGCTGAGGGGTCGTTCCCCGCGTAGTACTCGACTACTGGCCAGGCGTCGAGCACCACCACATTTTCGAAGCTCAATCCGGACTCAGGCCGTTCTCGTCTTCGTCCGTTACCTCATACAGCGCGCCAAGCTGCCTCTGGGCCTCGAGGGCCTCGGTAGCCCCCGAGCCGGCCCCTGCTCCCTTGAACTTCTTGAACTCTTCCAAGGCCGCCCGACGCTGCTCCGGTGTAATTACTCCAGCTCCTCGCCCTGCCATCTGCCCATAATATCCCCCAACTCCACAAAACCGCGCAGACCAACTAAATCAAACCAAGGTCGGCCACGGTGTCGCGCTCTTCGGCCAGCTCGGCCACGGTGGCGTTCAGGCGGGACTGGGAGAAGTCGTTCAGGTCCACGCCGTCCACAATCGACCACTGGCCGTTTGCGGTGGTGCAGGGGAATGAGGAGATGAGGCCTTCGGGCACGCCGTAGGAGCCGTCAGAGGGTACGGCCATGCTCACCCAATCGCCGTCGGCGGTGCCGTGGACCCAGTCGTGGACGTGGTCGATGGCGGCGTTGGCGGCTGAGGCCGCGCTGGACAGTCCCCGGGCCTCGATGATGGCCGCGCCCCGCTGCTGCACTGCGGGGATGAACTCGTCGGCGATCCACCCCTGATCGCCCACTGCATCGGCGGCCGACTGGCCGCCCACCCGGCAGTTGAACAGGTCGGGATACTGGGTGGCCGAGTGGTTACCCCAGATGGTCATGCGGCTCACCTCGTCCACGGTCACCCCCAGCTTGGCCGAGAGCTGCGCCACCGCCCGGTTGTGGTCGAGGCGGGTCATTGCGGTGAACCGCTCGGCGGGGATCCCCTCAGCGTTGTTCATGGCGATCAGGCAGTTGGTGTTGGCCGGATTGCCCACCACCAGCACCCGCACGTCGTCGGCCGCGCCGGCGGCCAGCGCTTTGCCCTGGGTGGTGAAGATGGCACCGTTGGCCTCCAGCAGGTCGCGCCGCTCCATGCCCTTGCCCCGGGGCCTCGACCCCACCAACAGGGCGTAGTCCACCCCGTCGAACGCCTCGTTGGGGTCGTCGGTACACACCTTGCCGGCCAGCAGGGGGAAGGCGCAGTCGTCCAGTTCCATGGCCACACCGCCCAGGGCATCCATGGCTGGGGGGATTTCCAGCATCTGGAGCACCACGGGCACGTCGGGGCCGAGCATCTGGCCGCTGGCGATGCGGAACAGCAGGCTGTAGCCGATCTGGCCGGCCCCGCCGGTCACCGCCACTCGTTTGGGATCGCTCACCGACAGGTCTCCTTTGGTCTGAGTGCGGAACTGAGGAGTTAGGTTGCGTTCGGGCAGCTAGAGCCGGTCGACGATGGCCGACGCGAACTCCGAGCACTTCACCTCGGTGGCCCCGTCCATCAGGCGGGCGAAGTCGTAGGTCACGATCTTCTCGCCGATGGTGGCCTCCACCGCGTTGATGATGTCGTCGGCAGCGTCGTCCCAGCCCAAGTGCTCAAACATCAACACGCCCGACAAAAGCACCGACGAGGGGTTCACCTTGTCTTGCCCCGCGTACTTGGGAGCGGTGCCGTGGGTGGCCTCGAACACCCCGTGGCCGCTCACGTAGTTGATGTTGGCCCCCGGGGCGATGCCTATACCGCCAACCTGAGCGGCCAGGGCATCAGACAGGTAATCGCCATTGAGGTTCATGGTGGCGATCACGTCGAACTCGGCCGGGCGAGTGAGCACCTGCTGGAGGGCGATGTCGGCAATGGCGTCTTGCACCAGGATCTTGTCGCCGGCGTCGCCGCCGCAGTCGTCCCAGCCCACGGCCACATCGGAGAACTCCTCGCGCACCAGGTCATAGCCCCAACCGCGGAACGCCCCCTCGGTGAACTTCATGATGTTGCCCTTGTGTACCCAGTGGACCCGCTTGCGATTCCGCCGAACGGCGTAGTTCAGCGCGGCCCGCTGGAGACGCTGCGAACCCGTCTTCGACACCGGCTTAACGCCGATGCCAGCGTCGTCGGCGATATCCCAGCCCAAGGCGTCGTGGAGCAGGTCGCGCAGCTTGGCCGCCTCAGGGGTAAAGGCCTCCACTTCGAGCCCGGCGTAGATGTCCTCGGTGTTCTCCCGGAAGATCACCATGTCCACCAATTGGGGGTTCTTCACCGGAGACGGCACATTGGTGAACCAGCGCACCGGGCGCAGGCACACGTACAGATCCATGATCTGGCGGATCGACACATTGAGGCTGCGAAAGCCGCCCCCCACCGGGGTGGTCAAGGGGCCCTTGATTCCGATGAGGTACTCGGTGAACTTCTCGATGGTGTCTTGGGGGAGCCAGTCGCCGGTCTCGTTGAACGCCTTTTCGCCAGCCAGCACCTCGATCCACTCGATCTTGCGGCCGTGCTTGCCTGCGGCAGCGTCCAGAACGTGCTTGGCCGCCGGCCAGATGTCCACCCCGGTTCCGTCCCCCTCGATGAACGGGATGATTGGATTGTCAGAAACGTCGAGCTTGCCGTCTGCTCCGATTGTGATCTTGTCGCCCATATAAGGCGAGCATACCGACGGGCCTTTGCCCCCAACGAAGCCAAGAAACAAGTCCCAGCAAGGGCCAGGGGCTTACCGCAAACGATGCCGAATTGGGGGGAATCGGGTCATACGCTGCCTAGTTGATGGCACGGATAGCCGATTTGCTGGGCAACCAGCCCACCCTGTCGTTCGAGTTCTTCCCTCCCGCCGACGAGGTGGCCGCAAAGCAGCTCGACGACACGCTGGACGAGCTCACCGGTCTGGCCCCCTCGTTCGTGTCGGTGACCTGCGGGGTGGGGGGCGATGGCCATGATCGCACCCGCGACATTGTGACCGACATCTGCCGGAATCGGCCCTTCCCGGCCATGGCCCACCTGACTTGCGTCGGCCATACCCAACAGGGCGTGGCCGCCCTGCTCGACGACTACGCCGCCGCAGGAGTGGCCAACATCTTGGCCCTGGCCGGCGACCCGCCCGACGGATCGGCCATCAGCGGAGACTTCCGCTACGCCTCCGAGTTGGTGGAGGTGCTGCGGACCCATCCCGCCGGGTTCAGCGTGGGAGTGGCCGCCCATCCCGAGGTCCACCCCCGCTCGGCTGATCGAGCCTCCGATCGGCGGCACTTGGCCGCCAAGCTGAACGAGGCCGACTTCGCTATCACCCAGTTCTTCTTCAACCCCGCCGACTACACCCGCCTGTGCAACGAGCTGGCCGACCTCGGGTGCCGTCAACCAGTGATCCCCGGTGTCATGCCCGTGATCTGGCCCAAAAGCATCCGCCGCTACGCCGCCATGAACGGCTCCACCATCCCCGAGAAGCTGTTCTCTGATTTGGAGGCCCTGTCGGGCCAAGAGAGGGTTAGCGCCGCCGCCGAGTCAGCCGCCGAGCTGTCTCAATCCCTCATAGAAGCCGGAGCTCCCGGCATCCACCTCTACACCCTCAACCGCCCCGAAGCCTCAACCCTGATCGCCGAAGTACTGAGCGACCAAGGCCCGCGGTAGGCGCAGCTAGCGGCGGCGGTAGGCCTCCCGGCGGTGGGCTACCCGGATGACGAGGACAACCAGCTCGTTGTCGAGCACCTCGTACACCACCCGGTAGTCGCCGACGCGGATGCGGCGCAGGCCCCGCAACCCGCCCTTCAGCGGATAGCCCGCATGCGGCTGCTCGCCGAGACGATCGATGGCGTAGACGATGCGCTCACGGTCTTGGCGGGGGATTCGCTCCAGCTCTCGAGATGCGCTGCGCTTGATCCGAACTGAGTAGCTCACCTCTGACCTGTTCCCAATCGAGCACCGGGTCGGTCGGATCGCGAAGTCGTTCCAGGGCTACCCCCAGGTCGTCAAAGTCCTCCAAATAGCGCTCCAATGCCTGGCGGATGATCTCGGCCCGGCTGCGCTTCAGCTCCAAAGCGGCCGCATCCAACGCCTCCACAAGCTCATCGGGCACCCGAGCAGTGATCTGGCTCATCCGAACTCCTCCGCCTACTTGAAGTCAATCAAGTTACTTGACTTCATCATAATGTCAATCGACTACAAGCCCAACAACCGGAGCCGCCCGAAAGCACTACTGCCGTCTGATCGAGACCCCCGAGCCCTCGGCAACAAGTGGATGCTGGTGTCCCAGCAGTAACGTGCCGCTTCGCCAGAAGAAGACATACTGGCCGACGGTCAGCTGCTGGGTCGAAGACAACAACAGCTCGACCGTGCCCGCCTCCGCGTCAAAGGAGGCGGGCACTGGGCTGCCCTTGTTCGTGACCGGCCACAAGGAGTGGTCACGAGCCGAGGTCGTGGGTGAACGGCGCTGCTTTGTTGCCCGTGGTGTCTTGGAGCGGGTTGTCGCCGGAAAGCGCCGAGGGGGTGTATTTGATCTTCGCAGCGCCGGTCGGTACCGATCCGAAGGTCAAATACACCCCCTCCCCACTCCCGTCCGGGTTTTCAGTTATGGCAGTTCAAGGCGGATTCCGGTTTGCTGGGCTTCTGTTGAGTCGATGAGCGCGTTGGTGGCGTGCAGCTTCCCCTCGGTGGCGGCGCGGTCCGACCACGGCATGGCCGCGGTCCACCGCCATGCAAACCCCAGAACGCGGGCGAGGGCTTCGATGTCGCCGTCCCCCATTGAGGCCCGGCGCAGCCCGGAGATGTACTCGTTGCGGAACACGTTGGGGATCACGATTCTCGCTTGGCCCACATGCGACAGCTCGGCGTTCATCATGACCCGGGACACGCGACCGTTGCCGTCGGCAAACGGGTGGACCTCGGTGAACACGAACAGCGCATACAGGGCGCGCTTGAACCCCGGCTCGATTGCAGACAGAAGGCTCAGCCCCTTGTGGAGCGTTCCCTCCACGAGCTCTGGCTTGACGAAGTGGTAGCCGCCAACCTCGTTGGGAATGGTCTTCCACTTTCCGGGGCTCTCGGTAGGCCGGCCCGCCATGATCGTCTCATGGCGCCGGATCAGCGACTCGATGAGCCTGTGCACGTCATCGGACGTATTTGACCGCTCCACGGGATCGGAGACGCAGTTGTATGTGCCGAGGATGTCATGGCCGTCTGCCGGTCGAGATGGGGGTGGCTGCAAGGTGTCTATGATCTGTCGGGCCTCTTCCAAGGTGAACTCGGTGCCCTCGATGTAGTTGGAGAAGTAGCTCTCGTAGAACGCCAACTCCTCGGGCACATATTGGGCAACTGTCCCTGGCCCTGTTCCGTGAGCGAAGTAGCTCTCGTAGAACGCGAGCTCTTCGGCGTCTAGCGACGCGGGCAACTCGTCGGGGATTCCCCAGGTGTCGGTCTTTCTGAGATCGGCGCAGGCGCGGTCGAACATTTCGACCCGGCGCTCATCCCAGGCTCTGCCGACACTCAGGGCTTGGAAGAGTGGCCCGGCGCGAGGCCGCAGCGGCTCTCGCCCGGTGAGCTGGTCGAAGAGCCGATCCACCAATGGCACCTGGTGATCTGCGTCAATTGCCTGCGCCAACTGGATTGTCTGGTCGTGCAGTCGCTCCATTCGCTCGGTGTCCCAGGCGATGGCCTTACGAGCAAGCCAGTCCTCAACCTCCGACAGCTTCAGAGTCCGTGCTGCTCCTTTGCCCCGCCGGTGGGATTCCATCAGGTTGTCGAGCAGGATGCGCGGCGAGCTCGACATTCTCAGACCTTCGGACCACGGCGGGTCAGCTATGGGGGCTTCGTATGGGCGGCCAATGCGAATGGAGATCTCCACCCCTGGGAGCCGGATCGACCGCCGGTCAGTTTCCACTACGACAAAGAGCCGCCCATCGACAACACGTCCGTCCTCGGCGGCAGACCGGTCGGCTATGAGGGCACCGGGAAGTAGATGGCCGAGGATCTTCCAAAGGCTGCTCGCCACGATCTCCTCCGCGGGGCTGGCTAGATCAGCGGTGTACACCCGCGGGGCGAGTCGGCGAATGCGGCCTTCTTTGACGGCCTTCGAGAGCGTTGCCGGAGAGGCGACATCGCCGAAGAAAACCGTTCTGGCTCCCGTGGGCCAATGGATGCCGGGACGCCGTGCCATAACTTGAAGCTACCGCGCCGAAGCGATCATTTCTAGCAATTTTCGCTAGATACTGCTTTGCATAGGACTATTTGTGGCTCTTTATGCCCCTAAACTATAAGTTTTACCCTTTTGACCGGTCATCTAGTGGCGGAAGTGGCGTTCGCCGGTGAAGATCATGGACATGTTGTGCTCGTTGGCGGCGTCGATTACCTCTTGGTCGCGCACTGAGCCGCCGGGCTGGATGACGGTGGCGCATTGGGCTTCGGCGGCGGCGTCGAGGCCGTCGCGGAAGGGGAAGAAGGCGTCGCTGGCGCAGGCGCCGCCCGCGGCTCGGCCGGCGGCCTTCTCGGCGGCGATGCGCCCGGCGTCGCGGCGGTTCTGCTGACCGGCGCCGATGCCCACCGCTTGGCGATTGTTGGCCAACACGATGCAATTGGAGCCGACCCGGGCCGCCACCCGCCAGGCCAGCTCCAAATCGGCCCACTGGTCATCGGTGGGGGCCCGCTCGGTGACCACCTGCCAGGATGAGCGGTCCATGGACACCGTGTCGGGGGTTTGAACCAGGGCGGCGTTTCCGATGGTGCGGACCTCCAGCTCGGCGGCCTCGGGGGGTGGGGCGTGGAGCACCCGCAGATTCTTCTTCTTGGCCAGCAGGCCCAGCGCGGCCTCCTCGTATTCGGGGGCGATGAGCACCTCGGTGAACACGTCGGCCATGGCCTCGGCCATTTCGGCGGTGACCGGCCGGTTGACGGCCACGATCCCCCCGAACGCCGAGACCGGATCGCACTCGTGGGCCCGCCGATAGGCGGTGGCGATGTCGTCGGCCAGGGCCGCTCCGCAGGGGTTGGCGTGCTTGATCACCGCGGCGGCGGGGTCGTCGCCCAGCGAGTGGGCCAGCCGCCAGGCGGCGTCGGCGTCGAACACGTTGAGGTACGACATGGCCTTGCCCTGGAGCTGTTGTGATTGATCCCACCAGCTCGACTGGCCGGCGACGCGATAGCGGGCGCCGGTTTGGTGGGGGTTCTCGCCGTAGCGCAGCACCTCTTGGCGCTCCAAGGTCAGCGCCACGGTGGGGGGGAGCTCATCGGCGTCGGCATCGGTCAGCCATTCAACGATCTCCGCGTCGTAGGCGCTGGTGTGGGCGTATGCCGCTCGGGCCAGGCGGCGCCGTGTGGCGTGTGACAGCGCGCCATCGGCTTCCAGCTCTTCGAGCACTGCCGGGTAGTCGTCGGGCTGTACCACCACGCCCACCCGCTCGTGGTTCTTGGCCGCGGCCCGGACCATGGCCGGTCCCCCGATGTCGATCTGCTCCACCGAGGGGTCGGTACGGAACGGGTACAGGTTGCACACCACCAGGTCGATGGGCGTAATTCCCCGCTCGGCCAGTTCGCCCACATGGCCCGGGTTGGACAGGTCGGCCAGCAGACCCCCGTGGATCACGGGGTGGACGGTCTTGACCCGCCCGTCCAGCATCTCGGGCGCACCGGTGACCTGCTCCACCGGGGTCACCGAGACCCCGGCATCGGCCAGAGCTCGGGAGGTTCCCCCGCTGGAGATGATCTCCCACCCCAGGGCCACCAGCCGCTGGGCCAGATCGATCACCCCGGTCTTGTCGTACACCGACACCAGCACCCTCGGCGGGTGGTCAGCTCCCTGGCTCATAGGACGTGCCCTCGGTCGATGATTTCTTGGATAGTGCGAATGTACAGGTCGCGCTCCACCGTCTTGATGCGCTCGTGCAGCGTATCCACAGTGTCTCCGGCCTCAACCGCCACCGCCTGTTGGGCCAGGATCGGCCCGGCGTCCACCTCCAGGGTGGCCACATGCACGGTGCAGCCGGTGACCTTCACCCCGTACTCAAGGGCGTCCTCCACCGCGTGCCAACCCGGAAAGGCAGGCAGTAACGACGGATGGGTATTGAGTATGCGCCCCCCATAGGCGTCCTGCAACGGCTGATCCAACACCGTCCCAAACCCCGCCATAGCCACCAACTCGATCCCCTCGGCCTGGAGCCGCTCGGTCACCTGCCGGGTGTATCCCACCCGGTCGAAATCAGACCCAAAGCTCTCCCGCTCCACCAGCACACAGTCCAACCCGTGGCCCGCGGCCACTTTCTCGGCTTTGCAGGGCCGATCCACCAGTACCAGCGAGACGGGCAGTCCGCTGTCAGCCATGGCATCGAGAATGGTCCCACTGCCCGATGCCAGCACCGCTAGTCGCATCGAGCCGAACCTACCACCCGCCTCGCGGGCTGCCCGGGATGTCTTTTGGCCAGTCGTTTCGCCCCCTCGGTCAGAGGGCGGCGACCACCTCGGCCATGATGTCGCCGGCTTCGCTGGGGCTCTGGCCGATGCGGACTCCGGCGGCGGCCAAGGCGTCCATTTTGGCCTGGGCGGTGCCTTTGCCGCCCGACACGATGGCGCCGGCGTGACCCATCTTCTTGCCGGGGGGAGCGGTGAGGCCGGCGATGTAGGCCACCACCGGCTTGGACACGTTGGCGGCGATGAACTCGGCGGCCTCTTCTTCGGCCGAGCCTCCGATCTCGCCGATCATCATAACGGCTTCGGTCTCGGGATCTGCCTCGAAGGCGGCCAGGCAGTCGATGAAAGAGGTGCCCGGCACCGGGTCGCCGCCGATGCCCACACAGGTGGTGCAGCCGATGTCCTTCTGCTTCAGCTCGTACAGCGCCTGGTAGGTGAGGGTGCCCGAGCGGCTCACTATCCCCACCGGGCCGCCCTCCTTGGCGATATGCCCCGCGGTGATGCCTATGTTGGCCTTGCCGGGGCTGATGAGGCCGGGACAGTTGGGACCGAGCAGCCGCACATCGGGGTAGTCGGCCTTGAGCTTGTTGAAGAAGTAGGCCTCGTCGTGCATGGGCACGCCCTCGGTGATGACCACGATCAGCTCCACCCCGCCCTCGGCGGCCTCGAGCACCGCGCTGCGCACGCCGGCGGCGGGGATGAACACGCACGACACGTTGGCCCCCGTGGCGGCCACGGCATCGGCCACGGAGGCGAAGATGGGGATCCCCTCCACATCGGTGCCGGCCTTCTTGGGGTTGGTGCCGGCCACCACCTGGGTGCCGTAGTCCCGGTTCAGCAGGCCGTAGTACCGGCCCTGGCTCCCGGTGAGGCCTTGGTAGACCACCTTGGTGTTCTCGTCGACAAAGATGCTCATGATGCGGCCCCTTCTGCGAGGGCAACGGCTTCTCGGGCCGCTTCCAGCATGGTGGGCGCCATCATGAGCCGGTCGCTCAGATGGGGCTGGAGCAACGCCCGGCCCTCGTCGGCGTTGGTGCCGTCGAGCCGAATCACGATGGGCGAGGCGATGTCCACCCGACTCATGGCCTCGATGATCCCGTTGGCCACTTCCTCACCCCGGGTGATGCCCCCGAAGATGTTTATGAATATCGACTGAACGTCGGGGTCGTTGTTGATCACCTCGAGCGCCCCTGACATCACATCGGCGTTGGCGCCGCCTCCGATATCCAAGAAGTTGGCCGGTTTGCCGCCCACCTGGTTCACCACGTCCACCGTGCTCATGGCCAGTCCGGCGCCGTTGGCGATCACTCCCACCGAGCCCTCCAGGCCCACATATTGCAGCCCCTTAACGTGGGCGGCGGCCTCCCGCTCGTCGCGGGGCTGGGTGGCGTCAAAGGGGGCCAGGTCGTGGCGGAATCCAGCGTTGCCGTCGAGGGTGACCTTGGCGTCGAGCACATGCACCTTGCCCTCGGGAGTCACGATTAGCGGGTTGATCTCCACCAGGTCGGCGTCACCAGAGGTGTAGGCCTCGTAAAGCTTCAACAGCAGCTCCACCGTTTGGTCGGTGACATCGGGGTTGAGGTTGGCGGCCAGCACCCATTGACGGCACTGGTCCTCGCTGAGGCCGTGTACCGGATCGACCCAGATCTTGGCGATGGCGTCGGGGTTCTCCTCGGCCACGGTCTCGATCTCCACCCCGCCCTCGGCCGACAGCATCCCGAGATGCGCTTTGGCCGACCGGTCGAGGGTGAAGCTCACGTAGTACTCCTCGGCGATGTCGGAGGCCTTCTCGATCCACAGGTTCTCCACGATGTGGCCCCGGATGTCGAGGCCCAAGATGTTGGACGCATGGGTGCGCACGGCGTCGATGTCGGGGGCGAACTTCACGCCCCCGGCCTTGCCCCGCCCGCCGGTGTGTACCTGGGCCTTCACCATCACCGGCGTTCCCAGCCGCTCCGCGGCGGCCACCGCGTCGTCCACGGTGGTGACCGCCTCACCGGGCGACACCGGCATGCCGTATGACGCGAAGAACTGTTTTCCCTGATATTCGAATAGATCCACGGGCTCCCCAATGCAGCGCGATGGCCAAGTTTGCGGTGTGATTCGGCGATGGTTCGTACCGCCGTTGCTTCGCCGCGATACTAGGAGCAACACCGTCTGTGGTAGCGAACCGAGGAAGGACTCGTGCCCGTCGCATCTGGACCCAAAATCACCCCGCTGCGAGCGATTGTCTACACCGTGGTCAGCATTGGGCTCGGGGTGGGGCTGGTGTTCGCCGTGGTGTCGCTGGCCGGCTCCGATCAGATCGAAGTGAAGTTGGGCGACGACGATTTCAACGCAGGCGACGCCGAGAACCTGGCCGCCGAGATCGCCGAGCGGGGGCCGGTGCCGTGGGCCCCGCTGAGCCGGGGCCGCAGCATCTGGATCAACCACATCGGCGACGATCCCGAGATGGGATGGTTCGCCTTCGACGTGCAGTCGCCCGGGGCCACCGGCGACTGCGTGGTGGATTGGGACGCCGACCGGAAGCTGTTCATCGACACCTGCGATCCGGCGCTGGTGTTCTCGGCCACCGGCGACGGCCTGACCCAGTTCGGAGTATGGGTGGACGACGGCGACCTCTTCGTAGACGTCAACGCCAACGACGGCCCCTGACCGTGCCGAGGTTGTACACCAGTTCTTCGGGGATCTCCTCCAAGAACCTTGATGGCGCGTTGTACTGCGTCCTGCCGTGGACGGTACGGCTCCAGGCGTGGGTCAAGTACAGGCGCTGCCGAGCCCGGGTGATGCCCACATATGCCAGTCGGCGCTCCTCTTCTAGCTCGTCGGGCTCGGTGACCGAGCGGAAGTGGGGAAACACATCTTCTTCCATGCCGATCAAAAACACCACGGGATACTCCAGGCCCTTGGCCGAGTGAAGAGTCATCAGGGTGAGCATGGAATCGTCGGTCATCTCATCGGTGTCCGACACCAAGCTGACTAACTCGAGGAAGTCGCTCACGTTCTCGCTCTCGGTGGCCGCGCTGATCAGCTCGTCGAGGTTCTCCAGTCGACCCTGGGCCTGCACGCTGACCTCGGTGTTGCCTGTGGTCTCGCTGACCGCCTCGACCTCCAACTGATCTAGATAACCGCTCTTTTCCAGCAGGTGCTCCAGCACCGCGGCCGGTCCGCTGTCCAGCCGCTCGCCGGCTTCGGCGATCACGCCCAGAAACTCTTGGATCCCGCGGAGCGCCTTGCCCTTGACCCCGGCCTCGGCGGCGTGTCCCAAGGCGTCCATCAGCGTCAGGCCGTGGGATTCGGCCCATGCCTCCAGCTTGGCCACCGAACCGTCGCCCACCCCCCGCTTGGGCGTGTTCAATACCCGGCGCAGGCTCACAGCGTCTCCGGGGTTGACCGCGACCCGCAGATAGGCCAGCGCATCTCTGACCTCCCGGCGGTCGTAGAAGCGGGTGCCGCCGATGAGCTGGTAGGGCACCCCGGCCTCCATCAACAGCTCTTCCACCACCCGGCTCTGGGCGTTGGTTCGGTAGAACACGGCCATCTCGTCCCAGCGGTGCTGCTCGTCGTCGTGGAGGCGGAATGCCTCCCGCACAACCCAGCGGGCCTCCTCGTACTCGTCGGAGGCGCAGTACCGAACGATGCGCTCGCCGTCGGACTGGTCGGACCACAGGTTCTTGGGCTTGCGGCTGAGGTTGTTGGCGATCACCGCGTTGGCCGCGCTCAAGATGCGCTGGGTGGAGCGGTAGTTCTGCTCCAACAGAACCACGGTGGCTTCTTCGAAGGCCCGCTCGAACTCCAGGATGTTGCGGATGTCGGCCCCCCGGAAGCGGTACACCGACTGGTCGGCGTCGCCCACCACGAACACGTTGCGGTGCTCTTGGCCCAGCAGCAGCACGAGCTGGTTCTGCACGCTGTTGGTGTCCTGATATTCGTCCACCAGCACGTGCTCGAACCGGCGGCGGTAGCGATCCAGCACGTCGGGCTGTTGGCGGAACAGGTTTACGGTGGTGCCCAGCAGATCGTCGAAGTCCATGGCCCCGGCCCGGCGGAGGCGCTGCTGGTACTCGTCGTAGACCTCGCCGATGCGGCGCTCGAACACGTTGGCCGCCCGGTCTTTGTACTGGGCCACGCTGGTCATCTCGTTTTTGGCCGCGCTGACGGCGGCGTGAATCGACCGGGGGGGCATCTGCTTGGGGTCGAAGCCGAAATCGTTGAGGATGTAGCGGGTGAGCCGCACCGAGTCGGCCTGGTCGTAGATGGTGAAGCTGGAGGGGAAGTCGATGGCCTCGTGCTCGTAGCGCAGGATGCGGGCGCAGGCCGAGTGGAAGGTGCTCACCCACATCTTGTCGGCCACCGGGCCCACCAGGGCGCCCACCCGGTGCTTCATTTCCTGGGCCGCCTTGTTGGTGAAGGTGATGGCCAGCAGGGCGAACGGGGAAATGCCCAGTTCATCGATGAGGTAGGCGATGCGGTGGGTGAGCACTCGGGTCTTGCCCGATCCGGCCCCGGCGACCACCAGAATGGGACCTCCAGGATGGGTGACCGCGTCGATCTGAGCCGGGTTCAGCCCCTCGGTGAGCGCGGTCGCTGGCATTGATTCACACTACCGATGGGCATGTCAGTTTGACGGGTAGTGTCGCCCGGATGGGGAAGTTTCGGTTTGGGGTGCAGGCTCGGGGGCTGACCGGCGCTGAGGAGTGGCGGGAGATGGCTCGGCGGGCGGAGGGGCTGGGGTACGACGTCTTCTGCATGCCCGACCATTTCGACCAGGGGCCCGCTCCGATGGTGGCGCTGGCCTTCGCCGCTGAGGCCACCACCACGCTGCGATTGGGGACCATGGTGGTGGCTAACGACTTCCGCCACCCGGCGGCGCTGGCCAAAGAGGCGGCCACGCTGGATGTGCTGTCCGGCGGGCGGTTCGAGTTGGGCATCGGGGCCGGATGGCAGAACAGCGACTACCAGAGCACCGGCATCGCCATGGACCGGCCCGGCGTGCGGATCGAGCGTCTCGGCGAGGCGGTGGCCATCATCAAGGGGCTGCTGGCCGGTGAGACGGTCACGTTCTCGGGCCGGCACTACACCATCGACGGCCTTGAGGGACTGCCCGAGCCGGTTCGCCCGGGAGGCCCGCCGCTGTTCGTGGCCGGAGGCTCTGAGCGGGTGCTGCGGTTAGCCGCCCGAACGGCCGACATCGTGGGGGTGAATCCCAACATGGCTGCCGGGGTCATCGACAACCGTGTGGGATCGTCGGCCACTGCCGATGCCACCGCGGCCAAGATCGACTGGATCAGCGAGAGCGCCGGAGCGCGGTTCGACGGCTTGGAACTGCACTCCCGGGTCCATGTGGCCCGAATTACCGACGACAAGCGGAGCTTTGCCGGCGCGCTGGCCCCGGCGTTGGGATTGGACACCGACCAAGCCCTGGCCTCGCCCCACAGCCTGATCGGGACTGCACAAGAGGTGGCAGACAAGCTGGTTCGCCAGCGAGAGGAACTGGGCATCAGCTACATCGGATTGTCAATCGAGTCCATGGACGAGATGGCCCCAGTAGTGGCCAGCCTGGCCGGAACCTGACCTTCTCTTATCGGTACTCCGATCGAGGCCATTAGTGTTAATGCCCCTATGTCTGAGGTAGAAGCCACTGCCGAAGAATCTGCGGCCGAGCCCGAACCTGTCGCGGAGCCAGAACCCGAGGACGAAGCCGCCGCCGAAGAACCCAAAGTCGAACCCGAGGCCGCTGCTGACCTGAAGCCGGAGGCGCCGCCGGGGGAGCCGGCGTCGCCCACGGTGGACGGGTTGACCGGGGGGACCATTGTGTCGGGGGCGGTCAAGACCAAGGCCGCCCACGAAGTTGAGCTAGATCTGGGCGGCGGGAGGATCGGCGTTATCAGCCAGCGCTATTGGGGCGACGACCCGGCCGCCGACCTCACGCAGCAGTGCGTGCTGGGCGAGGTGGTCAACGCCGCCGTGCTGGTGAGAGAAGACCACAAGGGGCGCATTGTGCTGTCGCGGCTGTGGGCCATGCAGCAGATCGCCTGGGTGGATATCGCCCGGTCCGCCGCCGCCAATGAGGCCGTCACCGGCACCATCACCGCAGTGGTCAAGGGCGGGCTGTCGTGCGACGTGGGGGTGCGTGGGTTCATCCCTTCGTCGCTCATCGACGTGGAGCCGGTGGAGAACCTCCAGGCGCTGGTTGGCCGGGAGGTGCAATGCAAGGTGGTGGAGGCCGATCAGGTGTCGGGCCGCCTGGTGCTTTCGCGCAAAGCCGTGGTCCGGGCCGAGCAGCGCAAGGCGGCCAAGGCGTTCCTAGAGACCATGTCGGCTGGAGACGAGTACACCGGCAAGGTGGTGGACATCCAAGACTTCGGTGCGTTCGTAGACATCAACGGCGTGCGGGGCCTGGTCCACGCCACCGAGTTGGGGTGGAAGCGGGTGCAGCATCCCAACGAGGTGGTGAGCGTGGGTGACGAGGTGCAGGTGAAGGTCAAGTCGATCCAAAAGCCCAAGCAGCGGGTGAACCTCACCATGAAGCTCACCCCCGACCCGTTGCTTGGTCTGGATGTGGGCGGTCTGATGACCGGCCGGGTCACCCGTTTGGCCGACTTCGGCGCATTCGTGGCCATCAACGACGAGATCGAGGGCCTGGTCCACATCACCGAGATGGCCGAGTACCGGGTGTACCACCCCGAGGAGATCGTCCTCCCCGGCGAAGAAGTATGGGTCAAAGTCCTAGCCGTCGACCGTAAACGCCGCCGAGTAGACCTCTCCATCTCCCAAGCCATCGCCGGCTAGTGGGTGGCCCGGCGGTGGCGGTGGGCGGTTAGTTGGGCGGCTAGCTCGTCGGGGGGTGTCTTGTTGGCCAGGGCCTCAAGCACTAGATCCTGCTGTGAAGGGGGGGTGAGGCCGCCGATGGGGACGTCGCGGTCGAGGTTGGTGGGGAAGGCGTAGCCCTCGGCGCTGGCCGCTACCGCACAGGAGATGACCGCGGGGTCGAGCCCCTCTTCTTGGCGGCGCAGCAGCACGGGGTAGACGGCGTTGACGATGCGCTCCCTGTCCACCGCTTCGGTGGCCCGGCCCATGGCCGAGGAGATCTGCAACAGGTTGGCCATCCGCCGCACGTCGCTGGTGCGGTTGTGGCCGCCGGCGTGGAACACCGCCGGGCTGAAGAACACCAGGTCGCCTTGGTCTAGCTCGATCTGCACATGGTGCTCGGCGAAGTACTCGATGAGCTCGGGCCGCCGCCATGCCAAATAGCCCAACTCGTACTTGTGGGAGTGGGGCAGCAGCATGGTGGCCCCCGTCTCCGGCGGCATGTGGCAGTGGGCCACGCCCCCCTGCAAGGTCAGAAGCGGCGACAGACGGTGGACGTGGATGGGGTAGCTCTCGGCCACCTCATCGGTCATGAACCCCACGTGGTAGTCGCGGTGGGGCATCTGGGCCGCGCCGCCGGGGTTGATGGCATTCACCTGGGCGGTGATCTGGTAGCCGGGACCGAGCCATGCCAGTGAGGCCAGATCGATCATGTCGCTCCCGTGGTAGTCCACAAAGACCTCGGGGTCGGCCACGGCCAGCTTCTCCAGGGCGTTCCACAGCCGGTCGTTGGCACCGGGCTCGGCGTAGTGGTCGCCCCCGCCGGTCCCGGCCTCGCGCTCATCGGCGATGATCTGCTCGAACACCGCCGTAGCCCGATCCACCACCGCGGGCTCAATGGCCCCGGTTATCACGATCACCCCGGGCCCGTCGTGCAGCGCCCGGGTCAGCTCACTTCGAACCGCGGCCACCTGGTCGGGATCGCTCAGGGTCCGCCGCAGATCACCGGTGCGGTACACCAATGCCCGATCCACCAGATCAGCAGCCAGCGGATAGTCGTGCAGAGCGACCTCAACCTCCACGATGGAGCGCAGTTCGTGCAGGTCAAACCCCTCACGGCTGGTGACCGCAGCCTCGCGCGCCACGGCGGGGCGGCCCCCTGGCGGTGTGGTGGTCATGGCAGTGGAAACCTCATATCCATTTTCTGGCAACGTTACTTCCGCTCTGTTAGCGTCGCCGCAGAAACCATCTCATCACATCAAGCAGTGAATTTGCAGGGGGATGTCATGACTCGCACAAAGTGGCGCAATCTCGTATTCGTGCTGATCGCGGTGCTTGCACTGATCGCAGCATCGTGCAGTAGTTCAGAGGACGCCGACGAACCGCAGGTTGCGGAGCCAGCGCCGACCAGCGCTCCCGAGCCTGCCGACGAGCCGGAGCCCGCGGCCGAGCCGGAGCCAGCTGACGAGCCGGAACCGGCAGCTGAGCCCGAGCCGGCCGACGAATCAGCCGTTGAGCCCGCTGAAGAACCCGATCCCGAACCTGAGCCGACGGCAGCTCCCACACCAATTCCCGTACCCGATGGGCCAACGGTAGGCATCACCGACGACACCATCAAGATCGCCATCCTGCGCAGCGACACAAAGGCTCTCGAAGATGCCGGCATCCTCCCCGACGTAGGCGACTTACCTCTCAATTACATGACTTTTGCCGAACTGGCCAACGCCGAGGGAGGGGCCGGAGGGCGCAACATTGAGCTTGTGTTCCACATTTTCCCGCCCGGCGCGGCAGCCACCGACCAGCAGCCGGCTTGCATCGCGGCCACCGAGGACGATCAAGTGGCTATCGTCCACTTCGTAGGCGGCGTGGCAGCCGAGACTGTGTTGTGCGCCACAGAGGGTCATGATCGCATCGCCTACATGCTGTCGGGCATCTTGCCGCAGGAGATCTACGATCGCTCGAACGGATTGTTGTTCGCCCAGTCCTTGACCACTGAGCGGCTGATGGGCTCCTGGCCGGCAATGGTCGATGCTCAAGGGCTGCTCGAAGGGCGCACCCTCGGGTTGATGCGAGGCGACATCGGCGAGCACGAGGTCGCCTCTAACGTGCTCCGGGCCGCCCTTGCTGAGCTCGGATACGAAATCGCCGACGAAGTTGCCCTTCCCTGCCAGGGGTCAAGTTGCCGGCAAGTCGAACTCGGCGTTGAGCGCATGCAGTCAGCCGGGGTGGAGACAGTGTTCACCCTGGTGCCTCCCTCGCCCTCATCATCTGCAGTAAGACTGGCCGACGAAATCGGTTGGGAACCCCAGTGGCTGGTCAGCGACATAGAGAACTTGGCGTTCGACTCGGTGGCCCAAGCGGTGTACTCCCGAGTGGCCGATCTAGTCGATGGCGCTTACGGGCACACATACGGCTTAGACCGGCTGGAACGAGACGAACACGGCATCGAGTGCAATGCTCGATTCAGCGAGGCTACCGGCATCACCTACGAAGAGGGAGACGATGCCTGGAGCGCGGTGGTGAGCACATGCCTGTTCATCCAAAACGTGGTGGCCGCGGCCAATTGGTCACAAGAGAGATACGGCACCCTGAACCAGACCACTCTGGTGGAGGGCTTTGAATCTCTCAGCAACTACCGACTCGGCGACATTACCGGCTCATGGGGCCCGGGCAAGCACGACGCCCCTGATGTGGTAACGCTCAAGATCTTCGATGGCGACTGTGCCTGTTGGTCCGAAGTACAAGGCGCTCGCATGATGCTCGAGCCGTAGCCGAGCCTCACTGGACAGACGGTGCTTGGAGCCATCTGAAGGGATGACCGAATCGCCAACGTCGGATACCCCGGCAGACCTAGTCGCCAGGGTCTTCGACGAAGAAGAGCGCCGACAACAGGGTATTGCCGCGGCCGAAGCCGCCCAGCGCGGCCCCGAGGGCAGCTTCGACGCCGAACAGCTCACGCTGCGCCAGGGCCTTCGCCGGGGCGGAAAGGGACTGATCGGGTTCATCGGCCTGCTCGGCTTCGTGGAGACGCTGGAGACGTCGGCGTTCGCGGTTGTCGCCCCCGACATCCAGAAGTCGCTCGACGTTTCCGATGGCACCATCGGCGCCATCGGGGGTGCATTCGGCATCTTGTTCCTGCTGGGGTCCATCCCGCTGAGCTCGGTGGCCGACCGCATGCCCCGCAAGCTGGTGGTGGGAGCGGCGATGTCGCTGTGGTCCGTGGTGGTCATGGTGACCAGCGCCATCTCCAACGCGTTCTTGCTGTTCATCGCCCGCATGGGCGCCGGGCTCGGGCAGTCGTATTACATCCCGGTGGCCGGGCCCATGCTGATGGACGGCTACCCAATCGGGGCCCGGGCCAAGGTCTTCGCTCTGAACGGCTGGTTCCAGATGGCCGGCCAAGCCCTGGGCCCGCTGGTAGCGGGATTGGTCGTTTTGATCGCCACCGGCGACGAGGGCTGGCGGTGGGTATTCCTCACCATGGGGATCATGGGTGTTCCCCTGGCCATCAGCGCCTTTTTCGTGCGCGAGCCCCGTCGGGGAAGCCACGAGATGCAGGCCGTGCTCGGCAAGGAGCTTGAGAAATCCGACGACGAACTGCCCATTTCGCTGTCGGTGGCCTTCGAACGGCTCAAGAAAATCAAGTCGTTCTACTACTACCTCACCGGCATGGCGGCCATCGGGTTCGCCATCTTCACCACCATCATCTTCATCAACCTCCACCTCGAGGACCATTTCGAGCTGAGCGCGTTCGAGCGGGGCGTCTTCGGATCGCTGACCGTGCTGCCCGGCTTCGTGGGCGCGGCAGTTTCGGGCAAGCGGGCCGACGCACTGTTCAAGGAGCACCCCTCCAGGGCCATGGTCTTCATCGGCCTTCTCGTGGTGACCTTCGGCGCAATCCAGGTGGTGGGGATATGGATGCCCACGGTGTTGCTGCTCGGGATATTCCTGGGTGCCTCCAATGCCTTTGCCCGGGCCGCCTTCGCCATCCTGCCTGGGGTGATCGCCTCGGTCATCCCCTACCGGCTCAGGTCCCGGGGCACCGCGCTGGTGGGAATCTACATGTTCTTGTTCGGGGCGTTTCTGGGCGCGGTGATCACCGGCATGCTCAGCGATGTTCACGGCGAGCAGACTGCGCTCACCGTCGTGATCTTGCCCGCCACACTGGTGGGGGGATCGCTCATGGCCTATGGCTCCCGGTTCATCGAGGGCGACATCGCCCTGGTCATCGAGGAGTTGCAGGAAGAACAAGACGAGGCCGAGCGCCTGATGGCCGCCGACGCGGCCGACATTCCGGTGCTCCAAGTGCGCAACCTGGACTTCTCCTACGGCAAGGTGCAGGTGCTGTTCGACATCGGCTTCGAAGTACGCCGGGGGGAGTCGTTGGCCTTGCTGGGCACCAACGGGGCGGGCAAGTCGACTGTCTTGCGGGTGGTCAGCGGACTGGGAGTGCCCCAGCGAGGCGTGGTGCGGCTCAACGGTCGCACCATCACCTATGCCGACCCCGGGATGAGGGCCAAGATCGGGATCGTGCAACTTGCCGGTGGCAATGCGCTCTTCCCTGGCTTGTCGGTGGAGGAGAATCTGCGGATGGCCGGATATCGCTATGGCCGCGCCGAACTCGAGGCGCGTCTGGAGCGGGCCTACGACCTGTTTCCGGTGATATCCGAGCGTCGGTCAGCCGTCGCTGGTGAATTCTCCGGCGGCCAGCAGCAAATGCTGTCGCTGTCCATGGCATTGATGCACGACCCCGAAGTCTTGATGATTGACGAACTGTCGCTCGGCTTGGCCCCGGTCGCCGTGCAGTCGCTGTTGGAGGTGATTGAGCGGCTCCGGGCCGACGGGCAGACAATGATCATCGTTGAGCAGTCGCTCAATGTGGCCTTGGCGGTGTCAGACCGGGCCATTTTCTTGGAAAAGGGGCAAGTCCGCTTTGAAGGGCCGGCCCAAGAACTGGCCGAGCGCGACGACCTGGCCCGTGCTGTTTTTCTGGGAGAGTCAGGATCGGGGGGCTGAGCGTGCTGGGACCCCTCCACACTGTGTTGGGCGCCATCGATGGTGTGCTCGGCACTGTCGAGTCGGTGCTGGCATTCGCCGTCAACCGCCAGATCGTATTCAACGGGATGGTCACCGGCGTCACCTACGGAGTGATGGCGGTGGGCTTGGTGCTGATCTTTCGATCCTCTCGGGTGGTCAACATCGCCCACGCCGAAGTCGGGGCATTCGGTGCCGCTCTGCTGGGCCTGTTGGTGGCCAAGTACGGTGTGCCCTACCCGATTGCGCTAATCGCCGGACTGGCCTCGGGGGCGGCCTTCGGCGGGCTAATTGAGCTAACAGTGGTGCGGCGGCTGTCCAAGGCCCCCAAGGTCATCTTGTTCGTGGCCACCATGGGCGCCGCGCAAGTGGTATTTCTGGCGGGCTTCTGGCTTCCCAACTTCACCGCTATCGCCAACTTCCCGACGCCTTTCGAAGGCCGTTGGGAGCTGTTCGATATCAGGATTCGCAGCGAGCAATTGCTGGTGCTCATAGTGGTGCCTGCCCTCACCGCGGCCCTCGCGCTGTTCTTGGAGCGCACCAAGTACGGCACCGCCATTCGTGCCTCGGCCGAAAATCCCGATGCCGCCCGGCTGTCGGCCATCAGCACCAAAGCCATGTCTACTGCGGTGTGGACCATCGCCGGGTTGCTGTCTGCTATTACGGCGGTGCTGGTAGCTCCCCTAAAGGGAGACGGAACGGTGATCGAGGCTGCTTCGCTCGGACCCGGACTGCTTTTGCGAGCGTTGACCGCAGCGCTGATCGCCCGGATGCACTCGCTGCCCGTGGCGCTGTTGACCGGTGTGGCTATTGGCGCGGCCGAGACGATGGTTCTGTTCAACTACTTCAACGAGCCCGGACTGATCGATGCCGGACTGTTCGTGGCCATGCTGATGTCGGTTATCTCCTACTCTCGGCGACAGCGAGGCGCCGAGCGGGCTCAGGCGATGTCATTCGCCCCCCGCGTGCGCCCGGTCCCCCGCCAACTGGAACAGCTCTGGTGGGTCCGTCGGCTACCCCAAATCATGGTCACCGCTGCTCTGGTGACCGCCATCGTGCTTCCGCTGATTGTGACCCGACCATCCCGGCATTTCCTCTACTCCACCATGCTGCTGCTGGCCATCGTGGCCATGTCTCTCACTCTGCTCACCGGCTGGGCCGGCCAGCTCTCACTGGGGCAGTTCGCCTTTGCCGGACTCGGCGCCATGCTCACCACTGCAATGGTGAGAGGCATCAACTTCTCCATCGGCAGCAGCGAGTTCGAACTGCCGGTGATCCCGTTTGAAGGTGCGTTGTTTCTGGCCGCCTTCGCCTGCCTGGTCACTGCATTGGTGGTGGGATTGCCCGCGCTGCGCGTCCGCGGGCTGTTTCTGGCCGTCACTACACTGGCCTTCGCCGTTATGGCCGAAAGCTGGCTGCTGGAGCGCGACGTGCTCACCGGCGGCGACCTAATTGTCCGCCTGCCCCGGGCCCGATGGGGAGACTCCTTCGACCTGAGCTCACAGCGCACCTACTACTACGTGTGCTTGGGCGTGCTGTGCTTGTGCGCCGTCTTGGTGAGCCGCATCCGCCGCAGCGGGGTGGGACGGTCGCTCATCGCGGTGCGCGACAACGAGCAGAGCGCGGCGGCGTTCACCGTGTCGCCCACCCGCATGAAGCTGGTGGCGTTCGCCATCTCCGGCGCGCTGGCCGGCTTGGCCGGCGGCCTCATCGCCGGGCTGCGGGTGCAGTTCGGGCCTACCGCGTTCTCCCCCGACGAGTCGCTTCGGGTGGTGGCCATTGCCGTCATCGGCGGACTGTCCTCGATCTGGGGGGTGATCCTGGGCGCGCTGTGGGTGGTGGGCATTCCGTCGTTCTTCGCCGAGTCGGAGCAGGTGCGCTTGCTCACCTCGGGCGCCGGCGTCTTGATCTTGCTGATGTACCTGCCCGGCGGGCTGATCCAGGTGGCCTACTCACTGCGCGATGCCATTTTTGCCGCCGCGGCCAAGCGGATTCCCGATACCACCGAGGAAAGAGAGGCCGCCCCCATTCCCGCCCGGGCCGTTTCGGCCGCGGTGGCCGACCGAAAGGCCCCGGCCGGGGTGCCCGCCCTGGCCACAACCGGGGTGTCGGTGCAATTCGGCGGGGTGCATGCGGTGGAGGACGTCGCGCTCAACGTGCAGCCCGGCGAGGTGGTCGGGCTCATCGGCACCAACGGCGCGGGCAAGACCACCCTGATGAACGCGGTCGGCGGGTTCGTGCCGTCGGTGGGACAGGTGGAGATATTCGGCACCAACGTGACCCGCCTCTCCCCCAGCCGCCGGGCCAGCCTGGGATTGGGACGCACCTTCCAGCAGGCCGACCTGTTCCCCGACCTCACCGTGCGGGAGACCATCCAGGTGGCCCTGGAGGCCCGGGGCCGATCCCAGGTCATCCCCACGCTTTTGGGCCTGCCCAGCGCCCGGCGCCGGGAGCGCACCCGCCAGGCCGAGGGCGACGAGCTCATCAGCTTCTTCGGGCTGGGCCGCTATGCCAGCTCGTTCATCAGCGAGCTCTCCACCGGCACCCGCCGCATCGTCGAGCTGTCGTGCCTCATCGCGCTGGAGGCCCGGGTGCTGTGCCTCGACGAGCCCACCGCCGGGGTGGCCCAGCGGGAGACCGAGGCGTTCGCACCGCTGGTGCTGCGCATCCGCGAGGAGCTGGGCGCGTCGCTTTTGGTGATCGAGCACGACATGCCGTTCATCATGGGCATCAGCGACCGGGTGTACTGCCTGGAGGCCGGGGCCATCATCGCCGAGGGCACCCCCGAGGAGGTGCGCAACGACCCGCTGGTGATCGCCAGCTACCTCGGCACCGACGAGCGGGCCATCGCCCGCAGCGGCGCGGCCGCGCCCCGTGACAGACTCGATTCCCAGCAGGAGACGGGCCATGACTGAACTGGACAGCCGGAACTTCTTCACCGACCCCGAGTTGGTGGCCGACCCCTACGGGTACTTCGACCGCCTGCGGTCCCAGTGCCCGGTGCATCCCGAGCCCCACCACGACGTGGTGATGATCACCGGCTACCGCGAGGCCATCGAGGTCTACAACGACAACGACGGCTTCTCGGCCTGCAATGCGGTGTCGGGGCCCTTCCCCGGGTTCCCGGTGCCGCTGGAGGGCGACGACATCAGCGGTCTCATCGCCGAGCACCGGCACAAGCTGCCCATGTCGGATCAGCTCCCCACCATGGACCCGCCGGCCCACACCGACCACCGGTCGCTGCTCATGCGGCTCATAACCCCCAAGCGCCTGAGCGAGAACGAGGAGTTCATGTGGCGCCTGGCCGACCGCCAGCTCGACACCTTCATCGAGCAGGGCCAGTGCGAGTTCATCCGCGATTTCGCCCAGCCTTTCGCCCTTTTGGTGGTGGCCGATCTTTTGGGGGTGCCCGACGACGACCGGGACAACTTCACCCGGCAGCTCCTGCACCGCCCCGACGACCACGGCATCGGCTCAACCGACGAGCACGCCATGGCCCACAACCCCCTCGAGTTCCTCTACAGCCAGTTCAGCGGCTACATCGAGGACCGCCGGGCCAACCCCCGAGACGACGTGCTCACCGGGCTGGCCAGCGCCACCTTCCCCGACGGCTCGACCCCCGAGGTGCTCGACGCGGTGCGAATCGCCGCCAACGTGTTTGCGGCCGGCACCGAGACCACCGTGCGCCTGCTCAGCACCATGCTGTTCTTCTTGGCCGAGGATCCCGAGCTCCAGAGCCGAATCCGCGACGACCGCTCGCTTATCGGCAACTTCGTGGAAGAGGCGCTGCGCATCGAGAGCCCCATCAAGGGCGACTTCCGCCTGGCCCAGCGCCCGGTGACCGTGGGCGGGGTGGATCTGACCGCGGGCACCACCGTCATGCTGCTCAACGGGGCGGCCAACCGCGACCCCGAACAGTTCTCCAAGCCCCACGCCCTCGACATCGAGCGGGACAACGCCCGGTCGCACCTGGCGTTCGGCCGGGGCATCCACACCTGTCCCGGCGCCCCTTTGGCCCGAGCCGAGGCCCGGGTGAGCCTCAACCGCATTCTCGACCGCATGGCCGACATCGCCATCTCCGAGGATGTCCACGGACCCCCCGGCGAGCGCCGCCTCGTCTACGTGCCCACCCACATACTGCGGGGCCTGGCCTTCCTGGGCCTCCAGTTCACCCCGGTCAGCTCGCACTAGCGATGAAGGTGGCGGTGGACGACGAGGTGTGCGCCGGGCACGGCGTGTGTACCGTGCTCTGCCCCGAGGTGTTCGTGCTGGAAGACGCCGGCTACGCCCGGGCCATAGCGGAGGAAGTGCCCGCCCAGCACGAGGCCGCGGTGCGGGAAGCGGAAATCCGATGCCCGACAAGGGCAATCCGGGTTCAGTAGCATGCCCCCTAGAACCACGTTCTTGTTGAGAATGACACCGGGGCCAGCGGCAAAAGGCCAGCAGCGGAGGGAGAGCATGGAACCAGCAGGCCTGTCCGAGCGGGACCTCCGCGACTCCGGGAGACCCCACGACCCCGCGAGCCCGGCCCCGGGAGGCGATGCGTGACCCTGCCGGCCTGGGACGAACCTCGCACTGCTGTGGTAACCGGCGCCGGCTCCGGGCTGGGCACCGCAATAGCCCACCGCTTGGCCGCCGAAGGCGCCCACGTGGGGGTGACCGATGTGAACCCCGATACGGCCGACTCGGTGGCCTCAGCCATTGTCGAGGCCGGCGGATCCGCCGTCGCCGTAGCAATGGACGTGAGCGACTGGGCCTCGATTGAGGAGGGAATGAACGAGGTGCGGGCCGCGTTCGGCCCCATATCGATTCTCATAAACAATGCGGGAATCAGCCCGTTTGAGAAGTTCCTCGAAATCGACGGCGACTCCTTCGACCAGGTAATGGCCGTCAATCTCCGCGGGCCGTTCCAATGCTGCCAGGCAGTGGTGCCAGACATGATCGAGGCGCAATGGGGTCGCATCGTGAACATCTCGTCGTCGAGCGCGCAAACCGGCAATGCCCGCCAGACCCATTACTCGGCGTCGAAGGGCGGACTGATCTCGCTCACGCGCTCACTGGCCAAAGAGCTCGGCCGCAAGGGCATCACGGTCAACACCGTCTCGCCCAGCTTCATCGAAACTCCATCGCTGCACGCGGCGGCCGAGACTGGCAACCTCGGCACCGGGATCGACCAGCACATCCCCTCCACTCCCGTTCGGCGAGTGGGCAGGCCCGAGGACATCGCTGCCGCCGTGGCCCATCTGGTGCGCGACGAAGCCGATTACGTGACGGGACAGGTGTTCGGCGTCAACGGCGGCCGCGTCATCGTCTGAGCGCGCTCGAGGCGCTGGTCGGCAACGTTGTCGGGGACGATGGCGCGCAGGCAGAACTCCCAGACTTCGTCGCCCGTGATGGGTTGGCGGGCGCCGACGTTGCGACCGGCGGTGAACGTTGCCGTTTGCACGAGAAGAGCTGCCATCCGACGAGGCCGGCCCGGGCGCAGCAACCCCGCATCGGCGGCTTCCCCAACCACCTCGCTGATGTAATTGATCAGCGGGGCGAACGCCGCCGCCACTTCCTCGGGATGATCGGCGAGGAGGCGGAAGGCGAATTCTGAGAACAACGGCTGCTTGGACACCCGGCTGGGGGCGCACAGGTCGTACAGGTCGCGAAGAACTCGCTCCAGGCGGTCTAAGGGTGCCCCTTCAGAAGATGCCGCGATGAGGCTGTCCACGGCCAGGCCCATTTCTTCTTCGAACAGCGTCAAAAGGAGTTCGTACTTGCCATCGAAGTACTGGTAGAAGCTCCGCAGCGAGTGGGGAGCACGGTCCACCACCTCCTGCACTGTGAACTCGGTGGAACCCTTCTCGTTCATAACGGCCCGGGCGGCATCGAGGAACTGCTGTGCTCGTTCCGATGCTCGCTCCCGCGCCACCCGGGTGGAGCGTTCGATCACCCGGCTTCGCCACGCCGATTCGCCGCTTGGGGCTTCTGTCAGCGCACTCGATACTCCCGCCATGGCTGACCAGGGTACCCCAGTCCTCGAAAACACCGCTATCGCAGTCGGTAAGGATCGTTTTCCCGCTCGTCAGGCAAGGTTTTTCGACCCGGTTTCGCCCCGGCGTATAGTGGCATTATCAGGCAGCGGAAACTAGATTCTCACCCACCAAGAGTACCGACGCAGCGGAAACACTGAGGAGCAGGCGATGACCCTACCGATGCACGGCGTCCGGATCCTCGAGGTGGCCGAACACACCTTCGTGCCTGCCGCATCGGCCCTCCTCGCCGAGTGGGGTGCCGAGGTAATAAAGGTGGAGCACCACGAACGCGGCGACGCCATGCGGGGTCTGGCCTCGAGCGGCACCGTCTCCATCGGCGATGGGGCCCACGTGCTGCTCGAGCACTCGAATCGGGGGAAGAAGAGCATCGGGATCGACCTCACCACCGAAGCCGGGCTCGACGTGCTGTACCGCCTGGCCGCGGTGAGCGATGTGTTTCTCACCAACAAGCTGCCCGCCGTTCGGGCCAAGCTGCGGATCGACGTCGACGAGATCAGGGGCTGCAATCCCGACATCATCTACGTGCGCGGCAGCGGGCAGGGAGCGCGCGGCCCCGAAGCGGGCAAGGGCTCATACGACTCGCTGGCCTACTGGGCCCGGGCCGGCATCGCCGCCGGACAGATGCCCGTCGGCAGCGAGGAGGTGCCCCCGCCCCCGGCGCCCGCGTTCGGCGACTCCATCGGCGGAATGACCATCGCCGGCGGCATCATGGGGGCGTTGTTCCATCGCGAGCGCACCGGGGAGGCCACGGAGGTGGACGTCTCGCTGCTTGGCGTCGGCATGTGGTCGATGGCCGCTGCCATCGCCCTGTCGCTCCAGTCCGGCGCCGCCTGGCGAGGCCGCCCGCCGGGCACCGCCATTCGCAATCCGCTCACCGGCTACTACCTCACCAGCGACGGCCGGGCCATCGCGCTCACTTGCCTGCAAGCGGCGAAATACTGGCCCGAGATGTGCCGAGTGCTCAACCGGCCGGATTTGGCCGCCGACGAGAGGTTCGCCGACAACGCCGCTATCACCGCCAACGCGCCGGCTGCGGCCGAGATTCTGGCGGAGATCTTCGCCACCCAGACCTACGAAGAGTGGATCGAAGTGCTCGGCGATTTCGCCGGGCAGTGGGCCCCGGTGCAAGACGCTCTTCAGGTGGCCGACGATCCGCAGGCGGTGGCCAACGAGTACGTGCAGGCCTACGCCGACGTCGCCGGGGCGCCCTACCGGCTGGTTTCGCCTCCGGTGCACTACGACGGGGCCGCACCGTCGCCCCGCCGGGCCCCCGGGTTCAACGAGCACGGCGACGAGATCCTCCGCGACCTCCTCGGCCTTGACGATGAGGCGATCATCGACCTCAAGATCCAGAGCGCAGTGACGTGAATTGGGCCCGAACGTAGAGTACGAGGACTGCTGACCGAGGAGCGCTTGAATGCCAACCACCCGAACCGAAGACCTCATTCTGGTCAGCGTCGACGACCACATCATCGAGCCGCCCGACCTGTTTGTGGGCCACATTGCTCCCGAATACCTGAAACAGGCCCCGCAACTGGTGCGCACCGACGAGGGCACCGATGTGTGGGAGTTCGGGGGGCGGCGGGTGGAGAACTCGGCGCTGAACGCCATCGCCGGGCGGCCCAAGGAGGAGTTCGGGCTCGAACCCCAGGGGCTCGACGAGATCCGTCCTGGCTGCTACGACGTCAACGAGCGGGTGAAGGACATGAGCGCGGGCGGGGTGCTGGCCTCGATGAACTTCCCGTCGTTTCCCGGTTTCGCGGCCCGGCTGTTCGCCACCGACGACGAGGCGTTCTCCCTGGCGCTGGTGCGTGCCTACAACGACTGGCACATTGACGAGTGGTGCGCGAGCCATCCAGGCCGCTTCATTCCCATGGCGCTGCCGGTGATCTGGAGCGCCGAATTGTGCGCCGAGGAGGTGCGGCGGGTGTCCGCCAAGGGGTGCCACTCGCTCACGTTCACCGAGAACCCCGCCGCCCTCGGTTACCCGAGCTTCCACAGCGAGTACTGGGATCCGCTGTGGCGGGCGCTGTGCGACACCGACACCGTGTTGTCGATCCACCTCGGCTCCTCGGGCCGGCTGTCGATCCCCGCCCTCGACTCCCCCGCCGACGTGATGATGACCCTGCAACCGATGAACATCCAATCGGCGGCGGCCGATCTCATCTGGTCGCGGGTGACCAAGGAGTACCCCGCCATCAAGGTGGCCCTGTCCGAGGGGGGCACCGGGTGGATCCCCTACTTCCTAGAGCGCATCGACCGCGTGTACGAACTGCACAGCCCGTGGACGCTCCAAGACTTCGACGGCCTATTGCCCAGCGAGGTATTCCGGCGGAACTTCCTCACCTGCTTCATCGTCGATGATCTCGGCATCGAGCTGCGCCACCGCATCGGTGTGGAGAACATGGCGTGGGAATGCGACTACCCCCACAGCGACTCCACCTGGCCCACCGCCCCCGAACAGCTCATGGAGCAGTTCGTGCGCTGCGATGTGGGAGACGACGACATCACGGCGATGACCCATGAGAATGCCATGCGCTGGTACAACTTCGACCCGTTCTCCCACATCGACCGGGCCAGGGCCACGGTGGGTGCGCTGCGGGCATCGGTGTCGGGTCACGACATCTCCATCAAGCCGCGGAGCAATCGACAGATCGCCCCCGATGAGAAGATCGAGCAGTTCCGCAAGCGCGCTCGCGCCGCCATCGAAGCCGGCATCGCGAGCTGAAAGGACGAACCATGGCCGACCCCACCGCCACGGTGCTCCGCCCCGCCGGAGTCCTCGACGTTGACCGCGGCGAGGTGCTCGCCGGAGCCGCCATCCGTGTCGAGGGCAACCGCATCGCCGGGATCGGAGACGTGGATGCCGATGCCCACGAGGTGATCGACCTCCCCGATATCACCCTCATGCCCGGGCTGATGGACATGGAGGTGGATTTAGTGCTCGGGGGCCCCGGCGCGGGGCTGAGCGACCCTGTTCGAGTCGACCCTGTGAAGATGACACTGCGGGCCGCGGCGAACGCCCGGCGAACGCTGCGGGCCGGGTTCACCACGGTGCGCAACCTCGGGCTGTTCGTGAAGACGGGGGGCTACCTGCTCGACGTGGCGCTCAGCGAGGCCATTGACGCCGGTTGGATCGAGGGGCCGCGCGTCGTGCCCGCCGGACACGCCATCGTCCCCACTGGCGGCCATCTCGATCCGAGCGCCCAATCGGGGCTGGCGCCGGGCATCATGCCGCTCACCGTGGAAGAGGGGGTGGCCGACGGCATTGACGAGGTGCGCAAGGCGGTGCGCTACCAGATTCGCCACGGCGCCCAGCTCATAAAGTGCTGTGCGTCGGGCGGGGTCATGACCCCCACCGGCCCATCAGGCGCCCAGCAGTACTCGGCCGAGGAGTTCGCGGCGATCGCCGACGAGGCCCACCGGCGGGGACTGAAGGTGGCCGCTCACGCTCACGGCGACACCGCGGTCAACGCCGCTCTGGACGCCGGTATCGACTGCATCGAACACGGCTTCATGATCACTGCCCCCACCATCGAGCGCCTGGTGGAAACCGAAACGTTCTTGGTGTCGACCACGGCTCTCACCGAGAACTGGGACGTCTCGAACCAGCCGCCGGCTCTCCAAGCCAAAGCGAATGAGGTGTTCCCCAAGGCGAAGGCTTCGATTACCGCCGCCATCGAGGCCGGGGTGAAGATCGCGTGCGGTACCGATACCCCCGCGATCTTCCACGGTCGCAACGCGGAGGAACTCGAAGTGCTGGTGAAGCGGGGCATGACTCCCCTCGGGGCCATTCGGGCGGCGACGACGGTGGCTGCCGAGCTCATCGACCGGCCCGACCTTGGGCGCCTAGCCCCGGAGATGCTGGCCGACATCGTCGGCGTGCCCGGCAACCCGCTGGACGACATCTCCGTCACCCGGCGCATGGCGTTTGTGATGAAGGACGGACGCGTCCACAAGCAGCCGTAACGGCTAGAGGAGACCTAATGCCGCATTTCCCCAAACCAGCCGAAGGCAGTTGGACCCAGCACTACCCGGGGCTGGGCACTGGGCCTATCTCGTACCGCGACTCGTTCGATCCCGACTACTGGCAACAAGAGATCGACAGCATCTTCACCAAGGAATGGCTGTGTGTGGGACGAGTGGAGCAGCTCGCCCGGGTCGGCAGCTATTTCACCAAGGAGTTCGAGTGGGCGAACCGCAGCCTCGTCATCGTCAAGGATCAGGGCGAAACCATCCGGGCGTTCCACAACATCTGCCGTCACCGTGGCAACAAGCTCGTCTGGCACGACTATCCGGGTGAGGAGACTTCGGGCTACTGCCGCCAGTTCTCGTGCAAGTACCACGCCTGGCGCTACGCCCTCGACGGGTCACTAGTGTTTGTGCAACAGGAGGAGGAGTTCTTCGACCTCGACAAGGAGAACCTCGCCCTGGTGGGCGTGGCGTGCGACGTGTGGGAGGGGTTCATCTTCGTGAACCTCGACCCCCAGCCGTCCCAGACCTTGACCGAGGCGCTGGGCGACCTAGCCACCGGCCTGGCCGGCTACCCCTACGGTGAGATGACCCAGCGCTACAGCGTGGCTTCGAAGATCAACAGCAACTGGAAGCTGTTCATCGACGCCTTCGTCGAGTTCTACCACGCCCCCGTCCTCCACCAGCAGCAGTCGACTTCCGAGGAGGGCCAGAAGCTCGCCGCAGTCGGGTTCGAAGGGCTCCACTACGAGCTGTTCAGCCCCCACTCCATGGTGTCGTCGTGGGGCGGCATGTCTCCGCCGGCCGACCCGCGCATGGTCAAGCCGATGGAGAACTTCCTTCGCAGCGGGCTGTTCGGACCGTGGGACAAACCGGCCGTCGTCAACAACAACGAGAACCTGCCGCCCCTGGTCAATCCGTCGGGGCATCGAGCCTGGGGCATCGACTCGTTCCTGCTGTGGCCCAACTTCATGATCTTGATTTGGGAGACGGGCTGGTACCTCACTTACACCTACTGGCCCGACAGCCCGAGCTCGCACACCTTTGAGTCGTCGCTGTACTTCGTGCCGCCCGAGACCTCCTCGCAGCGGTTGGCACAGGAGTACGCGTTCTCGGTGTTCAAGGAGTTCGCCCTCCAGGACGCCAACACGCTCGAAGCCACCCAGTCGATGATCGAGACCGGCGTGGTGGACACATTCGTGCTGAACGACCAAGAGGTGCTGTGCCGCCACCATCACGCCGCGGCGCGAGAGCAGGTGGCGGCCGGGCAGCGCCCAGACTCCTATCCGTGGATGCCGGCGGAGGTGTCCGCATGAGCGCCCCCCTAGCTCTGCCCGAGGAGTTCGAAGACCTGGCCCAGTTCGAAGACTGGGCCCTCGAGACGTGGCGGGAACGGTACGAGAAGCGCTTGGCCTCGACGGTCGATGAGATGCAGGCCCTCTATGACGCCATCACCCCGCGAATCGAAGAGATCCTCTCCTACTGCGACCGCCATGACCTGGCCGATCTGCCCGACGATGTGCGAAACCTGATGTACTTGCTGTTCTCGCTGTGCGAGGCATCGTTGCCGGTGGAGGTTTGGCGTCAGCCGAGAGTGCCCGACAGCGGCGCCGCCGACCTCACCATGGTGGCCGAGCCCCGACTGTGACCGCCCCCCATGCGGGGCATGCGTCAACAATGAGGCAAATTGCTCAAGGCCGGCTCGGCTGCTGCTTCGGTCTGCGTGGCGCGCTTGGAGGGACTCGAACCCCCGGCCTTCTGATCCGTAGTCAGACGCTCTAATCCAACTGAGCTACAAGCGCGGGCAGCAGCCAGTGTATCCGGCGCCCGATGGCTGGTCGCTAGTGGTTTGAGGCTTGGCGGATGGAACGGGTCACCATGACCCCGCCAACGAGGGCCACAATCGGCGCAGAGCCGAAGAAGCTCTCGCCGAACACCGCCATGGCCAAGACGTTGGAACCGGCGATCACCGAAATGGCGATGCCGGCCGTCTGGCAGATCATCAGAAGCGCCTGGCGCCTTTCCTCCATGACCATGCGGGGAACCGTGGCCAGCTCCACAATCAGCACCAAGGCGAGTCCCCCGAGAATGAGGACGGGCAATCCGAATTTCGCGTCGGAGTCCAAGCCGTTCAAGGGGCCGTATTCGAGGTATTCGGAACCGCCGTACCAGTCGAGCCAGAAGGAGGCCACCACTGCTAGCGCGGCGCCCAGCGCAGCCACTACAGGATTGAGCTCCAAGCCCGGCTGCTCTGCTTCTTGCTGTGATTGCTCGTAGACCGATGTCAGAGCTCCCAGCACCGCCACCGAACAGCCGGCCAAGCCAAGCCACGCGCCAAACCCGAGCAAGGGTGAGTCGGCTCCAACCAGCACGATGAAGATCAAGGTGATGGCGAAGGTACCCAACGCCATTCCCAGCGTGGCAGCCACCGATTTGGCCTTCAATAGGAGCGACAAGGCCACCAAGAACACGGCCAGGCCTACGCCGATCGTCGATGAGCCGATGCCGGTGGCGTTGGGAAAGCTGTCTGGGCCCGATTCGATCCAGCTGAACAGCGTGGACAGGACCATGGCCGCTGCGCCGATGCCGACCAGCAACCGACCCGTCGAAGGGATCTCAAGTGGCCCCAACATCCCATTGCCACCCCCTCCATTGCCGCCATCCTCAACGGCTTCGGAGGAACTTCCGGCCATGGGCTCTTCGGGCTCCTGAGCGGCGGTGTCCTCTGGCATCGGTCGATCCGATTCAGTGGTAGAGACGTCGTCATTCATGGCTGTCCCCTTCCCGATTGACAACGCCCCCAGCCTACTCCCGCCTCTCCGACAGGGCTTCCAACCCCAATGGCATGCTAATTGCCGACCAACCGGCATCTAAAAAAAGTGCTAGCGGTGGTACCATATATGGCGTGATCAAGACAACCGTCTATCTGCCTGATTCATTGAAGAAAGACGTGGAGCGCCAGGCCCGACAGCGCTCTTGCTCTGAGGCCGAAGTGATCCGTCAAGCAATTCAAGACGCCGTTTCGCGGCCCAAACCGCGGCCCGGCATAATCGGGGGCGACAGCGACTGGGCCGAACGAGTTGACGAACTCTTGGAAGGCTTCGGCGAACGGTGATCATCGCCGACACCAGCGGCTTAATTGCCTTCTTCAGCGAATCCGGGCATCAGCACGAACGGGTGGCGTCGTGGCTCGACAAGAACGACGACGTCATGGTGGTCTCCCCCTACGTGATGGCCGAACTGGACTATCTGGTCGCCACTCGCAAAGGGGTTGACGCTGAGTTGGCAGTCCTCGCGGAATTATCCGGCGGCGCATACGAACTGGCCACGATGCCTACTGAAGATGTTGTCACCGCGCAGCGAGTAATCGGCCGATATCGCGACCTCGGGGTCGGCCTGGCAGACGCCTCAATGGTCGTATTGGCTCAGCGATATGGGACGCGCACCATCCTCACCCTCGACCACAAGCACTTCAGCGTCTTGCGCCCGCTCGACGGTGGCCTGTTCAAGATCGTCCCTTGAGTGCGGGTACTACTTCTGCAGGATGACTGGCACCCGCGATGCTTGTTTCATCCCAGATCTGATGACTGAGCTCCAATGACCGAGCCCGACTTCGACGTCGTCATCATCGGCGCCGGCGCCGCGGGGCTGTACGCCCTTCACCGGGTGCGGGGGCTCGGCTTGTCGGCCAGGGTCTACGAGAAGGGCGACGGGGTGGGCAGCACCCACACCTACCGCGAAATCTGCGAAGAGATCGCCGCCAACGGCTACGAAGGCTTCGTCTTCCAACCGGCCGGCAACCCAGAGGGCGCCTGAATAGCCGCGTCTCTGCGCTCGCTGGATTTGCCGGGTATATGTTGCCTGCATGACTCAGGGGCCGACTCCTCCGTTCGAGGGCGAGATTGCGATGACGTTCGCCCACTCCACGCCATGGTGGCCCACGGCGAACCGGGCGCCTACACCGGGACCCTGCGCTCCGCCACCTTCACCCCCGGCCCCATAGCCCCCGACGCCCCCTTCCTCCACCTGGAAGTCCTGCGACAAATCGGCCAAGCCCTCGGCTAACAAGCTGGGCCTGTGGATTCCAAAACTGAGAACCGGGGCGACTCGGTTTAGGGGTACGCTGAAGCTGTGAACCGGATTACCGTGAATCCCAATCAAATGGGGGGAGTACCTTGTGTAAGGGGCATACGAATTCCGGTGGCGACCGTGGTCAACATGATCGCCAATGGAATGACCCCCGACGAGGTCATTGCCGAACTGCCCCCTCTCGAGCTCGAAGACGTGGCTGCGGCACTTCGGTTCGCTGCGGACACCGTCTCTGATCGTGAGATTCTGCTGCAACCCACGGCGTGAAGTTCCTGATCGATCAAAATCGATCACCCCACTTGGCGGCGTTGCTCCGCGATTCCGGTCACGATGCCAGGCTTGGGCGACGCGGCTCCATTATCCCTTGAAGATCTTGGCGATGGTCTGAGGGGAGGCATCGGCAACAGCAGCGATGTCGCGCAGCGACGCTCCGTTCGTCTGGGCGAGGCGGATCGCGGTGGCCCACTGCAATGCGAGGTCTTCCTTTTGGCGGGTCAGGCGTTGGACGACACTCAATGCGGCATCCTCAGCGCTCTTGGCAACTTCTACCTCGGAGAGGTCCCAGCGTGATTTCACAGTGCTCATCTCGACTCCTCTATTGCTCGCAATATTGCGAGAATCAGATCTCTTCGGACGAGTCACTGGTGGAGCCTCCCAGTTCCTCAAGTCGCGCCCGGGCTAGATGTTCGAGGCGACGGGACTGGACCCACAGAGTTCGTCGGATGCCGTGGCTGACCTGCCGCTCACTAATGACCCGGGCAAGATCAGCGATGGTGCGCGCTCGGCGGGCTAGACGTAAGTCTGGATGTTCGCGGCTCTCGCGATCTTCGTCGGGGAGGATCGTTCCACGTACCGAGGGCGGCTGTTCGATCAGCTCGGTCTCGGTGATCTCCCCTTCGTTGAGAACAGCATTGAACTTCGATCTCGAGAGCGCCTGCTGATAAACGGTGAATTCAGCTCGGTCGAGCGTGTCAGCTACATCTTCGCCCTCAAGATCCCAGAATGGCCACATCTCGACTTCGGCGACCTCGAATGGGTCAAGAACGCGCATGGCCACAGCGTCTGTACGCTGATTTGTCAGGTGTCTGCGGATGCGGGAGCGGAGTTTCTCCTGGGTTTGCCCGACATATATCGGCTCGCCGTCGTAATCGATGAACAAGTACACACCACAGCTACAGTCTCCTGCCTTGCGGCCCAAGGGGTCTGTTAGGTCAAAGAGGCGCGTTACTCCGGCATATAAAGCATCAACCTCGGGAGGTGAATCTGAAGTCAAGCCGCGAGCCTCATCAGCCAGTTCCGGCCAAGCCACTCGATAACCGGAACACACACCGCGTCGCCCAACGCAAACATGGCCTGTCGCTCCGACACCGCGTCATAGCTCAGCGTCTCGGCCCCTTGAAGACGGGCGTAATCGTCAACATCCATCCAGCGCACATCGAATCCTCCGCGCCCTACTCGCACCATGGCCTGACGTGACGATCCTCCCCTCGTGGTGCGTAACGCTCCGGCGATCTCGTCGCTACGGACCTCCCATACTGCCCGCCCGTTGCGGGTGCGCCGGTAAGCGCCAAGAAACCACAAGCGATCGTCATGGCGCCTTGATTCAATCCGTTCACGCTGCAATGGCGACAAGGACTCCAAGAAGGCGTCGCGACGATCGGATGGCCACCATTCGCCATCAGAGCTAGCCACATCCACCAGCCGCAGTGAAGCCGCCTTTGGGGCTTCTGGCAACGGTGGCTGCTCACCGAGCGCGCCGAGCATGAACACGCGGGCTCGGCTCTGCGGCACGAATGCCGACGCATTCACCACTGTGGTATTCACCGTGTAGCCGAGTGATTCGAGCATCTCGACGACCAAGGCGAAGTCTCGGCCATCATTCACGGTGATAAAGCCTGGCACGTTCTCAACGATCACGGCCTTTGGACGGCGTTCGCCCATCTCCGCGAGGATGCGACAGAACTCGGTGATGAGGCTGGACTGTTCGCCGTCGAGTCCGGCAAGGTTGCCCGCCAGCGACATGTCCACACATGGGAAGGAGGCGGTAGCAATCTCGGCGTCTGGGATGTCGTCCCCGCGCAGGTTGCGGATGTCTTCCACCACCAGTACATCGTCGCCCCAGTTGGCACGGTAGAGATCGGCCTTGGTCTCGTCGATGTCGTTCGCGAACACCGTCGTGACCCCCACCCGCTCTAGACCGGCTCGCATCAGGCCCATACCAGCGAAGAACTCAGCGGCTCTCATGCTGCGATGTTGAAGAATATGGTGAAGAGTTGGATGAGGATGGGGCATCGGCGGCTGCCTTTACCGCGTGCTGTCTGTGCCATGAAAATACCGTACAGAGAGGGTGTGACATATTGATGGTCACTCTGACCTCGGGCTCGGCACCTCCGGCCGCAGAACCACTTCAAGCGGCTTTGGAAACCTCACGACGTTTTGGGGGAGAACGTGCGTTCTGGCGCCTTTGCCGCCTCATCGGGCCGAATCGAACGATCCAAGAGGATGCCACCTGCCAGCGCCACCAGCGGACCGGAGAGAATCAAGAGCCTGAATTCGCTGTTTCCGGCATTGCCGCCCTTGACCCTGGCAAGAGTCGCAATGAGTAGCACTGCGGAACCCAGAATGAGAATCGGGTAGCCGGTAACGATATCGGTGTTCAGACCGTCGGCCAAGATCTCAAATGGCGGAAAGTCCGGTTGAAGAGCTGAGCCTTGGACTAGTCCAGCCCAAGGCAGAAACAGCGGAGCAACCACAGCCATCGTCGCACCCACTTGCGCCGGAAGCCATTCGATCCGCTGACCGGGTCTGAGGTTGGAATCGGGCAAAAGCAAGGCCGACCCGATCAAGGCGATCGCCGCGCCAGCCAGGGCGATCCATCCACCGGGGGCCACGTCGAATTCATATACAGGAGCTGTCTCTACGCGGACAATGAAAATCAATACGGCGACGAGTCCAGCGAGCGCACGTCCCAATACAACTCCCGGTCTCGACGGCCGCAGCAGAAAAGACAACCCTGAAGCCAGCACAATCAACCCCGCACCACCTGATACCGGTCCGGCTCCAACAAGCCCCGGGCTGTTCTCCAGTCCTGGTTCCCGCCAACTCATCAGAGTGGCAGCAACCATGATGATGCCGCCGATCTTGATGACCAGAGACTTCTCCGCACGTAACCACATGAACCTTGGTTGCTGGACGCTCATCTCCCCAGCGCGCCCGTCAACCAAATCGGTTCGGCTGTCAGCCGGATAGCCCACGGCCAGCCCCTAAGCCGACCGAACTGGCTGGACTGAGCGGATCATCACAAGTCCGCCAGCTAGGGCCACAATGGGGCCAGACCAGACGGTGTTCAAGACGGGAACGGTTCCTCCCATAAGCCTGGCTGCGATTTCCATCCCAGCCAGCAGGACAATTGCGACACCTGCCACTTGGATGCAGGCCGCCAGCCCCTGCTTCGATATCCCGCTTCGAATGCTGTTGGGCCGATGCCAGCGACGTTGGGACGGGCATCAGGATGCGACTCCAGCCAACTCATCAAAGCGGCGATGACCATGACAGCCCCGCCGATCCTGACCAATAACACATCCCACGCAGGCAGTGCCGCCAACACACTTATCCGCGAAGAACTTGGCTCTTCCACAACAGATTCGCCAGCACCTGGCTCACCATCAGGCACATCAGCCATGGCCTTCCCCCTTGCAAAATGTGTGGTGGTACTGGACTCTAAACCACGTACCCCCTTACTGGATGTGCTCCATTCAGGTAGTCGGCGGCAAGAAATGCGAGCTCTTGGCATGACCAATTGATGCCAAGATCACACCATGGCCGATCTCCAACTGACGAATGTGCCTGATGTACTTCACGAGCGGTTGCGCCAGCACGCTCTTGAGCGGAATTGCACCATGAGCGCGGCGGTGCTGGATGCAATCGAAAGGGAACTCGCCCGGTGGGAGTGGAGCAAGCACCTTGCCACTCGTCCGGCCACCGACCTCGGAATCGACGTTGCCTCTCTGATTGCCGAGATTCGGGTATCTCGCGACGCAGAGCTTGAATGACCTCCGACAGCCGACTGGCCAGATCAACGGGCCTCGACATCACCGTCCACCACATTCGAATGAGCTGAACCAAGCGACCGACTCACTGAAGACGAGATGGGATAGCTGGGGGGTGGGGTTAGGAATCCGGGAGTTGGGTGAAGGGGATTACTTGGGTTTGGGCCGTGGGAAGCGGGGCGGTGGAGCGGAACCAGCGGAGGCTGAGCGATCCCGCAGGGTGGCCGGCGGTGTCTAGCCAGTTGGGCAGGCCGGGGTCTTGGTGGGCAACAACCAGCCTCACTGTGCCGTCGTCGCGGCGCACCGCGGTGTCGCCATTGATGACCGCGGTGCGGGTTCGCCAGTCCACTGTCTCGCCCCAGTGGTTCAACAGGACCCACGCCCAGTAGTCGGCCCCGCCCGATGGGTCGAAGTCCACCAGCAGCGCTTCGTCGGGCGCCAGCCGCCATTCGCCGGACAGGTAGCGCACATTCTGCGGGGTGTGCATGTCGCCCTCATCCACCAGCGGCGGAAAGGTGTTGATGGGCGCATCGCTCAGCTTCTCCAGCTTGTGGTTGACCCACCAGCCGAATGATCCCGCGGTGTGCAGGGCGGCCAGCTCCAACCCCCGCTTGAGCTGATCGGGGGTGAGCATGGGGGTTCTTCCGGCCGGTGGAAGGGCCTCGATGGTGGGGCAGGGATGGGCCAGGCGAACCGACAAGTCGGTGAAGTAGGTGCGGATGAGCACCGAGCTGGAGTCGGGATCGAGGCGGAGCTGGTTGGGGTTGTCGGGCTCGGGATCGGGGGTGAGCAGCAGCTCGTAGCCGCCGTCGGCATCCACCCGCAGCGTGGTGTCCTCCACCGCGTCCACCAGCCGGCGACCGCCGTCGCTGCCGAAATTGCCGGCGTACACCCCGATCTCCACCGCCACCGCTTGGGCCATGGTGGCGTTGATCCGATACGACCGGTCGCCTCTCACGGCAGCTGAGAAATAGGTCTGGTCGGGGTTGTCGCCCATGAACTTGCGAATGGTGGTCTGCACATCCACGAACTCGGGGCGAGCCGGATCGGCGCGCTCCAGGCACTGCTCAAGTCCGAAGGCCATGTAGCGGCTCAGCGCCCGGATTCCCTCCGCCCTCACATCGGGGTCGTCGGGCGCCCCGGGCGCGAATACCATCTCACCGGCATCGGCAATCGACTGGCAGTACGCCCGCCAAGCCGCGACCGAAGGGTCTTGCTCAGCCATCTCGTCCTACCGCACTTGTTTGGGCAGTTGGAATCGGACCTCGACGTCGGTGGTGTTGTTGACGAGATCGACCCGGCGAACTGTGACCCGGTGGGCCTGGGCGTCGAGCATCTCCTCGAGATGGGCAACTAGCTCTTTTTCGCTGGTGAACGCGGTGTCGAGCTTCATGCGGTGATTCCGGTAGCGATTGAACAGCCTCGGGTGGTCTCCGATGAGGATGGCGGTCAGCAGGGAGGCCATCAGAATGGGCACGAGCCAGGCTGGTGAGACCGGGACGCCCCCAACCACGCCCATTGCCAGGGCCACGAAGTAGTAGGCAATCTCTTGCTGGTTGAGCTCCAAGGAGCGGAGGCGGATGATGGACAGAACGCCGAAAAGCCCGAAGCCCAAGCCGATGGACACCTCGGTGGAGGTGAACGCCGCGGCCACCGCGAGAACCCCGATGTTGACGCTGAGATAGGCCACCACGAGGTCTCGCCGCCGGTGCCTTGGAAAATACAAGGCGAACACCAAGATGAGGATCGCGGCAACGTCAAGCGCAAAAGAGGCAGCAAGGGGCACGGGTTCTCAGCCGATCAATGGGAGGTGAACAATTAGTGTACTGCGCTGCCCAGTACCGACCTGTGAACCACCGGGATTCCCCGTCGGGTGCAGATCCCCCGGGCTACTGCCAGGGTGAGTCGGGGGGAACCGGGGTGAGGTCGGCCAGAATCTCGTCTCTTCGCTCCAAGATGAACTCGCGAACCCGCAGTGTGTCGGCGGCGGCGGCTCTGGCCTGCTCAGGAAGGGCGTGCTGTTGAACTATGGCGGCCATTTCGTCAACCTCCGCAAGCAGATCTTCCTCATTCCAGACCGTGTCGAGCAGCTCCTTGAGCCGGCTCACATAGGCGGCTCGCCATTCGGGGTGGCCGTAGAGGCGCCTGGGGATGATGGTGAGGGCCATGACCGACGGAGGAGGGTCGGCAACGTTGTCATAGGGATTGGGGTCGTCGCTCAGGGGGAACGTCTGGTCGGGGCCCCATGGTATGAACACGAAGAGGCCGTCGGGCTCGCGATAGAAGTGGTAGTTGACACGGTGCCCCGTGTACCCGTCCCAGTGCCCTACCAGCACCTCGGTAGCCCAAAACGACAGGAATCGGTCCATGTCGACGATCTGGGCCAAGGCCTCAAAGCCAGCTTCCGACTGATCTTCCATGGCCGCCACCACGGCGTCGATATCTGACCAATCTGCATCTTTTTCGTTGTTCTTCTTCTCGATGGTGCCTCGGAAGGTTTTCGTGAAATCGCTGACGGTGCCTTCGTAGAGGTTTCCCTCTGAGCTCTCGAAGTGGCGCCGGAGAAACGGGGCTTTGATCTCCTCCACATGGACGTACAGCCCAAGCTGCTCGCCGTTCACCGAGACGGTGGCGAAGTTGCAGCGTGGCGCAGGACTGCCGGCGGCGGCGAACACTCGGTACGACAGGCAGGTGTTGACCATGGAGGCGTCTTGGATGCTGTTGTTCACAGCCATCCTCTCCATTACCCCGCCGAGGGCCTGATCGTCCACGTACTTGTCGTAGCGGAGCTTGAGGGAGGGCTTGGTGCTGCTTTGGGAGCCCACAAACCCCTTCTTGCGCACACCGACCTCAGTGTGGGTCTCGCCGTCCACCGTCACCGTGGCGGGGAACCAGGAGTAGATGTTGGAGAACGGCTGGCTGAATCCGAATTTCTTGATCTCGTCCTGCACGTCCTCCGGTGTTCGGGTCTGGTGGCGAAGGGTGTCCCAGTGCTCGGGATCGATCTCGATGCTGATATCCAGCACGCGCTCAAGAGCGAAGTACGCATCGCTGGGGTCACCCATGTCCTCGGGTGCCGGGGTGGGCTCTAGCTCTGGGGGGTCGTCCGCGTCGTCAGGTGCCGGGGTGGGCTCTGGCTCTGGGGGATCTTCCGCGTTCTCCGGCACCGGGGTTGTCGAAGGCGTGGGAGTCGTTGTGAGGGTCCCGACCGCTTCGTCGGGGTTGCCGCCACAACCGCTGGCGAGGATCGCCAAAGCCACCAGGGTCGTGGCCAGACGGCAAAGCATGGCGGAAGGTATGGGATTCGAACCCATGGTGACCCGGAGGCCACAACGGCTTTCGAGGCCGCCCCATTCGTCCGCTCTGGCAACCTTCCGTCGTTCAGGGTAGCGGGCGGCGTCGGCGCACTCCCAGCCCATAACCGGTCCCTGCAATTGATGACGGCGCGCTCATGGAGCTAGCCCTGGATCAGGCCCGCCGTGCCGTGCTTACCGGACGCCTCGAAGAAGCCAGGGCCGCGGTGGCCTTCGCATGCAAATGTGATTACATAGTTGCATGCAAAGCACCAGTGTGCGTATCGATGTGGCGACCCATCTGGAATTGAAGAGGCTCGCGGCTTCTCTCGGCACAACAGTGGGTGACACGGTTGCGCTGGCGGTTCGACGACTGCGACAAGACGAGATCGGAGCTGAGCTGAGCGGTCGACTGACCGAAGACGAGACGGGTTGGCTCGATGCTGACCTCGGGTGATGTCGTCGAGCTGGACCTTGGGCTTCCGTTTGGCCGAGAGGCGGGATTCCGCCATCCGGCAGTCGTCGTGACGGCCCAGAGGGTGCTCGACGCTGGACCCAGCGTTGTGCAAGTGGCACCGCTGACTTCGCAACTTCGAGGGTTTGCGTCGGAGGTAGACATCGAAGCCGATCCTGAGAATGGTCTGGATCGAGCCTCAGCGGTTCAGTGCCAACACATCCGCGCTGTCGCAGCCAGCCGAATCGAGGGTACAAGGGGCAACGTAGGAGGGGCAGCGCTCAGCCAGATCCGCGAAGTGCTGGGATTGGTCCTCGATATCCCCGGCTGACCGGGAATCATCTGTTGGCGGAAGGTGTGGTGAATATCAGAAGGTGTTCTCCCACAGCACCGTGCGCGAATCGAAATCAACGCCGGCTGAGGAGTCCAACAACCCCGGAATGAACCGGTCGGCGGCACTCAGCACGCCGATCATCTCCTGCACCTTGGCGTCGGGAACCCCGGGATTCACAGGAAGGATGTAAAACCGCCGGATCATGCTCGCCATGGTCCTCGAACGTACTTCATTGCTTGGATGCATTCGTTTCCCGCTGACAACAGCGAGTTGCCTGCCTTGTCCCGGTGCTTTAGTCGGTGCCAAATGTCTCGAACGGAAGACCGGTGTATTGCTCTGCTAGCGACTGCTGAGCTGCTGGGGAGCTGGAGATGTAGCGCAGCTCCTGTTCCTGAGTGCGCTGCTCGAAAGCCGTTTGGCCGGGGAACCGATGGAGCAGGTTCGTCATCCAGAAGCTAAACCGGACCGCGCTCCATACACGGCGCAATGCCACGTCGGAA
>JAJDYU010000056.1 GCA_022825005.1 Acidimicrobiia bacterium
GCTGCTCGCACTGGTCAAAGAGCCTTCCCACTCCCGAATCGAAGACGCGCTCCGCCGCATCATCGACCTGGAGGGAAGCGAACGCCCGAACGAGCCCTACATCAACTGGAGGGTCCACGGAACGTACGTCACCTACCGGACTATCCCCTTGAATGCCCCAATCACCGACGACCATGTCCTCGCCGCCCTCGAAACGGCGAGCATCGCCATCGAAGAGATCGCCCAAGCCACCGACGACGAGCGCCTCACACCCCTGCAAGCCACCCTCGACCGAGCCTGGGCCACCTACAACACCGTCAACATCCCCACCGGCAAGCCCTATCCAACCTGATCACCCGCGGTATCGAGGTGGCGGAGGCGGCCTCGGGTGACCTGGCTGACCAGGTAGGCGGCCACCATCATGGCGGTAATGCTCAGCACCCAGCGGATGCCGATGGCACTGGCTATCCCTCCTTGGATCAGGATGCTCGCTGGCGCGGCTAGGCCGAACAGCATCATCCACAGGCTCATCACCCGGCCCCGGTAGGCGTCGTCGCACAGGCTTTGCAGTGCACTGGTGAGGGTGGGCATGGTGACCATGAAGGCCAGGCCCACCGCGCCCATGGCCATCACTCCCAGTGCGAAGGTGGGAACCACCGCCAGAACCAGCGTGAACAGGGCCACGGTGGTGAAGCCAATGGTGACAAGACGGCTGTACGCGGTCCCCCGGTCGAATTGGAGCAGCAGGACCGCGCCAACCAGCGAGCCCACCCCGAACGCGCCCAGCAGCACTCCGAAACCGGCGGCATCCACGCCGAAGGCGTCGTCGGCGATCACCGGGGCGAGCCACTGCGTCGGGGAGATGGCCGCGGCCAGCATGAAGCTGGCCAGCATCACCACCCGGATGCCCTCGATGCTGCGGGCATAGCGGAACCCCGAAAGGAAGTCGGCCAGAAAGCCCTGGCCCGACGATGCCCCGGGGGGCGGCCGGGGCGGCAGCAGGCTCAGCCCGATGACGAGCACGGTGAAACTGGCCGCGTTGAACCAGAAGGCGGCGGCTGGCCCCCAGAATTGGATGAGCCATCCGCCCAGCATGGGGCCCACCGCCCGGGAGATGTTCCACTGGGTGGAGTTCAAGAAGATGGCGTTGCGCATCGCTCCGCTCGGCACCAGCTCCACCACGATGGCCTGCTGCACCGGTGCCCCCACCGACGCGGTGGCACCCCCGCCGATGGAGAAGGCCACCAGCACCCAGAAAGTCTCGGCGTCGATCTGGACCACCCAGGCCAACGCCACCGCCACCACCATCTGTCCCACCACCGTGGCCAAGAACAGGCGAGTGCGGCTGTAGCGGTCGGCCAGAGATCCTCCGAATGGGCTCATCACCAGCAGAGGGATCAGCCCGGCAGTGGCCGCCACCGTCACCTTCCAGGGATCGTCGGTGATGTCCTCCACCAGCCAGCCGATGGCGGCCAGATACATCATCGACCCGATGTTGGACACCACGCTGGTGGTCCAATACAGCCGGTAGTCCCGATAGCCCAGCGCATGCACCGACCGTGGCACTCGCCGATCAGGACCCTCGATCACCCGCTCTTTCTACTCCCCTGCTCCCTGCTGGGCCGTCATCCGGCCGGTCTGGGAAAAATCAGGGGCCGGCAGCGGTGACCGTGTCGGTGTCGCGCCCGGAGCGTATGACCCGGCCGGGGCGGGCGTCGGTGAGAGCGCCGGCCCGCTGGGTTTCCACCCCGTTCACCAGCACGTGCTCGATACCCTCGGCGCCACCGGTGAGCCGCCACCCTCCGCCAGGCATGTCCCAGGCGGTGGTAACCGGGGCCTTGGTGAGGCGGGCCGGGTCGAACGCCACGATGTCGGCACACCAGCCTTCGGCCAGCCGCCCTCGGCCCCGCAGGCCGTAGTGGCGGGCTGGGCGGTCGGTAACCAGGTTCACTGCCTGCTCCACGCTGAGGAGTCCCCGATCCCGCACCGTGTCGCCTACCAGCGCCGAAGTGCAGCCCCAGGTCATCATCATGTCCAAATGGGCCCCGGCGTCGGAGCCGCCGGCCAGCACCCGGGGGTCGCTCAGCATCTCGGCCCGCTTCTTCCACGACTCTTCGTCGTCGCCCACCACCGGCGGCCCGAACCCGGTCATCAGGTCGTCTTCCAGGGAGATATCGCACATCACATCGAAGGGCTCCTGGCCCCGCTCTGCGGCCAGGTCGCCGATGCTGCGGCCTACCAGCGCCTCCAACGAGGGGGACGACACATCCACCACTGTGGTCTCGGCCCACCGCACCCAGGTGCGGTGAGACGCCTGGGCCGCGCCGTCCACCAGCCGTTGCCGCACCTCGGGACGGGCCAGAGCCTCGGCTTTGGCCGCTGCGTCGAGGTGCATGATCTCGGCCCAGTCGGGCAGGGTGTCGTACAGCACCCCAGTGGCGAAGTTCAGCCGCATCTGCATGACGTCGGGCAGCATCAGCCCCACCACGGTGGCGCCCTGCTGTCGGGCGTAGTCGGCGGACCCCAGG
>JAJDYU010000085.1 GCA_022825005.1 Acidimicrobiia bacterium
CTTGTCGGGATAGCGGTCGCGGATCGATCCCCAGGTTTGGGTGTCGTTGTCCCAGATCGGCATGTCATGGGACACCTCGCCGTGGATGAGCTCTTTGCCGACGTGCTCGAACACCTTGGTCAGACCCGAGCCGGGGTCCTCGATGAGGTGCCCGCCGAGGTTCACCTTGAAGCCCTCGTCGTCCACCGCCAATGCCCGTCCGCCCAAGAAGGGGGACCGCTCCAAAAGGGTGACCGACTTGCCTTCCGCGGCCAGAAGCGCCCCGGCGCTCAGTCCGGCTGCCCCGGCGCCGATGACGACAACGTCGCATTTGGTCATGGGGGGATACTAAGAGCGGGCGGCGATAAGAGGCACGTTATGAAGTCGGCCACTCAGTGCGTGGCAATTCGACTCAGCGCATCCACTGTGGCTTGCGGGCCGATGTCGTCGCCGACGTGGGCGCCGGTGAGCAGCACGATGGGCAAGTCGACGCCCGCATTCCGGTAGGCGGCAATGCGATCGGCCAGCATGTCGGACCCGAGGGCACATTGGGCCAGCACGGCCTCATCGGGCACCAGGGATAGCGCCTTGGCCCGGTCGCCGCTCTGCCAGGCCTCGGCAACCTCGGGCAGGTTGTCGAAGGTGCCAACGAATGCGGGCTGATGGGTAGGAACCATTGCGTAGGCCAGCACTTGGCGCCGCATCCGCTCTAGGGCTTGTTCGGGATCGGGGCCGGCGTAGGCCCAAAACGAAAGCACGGTGGCCACGTCGCCGGGATTGCGACCGGCCTCGGTGGCTGCGGTTTCGACGATCTCTTGCTTGGGGCCAACTTCCCCTGGCGGGCACCACGTCATGAACACTGCATCGGCTATCTCGCCGGCCAGAGCCAGCATGCGGGGGTTGATGGCCCCTAGCCAGACGGGCACATCTACCGCGGGCAGGTCGAGCCGGAAGCCGCGTGATCGGAACCGGGGGCCGTCGTGGTTCAGCTTCTCGCCGGCCAGTGCAGCCCGGAGCAAGCCGATGAACTCCCGCACCGTGGTTAGGGGTTGCTCAAAGTCACCGCCGTGCCATCGCCCGACCACGATGGGGCTGCTGGCCCCGATGCCGGCGATCACCCGTCCGGGCGCCAGCGAGGCCAAGGTGGCGAAGCCCATTGCGGTCAACGCGGGGGAGCGGGTGTAGGCGGCCACGATGCCCGATCCCAGGCGGATGCGCTCGGTGCGGGCGGCCATGGCCCCCAGGGTGGCGAACACCTCGGGACCGGCCACCTCGCCCACCAGCGCGGTGTCGATGCCGGACTGCTCGGCGTGTACGACCAGGTCGGTCAGCCAGCCGATGGAGAGGCCGTCCTCCACCGGCATGGTGATGGCCACGGGGGAGTCGGTCATGGCGAGTATCGGCCCACTGTGTTCTGCCGAAAACTAGGAACTAGCCGGAGTACCGCCCGCGGAGTTCGTCAGCCAGAGGCTGGTTCTCGGCGTTGTCAGGGTGGGGGAGCCACTCCTCGCCGACCGACAGGTAGCGGGTGGCCAACTCGATCAGCGGGCCGTGGGCCTTGTTGGGGGGGATGAAGTTCCACTTGAGCCACGGCTGGGTGTCGGGATGGCTGGGCTCGTCCATGACCAGGGGGATGTCGGCGTCGCGCACCCCGTCGATCATGGTGTCGAAGTCGTCAGAGCAGAAGGCGATGTGGTGGACGTACTCGCCCTTCTTTGCCAACACCTTGTCGGGCCAGTGTCCCGGCTCGGCGGGCGACCAGAGCTGGATGGACACCCCAGTGGGATCGGGGTTTTGGAACGTGACCCACGCCATCGGGGTTCCGTCCATGTCGTCGGCGCCCTCTCCCCGAGTGACTTTCATGGTGTGGCCCGGTGCCAGCACTTCGAGGATCTGTCGCCAGTCTTCCTCCGCCTGGGCCAGGTCTTTCACCAGCAATGAAATGTGGTCGATGTGGATGCCCATTTGCTTCTCGGTCTCCTTGGGGATCTCGCTTGGCTACGCAGCCAGGTTCTCGATGATGGTGGCGTTGGCCAGTCCGCCGCCCTCGCACATGGTCTGAAGCCCGTATTGGCCGCCAGAGCGCTCCAGCTCATTGAGCAGCGTGGTCATGATCCGGGCTCCGCTGGCCCCCAGCGGGTGGCCCAGGGCGATGGCCCCGCCGTTCACGTTCACCTTGTCCATGTCCACACCGGTTTCTTTGGCCCAGGCCAGCACCACTGAGGCGAAGGCCTCGTTGCACTCGAACAGGTCGATGTCGTCGAGTTCCATGCCAGCCCGATCCAGCACCTTGGCGGTGGCTGGGATGGGGCCGGTGAGGATGAGCACCGGGTCGCTGCCCACCACCGCCATGGTGTGAACCCGGGCCCGGGGGGTGAGGCCGTGCTCGGCCACTGCCTTTTCGGAGGCGATGAGCAGCGCCGCGGAGCCGTCGGTGATCTGGCTGGAGTTGGCCGCGGTCAGCGGGCCGTGCTCGGAGAAGGGGCGCAGCTTGGCCATCTTCTCCATGGAGGTGTCGGGCCGGATGCCCTCGTCGCGGGCGCATTCGTCCACCGCCAGCACCTCACGCTCGAAGCGGCCCTCTTCCCAGGCCCGGGCGGCGTTCTGGTGGCTGCGTAGGGCCAGGCCGTTCATATCCTCCAAGGTGACGTCCCAGCGCTCGGCAATCAGATTGCCGCCCCGGAACTGGTGGACCTCCTCGTCGCCAAAGCGATTGGCCCAGCCGTCGCCGTCGAACGGATAGCGCATGCCCAAATCGGGGCCCACGTCGCCCTGGCTGTTGAGGTGTATGAGGCTCATGACCTCGACGCCGCCGGCCACCACCAGGTCTTGGGTGCCCGACATGATGCCCTGGGCGGCAAAGTGCACCGCCTGCTGCGAGGATCCGCACTGACGGTCGATGCTGACTGCCGGTACGTGCTCGGGCAGCCCGGCCGACAGCCAGGCGTTGCGGGCCACGTTGAATGCCTGGGCGCCGATCTGGCCCACGCAGCCCATGATGCAGTCGTCCACCGCGGCCGGGTCCACGCCGGTGCGGTCGATCAGCCCGCTCAAGATGTTGGCGCCCAGGTCGGCCGGGTGGAGGTGGCTCAGCCCGCCGCCGAAGCGGCCCATGGGGGAGCGAACTGCGTCGATGATGTAGGCGTCAGCCATGTCTGTGCTTCCTGGTTCTTGTTGCTAGGTCGTTTTGTCTGGTCGCGCCTTGGAGGCCGAGGCCTGTCAGCCCACAGCCCGCTCGGCGGCTGCCACGGTGTTGGCCATCAGCATGGTACGGGTCATCGGCCCCACCCCGCCGATTCGAGGCGAAAGCCAGCCCGCCACCTCGGCCACATCGTCGTCCACATCCGACACCAGCTTCCCGTCGGCGAAGCTCACCCCAGCGGCCACCACCGCGGCGCCGGGCTTGACCATGTCGGCCTTCACCATTCGGGGCGCCCCCGCCGCGGCGATGAGGATGTCGGCGTTCTTTGTGTATCGGGAGATGTCGCCCGCCCCGGTATGGACCACGGTGACCGCGGCGTTGGCATTGGGCCGCTTCAGCGACAGCAGGTTGGCCAAGGGCCGCCCAATGGTGAGCCCCCGGCCGATGATCACCACATGCTGGCCCGCGATGGGAATCTCGTAGCGCTCCAACATCAGCTGAATGCCTCGCGGCGTGCAGGCCAGAGGAGCATCCACCCCCTGCACCAGCCGCCCCAGGTTCACCGGGTGCAGCCCATCGGCGTCCTTCTCCGGCAACACCCGCAACAATGCGGTCTCGTAGTCGAGGTCGCCGGGGAACGGGTACTGCATGATGTAGGCGTCCACCGCCGGATCGGCGTTGAAGTCATCCACCACGGCGTCGACTTCTTCCTGGGTGGCATCGGCAGGCAGATGCACCTCCCGCGACCCCATCCCCAGCTCCTCGCTGTCACGGTGCTTCATGGCCACGTAGTTGGCCGACGGTCCATCGTCGCCTACCAACAGCGTGCCCAACCCCGGGGTTACCCCCTTCTCAGCCAGCGCAGCAATCCGCTCCCGCAAGCCTTCCTTGATCTCAGCCGACAGCATTTCGCCGTCCAATTTGATAGCAGTCATCGCCCGGAATTCTCGCTCATACATGGGGCGGACACAATGACTAACTCAGCCATTCGCCATTGGCTGATTCAGGAGTTGACTTGGTGTTGAAGGTTATGCAGCAAGAGATCGGGTCGGGCGCCGCGGTAACAACCCATCAGAACTGCGCATAGGCGGCTTGAGTCTGAGTCGCCCGGTGCCGTCCTTAATCACCGCGTAGCCCTGCTTGTGGACTTTCTTGTGGCACCTGGGGCAAAGCAGCACCAGATTGGTGATGTCGGTGGGTCCGCCGTCGTCCCACCAGATGATGTGGTGGGCGTCGCAGGCGCTGGCTCTCATGCCGCAGCCGACGCATTGCTTGTCGCGGGCGATCAGGGCCAGCTTCTGGGCGGCGGTGGCGGCTCGCTGCTTTCTACCCATGTAAAGGGGCTGGCCATCGGCGTCGAAGATAGCGGGCACGATGCCGGCGTCGCAGGCGATGCGGCGGAGTTCGTCGATGTCGATGGGGGTGCCGTCGATGAGCCCGGCATTCTTCAGTTGGCTGCTCAGCGTGTCGTAATCGACAGAGACAATCAGTGTCGTGGCTTGTGGAGCATGGTCACATCCCGAACCGCTGGCATCGTCGTTCGCGACCCCGGTTTCAGGCGTATCGACATCGGGTTGTGTCTCAGGTTCACCGCTGGCGCTGTCGGCTCGGGCTGGCCGTTGGGTAATGAGCGCGAACAGGGCATCGGCGTTGCGCTGCTCGTGAGTGCGGTCGCTCCCAGCCCTGGCGTCTTCGCGGAACAGGCGATCGCTCAGGTCGTAGAGAGCGGTCTTGACCCGCTCCCCGGCGATGCGATCAAACTCGGCGTGCAGAACAACCATGTCGTCATCGCCGTCAAACACTTTGCCGCTGCGCCGCTCCCGCTGGCGCTCATGGCGGGTCAACCCGTCGTCGGCCCTGCGCTGGTCTTCGCTGCGGGCAACAGTCTTCTTGAACTCGTCGAGGTCCTCGGAAATGGCCACGACGACCAGCTCCAACTCCTCGTCCTTGGACAACGGCGCCCGCAGATGCGACTCGCCCATCACTCGAGCGTGATCGATAGAAATCCACCCCTGCTTGGCAGCCTCCAACGTGTCGGGCAACGCCTTAAGGGCATTAGATGTCTTGGCCTGCTGGCGAGCCTTGTGGCGACCGAGCCCGAATTGACGGCACAACTCCTCAACCGCATCCTGCCCCTCCAGATCCCCAAACCGGCCCAACAGGGCAGTCAAATAGCCATCCAGCTGTCGGCGGGCACTGTCGGCCTGGAGGATCAACTTGACCACTTCACCCGACCCCAACCCATCAAATTCAGCCAGCTGAACATCCACGGTGGCGCTTCTGCGGCCCTGTGGCTCACTTCCAACCTTTGTAGTATTTTCCCTGGTGAAACCACCTAAATCCATGCCACAAGTCTACCAACGCTAGTGACAGTATCCCCTGGAATAGCTCAATATATGAACGTGCCATAAGGTGAATGTGCCTCATATGTGTGAGTCCAACATGCGTCCAGAAGTCACCCTCTCCTGAGTGGGTGTCGTGGGTGTGGTCAGGACACAGCGGATCCTGTTCGAACTGCCCATTGACAAAAGGGGGCACGAGAATGTCAGTTGAGAATTGGCCACGAACAATATGACTAGCCCTCAACCCAAGCCCGGCTACTGGCTCGCTGCGCGAGCGGCTTGCTGGGTAGCCGTCGCCTCTTCGGTCTTCTTTTTGGCGGGGGCGATCACCAGTTTCGTGGTTTTCTCAGAAGGGCTGAGCGGAAACCGGGAGATGATGGTGCTCTTGGCGGGAAGCGTCTCGACACTGGGCTTGTTTCTGTCGGTGATGGCAGTGTTCGCATTCGGTATGGCTGCTGCTCGATTCAGCCCTTTTCACAACAGCGACGAAGCGGATTCGTTTGCTTCCCGTAGCATTCCTGAAACCCCCTCCCCCACTCAGCCGCAACCCGGTGTCAGTAGAGAGAAGAGGAGAAAAGAAGAGGTTGACCCGTTTCACTCGGCGAGCAAGTTCGACTCCAAAGTTCACCACATTGACTCAAGATGCCCACAAGGTGGAGAAATTAATCCTGGAGACAAGAGATGGGGCGATGGTGGGTACCCGCTTTGCCGCTATTGCAAGTACCTTTCGGGAGGCTAATGCCATGGCCTCCTTGTATGGGGCACTTGGATCGACAAAACCGACAGAATACGGATAGGAGAGATCAATGGCCCCCATGATCTACGGGGCGATGGTCAGCAATGTGCTCTGCGTTGCTGCAGATGATCCGCTTACCGAGGCCATCGAGATGATGGAGAGAGCGGGATACGACCAGCTGCCAGTCGTCGAAGATCAGATATCAAGGAAACTCGTTGGAGTCGTGTCTGCCCGACACCTGATGCACGAGGATATAAACCGGGAGAAGGCCCAGGTCCATAAGCTCCTAGTAAGCGATGTTGCATTCGACCCGTTCCAAGTCAAGGGCATGGTGCGAAGGAGGAATGGGCCGATTAGCGGGAGGCTGCTTTGGTACTACCACAACCATGACTTCCTGATCGTCGTAGGAGCAGGTGACAAAGTGGTCGGCATAGTCCAGCTATGGGACATTGCCCGAGAATTGTGGGAGGCCACTCGCTAGCCTGAGCTGATCCTCTCTGGTTGCCGCCATGGTCGTTGGGGGAAATGCACCATGGATCTGCCGTGCCGCACAGGCAACGGCGTCCGGCCTAGAGGCAAGTGCCGGCCTCAGGCAGGCTGAGAGTTCAGAGGATTGTTGGCATCGTGAGTGTGTCAGGTTATCCTGACACGTATGGGTGTGATAGCTGCTGATGCACTTTCGGCTGACCCCTTGGAGGCGCTGCGGGAGATTGCTCGCAGTGAGCCGGAATTGGAGCGGTTGCGCCGTGACAAGGTCTTGGCGGCTCGTGCTGCCGGAGCCACTTGGGAGCAGGTTGGCAATGCGCTCGGGGTGAGCCGCCAGTCGGCTTGGGAGTACTTCACTGCTCGAATTCGGGAAGAACTGGCGGAGAATGCCAACGCCGAGTTGCCAGAAGTCGAGGCAATGCAGATGGCAGCGGACGAGGTGCGGGCGGTTCGACGGCGCAGACGGCACTAACCGGTGAAGGTGGTGCTGGACGCGAACGTGTTGGTTTCGGCGGCAATCGCAAGAGGCCCCTCCCATGTTGGATGGTTAGCAGTTGAGGCCAGGCAGGGTGCGCGTGACGCCGTAGGGAACTAGCTGCCCCCGGTAGAAGAGGGCCAAGGAGGGGATACACTCATTCCGATGGCAATGGTTCATGAGTTTGGCGGGCGGTCTCCGTCCCGGCTTGCCTCTGTGACGGAGACACAGGTGGTCGGCTCTGGGTTTGTTGACGCGCCTGTTCCCGGGCTTGATGCCGTCACTCGCGAAGCGTTTGCACAACTATTGGAGGAGTACTTCGAGTTGTGCGAGCGGCTTTTCGCCCAGGATCTAGATCTCAGTCTGACCTAAGCCTCCCCTGGAGGCACCGGCGCAGCATCCGGCCGTGGTCATCGTTGACGACCATCTTGCCCTCGTGGCGCTGAATGGTCGGCGGTTGCTGGGTTGGGGCAGACAGGTGCCCGTCCTGCCGTGGTCTCTGCATGTGCGCCTCTTGCGCGCTCTCCTCGATAGCCGTGCAGTTGGACGATTGAGCCAGGGTGTCCAGGGTTCTCTGCTGAATGCAGCTCTCTCTCCTCCTCCTGGTGTGCTGGAAATTCTGGATCCACGCCCCTACACGGAAGCAGTGGCATGGCTGAAGATCGAGCACGGGTTGAGCCTCGTGGCCGCCGAACTCTTGGCAGCGGCACTGGCTACGGGAGGGGAAGTCCATGTTGTCGAGGGGAATGTCGGTCGTTCTTGGGAAGCTGTGCTTGCAAATACGCCCGTGAAACTCCACGTCTATGCCAGAAGCGACCTCGATTAGTCGGTTGGTACAACCCCCAACGAGTACACGTCTCCTGTGAGCGGCTCTTGCCTCAAGCCCTACACGTAGTTCCAGCCGAAGCGGCCTTTTATGCAGAGGTTGCCGCTTGTTACGTCGTGGTCGTCGGGGGAGGTGCATTTGACGATTTGGTTGTCTTGGACGTGGAGTTCGAGGTTGCAGCCGACGCCGCAGTAGGAGCACACGGTTTGGGTGACGGTTTGGTCTTCGGGGCGCCAGTCGTCGGCTTGGCGGAGGTCGAACTCGGTCTTGAACTGGAGGGCGTTGGTGGGGCACACGGCCACGCAGTTGCCGCAGTAGACGCAGGCCGAGTCGGGCAGGGTCACGTCGAACTCGGTGGAGATGCGGGCGCCGAAGCCCCGGCCGGCCACGGAGATGGCGTAGGTGTGCTGGGCGTCGTCGCCGCAGGCCTCCACGCATCGGTAGCACAGGACGCACTTGTCGTAGTCCCGGATGTAGAGGTTGTCCTGCACCCGCACCGGCTCGTCCATGGTCTGGCCGCCGGGGACGTAGCGGTCGGGGTCGGCGCCGTAGTGCTCGGCCCACTGGCCCAACTCGTCGGCCTGGGACACGTCAACACCGGTGGCCAGGAATTCCAGCACCATCTTGCGGCTGTGGCGCACCCGCTCGCTGTCGGTGTGGACCACCATGCCCTCCTCCGCGGGACGAGAGCAGGAGGGGACCAAGGCCCGGCTGCCGTCGAGCTCCACCACGCACACCCGGCACACGTTCACCGGGGTGAGGGTGGGGCCGTAGCAGATGGTGGGGGTCTCCACGCCGGCGGCGTCGCAGGCATCCAGGATGGTCGCGCCTTCAGGCACGGCCACCTCTTGGCCGTCGATCCGGATGGTCACCGCGGTCTCGGTGGCGACGCTGCTCACGAGCTATTTCCTATCAGGCCCAGCGCCAGAGCGGAGCGCACCGCGGAGGCGGCGGTGTGGCCTAGGCCGCAGATGGAGGCGTCCACCATGGCCAGGGCCATGTCGTCGATGAGCTCGGAGCGCTCGGGGGCCAGAGGACGGCCAGAGGCCTGGAGTTCCACCAACACCTCGTGCTGGCGCTGGGTACCCACTCGACAGGGCACGCACTGGCCGCACGACTCGTCCCGGAAAAACTCCGCAATGCGGACGACCACCGCCTCCATATCCACCGTGTCGTCGAACACCGTCACCACTCCTGAGCCGAGGGTGGCTCCTGCTTCTCGGGTGTCTTCCAGGGTGAGGGGCATGTCGAGGGCGTCGGGACCGACGAACACTCCGGCCGCGCCGCCCAACAGCACAGAGCCCAACTCCCCGGTCGGCCCACCGGCCAAATCGAGCAACTCGCCCAGCGTGGTGCCGAACGGCACTTCGTAGAGCCCTGGAACCCCTATCCGGCCCGATAAGCAGAAAAGCCGAGTGCCGGGGGAGCGCTCAGTGCCCACCGAGCGGTAGGCATCGGGGCCCTCGATCACTATGTCGAGCACGTTGATGAGAGTCTCGGGGTTGTTGATGGCGGTGGGCTGGGAGAACAGGCCGTGGGTGGTGGGGAAGGGGGGCTTGTTGCGGGGCTCGCCCCGGAAGCCCTCAATGGAGTTGAACAGCGCCGTCTCCTCGCCGCAGATGTAGGCCCCCGCCCCTCGGCGAACCTCGATGTCGAAACGCTGCCCGCTGCCGGCCACGTCGTCGCCCAACAAACCGGCCGCCCGAGCTTGCGCGATGGCGCTTTCCAGTCGGGCGGTGGCCCGGGGGTACTCGCCCCGGATATAGATCCAACCGTGGGGTGACCCGGTGGCCAAACCGGCAATGGTCATCGACTCGATGACCGCGAACGGGTCGTGCTCGCACACGATGCGGTCTTTGAAAGTGCCCGGCTCTGACTCGTCGCAGTTGGCCACCACGTGCTTGTCCGGGCCGGGCTCGTCGGCCACGGCCCGCCATTTGATCCCGGTGGGGAAGGCCGCACCGCCCCGGCCGGACAGCCCGGAGTCGGAGATGTCGGCGATCACCGCGTCGGATCCCATCTCGATGGCTGCTGCGAGAGCCTCATAGCCGCCATGGTCCCGATAGGAATCCAGGGAGGTGGGATCGACTTCACCCACCCGGCGCAGCACCCTCAAGCTGGGGTCGCCCGCTTGGGGCAGATGGAAGTCCTCTTCGTCGTCGGATGGCACTCGATCGGGCCGCCCAACACCTTGGACAAACAGCGCGGGAGCCCGCTCGCACTGGCCGAGACAGGGACTGTCGTGGACCCTGGCCCCTTCCGCCTCCAGAGACGTTCGAAGGTCGTTGTTGCCCGCCATGGCACAGGCCGGATCGACGCAAAGGTGGACGACGTCGTCGCGGTGGCCGGGGTCGGTGGTGCGCAGCAGCTCGTAGAACGTGGCCACTCCGTAGGCCTCAGCGGGGGGTACCCCCAGCCGCTCGGCGGCCCCGTTCAAGCCGCCGGGACTGATCCAGCCGATCTCGTGCTGGAGCGAGTGCAGCACCGGCAACAACAGGTGGCGCAGGCCGTGGCGCCGGCTGCGGCCCCCGCGGACTATCCGCTCGGTTTCGACGACGGTGGCCGCGTCTGCGGGGGGGACGATGGCGTCGATGGCGGCCTGTTCGGCTTCGGTGGGCTGATCGTCCCCAAAGTGCAGGTCAGCCAACGGGTGCCCCCGCAGTCTCGGGGGCATCGACCAGCTCTACCCTCACCGCAGCAGCCTTGAACTCGGCTGTACCGGATTTCGGATCCCAGTCGGGGTTGGTGAGCACGTTCACATCGATCAGCTCGGGATGGTGAAGGGTGGTGAAGGCCAGCCCTCGCGGCAGGCTTGACACCACTCGGGCGTTCATCTCCACCGATCCTCGGGGGGAGCAAACCCGCACCCGGTCGCCGTCGGCGATGCCCAGGCCCGCGGCATCCTGTGAGTTCAAGTCCAGACCGGCGAACCGCAGCGGCGAATCGTATTGACCGCTCTGCACGCCGGTGTTGTAGGAGTCCAAGGCCCTTCCGGTGGTGAGGCGCAGGGGGAACTCCTCGCTCAGTTCCTCGGTCGGCCCCTCGTGCTCCAGCACCGAGAACGGGGCCGGTTCTCGGCCCTCAAGGTCGTCAGCCCACAACCACCCGTGCAAGAAGGTGCTGCCGGGGTGATCCTCGTCGGGACACGGCCATTGGAGGCCGCCAGCAGCCTCCAGACGCTCCCAGGCCATGCCACCGTGCATCGCCGACAAACTGCGCAGCTCATCCCAGGCGGCCTCAGGGTCGCGGGGACCGAGCTCTTCACCCATGGCCTCGGCCATGTCGCACAAGATGTCGATGTCGTGGCGGGCCTGGCCGGGAGGGGAGACCGCAGGGCGTACCCGCTGCACCCGGCGCTCGCTGGAGGTGACGGTGCCGTCGCTCTCTGCCCAGGCCACCGAGGCAGGCAGCACCACGTCGGCCATCTCCGCGGTGCGGGTCATCAGAATGTCCTGCACCACCAGGATGTCGAGGCTCTCCATCTGAGCCCGAGCGTGGAGCACATCGGCCTCGGAATCGGCCGGATTCTCGCCGATCACATAAAGCGCCCGAAGATCGCCCCGCTCCATGGCCTCGAACATAAGTGTGAGGTGCCAGCCCGGTACCGGGTTGAGCTCCCGACCGTAGGCAGCCTCGAACCGAGCCCGATCATCAGGGTCGTCCACGCTGGCGAACCCGGGGAACTTGTTGGGGATGGCGCCCATGTCGCCGCCACCCTGCACGTTGTTCTGGCCCCGCAGCGGCACCAGGCCCGAGCCCCACCGCCCGACATGGCCGGTGAGCAAGGCCAGATTGCACAGCGACAACACGTTGTCCACCGCGTTGTGGTGCTCGGTGATGCCCAGGGTCCACAGGATCTGGGCCGTATCGGCAGTGGCGTAGGCGTGGGCCATCTCCACCACCACCTCGGCGGGGATGCCACAGATGGCGGCCACTGCGTCGGGGGTGAACGGCTCCACCGAGGCGGCATAGGCCTCGAATCCCTGGGTGGAGTGGGCTATGAAGTCCAGGTTGGCCAGACCGGCGTGGATGATCTCACGGCCGATGCCGTTGGCCAGGGCGATGTCGGTGCCCACGTCGATGCCCACCCAAACGTCGGAGAATTGGGCCGAGGAGGTGTAGCGGGGGTCGACGCAGTACATGCGGGCACCGTTATCGATGCCCTTGAGCACGTGGTGGAAGAAGATGGGATGGGCCTCGCGGGCATTGGATCCCCACAAGAGGATCACGTCGGTTTCCTCAACCTCCTGGTAGGAGCATGTGCCCCCTCCTGCTCCGAATACTGTCGCCAGACCGACGACCGAAGGAGCGTGTCAAGTTCGGTTGCAGGAGTCGATGTTGTTGGAGCCCACCACCGTGCGGATGAACTTTTGGGCGATGTAGTTCATCTCGTTGGTGGCCTTGGAACAGCTGAACATCCCGAACGCCTGCGGCCCGTGCTCGGAAATCACCTGATTGAACCCGGCCGACGCCCGTGATAGGGCCTCTTCCCACGTCGCTTCCCGCAGGCTCCCGTTGTCCCGCACCATCGGCACGGTCAAACGTTCCCGCCTCGCCACTTTCACCCCCTTTCCTCAGAGGCACCCTGAGGTAGATCAAGCCTATCTGTCCTCGGCCTTCTCGGCCGCGGTCAGCTCAGGCCGACGATTTCGCCGTTTTCGTCCAGGTCGATGCCCATGGCGGCGGGTTGGCGGCCTAGGCCCGGCATGGTGCGCATGTCGCCGCAGATGGGGTAGACGAAGCCGGCGCCCACCGAGGCCCGCACCTCCCGCACCGGCAGGGTCCAGCCGGTGGGCGCGCCCTTCAGGGAGGGGTCGGAGGAGATGGACAGGTGGGTCTTGGCGATGCACACCGGGAGGTGGCCGAAACCGGCCGACTCGTAGGTGTCGAGCTGGCGGTTGGCGGTGGCCGAGTACTCCACATCGTCGGCGCCGTACACGGTGGTGGCCACCGCGGCGATCTTGTCTTTGAGCGACAGGTCGTCCTCGTAGAGCACCTTGAACGAGCTGGGTTCCTCACAGGCCTCGGCCACCGCCTCGGCCAGCTCGGCTGCACCGGCGCCGCCGTCGGAGAAGTGGGTGGTGATCGCGCAGCGGGCGCCGTATTCGTCGGCGATCTCGCCGATGGCGGCCAGATCAGCGTCATGGTCACCCGGGAAGGCGTTGATGGCCACCACCGGGGTCACGCCGTGGGCCTTCATGTTTGAAAGCTGCTTGCGGAGGTTGTCGCCTCCGGCATGCACCTCATCGGGGTTCTCGGCCAGCAGTGCTTCGGGCAGAGGTCGCCCGGCCACGATGCGGTGGTTGCCGGAATGGGCCTTGAGTCCCCGCACGGTGGCCACCATCACCGCAGCATCGGGATCGATGCCGGAGTAACGGCACTTGATGTTGAAGAACCGCTCAGCGCCCATGTCGGCCCCGAATCCCGCCTCGGTCACCAAGAAGTCGCCGGTGCGGATGGCGATGCGGTCGGCCACGATCGAGGAGTTGCCGGTGGCGATGTTGCCGAATGGCCCGGTATGCACCAAAGCGGGGCCGCCCTCCAAGGTCTGCATCAAGTTGGGCTTGAGGGCGTCCTTCAATAGCACGGCCATGGCCCCGGCGGCCTTCAGGTCTTCGGCGGTGACCGGTTCGCCCGCTTTGGTGTAGCCCACCACGATCCGGCCCAGCCGGGCCCGCAGGTCCGACAGCGACGTGGCCAGCGCCAAGGTGGCCATCACCTCCGACGCAGCAGTGATGTCGAAGCCGCTCTCCCGGGGGACTCCGTCGAGCCGCCCGCCCAGGCCGATCACCACATTGCGCAAGGCCCGGTCGTTGATGTCCACCACCCGGCGCCAGGTGATGTTGTGCAGATCTAGCCCCGACTCGTTGCCGTGGTAGATGTGGGCATCGAGCATGGCCGAGCACATGTTGTGGGCCGCGGTCACCGCGTGCATGTCGCCGGTGAGGTGGAGGTTGAACAACTCCATGGGCACCACCTGGCTGTAGCCGCCGCCTGCTGCACCGCCCTTGATGCCGAATGTCGGCCCCAGTGAGGGCTGGCGGATAGCGATGGTGGCCTTCTTGCCGATGTGCCCGAAACCTTGGCCCAGGCCCACGGTGGTGGTGGTCTTGCCCTCGCCCAGCGGTGTGGGGGTGATGGCGGTCACCACCACATAACGGGCTTTGGGTCGGTCGGCCAGCGCCTCGATGGCGTCCAGGCTGATCTTGGCCGCCCCCGCCCCGTAGGGCTCCAGCATCTCAACCGGGATGCCGGCTTCTTCAGCGATGTCGGTCAGCGGTCGGAGATTCGCCCCGCGGGCGATCTCGAGGTCAGAGGGAAAAGACATGGACCCGCCTCTCATGCTCGATGCTTGATGTCAACCCCGCAAGCGTACACGGACAATCAGCCGGTGATCGGGCGACTGCGGCAGGCGATCCTTAGAATCGGGCGGTGGCAGCAACGGCCCCATGACGGAGGCTCGACATGACTGAATTCTTCGACACTGTTCCCGAGCCGGTGGCCTTTGCCGGACGCAGGGCGGGTCTCGGCCAATTGGCCTACCGGGTGTACGACCCCGAGCGGATGGTGATGGGGCGGCGCATGGAAGATCACCTGCGCATTGCGGTGTGCTACTGGCACAGCTTCAACTGGCCGGGAAGCGACATTTTCGGCCTCGGCACGTTTGACCGCCCCTGGCTGGAGCCCGACCAAGACCCGATGGCCGCGGCCCGGGCCAAACAGGATGCCGCCTTCGAGTTCTTTGAGAAGCTGGGCACCCCGTTCTTCTGCTTTCACGACGTGGACATGGCCCCAGAGGGCAGCACACTGGCCGAGAGCCGGGCCAACCTGGACGCCATGGTCGAGCGGGCCGCGGAAAAGATGGAGGCCACCGGTGTGCGGCTGCTGTGGGGCACGGCCAACCTGTTCAGCCATCCGCGCTACGCCGCAGGGGCGGCCACCAACCCCGACCCCGATGTGTTCACCCACGCGGCGGCCCAGGTTCGCCACATGCTCGAGGCCACCCACCGCCTAAACGGGGCCAACTACGTGCTGTGGGGCGGACGTGAGGGCTACGAGACACTGCTCAACACCCGACTGCGCCAAGAGGCCGACCAGCTCGCCCGCTTTCTGACCTTGGTGGCCGAGCACAAGGACAAGATCGGCTTCACCGGCACGCTACTGATCGAACCCAAGCCCCAGGAGCCCACCAAGCACCAGTACGACTACGACTGCGCCTCAGTTCACGGCTTTTTGGATCGCTACGACTTGGTCGACGAGTTCAAGGTGAACATCGAGGTGAACCACGCCACCTTGTCGGGCCACTCCTTTCACCACGAGGTGGCCTATGCGGTGGACAACGGCATCTTCGGCAGCGTGGACGCCAACCGGGGCGATCCCCAGAACGGTTGGGACACCGACCAGTTCCCCAACTCGGTAGACGAGTTCTCGCTGGCGCTCTACGAGATCCTGCGGGGAGGGGGATTCACCACCGGCGGGTTCAACTTCGACACCAAGCTCCGGCGCCAGAGCATGGCCCGAGACGATTTGTTCTGGGGCCACATCGGCGGCATCGACACGCTGGCCCGCTCCCTGCTGGTGGCCGAGGCCATGGTGGCCGACGGGGCCATCGAACAAGCCAGGGCCGACCGCTATGCCCGCTGGGACTCAGGTCTGGGCGCGAAGATCATTAAGGGTGAGGTGGACCTTGCCGCGTTGGGCGACCAGGCGGTGGCAAACGGGCTCGACCCCCAACCGGTGTCAGGGCGCCAGGAGCGGCTGGAGAACGAGGTAAACCGCATCATCTGGTCCACGCCCAACTGATTTGGGGCCGAGTAACCGAATGTTAGATTGACTGGCTGATGACGGGCATTGCTGCGATTGGCCGCTGATGGTTGGCCGTGCACTGGTGGCCGGGGTGGACTCATCCACCCAGTCCACCAAGGTCGAATTGCGAGAAATCGACTCGGGCCAGCTGGTGGACCGGACCAGCGCCCCGCACACTCACGCATGCTGGGAACCGCCGGTGAGCGAGCAGGAACCGTCAACCTGGTGGGAGGCGTTGTCGGCCTGTCTTGCCCAGTTCACAGATGCCGACCGGTCCAACGTGGCGGCAATGAGTGTGGCCGGCCAGCAGCACGGACTGGTGCTGGTAGACGAGGACGGAGCGGTCTTGCGTCCGGCCAAGCTGTGGAACGACACCACCTCCGCACCGCAGGCCCGAGACCTGGTGGCCCGCCACAGCGCAGAGCAGTGGGCCCAGCGATGCGGGTCGGTGCCGCTGGCGTCGTTCACCATCGCCAAGCTGGCCTGGCTGTTGGAGCACGAGCCCGAGTTTGGCGCCCGGATCGCTCGGATCATGCTGCCCCACGACTGGATCACCTGGCGGCTGACCGGCGCCCATGTCACCGACCGTGGTGACGCCTCGGGCACTGGATGGTTCGATCCCGCCAGAAACGAAGTGGCCGATGATCTTCTGGGATTGGTTGTGGGTGAGCTGGAAAACTGGCTGCCACGCCTGCCCCGAGTACTGGCCCCCGATGCCGCCGCCGGGGAGATCACCCCGGACGCGGCTGCCGCGCTGGGACTACCCGAGTCGGTGCTGGTCGGCCCAGGCACCGGGGACAACATGGGGGCGGCCCTCGGATTGGGGCTAAGGCCGGGCGACGCGGTCATCTCCCTGGGCACTTCTGGCACGGCCTATTCGGTGTCCCGCACACCGACCAGCGATCCGTCGGGCGCGGTGGCCGGATTCGCCGACGCCGCCGGCGGCTTCCTGCCCCTGGTGTGCACCCTCAATGCCACCCGGGTCACCGACACGGTGGCCCAATGGCTGGGCGTGGACGCCGTCGGCCTGGCCGAGCTGGCTCTAGCCGCGCCCGGCGGTCCGAACCCGCCGGTCCTGGTGCCCTACTTCGATGGTGAGCGCACCCCCGACCTGCCCCACGCCGCCGGACTAGTTGCCGGACTGCGAAACGACACCACCCGTGAGGAGTTGGCTCTGGCCGCCCACGATGGGGTGCTTTGCGGTTTGTTCGACGGTCTCGACGCTCTGCGGGCCGCCGGGGTGGACGTCGGCGGCACGCTGCATCTAATCGGAGGCGGGACTCGCTCGAAGGCCTACCGCCTGCGAGCCGCCGCGCTCCACGGCGAGCCCGTCACCATGCCCGACGACGATGAGACTGTGGCGGTGGGAGCGGCGGTGCAGGCCGCGGCAGTCGCCACCGACCGCCACCCGGCTGACGTCGCGGCCCAATGGCCGCTGGGGAGGGGAGAGCAGGTGGAGCCTCCACCCGGCATCGCAGGCGCTGAGGTGAGAGCCCGGTACGCGGAGCTGCGCCAGAGATCGTTCCCACTTCAATCCGATCGATAAAGCCGGGCTGTGGGAGAGTAGGCCCATGTCCAGTGACCAGGTAATGCGCGACATGATGGCCAACTTGCCCGTGCCGGAATTCGAGTCCACGCCGTGGGCTTCGCCGCCGCCGCTCAGTGAAGCCACGGTGGCCCTTGTGACCAGCGCGGGATTGCACCGGGCCGATCAGGAACGCTTTGAGGGTCGCGGGGATATCAGCTATCGGATGCTTGACCGGGGCGACCGGGAGCTGATCTTGGGCCACTGGAGCTCGAACTTCGACCGGGCTGCGTATGTGTCCGATCACAACGTGGTGTACCCCATCGACCGGTTGGAGGAACGGGCCGCCGACGGGACCATAGGGGCAGTGGCACCCCGGCATGTGGCATTTGCCGGCAACCAGCCCGACACGGTGTCAGAGGTGCGGCTGGACACCGGACCTGCCGCCGCGGCCGAACTTCGGGCCGACGGGGTGGACGTGGCCATCTTGACCCCGGTTTGACCGCTGTGCACGCGCACCGTGTGTGTGCTGGCCCATGTGCTGGAAGACGCTGGGATCGCCACGGTGGTGCTGGCGTCGATGCGGCCGGTGGCGGAGCGAATGAGCGTTCCCAGGGTGCTGTACTGCGAGTTCCCCCTGGGTCGCCCGTTGGGCATGCCTGACAATGCCCAATTCCAACACGGTGTGCTTGGCGCGGCATTCGACCTGCTCAACGCCCCCTCGGGCCCCGTGCTGGTGGACTATCCCGAAGTGGTGGAAGCGGTGGAGATGCCCCTGGCCTGTGCGCTGCCGCCCCGCTACGACCCTGATATCGCGCCTTCTATTGATGAGGCCCAGGGCCTTCGGGCTGCCTACGACCGGGCAGTGGCCCGACGGGGCGCCACCGAGGTGGGCCGGGCCGTCGATGCCGACGGTGTGATCGAAGCGCTGGCCGACCTTGAGCGGGTGGCTGCCGGAGAACACTGGAAAGAGGTGTACGGGCCCCGGTTGGACACCATCGCGATTGCCCACGACATCCGGGCCTACTACCAGGAGGCCGCCCTGGAGTTGGCCGGGGGTCCGCCTCCCGGTGCACGGCAAGCAGAAGCCTGGTTCTACGAGGAGACTGAAGCGGGCAAGACCTTGGCTGCCGCCCGCGACGCCCTCACCGAACAAGAGGCCCCCAGCGGCATCACGTTCTACATGCAGCCTGTGGGGCGCTGAGCCTTTAGCCCACTACAGGCAGCGGATCGCCGATGCGGGCAAAGCAATCGGCGGTGGTCGCCCCCATAAACGCAGTCCTGACGTCGTCGTCGAGCTCGTTCAAAGCGGGTTGGTAAAGCTCGATCGGATCGGCGTTGCCCTCCTGATGCGGGTAGTCGGAAGAGAACACCACCATGTCGGGAAGCGCAGCCAGTACGTCGAGGGCGTCGGTGTCGCCGAACCCGGGCAGGGGAGTGAGCCGCAGGTTGCGGCGCAGCATGTCCTCGCCGCTTACCGTCCACGGCCAATCGCCCAAAGACGGCGACGAAAGGCACTGACGAGACAGGGTGGACACATACCAGGGCAGCCATCCCGCCCGCATCTCCTCCACTAGCACAGTGAGGTTGGGGAACCGGTGGAACACCCCGCCGAACAGCATGCTGGCAATGAGGTTCTGGGCGGCGTGCAGTCGCTGGGTGTTGGCCAGCCGGATCAGCCCGCCGATACCGGCCCCGTCGGGCAGGTCCCAGCCGATGTCGGCCCACTTGGAGAAGTCGGCCTCGGTATTTCCCACATGGATTACTGCCACCATGCCCAGCGAGGTAGTCGCAGCCCAAACCTTGTCCCAGTCGGGGTGGCCGGGCGGGCCGCCGGCGGGAGCGCCCCGCAGGGTGTAGAGGAAAAAGGCCCGGGCGCCTCGTTCCCGGCACCGCTCCAGTTCAGCCACCGCGTGGTCTAAGTTTGAGAAGTCGATAGTGGCCACCGAATGGAGCCGGTCACGCTGGTCCCAAAGCTGCTCGGTGAGAAAATCGTTGCACCGCTGGGCGGCGATCACCCGATCATCGGGCCGCAGGTAGTCGAGCTTCTGCCAGTAGCCGCCAGGGTTCACCAGGCAGTGGTCGATGCCCACCGAGTCCATCCACGCCACCCGCTCGGCCGCGGTGGAGTCATGGCGGGGGTGCAGCACCACCGGCCCGCCCGAGTCCTTGGCCCGCTTGAACAGGTTGGGCAGCAACTCAGCCGGGCTTGGCAGGCGGTCGGCAGGCAGCACCTGGAGAAGGTCGCCGGCGATGGCGTTGGCCAGATGCGTCCGGTTGTCGGGTATCTGATCGGCCCACTGCTTCATGGGATCGACCCCCGCGGAGTCCCCCGTGATCTCCCAGTGGGTATCCACATCGATGATCATCTGCTGAGTCTATGGGGCAGCCGGCACCCCCGCTCTCAGCCGACTCGGGCGATGAACCAGCGCGGGGGTGAGGGGGTGGTAGAGGAAGTGAGATATTGGGAAGGGGTTGAAACGGCCTGGCCGTCGCCGACTCCGATCTGGGCGTCTTCGCCGAAGTCGGTCTCCTGGAATACAAAAGTCTGAACTTTGGCGATCACAAAGTCGTGGCCAACGGCCACTTCGACTTCGGTGATGGAGTTGTCATCTTGGGTGCCTTCGGACAAGCCGAATGCTTCTTGGATGGTCTGCCATTTCCATTCGGTGCCGTGCGGCGACCAGCCAACCAGAAGCTCATTGGGGTTGTAATCGCCGTAGGTTGCTGATTCCTCTTGCTTGAGAGCGGCTTCCATGACCGCATCCGCCAACTCCTCGCCAGAGAAAGCCACGAGTTCGGCTCCGGTCTCGGGATCATGGAACACAACAAGTGTGGAACCGTCGTCAACTTCGACTTCACGCACTAACTCTGGAGGTTCCTCCTGTCGAAGGGTCTCGGCGTCGAACACGTAAACGGCCGAGTCATCCTCCAAGTGCCACAAGGTGATGCCGCCTTCAGGCTGGTTGTACCGGAGTTCGTAGCCGTCCTCTTCGAAGCTGATGTCGGGCAGAGTGAAGTTTTCTTCAGGTTCGCCGAAAGGCCATTCCGGTCCTCCCACCGCGGCTACCCCCGCAGGTCCGACGGCAAGATCGGGCATCCACCCAATGCCGTCGGGCAATGTCAATACCAGGTCTGTCCCGTAGACGCCCTCAAAGTGCTCTACCTTGAACTTCCCGTCGGTCTGATCAGCAGTCCAAATCTCGTTTCGAGCGCTATCGGTGACGTCAACGTCAACCATGCTGCTATTCCATTGACGGCCATCAGGGGAATGAAGCACGTAGTCCTCGCCAGAGTCAGATATGAGCAGGTGGAAGCCGTCAGATGCTCCATGGCCGCCGGAAACCCAACCCGGGAATTCGGCCACCAACCCGGCTGGTCCACCATCGCTCAAGAAGAGGTGGACGCGCACATCGCTCGGCTCGTAGGCCATATCCTCATCAAGGACGTCGTCCATATGGGGCTGCCATGTGTCACTCTGGACCGCCACCACAATGAGCCTTTCCACCACGAAGGCATCAACGATCCAAGCCGTGCCTTCGAAAGGACCAAGGTCAACTACCAATTCATCCCAATTGGATCCCTGGTCATCGGAGAACAAGGCCCGGGTATCGGGCGCATCCTCGCGTGTGTCCCATCCCTGAACCACCCAGCGGTCGCCAGAAATATCGACGCTCCAGGGACTGAAGCCGGTCGGAATGGGAAGTTCAGACCAGTCCACCCCGTTGTCGGTGACAAGCACCTTGTTCACAGCATCGGGACTGGCGGAAAGGGCAAGCACTCGGCCGTTGCCGACTGATTCGAGTCTCGGAAACCAATCCTGATCGAGGTCAAACACTTCGCTGAGATCGACCTCGGTCCAAACGAGCTCCGATTCCAGAGGAGTATCCAATGGAGCAGATTCCTGTGGTGGAGCGATCGGCGTTGCGACGGCTGGCGCAGCGGTTGGCGCCTGGGTAGGAACAGGAGTCAGATCGCTGGACACGATGACTTCGTTGGGATCCGACGAACTACAGGCTGTGATCCCGATGGTCAAGATTGCAATCAGCGAGGCAACGCCAACTGCTGTCCCCAGGGCATACCGGGTTGAAGCCGCGGTCACCGGATACAAGATGCCACATCCATGTCGCATCTATGCATCGGGGTGGCGTAGAGCGCTGTGGGCAGTTGATGCGGAGGGGGAACGCATCAACCGCCCACAACAGTCCCGCCCTCAGCCGACTCTGGCGATGAACCAGCGGGGGGGCTGGGGGGTGAGGGAGACGGTTCCGTCGCCGCCACTGGTGACATCAGAGGGCTCGGCTTCGTAGGTTTCGACCCGAGCGAGCACGAAGTCGCTGCCGACGGCCAACTCCACGTTGGCGTACTCGGCGTCGGAATCGGCGACGTTGAAGGCTTCGGTGAGAGTCTGCCAGCCCCAGGCGGAGCCGTCGATTGACCAGCCCACCCATCGCTCTGGTTGTTTGGGCTGGATTGGTGGAGGGGTCGGCTCATCGCCGGGGTCGGGCAACGACTCGAGCAGGGCAGCTTCCAGGTCGTCCAAGTTGAACGTCACCAAGTCCTCTCCGGTTTCGAGGTCTTGGAAGATCAAGTAGCCGTTGCCTCCGCTGTCGTCTTCGACCGGCCGAAAGCCTTCAGGCGGGGTGGTGCCGTGGAGGGCTTCGTAGTCGAATTCATAGACCGGGGCACCCTCGGACAAGTCCCATAGGGTGAAGCCGCCCACCGGCTCGTTGTACCGAAGCTCATAGCCGTCCTCAACCAACCGCAACTCGGGGGAGGCCCATAAGGGAACGGTCGCGCCGCTCGGTACGGCCACCACGGCTATGCCCGCGGGACCTACGGCCAGGCGATTCACACCGCCAATGCCCTTGGGGAGCTCGGCGGCCAGCGGTGGGGCATAGACGCCCTCGGCGCGCTCAATTCGGTACTCGCTACCCGTTTGGCTGGCAGTCCAGATGGTTGCCTCTGGAGATGAGTAGCTCAAGGGGTAGACCCCGATAGGTACGCCATCGCCATAGCTCAGGGGCCCTTGGTTCCATTGACGACCATCAGACGAGGTGAGCAGTTGTCCTTCCTGATAGCCCAGCAGCGCAAGTTGGAAGCCGTCGTCAGTGCCATAGCCGCCAATAGCGGGGCCGGGAAGCTCTGCCACCATTTGTGCAGGGCCGCCGTCGCTGAAGTAGAGGTGGGCGTATTCCCGTATCCCTCCGTAGAGAAAGTCCTCCTCCTCGGCGGTCAGCTCGAATGACTCGGGGGCCGACGACTCATCGCGGGTGAAGCTCACCGTGTTGCCCTGCACGCTCGTCCACCCCCGAATCGACTCTTCGTCGGGTACTAGGCCTCGGGCCACGATCACCGAGGCGACATCGGGTTGTGTTCTGGTGTTCACCGCCACCACCATGTTCTCGCCGGACACCAGAGCCGCGGCCACCCGCGCCGAGTCCTCGGCGGGGTCGAGCGAAATGCCTAGGTCGGTCCATGTGGCACCCTGATCATCGGAGAAAAGAGCCCGATTTTGAAACGAGGACAGCGGCACGTCTTCTGGTGCGGTGGTGGCGCCTTGGTCTTCGGGGTAGGAGAATTGGTCTTGAGACTCGGCGCTGGTTGTCGTCCATCCGGTCACCAGCCAGCGGTCACCGACGATGTCGGCGTGCCCCAGTGAGAAATCCGTCGGCATGGAGATGACAGTCCAGTCCGCACCGTTCTCCGAGACCAGCATCTGGTTGCCTTCGGGGCTGTAGACCTCGACTAGCACCCGGCCGTCACCCACATTCCTGACGTGGCTGAAGTAGGTCACGTCAGCGCTGAAGATGCTTGCTGGCTCGAACTCCGTCCATTTGAGCACCGGCCCGGTGGACAGGCTTTCGGGCGTGGGGGGCTCGGCGCTTGTTTCCGGCTCGGCCGGGGGCAGGTCTTGGACTGTCTCCGGCGGCTCCTCGTCCAACACCGTGGTGGGCTCTGGGTCAGCGGTGACTGCGGGCTCGTCAACCACGATCAACTCGGTGGACTGGTCGTCGTCCAGCGCGTTCCAGGCAGAGATGCCGCCCGCCACCAAGGCGGCCGCGGCGGCGATACTCACTACCGTCCGGCGGGTATTGCGGGCTCTGGCTTGAGCAACGGCCCGCTCGGCGATGAAGGTCACCGGCGGCCGAGAAGCGGGGGCTTCCACCCGCTCGCGGATGGCGCTTCCCAAAGCCGCGCCGAGGGAGTGATCGTCAGCGTTCATGAGATCATCAGGGGTTCGGTGCTCGTCGCTCATTGCTCGATCACCTTTCGCAGCTCGGCCAACCCACGGGAGGTGGCGCTCTTTACAGTCCCAGGCCGTACCCCCATGGCCTGGGCGATCTCTCTTTCGGTCATGTCGGCGTAGAACTTCAATACGAGGACGGTCTTTTGGCGGGGCGAGAGCTGGTCGAGGGCGTCGAGAAGGTAGTCACGTTCCTCGGGCTTGGGGGGAATGAACGGACGCAGGCCGATGCGCCGCCGCACTTCACGCTTGCGCAATTCGCTTCGAGTGCCATTCACCACCGCAGTGCGCAGGTATGCCCCCGGCTGGTCGAGTCGGCCCCAACGGTCGAAGACCTTGGCGAAAGCGTCCTGCACTACCTCCTCGGCGATCTCGGGACTATCTACCAGACCTCGGGCCAAGCGGACCATCGGCTCGTATTCGGCCTGGTACAGGTCGTCGAAGCTGGCCAGCTCTATAACCTCGCCAGTTGGCGCTGGTACAAGTGAATCCGGCCGTTCGCCTTCAGAAACTCCCGAAGCCATCCAAGGGATAGTCTTCATCACCCCGCAACGACGCCCGGTGATGCTGTTTGGTTCCTTATTCCCCCAAGCGGGGCGCGGTCGAGCTAGAGAAACTCAGCTAGCAGTTGGGGTTGCCGTCCTTCTCAGGCTGCGACGGCGTTCTTGAGCAGGGCTTCGTTGGGCTCAGCCGGGAGCTCGTCTAGGGGCACCGCTATCTCGTTGTGGGTTGGGCCATGCTGGGCGGCCAGCGGGGCCAGGGCGTCGAGGTCGAACCCGTACAGATCGGCGGCGTTGCCGGCCAAGATCTGCTGGAGCTCCACTGGGTCGGTGTCGCAGAACACCTGGCGCAGGTGCTCGCGGGTATAGGGCCCGGTGCCCTCGTTGTGGGGGTAGTCGGAGCCCCACATCACCTTGTTCACGCCCAGCACTTCGCGGGCGGCGGCGTCATCGTGGCCAGGCTGGCTGATGCCCACCCAGCAGTTCTGCTGGAAATACTCGGTGGCGCTCTTGGGCAGGATGTGGCTCTCGTCGTAACGCATCTCGCCCATGCGGCCGGTGTCGCGGATCTTGGCCAGGGTCTCATCCATGTGGGACAGAGCCCCCAACAGCCAGGCACAGCCCTGCTCGGTCATCACGAACTTGAGCTTGGGGAAGCGCTCGAACACTCCCGACAGCAAGAGCTGGTAGAAGGGCCGGTGGGAGTAGAAGCTCACCTCGGTGATGAACAGCAGGTCGGAAACCGAGTACTTGCCGTAGTTGGGGACGCCAGTGCCGCCGTGGCTGTTGACGATCACCCCGAGGTCTTCGCAGGCGGCCCAGAACGGGTCGTACGCCGGGTCGTACAGGGGGGCGAGGTCGTCGCAGTCGGGCGGGATGGCCGAGATGAGCACGCCGCCGCGCAGGTTGTTGGCGGCGATGAACTCCACGTCTTTGATGGCCTCGTCCACGTCGTTCAAGAAGGTCTGGCCGATGCCGGCCCGCTGGTCGGGATACTGGGCGCACCAGTCGGCCAGCCAGCGGTTGTGGGCCCGGATGCCGGCCAAGCGGTGCTCAAGCTGATCGGCCCGGGGCGGGCGGGCAAACAAAATGAAGCTGGGGAAGAAGGGGGGCACGGTGTTGGGGAACACCACCTCGCCCACCTGCCCGTCGGCGTACAGGTCGCCGAGTCGGCGCTCGTTGTCCCAGTTGCGCACCCGGCCGCCGTCTTGGAGGTCGCGGAACGGATTGCGGTACTTCTCCCGCCAGGCGTCGAAATCGTCGTGGTACTTGGATTCCAGAAACCCGCGGTAGGTCTCGTGGTTGGCGCCGGCATGGCAGTCAGCCGAGATGATGGTGTAGCGGTCGCTCATTCCACTAGTTTGCCAATTGTGAGCAACTCGCCGGGCATCGTGGAAGGGGAGTGGGACGACCAGCCCCGCAATTGGCGGACCTTCTTCAAGCGGTGGCGTCGCAGCAAGGAACTGTTCCGGCTTGAGGTGGTCCGCACCGAGGCCATGTCAGCCGACGAGTTCTTCGTGATTGGCCGGGCCACCGCCGGCCGGGTCCAAGTGGGCGACGCTCTTGTGGTTGACGTAGGAGCTCAATCAATCTCCACCTCGGTCGTCTCCATCGACCACACCGTGCATGGCGATGGCGGCGACGGTGGAGACGAGTTCCACATGCTTATGGCCGTAAAGCTCGATGGCATCGGCCCCGACTCCGGCATAGAGCCCGGAACCATCATCCGCCAGCCCAGCTAGAGGGGACTGCTTTGGCCCTAAACCCGCTTGGGTGTCAGCGGGACCGGTAAGCGCTGCGACGGTGGTCGACGCGGTGAACGAGGACGGTGTTCTCGGAGTCGAGGATCTCATAGATGATTCGGTAGTCGCCTCGACGGGCAGAGAAGAGGCCTTCAAAGTCCCAGAGCAGAGGCTTCCCAGCTTGGCGCGGGTTCTCGGCAATCAGACCGAAAATGGCCTCCATGGCCGCCCAATACACCTTGTCTGGCAGACGACCTAAATCTCTATGCCCCTCTGGAGTGATGTCGACTTCATGCACTGGTGTCCCTGAGATGGTCGCGCAGGCGCATCCGCTGACCTGCCTCGGCTTCGGCCCGAGACTTGCGGAGCGAGGCCACCAGTTCGGGATCCCTCATAATGTCCAAGGTCTCTTCCAAGGATTCGAGATAGTCGCAGTTGACCAGCATGAACGAAGGGCGCCCGTTGCGAGTCACCATGATCCGATCGCGTTCCTGCTCAACTCGGTCGGCAAGTTCCGACAGGTGACTCTTGACTTCGGAAAACGGCAATATCGATTCCATTGGTCATAATTCTGACCTGTTCTGATCCGAGTGGCAAGCATCTTTCTGGATGACTATCGAATCCGCATGCCGCCTCGGACTGTCACAGGCTGATTCAGCAGTTCTTGGCCATCGCTGCATTGATCGAGTCCAGGGCAGCCCCTACAAGTGAAGTAGGAAGGGGTGCGTTCAAGTCCATCCAGGCTTCGCGACGAAGCCGTTATGACTGCCCGCGCGACTGATTCAGCGGTGTGGATTCCGCGCTCTAGGAGTTCTGGAATCACCAATTCTCGTGCGTTGCGGCGGGCAAGGTCCACCAGCAGCACACTTTCTGGGACCCTCCCCTTAGCGGCAACGTAGATGACCGCCGCATAGGCAGCCTTCGCTTCTGCGGAATCTGTGGCCGGAGCCGCCATCACCAAGTTGCCAGTTTCCATAACAGTGTCGATGGTGGCTTCGAGGCGCAGCCCGCGATTTGGGTACTGCCATTCGACACGTTCACCGCCCTTCCAGCCAGACATGTCCGGATGGCCAAGCACTGAGGACAGCCTCGCGTTCCAGCTAATGGACATGGACGCGAGACGAGCTCGCTGCGGCTCATCAATCTCTTGCCACACATATCTGTAGAGCCAGTCAAGTTGTCTTGGGCGCTCATTTTCTTCCTTGAGAGCCATAAGGGTTGCCACCACAGCGCCCCTAGGCGAGTCATCGCGGTGAAGTGAGTCTCGCGCTAGCGTTTTGAACGTCTTGAAGACGTCGGGGTTGAAGCCATCGTTGTTGAACACATGGGCGGCGCATGATGCCTCACACAACGACGCATTCGTTGCGTCGAAGTCTTTGACAATGTGCAAGTCAGCTTTCCTGCGAGGTCTCTCCGTGCACTGGAGGGCAGCAGGCTCCAGCCGTTCAATGAGTGCACCCTCGACATCCATAGCAGCTACCACGGCTCCTCCTCGGCTGAGTCAGCATCTTCGTCTACCTGGTGACCTGCCATGAGTAGTGCCTCCTCCAGATGTTCGTCCGAAATGTCCGGACACTGCTCTGCGAGGTCGCAGAATGTGCAGTGAAGCCCGGTGGTGGTCAATGGCCATCTGGCTGCTGCCACGGATTCATCCACAGCTCGACAACGACGGGCGGTATTGACTACAAGACTCGCAGCACGATCGAGGAGTTCTATGTTGACAGGAAGCGAAAAGGTGTTGGGAAGAGGAAGTAGAGATATCCCAACAACGAGAGCTGGTGCGACTCCCGCACTTAGGGATTCAACGAGTGCGTAGAAGGCGAGTTCATCTCCGATGCCATGTCCTTTGCCTGACTTGACCTCGACGACTATTCGTTCAGTTCCCAACACAATGAGGTCTGGTCGTGCCGATAAGACAACATCGGCTGCAAGGTCGACGAATGTCAGATTCTGGGAAACCACCGTAAAGGAGCGCAGGTCGCCGATGGAGCCCTTTAATCCCTCGCACCGGGTTTCGACAAGTTGGTCGTGGTCCTTCTTATGCAATGTGCTGAGAGCGTGGTACCAGTCTCCAAGCTCTGGGTCCTCGACGCGCAGTGGCTCAGCGATGGCGTGGCCCCAGGCCCCCTGTAATGGCTGACCGCTCTTGCTGTATCTATGAGGTGTGTCAGGAGCAGTGGCAATTGTAGGGGCGGCCGCGTCGACTACTCGGCCAAGAGCAATGTGCTCGTTCATTGGAACAGGACCGCCTCCGAGCAACTGAGCATTGCAAGCCTGACCTCTTCTAAGCCGGTCCTTGGTGATCTTCAGAGGGTCCCCCGGTCGGTCCCAACCTGCGAGTGTTTCTTCGAGTTCGCTATTGAGACCAGCGCGGAGGTCTGAGATCTCCCGCTCGCTGATCGCTGTTGGAACGGCCGTTTCTACGACCTCTTGTAAATTCGTCGACATCCCCAATTGTTTACACCCGAGGTGTGACACATTGTCCGAGCTCGATTCGGCAGCCAGTGTGAATTGCCCTGATTTTGACCAGGTGCCGCAGCCCGGTGGCATCATGGGCCTCTCAAAGGGGAGGACGTATGGCCGTAGAAATGGCGATCTGGCGAATGACTGAGGATGGTCCGCTGCCGCTGGAATTGTCTCCTCTCGACGCCGAGCGCCGTCTCGAAGAAATGCTTGAGGAAGATCCCAGCATATGTGGGACAGACTTGCTGATTCTTGGGAGGCAGGTCCGGTCCGATCATGGGAGACCCCTGGATCTTCTCGCCATCGATGGAGAGGGCCGCACCCATGTGCTTGAGCTGAAGCGTCATCGCACGCCTCGAGATGTCGTCGCCCAGACGCTGGACTACGGATCATGGGTGGCCGGCCTGAGCCTTGATCGCCTCGAGCAGATATATCTGGACTACACAGACGGTAAGAAGAAGCTCGGTGATGCCTTCGCTGAGCGATTCGACTGTCCACTGCCGGATGTCGTGAATGGGCAGCAACAGTTCACAATTGTTGCGTCCGAGCTCGACCCGGATTCGGAACGCATCGTGGAATTCCTGGCAGAGTCCTACGGGGTGCCAATCAACGCCGTCTTCTTCCGCCACTTCAATGAAGGCGACCGCCAATACCTCGCTCGGACATGGCTACTCGACCCGGAGCAGACCGAAGCCAAGGCTGGCCGGTCGGCACGCAGCAAGTCCCAGCCATGGAACGGCCAGGACTTCTACGTGGTGCTTGGGGGAGTCGAAGATGGACGTTGGCCGATTGCGCGCGACTTCGGGCTTCTCAACGGTGGCGGAGGACCGCGATACTGGAAGCCATTAGGGCACCTGAAACCGGGACATCGTGTGTTTGCCCATGTAGCCGGTGCGGGTTATGTAGGAATCGGCAAAGTGACTGGCGAGATGATCTTGGCCCGCGACGCGAAAGTTGATGTCGCAGGTGAGCTCCAGTCGGTCTTGGACCAGGAAGACCCAAGTGTCGAATGGTGGAGAGAGGGCGTGCTCTCGGATGACCTAGACCTGGCTGAGAGGGTCGTGCCGGTTGAATGGATTGACACGCGGTCCCTTGATGAGGCCGTTTGGGAGAAGGGTTTGTTCGCGTCACAGTGGACCGTCTGCAAACTTCGTGACGAACGCACTATCGCTACCGTCGAAGCGGCGTTTGGTATCGACGAGACAACTGGCTGATCGAAGAAGAAGAGATACCTTGCCACTCCGGACAGTGGCGGCAAAAGGTAAGGCAAGGGGCTCGTGATGATCCTGTGATGGTCACGGCGTGAGCAGCTGGCCGAGGCGGCGGCTGGCTATGGCGGCGCCGACGGCGGCTAGGGACAGCAGGTAGGCAATGTGGACGACCAGGTCCATGCTGATGTCGCCGGCGATGAAGGCTCGCTCCATGGCGACGCCGTGGTAGAGGGGGGTGGCCTGGACCAGGAACTGGACGGCGCGGGGGTAGGTGTCGAGCGGGAAGAAGGTGGCGGAGAACAGGAATTGCACGATGAGGGGCACGGTCACCAAGTCGAGGTCGTTCCAGCTTCGCATGTAGCTGGTGGCGGCCATGCCCAATGCAGCGAAGGTGAAGCCGATGAGGGTGGCGCCAGGCAGGGCGGCGATGGCCCACGGGGAGTCCACCAAGCCGAGCCCGGCCATGATGCCCAGGAAGCCGCCGGAGTAGAGGGTGGCCCGCAGCACCGACCAGCCCATCTCGCCCAGGGCCAGGTCCACCACCCCCACCGGGGTGGCCAGCACCGCGTCGTAGATCTTGGCCCAGGTGAGCTTGTAGTACATGTTCATGGTGCTGTCGTAGAAGGTGCCGTTCATGGCCGAGGTGGCCAGCAGTCCCGGGGCCACGAACGTGCGGTAGTCGACGGTGCGCCCTCCCACGGTCACGTCGCCCACCAGCTCGCCTATGCCGATGCCAATGGACAGCAGGTAGAAGACCGGCTCGAAGAACCCCGACAGCAGCGTGACCCAGGTGCGCCTATACACGGTGATGTTGCGCTCCACGACGCGGGCGAATCGCCGTGACGGCAACAAGCCGGCCGTCGCGGCCAATCCCAGCCGATTGGGGCGGCGCCCTTGGCCCACCAGGCTCATTCGTACAGCCTCTTGGTAAAGGTCCGGCTGGCTATCAGCGTGCCGGCGAGTATGAGCGCCACCAGATAGGCCAGATGCCCGGCTAACTCCCAGTTCACTCCGCTGCCGGTGCTCAGCGCCCGGCACAGCCTCACTCCGTGCCACACCGGGGTGAGCCAGGCGAGCTGCTCGAGCACGATGGGGAGTTGGGATACCGGATAGAAGATCCCCGAGAACAAGAACATGGGCATGATCACGAATCGGGTGTAGGTGCTGAAGTTGTCGGCATTGATCCGGGTGGCGACGAAGGCCGCGGTGGGAGTGGCGAAGGCCATGCCGCACAGGGCGGAGCAGAACGGGGCCAACACCGCCAGCGGCGAAGAGACTGAGCCGAAGGCGGCCATGACCCCCAAGAACACGAAGCTGGCCAAAGTCACCCGGAAGGCCATGTAGGCAAAGTGGCCCAGCAGGATGTCGCGGCCCCGCAGCGGGGAAGCGGCCATGGCCATATAGGTGCGATACCACTTGAAGCCGCCCAGCACTGGATAGGTGGATTCATTGACCGCCAGCATCATGGCGTTGCCGGCCAACAGCCCAGGGGCCAGGAAGTCCAGATAATCAAGCCCGCCCAAGTCGCGACCGGAACCGACCTCGGCATCGACGAGCGAGCCCAGGCCCAATCCCATGGCCGCCAAAAACAGGACCGGGCTCAAGAAGCTGGTGAGAATCGATCCCTTCCAGTTGCGGCGATACGTAAGGAGCCAGTACTCCACCGCCAGCCTTGTACTGGGAACCACCGCGGCGCGGGCCATCAGTCCACCAGCGAGCGGCCGGTCAGGTGCAAGAACACGTCTTCGAGGGTGCTGCGGCGGACCAGCACGCTCTCATGCTCGACCTCGCCGAGCAGGGCAACCAGCCGTTCGCCCTGATCCGTGTAGAGCAGTACCCGATCGGGCAGCTCCTCTACCCGTTCATAGAGCTCCTCCCTCGCCTGCGCTTCGGGGCTCTCGCCCAACCGGCGCAACGCTTCAGCCATCACGGTCACCTGGCCGTGGGTTCGCACTTCCACCACTTCTCGGGTGGAGTAGCGCTCGATGAGCTGGCGGGGCGATCCCTCGGCCACGATCTTGCCCCGGTCCATCACCACCAGGCGGTCGCAGAGCTGCTCGGCCTCGTCCATGTAGTGGGTGGTGAGCACCTGGGTGACCCCTTGGCGCTTGAGGGTCCACAGCCGCTCCCACACCACGTGGCGAGCCTGGGGATCGAGGCCAGTGGTGGGTTCGTCGAGCAGCAGCACCTCGGGTTCGCTGATCAGCGCCCGGGCGATGGTGAGGCGGCGCTTCATGCCTCCCGACAGCGGCTCAACGTGATCATTGGCCCGCTCGCTGAGCTGCACAAACTCCAATAGCTCAGCTATCCGAGGGCGCAGCACGGCGCGGGGAAGGTCGAAGTAGCGGCCGTACACGTACAGGTTCTCGGCCACCGACAGCTCTTCGTCGAGGTTGTCCTGCTGGGGGACCACCCCAAGATGAGAGCGGATCTTTGTTCCCTCGCGGGCAGGGTCCATGCCCAAGATGCGCAGGGCGCCACCGGTGGGGTCGGACACACAGCCGATCATCCTCATTGTGGACGACTTGCCCGCGCCGTTGGGTCCCAAAAAGCCGAACACCTCGCCTCGTTCGACCTCGAAGTCGATGCCGTCGACCGCGGTGAAGTCGCCAAACTGCTTGGTCAGCCCCCACGCTGCGATCAAAGACACGCAGGGAGACTACGGCCATGCCAGGACTGGCTAGCAGTTTTATGCTGAGAGCTCTTCGGATCAGCCCCAATCTGACCCGATTACTCCGATGGGCAATGATGGGGCCATGAGCTATAAGCACCCATTGGTTAGGAGCATCCAATGAGCTACGAGCATTTGCTGTCACCGGGGCGCATCGGCACTCTGGAGCTGCGCAATCGGCTGATCATGGCCCCGATGGGCGAGGAGCTGGGCGACGAGAACGGCGAGGTGTCCGACGACCAGGCTGCATACCTAGAGGCCCGGGCCAAGGGCGGGATGGCCGTGGTCATGCTGGGCTCGGTGGGCGTAGCCCATCCGGTGGGCTGTTCCAACAAGCGCCAGACCGCCATCTCCGAAGACCGGTTCATCCCATCGTGGAAACGGGCCGCCGACCGGGTCCACAACCATGGCGGCAAGATCGCCATGCAGCTCACCCACGCCGGCAAGATGGGCCTCCAAGACACCATGGCCGGTCGCCCCATGTGGGTGCCGTCGGAGCCAGGGCCGATGACCGTAGACCCGCTTTATGGGATGGTCACCGCCGAGGAGGGGGCCATGATGGCCGAGCCCTTTATGGCGCCTACCTCTAACCCCCATTACCGGGTGATGGACCACGATGACATCGCGACCGTGGTGGACCAGTTCGCGGCAGCCACCGTTAGGGCCCGGGAGGCGGGCGTGGACGCGGTGGAGTTGCACAGCGGCCACGGCTACCTCATCGACGCCTTCTTGTCGCCCACCATCAACACCCGGGACGATGAATACGGTGGATCGGTGGAGAACCGGGCTCGTTTCCTAGGGGAGATCCTCACCGAGATCCGCCAACGGGTGGGCGACGACTACCCGGTGTGGGTGCGGCTTAACAGCACCGAGGTGGGCATTGACGGCATCGTCCTAGACGATGCCCTGCACAACGCCCGCGTTGCGGCCGCGGCCGGGGCCGACGCCATCCACGTGTCGGCCTACCACGACCCGGGTATCGCCACTGGGCCCACTGACTCCTATGGGCCTCACGTGCCCGACCTGCTGGTGCCCAACGCGGCCGCGGTCAAAGCCGAGGTGGATGTGCCGGTCATCGCCGTGGGCCGGATCAGCCCCGAGTCCGCCGATCGCCACATCGCCGAGGGCAAGTACGACTTTGTGGCCATGGGCCGCAAGATCCTGGCCGACCCCGATCTGCCCAACAAGCTGGCCGCGGGCCAGTCCGAAGACGTGCGACCGTGCGTGTACCACTACCGCTGCATCGGCAACATCTTCTTGCGGGTGGGCACCCGGTGCGCGGGCAACGGCTTTTTGGGCCGGGAGGACGAGCTCACCGCCGAGGCCGCGACGGCAGCCAAGAGGGTGCTGGTGATCGGAGGAGGACCCTCGGGCATGGAGACCGCAAGGGTGGCCGCCCTGCGGGGCCATGACGTGATCCTGGCCGATGCATCTGACCGTTTGGGCGGCCGATGGGCACTGGCATCGGCCACCAGCGATGTGAATGCCGAGCTCATGGAGTGGTTTGAGCGCCAGCTCGACCAACTCGGAGTGGATGTGCGTCTCGACACTCGTCTGGACGCATCCGCCGCAAGCGCGCTCTCGCCCGATGCAGTGGTGGTGGCGACAGGCGGCCGGTGGGGCCGTCCCGATGTGGAGGGCATCGAAGGCTCACAGGTTTGGGGGGTGGAAGATTTGGCCCCGTGGCTGCTCGACGGCGCTTCATTGGATGCCGCCCGGGTGGCGGTGTTGGGCGGCGACCTGCCCGGCATCGGGGTGACCGAAACCGCCCACCACCAAGGGGCCGAGGTAACGCTCATCGAGTCCGGTCCGGCGTTCGGCTTTTCTCTGGGGCTCCCCGGCCGCTGGCGGGTGGTCAACGACCTCGGCCAAGCAGGGGTGAACCTGGTCACCGGCGCACAGGTGGTGGCGGTCACCGACGAAGGGGTGGTGTGGCGCTCCAACGGAGACGAGCAGACCGCTCCGGCTGATCTGGTGGTGGTCACTTCCGAGCTTGCTCCAGACACTTCGCTGGCCGACGAGCTGCGGGCGGCGGGTGCAGAGGTGCATTCAGTGGGCGACTGCGCCCAGCCCGGTTTCCTGGAGGGGGCCATGCGCTCCGCGGTAGAACTGGCCGTCACGCTGTAGTCCGAAGAATACCGATAGGGGAGACCACGATGAGCTTTCGGCTGGCTAACCGCGCGGGGCAAGCAGTGCTGCTCGAAGGGGATGACTACTGGGCGCTGGACACCGATCCGATGGATGCCCTGACCCGCCCCCAAGAGCTTCACGACCGCTGGGCCCGCCGGGGCGCCGCCGACGGCCAGGTGAGCCTGGCCGAGCTGGGCCCGCCGGTGCCTGTGCCGATGCAAGTGTTCGGCTACGGGCTCAACTACATGGACCACATCGAGGAAATCGACCGGGTGGATGCGATGGGTCGCACGGTGAGCGAAGCCCCGGTGGTGTTCACCAAGTTCCCCACTTGTTTGGTCGGGCCGGGCGCGCCGGTGCAACTGGTGGGCGGCCACTGCGACTACGAGTGCGAACTGGTGGTGGTGATCGGCCCCGAGACCAGCAACGTCGACGAGAGCCAACCCTGGGATCGAGTAGTGGGACTCATGATCGGCCAGGACATCTCCGACCGGGCCTTGCAAACAGCAGCCACCCCACCCCAATTCAATCTGGGCAAGTCCCGAACATCCTTCGGCCCCACTGGCCCGGCACTGGTGAGCCCCGACCTAGTAGAAAACCCCGACGATCTCGCCATTTCCTGTCAGGTCAACGGCGAGGTGCGCCAAAACAGCCGCACCAGCTACCTCATGCGCCCGGTGGCCGAGATGGTGGCATACCTGTCAACCATCCTCACCCTGCACCCCGGAGACCTCATCTTCACCGGCACCCCCGGAGGGGTCGGCCATGCCCAAGGCCTCTACCTCAAGCCCGGGGATGTGATTCGTTCCGAGATAGAGGGTCTCGGCGCAATGGAGAACACCTGCGTCTAAGCCGCTAGGGCAGCTCCAGCATCTCGGCCGTTTCGTCACAGGTGGCCAGAGGTCGGCCGACCTCGTTGCAGAGGGCCACGGCTTCAGACAAGAGCTCTTGATTGGTGGGGGAGCGGTCGGGATCGTAGAACTCCTCGATGCCCACGTGGAGGTGGCCGCCCAGCTCAAGCGCCAGTCGTGCGACCGGGGTGGACATGAGGTCGCCGCCCCACACCGACACCGACCAGGGGATGTCGGTGCCCTCCAGCATGTCCAGATAGGCCAGCAGGGCGTGCTTGGTAGGGGGCAAACCGAAGGTGACCCCCTTGGAGCGGCGGGAGAGCCCCCACTCGGCGCCGAAGTAGAGCTTGGCCATCGAGCCCGCAGGCAACTGGCCGACGCGGTGGTAGGTGAGCACACATTGAAGGAATCCGGGCTCGTAGATTGCCATCGCCGGGGCCCAGCGGTTGTCGCGGCACAAGTCGAAGCTGGCCCGGATCTCGGCGTAGTCGTTCTTGTAGGTGCCGCCCATCGGGAGGCCGTCGGGCCCGGCGCCGCCGATGTTGGTGGAGCCGGGGTCCACGGCCACCATTCGCAGGGGCAGTTCCTCGGCGATCATGGCCATGTGGGCGTACTTGGCCTGATGGTCCCCAGAGGTGAGCGTGGGGTACCACAGGGCATCAGGACGGGCGGCTAGCACCGGGGCCATGGCCTCGATATAGGGGTCGGCGGCATCGCGGCCGGTCAGGCTGATGTCGTGGTTGTGGGTGTGGATGATGGCCGCACCCCCTTCGATGCAGTCCAGAGCATCGGCGGCGATGGCCTCAGGGCTCAAGGGCACGTTGGGATTGATGTCGGGGCTGGTGATTCCATTGATGGCCACCTCGATGATGGCTGGGACTTCCTCGGGTGCAGCTGCTGGCATGGGCTGAACCTAATGGACTATGGGAGCCGGTTCAGGTGACCAGCGGCTGGCGTGGTTTACTTCGGGGCGTGGTTGCACCGGCAGGAGACGGTCCTTGGTTTGAGGACTTTGCGCAGGGCGAGCAACTCGACCCTGCCCCAGCCATCACCATCGGACCGGGCGAAGCTACCGTCTACCAGGCAATTTGCGGCGATCCTTTGGCCATCAGCCTGAGCCGCCCGCTGGCCGAGGCCATTACCGGTGAGCCCGGTTCAGTGGTCAACCCGGCGTTGGTGCTGCAAGTGGCCATCGGCCAGTCCACCGTGGCCACCCGCAAAGTGGTGGCCAACCTGTTTTACCGGGGAGTGCGCCAGCTGTGCACCGTGCGAGTGGGGGAGACGCTCACCACGACTGTGACCGTTCGAGGTCTGCGAGAGGCCTCCGCCCGCCCGGACCGCCCTCCCCGAGGCCTGGTATTGCTCGGCATGCAGACTCACGACGGCCAGGGCCGTCTGGTGCTGGACTTCGAGCGGTGCGCCCTTGTCCGCCGCCGTTCTGACGCCCCCACAGGGCACGAGGACGATCTCGGAGGAACTCTCGATGAGATCGATATGGACACATTCGCGGAGTCCGCCCCTGTTGACTGGGATCTTTCCCCATTGGGAGACCCCCAGGAGTGGCCGATCGGGGAAACTCGCCGCGATCCTCTGCGCGACACGGTGACCGATGCCCTCGCGTTGGTACGGCTCACGCAGAACTTGGCCCCAATTCATCGGGATGCGTCGCTGGGTCAGGGGGGAAAGCGCCTGGTGTACGGCGGGCACACCGTGGGACTGGCCCAGGCTGGGTTGATCCGTCTGCTGCCTACCGCGGCCACCGTGGTGGGCTGGCATCTCTGCGACCACATCGGCCCAGTATTCGAGGACGACGTGGTGGATGTGGCCGCCACCCTCGATGCGGCCGAGCCGGTGGCCAATGGCCGTCTACTGGCCTTCACGGTGATTGGGCAGGCCGAACGAGGTGGGGCAGTTCCAGTGCCTGTGCTCGACTGGCGGCCGATTGTGCTGGCTCCGTGAGCGAGATCCCGGAACCAAGTGATCACGAGCCAAGTGACCATGTGATTGCTCACTGGTTGGCCCAGCAGGCTGGTGAGCAGCTCCAGGCCCTGTCAGATGAGATGGAGGAAGCTCGCGCCGGCTACCTCCAGCGGGAGATGGCGGGAGACCAACTCAGTCATCGCTACCTCACCGGGGCGCTGGCCCAGATCAGGCCCGACGACGTCGTGCTGTCTGAGGAAGGCCGAGATGATGGCACCCGCCTAGATGCCGAGCGGGTGTGGATTGTCGACCCGCTTGACGGCTCGTCGGACTATGCCGACCAATGGAGCGACACCTGGGCGGTGCATGTCGGGTTGGCGGTGAACGGCGAGCCAGCAGCCGGGGCGGTCTCAGTTCCTCCCTGGAGTCGCACATTCAGCACGGTGAGCGCTGACGGGCCCCCCGCCGATTCCGGCCGAAAGCGTCCGCTGGTGGTGATGTCGCGCTCCCGGGTGCGATGGGACGGCCACCGCCTGGCCCGTCATTTGGATGCCGATGTATACGGCGTGGGTTCAGCAGGGGTCAAGGCCATGGCTGTGGTCATTGGCGAAGCCGATGCCTGGGTTCACGCCGGGGGGCTCTACGAGTGGGACACCTGCGCCCCGGCCGCTATCGCATTGGCCTCCGGGCTGCATGTATCCCACCTTGACGGATCCCCGCTGCGCTACAACCGCCGCGATCTGGCCCAATGGGGCATCCTCATCTGCCGCCCAGAGTTGGCCTCTGATCTCAAGGCGGCATTTGCCGCCTAGCTAACCTGCCGCTATGCGAATCGGCATGTTGGGGGCGGCGTGGATCGGTCCGATGGGTCTCATCGAGCCGGCGAAAGAGGTCGACGGAGTGCAGGTGGTCGCGGTGGCGGCCCGCGATCGGGAGCGGGCTCGGGCATACGCCGATGAACACGGCATTCCTCTGGTGTTCGACAGCTATGACGATCTGCTGGCCTCCGAGGAGATTGACGCGGTGTACAACCCGCTGCCTAACTCCCACCACGCCCGCTGGACCATCGCCGCGCTGGATGCGGGCAAGCCGGTATTGCTGGAGAAGCCGTTCACCGCCAACGCCGACGAGGCCCGCCAGGTGGCCGACGCCTCAGAGCAGACCGGACTGGTGGTGATGGAGGCCTACCACTGGCGCTTCCACCCCCAAGCCGATCGCGCCATAGCGTTGGTGGCCGATGGCGCGGTGGGGGAAGTGACGTATGTGGAGGCCGCAATGGTATTCCCATCGATGCATGGCCCCGACGACATCCGCTATCGCTACGACCTGGCCGGCGGCGCCCTAATGGACACCGGTTCCTATGCCCTCAGCAATCTGCGGGCATTCGGCGAGCTTGAGGTGGTGCGGGCTGAAGCCGAGGAGATGGCCCCTGATGTGGATGTCCGCATGACCGCAGAGCTGCGCTATGTGGATCGCGATGCCACCGCAGCCATCACCTCGGCGTTCACCGGCACCGATCAGAAGGCGGAATTGGGCGATCCCGAGGTTGTCGACCCTGATGCGTTTGAGTTCGAGTTCCAGGCCGACGTGGTGGTGACCGGCACCGAGGGGCAGCTCCTCATTGATAATCCGCTGGCGCCCATGTGGGGCAGCGGGCTGACGGTGGCTGATTCGAATGGCGAGATAGTCCTTCAGGAAGCGGCCCAGCAGGTGGCCACCTATACCTGTCAACTCCGGGCCTTTCGAGCTTGCGTCGAGGACGGCGGCCCCAACCTGTATCCGCCATCGGCGTCGATCAAGACCATGGAGCTGATCGACGCGGTTTACCAGGCTGCCGGCTTGCCGGTGAGGATGGGGATCTAGCTAGCCGCCAGCCTCAGTGAGAACCTGACGGGTGGCGTCTCCCAGCAGACGGGCAAAGCCCACCGGACCCAGCGCCTCCAAGCGGTCTGAGTCAAATACCTCCAGGGTGACGGGCGCCTGGCAGCCGGCACCTCGAATGGTTTGCAGCGCCCCGGTCAAGTCCATCGCCCCCTCACCGGGCACACAGCGGAGATACCGAGTCGCGAACGCCAAGTCATCAGGTGGCTCCGCGGGGGCGTCGTTGAGCTGGATCGCCCCGATCAGATAGCCGGGAATCGAGCCGAAATCGGCAAAGTCTCCGGGTCCGTAGAACACATGCCAGAAGTCCACGGTGAGCCCGCAGTTGGCCCGACCGGTGGCGGCCACCACCTCGGCGCTGGCCAGCGGGTCGGGAACGGGTCGATTGCGGCTGAACTCCATGTACACGTCCACGCCGACCGATGCCCCCTGGTCGGCCAGTTCGGCCAAGGCCTCCACCACCTGATCCCTGGTCGCCGAGCCCGGGCACACCAACAGCGAGTTCACCCCGGTGGCCCCCAGCGCGGCGGCCGCTTCGAACACCGCCTCCCGGGGAGCCTCCTCGTAGTAGGGCCCACCTGGGTCGTCGGGGCCAACCCACACGATGACGGCGTCCATGTCCACAACCTCCAGACCGGCATCGCGAATGCGCTCGCCGATGGCCAGATCGGGCGGGTAGACCGCGGGCCACAACGTCAGCCCCGCGAACTCGCCCGCGACTGCGGCTTCCACCAGCACTTCGATGGGGGGATTGTCCACAGAACCCGAGCTGAGCACCAGATCGTCAGGACCGAGGGTCACTCCCATAGCATGGCACCCCATGTCCGCTAACCCCTTAACTGGCTCCGCCACCGCCACCCACCCCGACGACGAGTTCCACCCGCCGACGTCCGACGACCCCTATTGGACCGAGACCTGCTGGTTCACCTTCGCCGCACCTGAGCAAAAGCTGTCGGGCCAGCTCTATCCATTCTTCCGACCCAACCAGGGGGTTACCTCTGGCGGAGCCTTCTTCTGGGACACCGGGGGCGACCAGATCTGGAACTGCCGCTACGCCAAGAACTTCTGGCACCTGCCCCTACCCGACCAACCGCTGAGCGACATCGAGCTGCCCAACGGCATCCGCTACCAGGTGATCGAGCCGCTGAAGCAGTACCGGATCAGATTCCTGTGCCAAGACGACGGTGAGGCCGAAGTGGACTTGACCTTTACCGCGGTGTGCCCACCCAACTATCTGGGGGAGGGCCACCTCGACCAGCCGGGCTGCTATCAAGGCACCATCCGGCTAGGCGACGATATCTACGAGGTGGACGCCTACGGGATGAGGGACCGCTCGTGGGGACCGCGCAGCCAGTTCGGCGCCACGCTCCACGGTGCGGTTCGGGGTGGCTACAGCTACGCCACTGCGTCGGGCAGCGACGGTTTCCACGCCCTGACCATGGCCTACGGAGAGGGGGATGACCCCGACTGCATTGTGATCCACGGCTACTACCTGCGTGATGGCGAATACTCTCGGTTGGTGCCTGGCCAGGGGCGGCGCGACGTGCTGGAGCGCGATCCCAGTACCGGCGCTCCTACTGTGGTGCAGATCACGGCCACCGACGAGCTAGGCCGAAACCTTGAGGCCACAAGTCGGGCGGCAAACAGGATTGGCGTGCACCTCAACCCCAACCTGTGGACTTGGAACTGCCTCAGCGAGTGGACGTTCGGGAACGCGGTTGGCTGGGGCGAAGACCACGACAACTGGAGTGCGGCAGGCTATCGCCGCTTCGTCCGGGGCCACCTCGGATTGGACTGAGTGCTCTCAGCCCTCCTTGCGGTAGTCGGCCAACTCGACACCGTCGATGAGGTCGGCGAATTCCGGGGCGACTCCCACACCGGGACGACCAGTCAGGCTGGCCAGGAAGAATGACGTTGCCAAGTGCTTCAGGGCAGCATGCATGGCGAGGGGATCAGCGTTCTCCGGAGTGCATCCGTCTTCGGCCCGGGCTACCTGCTCGGCGCCGAGGAGAGGTTCGAGCATGCCCAGCCCACCTCCCGCAAGGATGACGGGACAGCTATCGGTGAAGCTGTTGTGGCCGGCCTGAGCCAGGTTGACAAAGGTCTTGGGTCCCGGTGCTGAGTCGTAACTTTCCAGGCTTCTATCGGTGGGCACAGTGATATCTAGCTCAGCCACGATAACCAGGATCGGCTTGTCTGCCCCATCGGGCGGAACCGCACCACCGCCAGCCAGTGGTATGGCGGCCAACACCGACTCGTTGGCCAATGCGTCCAGTGCGGTTCTGGCACCGGCGGAATGTCCGATCACCCCCACCCTGGTGGTGTCGACAGCGCCTCCGAGAGCCGATTCCAGCGCAGCCAGGGTATTGGCGATGTCGGCTTGGTCTTTCTCGGGGCTGGATTCCGCGGTTCCAAACGCCTGGGCGGGCAGATTCCTATGAATGTGCTCTGGGGATGCGACTATGAAGCCATGCGAGGCCATATGGGTGGTCAAGAAGATGGCGACGTCACGGTGACCGCCGAACCCGTGGCTGTAAATGACTACCGGATAGGGACCTCCGTCGGCCAGCGGTGCGTCGCGATAGGAGTTGGTCTCGACCGCGCTCTGCATGCTTTCGGGGATCAAGGATCGAAATGCTGCCGGAATGGCTTCAGCGGAGTTATAGACCTCGGTTTCCATACCGGCCACCGCGTCTGAGTCAGCCGGATACCAAACAGACAGGGGCTGCTGTCCGGGTTCCTCTGCCAGCTCAAGGGTTCTTACCCCTACGGGGAGATCGCCGGACTCGGTGAACACTTGAGGGGGCGCGGGCGTGGGCGCCGGGGTGGGTTGTGGGGTCGGTTCGGGGGTCGGCACTGACGCCTCTGTGGGTTCGGGTTCGGGCGCCGCGGTGGGTTGAGGTTCAGGCGTTGCCGCTGGTGTGGGCGCTTCGGTGGGCGCTGCTGCCTCGGTTGGGGTGGGCGCCGGTGTCTCGGTTGGCTGTTCCACAGTGGGAGCGGCGGGCTGCGAATCGTCGTCGTTGGAGGAGCACCCCGTAGCGATCAGGGCCAAGACCAGCCCGACAGCGATCCAGGCTGCACACGCCCTCTTCTTGAAAGGCCCAGTTTTTCTTGGATCTACTTGAGAGGAATAAGCTCCGTCCATGGGCCGAAAGTACAAGGTAATTAGCGCTGATGGGCATGTGGAGACGCCGCCCGATGTATTTGTGAAGTACGTACCCGAGCGATACAAGGACCGGGCACCCCGTTTGATCCACCTGCCTGAAGGGGGAGAGGGTTGGCTGATCGAGGGTCAGCCACTGCTTCGCAACGGCCAGAACATCGCCGGGCGCGACAAGGTGAAGTTCTCCGGGGGCACCTATTTCAACGCCGACGGCAGCCCCGCCGAAGGTGCCGGCCCCGCTGAGCAGCGCCTCCGGGAGCAAGACCTCGACGGCATCGATGCCGAGGTGTTGTTCCCTCCGGTGTTCGCCAGCCGATTCCTCGAGGGCATCAAGGATCCCGACGTGTACCGCTCCATGATCAGGGCCTACAACACCTTTCTGGCCTACGACTATTGCTCGGTGGCCCCCGACCGGCTCATCGGCAACGCGGTGACCCCCATCACCGACATCGACCATGCGGTTGAGGAACTGGAGTTCGTTGCCGAGGCCGGTTTGCCGTCGGTGGCGTTCTACAATTTCCCCAACGGCTCTCCCTACGCCGATCCGGTGGACGACCGCTTCTGGGAGAAGAGCCTGGAGCTGGGACTCAAGCTGGCCCCTCACTTCGGTTTCGGTGCGGGCCAGGCCCCGCCCCAATCGGCAGCCAAGGGAACGTCCGACAGCCCGTGGGCCACTGCTCTGGTACAGCGGGCCGGCAACCACTCTCCGGTGTACTGCATGGCCCAGCTCATCGCCGCAGGAGTGCTGGAGCGGTTCCCGGAGATCAAGTTCTACTTCGCCGAGACCAACGCCAGCTGGCTGCCGGGCACGCTCTACTTCATGGACGACAACTACGAGCTGTTCGGCGACTGGTTCAAAGTGAAGTACGAGCGCAAGCCCAGCGAGCAGATACTCGACCACTTCCACTTCAGCGTGATCCGCGACCCGGTGGTGTTCGACATGGTTGACATCATCCCGTGGGACAACATCATGTGGGGCACCGACTTCCCCCACTCGGTGGGCTCGTTCCCCGACTCCCAGGAGTTCATCGAAGAGAACTTCACCAAGGTGGACGATTCGATATCCCGCAAGGTGCTGCTGGAGAACCCGGCCAAGTACTTCGACTTGGACCTCGACGCCGACATCACCGAGACGCCGGCGGCCTGACCCTCGGCTGGAGTTCAGCTCAGATCGAGCACGCCTCTGGCCAGCTTTCCTGCTTCGAGATCCTCGAACGCCTTGTCTAGCTCGGCAAGGTCGTAGGTAGCCGACACCAGTTCGTCCAGTAATAGTCGGCCGTCCAGATACAGGTCAACCAGCGCGGGGATGTCGAACGCGGGGCGAGCCGATCCGTAGCGGCACCCCATGATCGACTTGTTCTGGTAGAGCTTGAACGGAGCCAGCTCCATTGCCGCGTCCATCCCGGCTACTCCCAAGATCACCATGTTGCCGCCGGGGCGGAGCATCTCCACCGCGTCCATCATCAGCGAGGTATTGCCCACGCACTCCACCGAGCAGTCCACGCCGCCCGCGGTCATCTCCCGCACGGTGTCAACAGCCGGCACCTGGCTCGAGTCCACGAAGTGGGTGGCGCCGAACTGGCGGGCAAAGCCCTCCTTGGCTGGGTTGTTGTCGAACGCGACGATCTTGGTGGCCCCGGCGATGCGGGCCGCCTGAATCACATTGAGGCCGATGCCGCCCACGCCGATCACCGCCACGGAGTCGCCCCGGTACACCTGGGCCCGGTTGAAGATGGCGCCGGTTCCTGTGAGCACGCCACAGCCGATGAGACAGGCGCTGGTGAACGGCACCCGCTTGTCGATGGCCACCACCTGGCCCTGGCCCACCACAACCTCCTCGGCAAACACGCCGGTGTTGGCAAAGCCCATGATCGGTTCGCCCTGGTAGGTGAAATAGGCCGGCAGGTCGCCGGGGCCGGGCTCCTCGCCGGTCTCGTTGCGCTTGGCGATGGCCGCCCCCAGCTTGGAGTTCTGGCACAGAGTGGGATGGCCGGTGGCGCACACCGAGCAGTGGCCGCAGTTGTCGATGGTGGCGATCACCACATGATCCCCGACATTGACGGTCGTCACGTCGCTGCCCACCGCCACCACCTGGCCGGCGCCCTCATGGCCCATAACGAACGGCGGAGAGAACATCTGCCCAAACGTTCCGTTGATTACGGATACATCGGAGTGACACACCCCGGCTGCCCCGATCCGCACCCGCACTTGGTGGGGTTCGAGCTCGGTTACTCCGAGACCATCGACCACAACCGCGCCCTCACCGTCGAACAAGATGCCCCGCATAGCTGATGCTCCTCTCTGCCTAGTTCCGATTGATATAGGTGTCGTCTTCGTAGGCCTCGGGGCCGGTGAGCGTGCCTGGAGCTGGGGTCATCAGCTCCTCCCGAAAGCGGGTGGTGTACTGCTGGGCCGTGGCCCGCCACGCCACAAGCCGGTCGTCGCCGTCGACCCCCTCGCCGAATCCACTGGCCGCGTCGGCGGCCTTATTCAGTCGGATATAGGCATCGGGGGAAGCGGCCCAAACGGTGCACACTTCGTAATCGTGGTGCAGCACCTCCCACAGTCCCATACAGGTGTATCCGTAGTCGGCCGCCGCGGGCAGGTAGTCGGCGGCCATGGCGGCCAGGTAGTCCCGACCAGACCCCGGCCGCACCTCGGTCAGTTCATGAATGTACAGCGTTCCCCGGACATCGCCGGTGAGTACCGAGGCCACAGGGGGCGATTCGGGTACCGAACCCAGAACCCGGTCATATCCGCCGGTGCGGAGCTTGAAGGCCTCTTCCCACCACTCGTCCAGCAGGTCGTTGGATTTCCGCTTGAGGTTGAGCCGGTCAACCCGCTCTAGCCATCCATCCCAGCCCCCGGAGTCCCAGAGATTGACCACCTGGGGCCAGCGAGCTGTGATCCCCATGGTGTACCAGGTACCAAGCAACTCGAAGCCGACCCGGGCGTCGCGATTCTGGATCTTGATGTGCTCCATGTAGGGCCAAGCAGCTTGGCCCATGATGTCGACATACTCGTGCAGGATGATCTCTCGCTTGGCCACGGCCAGGACACTACCGCCAATCTGCTAGACCTCCTACCCATGAGGCGAAGCTCCTTGGCCGCTAGGTTGGCTGCTGCTCTTGTCGTCTGCATTCTGCTGGCTGGGGGGTGCAGCGACTCTCCCAGCGACGTGGTTTCTCAAGAGGGCGTCTCTCTGGGCGTAGTGCGGGTCGGTGTCGGCCAAGGCGTGCAAATTCGGTCCATGAGCACGCTCACCGATCGGGCCGGTGAGCCGACTCAGATGACAATCAGGCATGCGGTCGCCTTTGCGGTTGAAGATTATGGCCCTATCCATGGGCGCTTCGCCGTCGAACTGGGCGAACCCCTCAATGAACTCTGCTCGGCCGATGGCGGGCAGGCCGCGGCCGAAGAAGGGGTAGCCGACGGATCGGTGGTGGGGGTAATCGGTCCTTCGTGTTCGGTGGCGGCTACTGAGGCGGCTCCGCTGTTATCCGCGGCGGGAATGGTTCTGATCTCCCCGTCCAACACTTCGCCTGCCCTGACCTCCAACCTTGCCGGCGTCCCCGGTGCCCACCATTACCAAGGGTTTTACCGCACTGCCCACAACGACTTATATCAGGGCAGGGCGGTGGCGGCCTTCGTCCATGAGGTACTCGGCCATGAGCGGGTTGCCGCGGTCCACATCGGCGATGCCTACACCGAGGGGCTGGCTCAAGCTTTCAAGGACGCGTTCGAGCAGCGAGGGGGTGTCGTCACCGGGTTTATTGAGATGGATCCCGCGGCGACCGACCTGTCGCCGGTGCTGACCCAGACATTGAGCGGGTCTCCCGAAGCCTTGTTCATGCCTCTCTACAGTGAGGAGGGCAGCAGCCTTGCCGAACAGGTCCGGCAATTCGGCGGCCTAGAGGACTTGACGCTTATCGGGGCCGACTCGCTGCTCAGCAACCAGTTCCTGAGCTTGGAGTTCACCAGCGGGATGTACGTTTCGGGACCCGACCTGCGCTTCGGAGAGAATGCCAATTGGGCTACAGGTGCGAATGCTGGGCAGATCATTCAGCGTTTCGTGACGAGGATCGGAGAGCCGCCTGACGGTGCCTTTTGGGCCCATGCCTACGATGCGACCATTTTGCTCTTGGATGCGATCACGGCCTCATCGCATCTCGAAGGCCGAGAACTGGTCATCGATCGAGCGGCAGTCCGTCGGCATCTGAGCCGGGTACAGGGACTGGACGGGGTCATCGGTACCATCGCCTGCGACGGGTTTGGGGATTGCAGCCCGGGCAAGATCTCCATCATTTTGCATCTGAATCCTGATCAGCCGGAGGCGTCTCGCAACAACGTCGTTTACGAGTTCTCTCCCTGAGATCGTCCTCAGCCGAGAAAAGCCACCACGATTATCAGAACAATCACCGCGACGAGGGCTACGGAGGCCAGCAGCATGGCACCGGGCAGCCTCCGGCCGAACAGTCGGATCATGCGTCGGCCGGGAATGGGCGAGGCCGGCTCGTTGAGGGGCACGCCTCGGGGGGCAACGGCGATGCCGGGAGGGTCGATGCCGGTCTGCTCTCCGTCACGGACCTTCTCGGTCCACTTTGAACCGTTCCACCAACGGGCCTCATGCCGCCCGAATGGGTCGATGTGCCATGAGGCCTCGGGCTCGGGGTTCGCAGCCACCTTGCGCCGAGTCTAACCAGACGAGCATTGCTGTGGTCATGCTGGTCCGCATTGCTGCGAACCAGTAGGCCACGGTGCAAAATGACAGGCGTGGGTATGTCAGAAAGCCAGGGCAAGTTGGCCGAGATCTTGGCCAAGCAGGAGATCACGGAGCTTCTGTATCGGTACTGCCGGGGGGTAGACCGCCTCGACATGGAACTGGTGCGCTCGTGCTACCACTCCGACGCCACTGATTCCCACGGCACGTTCGAGGGCTCCGTGGACGAGTATCTGATTTGGAGCGAGCGCCTGCTGCGTCGCTATACCGGCTCGGTCCATAACGTGTTGAACGTGCTTGTAGAAGTCGACCCCGAGTTGGCGACCTCGGCCGATGGAGGCACTGTGGAGTGGGCTCGTTCCGAAGCCCACGGCATCGCCCGCCACTGGACCGAGGGAGGACCCCCAGAGCTGAACCTGTCGGTGGGCTTCCGCTTTGTCGACGACGTGTCTCGGCGCAACGACGGCCCGTGGCTCATTTCGCGGCGGGTAGCCACCACCGAATGGGTGCGAGAAGAGCAGTTTCGGCGCTTTGACGAGCGCTTCTTGCGGGGCACCCGAGACCGCTCCGATCCGGTTTATGCTCCCCGTCCTGACCAATAGGCCACTGGTCGAACCGAGAACTACCATCGGCTGCCATGCAAACCGAGAACGTAGAACTCTCCACCGCTGACGGCCCGATGAGGCTGTACGTCGCCCGGCCCGATGGCGAGCCGCAGGCCGCGGTTATCGTCATCATGGAAGCCTTCGGGCTGAATGGCCATATCGAAGACGTCACCCGGCGGATGGCGGCCGAGGGCTATCTGGCGGTGGCCCCCGATCTGTACCACCGCTATGAGAACAACCTGGCCGGCTACGACGAAATGGACAAGATCTTCGAGATGATGGGAAATCTCCTCGACGACCATTCCCTCATGGATGTGGACGCCGCCCTCGACTATCTGGCCGGCCAGGGAATCTCCTCCGACAAAGTGGGTATCACCGGGTTCTGCATGGGCGGCCGCGTGACCTTCCTGACGGCCATCAGCCGCCCGGTGGGCGCGGCGGTCACCTACTACGGCGGGGCCATCGTGACCGATGGGTTCACCCCCGGCATGCCCAAGCTGGCCGACCGCCACAGCGACCTCCAGTGCCCGTGGCTGGGCCTGTTCGGCGACCTCGACGGCATGATCCCAATCGAGGGAGTCGAGCAGCTTCGGTCCGACCTCGAGGGCAACGCCCAGGCCACCGAAATCGTGCGCTATGCCGATGCTGACCACGGATTCCTGTGCGACGAGCGCCCGTCGTACAACGCCGACGCCGCGGCCGACGGCTGGTCGCGCATGGCAGCCTGGTTCGGCGCGCATCTGTCGTGACTTCCGGCCAAGAGAAAATCGGGGTTATCGGCTCGGGGGTGATGGGCTCGGGCATTGCCCAGGTGATGGCCATCGCCGGCCATCCCGTGGTGGCCTTCGACATCGATCCCGACATCGTTGCGGCCGCGCCCGGTTTGGTTGCCGAGGGCCGATTCGGCATCCAGGGGGCGGTGGCCCGAGGCAAGATGACCGAGGAGGAGGCCGAGGCTGCGCTGGCCCGCATTCACTTCACCACTGACCGGGATGCGGCTGCGAGCGTCGATGTGATCATCGAGGCGGTCCCCGAGCGCTTGGACCTCAAGATCGAGCTGTTCCGAGACCTGGACAAGGAGTGCCCCGACCACACCATCCTGGCGTCCAACTCCAGCGGGTATCCGGTGCAGGCCCTGGCGGTGGCCACCGACCGCGCCGACCGGGTGATCGGTTGGCACTGGGCATCGCCCCCACCGGTAATGAAGCTGGCCGAGATTGTGCGCGCCCCGCAGACCTCCGATGAGACCACCGAGACCATCTGTCGCCTGGCTGCGGCCGCAGGCAAGAACCCCGTGGTGATCAAGGATTCCGCCATGAGCTGGGGCTACGTCACCAACCGGGTATACGGGGCCATGATCCGAGAGGCCAACGCGGTGGTGGCCGAGGGTGTGGCCAGCCGAGAAGAAGTAGACCAGCTCATGGTGGACTGCTTCCGGTGGCCGTCAGGTCCCTACGGCATGGTCTCCGGTGCCACCACCGGCTGGAAGGCCGGCAAGAAGTAACCCCAAAGAGAGGTTTCCATGAAGGCTGCACTCCTGGCATCGCCGGCCACGCCGTTGGTGATGGCCGATGTGGATTGCGTCGATCCCGGACCGGGACAGGTGCGGGTGCAAGTTACCCACTGCGGGCTGTGCCACTCCGATCTGACCATGATCGATGCCCCCGAGATGATGACCCCGATCATCCTGGGCCACGAGGCCGCCGGGATTGTCGACGCGGTGGGTCCAGGGGTGGACTCCCTGGCCGAAGGTGACCATGTGATGCTGTCGCCGTTCGGCCCTTGTGGGACGTGCTACTGGTGCGTGCGAGGGGAGACGACGCTGTGCGAGTCGGCGGCGTCGATGTTCATGGGAACGATGCCTGACGGCTCGATTCCGTTCTCGATGGGCGGCCAGCCGGTGTATCGGGGCTTGGGAGTCGCCGGATTCGGCGAATTGACCCTGGTGGCCGAATCAGCCGCGGTGAAAATCGATCCCGACGTGCCCCTGGAAGTGGCCGCGGTAATCGGATGCGCCATCCAGACCGGCGTGGGCGCGGTGCTCAACACTGCCCAGGTGGAAGAAGGCGCCACTGTGTTGGTGATGGGGCTCGGGGGCGTGGGCATGTCGGTGGTGCAGGGTGCCCGCCTGGCCGGCGCGTCGCGTATCTTCGCCTCCGACCCGGTGGCCGACCGCCGCAACGCCGCGGTGGCCTTTGGGGCAACTGACCTCCTCGATCCCAACGAGACCGACGTGGTGGCCCATGTGCAGGAGGCCACCAAAGGGATCGGCGCCGACTACGCCTTTGACGCCGCGGGAGCTGGCCCGCTGGTAGAGGCCGGATTGGCCGCCACCCGCAACGGCGGCACCACGGTGATGGTGGGCGCTCCGGCCGTCGAACACACAGTGACCATCAATCCCGCGGTGATGTACCTCACCGCCGAGAAAAAGCTGCTCGGCTGCCTGTACGGCGGCTGCAACTCCCAGCGAGAGGTTCCCCGCCTGCTGGCCCTGTGGCAGAACGGCCGCCTCGACCTGGAACCCATGATCACCGCCCGCCGTCCCATCGACGAGATCAACGCCGGACTCGACGACCTCCGAGCCAGCATCGGCATCAGAACCGTTTTCAATTTGAGCTAACCCCGCGACAAGGGTTGGCCACTCTACGAATGGCCAGTGAAAGCTTGAGCTAGAGAATTGCGCGTCGAAAGAGGCGGGCAAATCGGTCGACAACTTGGTCGATGGGCGGGGCTTCGCCGCTGGCCAGGGGATCGAGGGTGAACTCGACTCTGGCTTCGCCCCGGCTGGCTCGGGACGGCATCGAGACGACCGTGGCCGCCAGTTGGCAGACAACCCCGTTGTGGGCGGTGAATGTGACCTGCACGATTCCGGCGTCGCGGTCTATGTAGCTCACCTCACCCAGTTGGTGTCCTGCCTCGACCAGCCGGGCGAATATGTCGCCCGGGGGGAGCCGAAGTGCATAGCTGTCGTCGGCTTTGGCGGTCGCTGGCGGGTCTGGCTGAGAAGGGGGAGGAGGCGTGGGAACTTGGGGAGGTTCAACTCCGGCCCGCTGAAGCCAGTGATAAGCCTCGGTTATTCGGGCCGCCACCGCGGTGCTGCCCCCTGCGTCGGGATGGGCTTGGCGGATCAGCGCCCGGTATGCCCGGTTGACGTCGTCGGCCTGTGCCCCCTTTTCCAGCCCCAGCGTCCTGAGCGCCCGCTCTCGGTCCACGACACCACCGTAGGGCGTTAGGCCACCATCAGTCTTCGGCCAGGAACTCCAAGATGGTGGGGTAGGCGGTGGGGTCTTGCATCATGAAGATGTGGCCGCCGTCGAAGGTGGCCAGGCGGGCATTGGGGATGCGGTCGCGCAGCAGTTCGCTGTTGCGCATGGGGGCGATGCCGTCGTGGACGCCGGCACACACCAGAGTGGGCACGTCGATCTCGCCCAAGCGGTCGACCACGTCGTGACCCCGGCGGGCCTCCAGTTGGCCGAGCGCGCCGGGGGTTTCGAGGGGCAGGGCGGGGCCGTCGGGGCGCGCATTGACTACGAACATCTCCACGCCGGGAGGCAGTGGGCCGCCCCGCTCATAGCGGGTGTCCATAATCTCCAGGGCCACCTCGCCCCGTTCGTCGGGGTCGAGGTCGGCCAGGGTGTGCAGAGGCCAGGAGCTGTAGTCGGGGCCGCCAGGGGAGGTGCAGTTGAGCACCAGCTTGGCGATCCGTCCCGGATGGAGCACGGCTATGTTCATGCCCACCATTCCGCCGAAGCTGGTGCCCACCACTGGTACTGAGTCCCAGCCCAAGAAGTCCAAGAAGGCGACGGCGTCGGCGGCGTAGTCGGCCATGGTCCACGGCAGCGGCGGCGTGGATGTCTGGCCTAGACCCCGCTGGTCGTAGTGGGCCACGGTGAAGGCACTGTTGAGCGGGTTCAGGTCGGGAGCGGTCATGCGCAGGTCGCCCCCGCTGCCGCTGATGTTGAGCAGGGGCGGCCCCGACCCGTGCAGCTCGAAGTAGAGGTCGAGGTCTCGGACTTTGGCTATCGGCATCGGGTCATGTTGCCACGTTCGATGCCGCTAAGGGGCCGGATCAGACGAATGCCGAGGCGAATACCAGCGAAACGATGGTCATCACCTTGATGAGGATGTTCATGGACGGCCCGGAGGTGTCTTTGAAGGGGTCGCCGACGGTGTCGCCGACTACGGCGGCCTTGTGGGGCTCGGAGCCTTTGCCGCCGTGGGCACCGGCCTCGATGTACTTCTTGGCGTTGTCCCAGGCTCCGCCGGCATTGGCCATGAATATTGCTAGCGCGAATCCGGTCACCAGGGCCCCGGCCAAGAAGCCGCCCAGAGTGTCGACGTCGATGAAGCCCAGGATCAATGGTACGGCCACGGCCAGGGCTCCCGGTACCAGCATTTCCCGCAGCGAGGCCTGGGTGGAGATGGCCACGCACCGAGACGAGTCGGGGTTGACCCCCTCAGCACCCTCCCGCAAACCAGGGATCTCCCGGAACTGGCGGCGAACCTCTTCGATCATCTTGTTGGCCGCCCGTCCTACCGCGTCGATGGTTAGAGCGGCGAACAAGAAGGGCAGCATGGCGCCCAGGAACAGACCGATGAATACATCCACTTGGCCCACATCCAACGAGAGTGCGAAGCCGGGGTCCTCTAGCTGTAGGGCCACTTCGAAGGTCTTGAACAGGGCCAGAGCGGTCAGAGCCGCAGAGCCCACTGCGAACCCCTTGGCGATTGCCGCGGTGGTATTGCCCAAGGAGTCGAGGGCGTCGGTTACCTCCCGCACCTTGGGGTCGAGCTCCGCCATCTCGGCGATGCCCCCAGCGTTGTCGGCGATGGGGCCGTAAGCGTCCACGGACACCACCACACCGGTGGTGGCGAGCATTCCGATGGCAGCTACGGCTATGCCATAGATGCCGGCTCCAGTGTTGTCTCCCAGCGTTTGCTGTCCGCCCCAGTAGGCCACCAGCACACCGGCGCCTATCAGGATGACCGAGGCGGCCACCGACACCATGCCCGCGCTGATGCCCGATAGCACCGTGGTAGCCGGTCCGGTCTCGGACTGCTGAGCGATCTTTTTGACCGGTGCGTAGTGATCGCTGGTCCAGATCTCGGCCACCTTGCCGATAGCCCAACCCACGGCCAGGCCCCCGATCACTGAGATGGGCAGTCCCCACCAGCCCTCGAACTCATCACCAGAGAAGAACCACAGCCCGACCAGGATGGTGCCGATGACGGTGAGGCCCATGGCCACGTTGGTCCCCATGTGGAGTTGGCGGGACAGGCTCTTCACGTCGGCGCGGGCGCTTCCCCGCACCGCAAACGATCCCACGATGGCAGCCAGCATCCCCACGAAGGCCACGGCCAGAGGGAACATGAGCTGGGCGAGGCCGATGTCGTCGCCGGTGGCCTCGCTGCCGGCTACCGCGAAGGAGAAGGCGGTCAGGGCGATGGGGGCGATGATCGATCCGCTGTAGCTCTCGAAGAGGTCGGCGCCCATGCCGGCGACGTCGCCCACGTTGTCGCCCACGTTGTCGGCGATGGTGGCCGGGTTGCGGGGATCGTCCTCGGGGATGCCGGCCTCCACCTTGCCCACTAGATCGGCGCCCACGTCGGCCGCCTTGGTGTAAATTCCGCCGCCGACGCGGGAGAAGAGGGCTATGGAGCTGGCCCCCAGTCCGAAGGCGGTGAAGATCTCAAACGGGTCGTCCACGCTGAGCCACTCCACAAAGAGCAAGTAGGTGAAGGCGAGACCCAGAAGGCTCAGCCCAGCCACAGAGAAGCCCATGACCGCTCCGCCCCGGAAGGCTAGCGGCAGTGCCTTAGCCGGGCCTTCGGTCGCTGCCTGGGTGGTGCGGGCGTTGGCCATGGTGGCCACGGTCATTCCCACGTATCCGGCGCCCGCCGAGAGCACTGCCCCCAGGATGTAGCTGATGAAGGTCAGCTCAACGCCGGTGAGCACCGGAATGAGAATGGCCATAATGACCACGAACCCAGCCACCCAGGTGTATTCCTGCTTGAGGAATGCCCGAGCCCCGGACTGGATCTCGGTCATGAGATGGACCATGCGGTCGTTACCCGGTGGGGCCGACTTCACGATCCTGTAGAAGAGGTAAGCGAGTGCGAGCGCAAGAATTGCGCTCAGCCCGGCAAGATACGGTACGGCGTCCACATTGACCCCCTGATTGAGAGAACTAGGCGAAGTTAGCCAGCGAGAATATGACCTGCCAAGGTTGCCATTTCAGATGACCAATTTCGGGGCATTGGCGATAATCTTGAGCTGTGGTCAGCCTCAGCCGGATGCGGGCCGAAGCCCGGGAGGCTCGTCGCTCTTTTCCCGATCCCCAGAAAGCGGCGCGGGCGGTATCCAATGCGGTTACGTCGCTCGGATGGCTTGATGGCGTGGGACGGGTGTCGGCCACGGTGGCCGACGACGGTGAGCTTGATCCGGCCCCTTTGGTGACCGCTTGCCGTCTGCGGGGCATCGACGTGTATTTCCCGGTGATGCGCGACCCCGCCCCCATCCAGTTCGCCCCCGCCGGGCCTGACACCCCGTTCGCGCCTAACCGGTTTGGAATTTCCGAGCCTGATGTCGATGTCGAGCTTCTGGTGTCGGCCCGTGAGCTTGATGTGGTGTTCGCCCCTGTGGTGGTGTTCGACGCGGCCGGTCATCGCGCTGGTCGGGGCCAGGGTTACTACGACCGGGCGCTTTCCTTTCTCCTCAACGGGCCTCGGCCAGCCAAACCGCTGGTGGTGGGCTTGTCCTATGAGTGCCAGCTCGTTGATGGGGTGCCCTCCCACCCCGGTGACGTGACCATGGACGCGGTGATCACCGAAGAACGAGTGAGGGTGTTCAGCTCGGCTCTGTCGCGCCGGGTCCGACGGTGATCGGCGTGCGAGCCCAGGACCGGGGGAGTGCTCGCACCCAACCGGATTTTCAGTAAGGATGTAGCAGTGCGCATCGTGGTCGTGGGTGCTGGCGAAGTGGGTTCCTATGTCGCTCAGATCCTGAGCGAAGAAGGCAACACGGTGGCGGTGGTAGAGGTTGACCCCAAGAAGCTGCACCATCAGGCGGAGGATTTAGATGTGCTGGCGGTTGAGGGAAGCGGTTCCCACCCTCACATTCTCCGGGAGGCAGGAATCCGCAAGGCTGATCTTCTGGTGGCGGTCACTGCCAATGACGAGGTGAACCTGGTGGCCTGCCTGTTGGCCAAGCAGCACGGGGTGGGGCGAACCATCGCTCGCATTCAGTCGCGCAACTTGAGGGAGAGGGATGCCCGCGAGCTGCGGGAGGCGATGCAGGTCGACACCATCATCGATCCCGACGAGGAAACCGCCCACGAGATAATGGACCTCCTGTCGTATCCCGGGGCCACCGACGTGACCGTGATGGCCGAGGGCGAGGTGTTCGTGGTGGGAGCCACCCTCACCCCCGATGCTCCCTGGGCCAATCGGCGATTGGCCGACATTGCCGAAGAGTACGAGCCGGACTGGGACTTCTTGGTGGCGGTGATCACTCGGGCGGGCGAAACCCGGATCCCCCGGGCCGATACCACTCTTCAGGCCGGCGACCTCTTGCGGGTGGTGTGCAAGCGGCGGGCCCGAGGGACCCTGTTGCCGCTCTTGGGCCTGGCGCCGGGAACCCACCGCCGGGTGATGCTGCTGGGAGGGGGCCGTACGGCCGAGATCGTGGCCCGCCAATTGAGCGAGCGCCATGCCGAGGTGGTGCTCATCGAGCGGAATTTGGAGAGGGCACAGAAGCTGAGCGAGGAGCTCGATGCGGTGTTGGTGATCCACGGCGATATCACCGATGCCGAACTATTGGAATCAGAGGATGTCGGCAAATTCGATGCGGTGATCGCTCTTACCGGCAAGGACGATGCCAACATCATGGCCTGCCTCTATGCAAAGTCGATGGGAGCGAGCGAGACCATTGCCGTGCTGCACAATCTGGCGCTGCGCACGCTGCTGCGGGACGTGGGAATCGACGTGGCGCTGTCACCGCGCACGGCTAGTGCAAACGGTGTGCTCCGCTTCGTGCGAGGCGGGGTGGCCCAGGTGGCCACTTACCTTTCGGGCGACTTCGAGATCATCGAGGCGGAGATCAAAGCCGGGTCGGCAGCCGACGGAGCTGCGGTAAATGGGATGGGCCTGCCCAAGGATGTGCTCATCGGCGCCTATGTGCGCGACGGCAAGCCGCAGATCGGCCGGGGTCGAAGCCAGCTTCGCAGTCGCGACCACATTGTGGTTTTTGCGCGGCCCGACACGGTGGACGAAGTGAAGCGCTTCTTCGGATGAGTTCATTGGCCTTTGGGCGGCCCGACACGGTGGACGAAGTGAAGCGCTTCTTCGGGTGAGCCGCCGATGAGCGACCCCTCTAGGGTTCGCTTTCCCTGGCACCGCTCCGCAGTCAGGGTGCTGACCACGGTGGTGGCCACCGCAGCTGCCCTAGTGGTGATCTCCACCGTCGTCTATTTGGCTTCCGGGGAAGTCGACCGAGTGGATGACGCCATGTTCGAGTCGGTGGCCGGGTTCACCACCACCTCGCTTACCGTGGTGGACCCTGAGGCGCTTTCCACTTGGCTTCTCACATGGAGGGCCTTGACTCAGTGGCTAGGAGGTCTGGGCGGATTGGTCTTCGCCTTGGTGCTGGTGCCCACCTTCGGCGGGCAGCGGCGACTGAGCGAGATTGCCGGAGGTCGGGGGCGACGCGCCGTTCTGGCCAGAAGGTGGTCGCACACCACCCAGCGGGTGGTCTTGACCTATGCGGTCTTCACAGTACTGGTGTTCGGGGCTTACGCCGCGGCTGGCATGGGAGTGTTCGACGCCGCCACCTTTGGTCTCACCACTGCGTCCACGGGCGGGTTCGCCAATTATCGAGAGTCGTTCGCCCACTTCGATTCGGCGGCGATCGAGTGGGTGGGGGCGTGGGCCATGGGGCTGGCTGGCATGTCGGTGGCCGCCCTTGTGTGGCTCGTGCGGGGGCAAGTGCGAAGTCTGTGGAGATCGACGGAGTTGAAGTTCTACGCCGGCTTGATCCTGCTGGCCACTGTCTTGGTAGCCGCCTGGACCTGGCAGGACACCGGCGGGGGCGCGGACGCCGTCCGCCACTCGTTCTTCACCGTCACATCGGCCATCAGCACCACTGGGTTCCGAGTTGTCGACTGGGGCCACTGGATATTCGCTCCCCAGGCCATGCTGCTGTTGCTGATCGGGGTGGGGTCAATGGCCGGATCAGCGGGGGGCGGTTTCCGGGTACTGCGGGTAATCGAGGTCTTAGGCATTGTGCGGCGGGAACTGGTGTTGCAGCTTCACCCCCAAGCGGTGGTGCCGGTGAAGGTCTCGGGGGCGGCCGCGTCGGAGGCGTCTCTTACCCGAGTTCACAACTTCCAGATACTGTGGGTATTGGCCGCGGCGTTCGGAGTGTTTGGAATCGCCTCGCTGGGTGGGGACCTGCTTACCGCGGTGTCGGGAGCGATTTCTGCGCTTGCTACCGCCGGACCCGGTCTTGGCGACCTGACGGGATTTGCCGACGCCACCGTGCTCGCTGCCCCTGCCCGGGGGGTGTTGATTGCGCTGATGTTCTTGGGCCGGCTGTCGATCTACCCGGTCGTGGTGGTAATCGGCTGGGGCATTGGCGAGGTTCAGCGGATGAGGCTGAGACGATGAGGCTGGGACGATGAGGCTGGGGCTATGACCGCGGTAGTGGCGGCTGCCCGTCAGGGCAGGACCGCGGTGAAGTGGGCCCTGTCCCAACTGCTGGTGGACCGATCCTGGAATGTGACCAGCCGGGTTGGATTCGTGGTGGGACTGGGCCTGTTGTTCATGGTTCCGGGAATGCTGGTTGCCACCTTGGTCGAGTGGGGTAGTTCGACGTCCAACGAAGAGGTGGCTATGGGGCTGGGGGCGCTGGTAACCCTGGCCGGGGGCACACTGCTAGTGACGTTTACTCGCCTTGAACAAGACATGCCGCCCGCGTCGGTGTTCGCCGCGGTGGCGTGGACCTGGATCTGCTCATCGATCTTCGGATCTCTGCCGCTGTGGTTTTCTGGCGAGCTGGGCAGTTTCGACAACGCGCTTTTCGAATCGGTGTCGGGTTTCACCGCTACGGGCTCCACGGTGCTAAACCCCATCGAGGGGGTCGGCCGCGGCGTGCTCATGTGGCGCCAGATCATCCAGTGGTACGGCGGCATGGGGATGGTGGTGCTGGCTGTGACCATCCTTCCGTTCTTGGGCGTGGGCGGGCTCAGCCTCATCACCGCGGAAGCCCCCGGTCCGACGTCTGATCGGTTGGCGCCTCGGGTTAGTTCCACCGCCCGACGGCTGTGGGCGCTATACGGCGGCATCACCCTCGCGATTGCGGCCGCCCTGATGATCGCCGGACTGAGCTTTTACGACGCGGTGGCCCACGCGTTCACCACTGCCAGCACCGGCGGCTTCTCGCCCTATGACCAATCCATAGGGCACTTCAACAGTGTGGCTGTGGAGGCAGTCATCATCGTGGGGATGTTGGTATGCGGCGCCAGTTTCACGCTGCATTGGCGGGCCATATCGGGAAGACCTCGGGCGTACGGACAGTCGTCAGAGTTCCGCACGTACCTGATTGTGATCTTGGCCGCCGCGGCGGCCACCACGATGCTGAATTGGCTGTACGACATTTCGGACTTTTCCAACAGCATCCGCAACGGCATCTTCAACGCGGCCACCCTGGGCACCAGCACGGGATTCGGCAATGCTTCGGGGACTAACCAAGGGGGTGATTTCGCCGGTTGGACGTCAGGGGCCCAGGCATTGTTGCTGCCCCTTATGGTTATGGGGGGCATGTCCGGGAGCACTGCCGGAGGACTGAAGGTGTTGCGAGTCCAAGTGGTGTCCAAGTACATGCGAGTGGGACTGTTGAGGGTTAAGCACCCCCAAGTTGTGGCCCGGGTGAAGCTGGGTCAGATGGCGCTCTCAGAGCCGGTGCTTCAACGGGTGGCGGGGTTGGTGGCCTTATACGCGTTCACAGCCTTTGCCGGGACGATGGTGCTGTCAATGCTGGGACAAGATCTGATCACTTCCTCGTCTGGAACCATCAGCGCGTTGAGCAATATGGGACCCGCTCTGGGTGATGCCGGGCCCACCTCCAATTATTTGGTGTTCTCCCGTCCGGCCCGGGCAGTGCTGATGTCGATGATGCTCATTGGCCGCCTGGAGTTCTTCGCCATCTTCTTGGTGGCGGTGTCGGCCTACGAGCGGACCCGTCGGCTGACCCGGGTCAACCTGCGACGTTGAGAAAGGCGCTGAGGGCCAGTGCGAAGTCCACGGGATCTTGGACGCCGCACATTTCCCTGGCTGAGTGCATAGAGAGCTGAGCGACGCCGACGTCGACTGTGGTCACCCCGGTGGACGACGCCGCGAACGGCCCGATTGTGCTGCCGCACGGCATGTCGCCTCGATGGACGTATAGCTGGTGGTCCACTCCGGCCTTCTCGCACGCCGCGGCGAATGCGGCTTCGCCCACCGCGTCGGTGGCGTAGCGCTGGTTGGCATTGCGCTTGATCACCGGCCCGCTGCCTATGGCGATGTGATGGTCGGGCTCATGGCGCTCGGGATAATTGGGGTGGGTGGCGTGGGCCCCGTCGGCCGACACACACAGCGACCGGGCCAGCGCAGGATGCAACGCACCGCGGCTGCCGGCAATGCGCTCTAGCACAGTTGGCAGCAGGGTGGAGGCGGCCCCCTGGGCCGAGGTGCTGCCCACCTCCTCGTGGTCGAACAGGCACAGCACCGCGCTGGGAGGCGAGTCGGCCGGGGCATCGATCAGGGCCTGGAGACCGGCCCAGCAGGACACCTGGTTGTCGATGCGAGGGGCATAGACGAACTCGTCGTCGATGCCGCCGATCACCGATGGGGTGAGGTCGTGGAGCATCGCATCCCAGGCCAGCACCTCGTCGGCATCGACCCCGGCTGCTTTGGCCGCCACTGAGGCGAATTCGCCGGGGGTGCGCAGCCCAAGCCCCCACACGGGGACGATGTGGGTCTGGGGATTGAGCAGCAGGCCCTTTGTGTTGACCTCTCGGTCGAGGTGGATGGCCAGCTGGGGTACTCGGAGGATGGGGTGATCGATGCGGAACAGCCGAGTCCCCGATGGGGTTGCCAGGCGACCGGCGATCCCGAGGTCGCGGTCGAGCCAGCTATTGAGCAGCACACTCCCGTACGCCTCCACCCCGAGTTGCCGGCACCCGGCCTGGCCGGTGTCGGGCTGTGCGGTGATGCGCAGGTTGGGGCTGTCGGTGTGGGCTCCGACAATACGGAAGCCCGCGTCGCAGGCCTGGTGCCGCCACGCCACCAGGCTGCCGTCCCGGCGCACGAACCGGCTGCCAGTGGCGTCGGGCCACTCGTCGGCTTCGTCCAATTCGGTAAACCCTGAAGCCCGCAGGAACCCGGCCGCTCTTTCGACCACGTGGAAAGGCGTCGGACAGGCGTCGATGAAGTCGAGCATTCCCTCGATGGCGGGCATTCCGCCTACTTCAGCCACTCCAGCCCCATCATCAACAGGCGATTCCACTCCACAATCATGCCTCTTGGGAGTCTCCCGAGCAGAACAGACTTGGTAGGGGACTGGGGTACGGCGGTAAAATTTCCCCCTGCCGCTGGCCAATGTCGTCTCGGCGCGCACTGCAAACACGCTGGAAAGGACGCAATGAGGAACTGGCCGCAGCTTCCCGGTCTGCCACACCCCCAGGGGCTTTATGACCCCCGAAACGAGCACGACGGTTGCGGGGTGGGCTTTCTGGTGGACCTGAAGGGCCGGCCGCGGCACGAGATCGTGTCGGTGGGCTACGGGGCGCTGTGCAACCTCCAGCACCGAGGGGCGCTGGGCGCGGAGGTGAACACCGGCGACGGCGCGGGTTTGCTGATCCAGATTCCCGACGACTTCTACCGCCAAGTGTGCGACTTCGACCTGCCAGCGGCGGGGCAGTACGCCACCGGCATTGGCTTTCTGCCCGACACCCCCGAAGCCGCCGCCCATGCCCGAGAGGCCATGGACGCCATCGCTGTCGAGGAGGGGCTGACTCCCTTGGGGTGGCGAGAGGTGCCTACCTGTCCTGACGAGCTTGGAGCCCAGGCGCTGGCCACCATGCCCTCGTTCTGGCAGCCGTTCTACTCCGGCGGCGGCCTCGATTCCGACGCGCTCTTGCGGCGGGCCTACATCGTGCGTACCCGGATTCGCAACGAGGTCACCTATGAGACCGATGATCAGGCCGACGCCGGCGCGCTGGGATCCAAGACCCGCAAGCTGACCTACGGCTACTTTGCCAGCCTCTCCAACCGGACCATCGTGTACAAGGGCATGCTCACCACCCCTCAGCTCGGAGAGTTCTACGCCGATCTGAGCGACACCCGGGTGACCAGTGCCCTGGCCATGATCCATTCCCGGTTCTCCACCAACACATTCCCGTCCTGGCCGCTGGCCCACCCGTACCGCTTCATCTCCCACAACGGTGAGATCAACACCGTGCAGGGCAACCGGAACTGGATGCGGACCCGGGAGGCGCTGTTGAGCTCACCCCACCTCCCTGGCGACTTGGAGCGGCTGTTCCCGGTGTGCGCCGAGGGGGTGAGCGACACCGCCAGCTTCGACCAGGTGTTGGAGCTGCTGTACATGGGTGGTTATTCACTGCCCCAGGCAGTGTTGATGATGATCCCCGAACCGTGGGAGAACCACGAGTCGATGGCGCCAGAGCTGCGGGCTTTCTACCGCTACTACGCCTCGCTGATGGAGCCGTGGGACGGTCCCGCCGACATCGTGTTCAGCGATGGCACCTTGATCGGCGCAGTGCTCGACCGCAACGGCCTGCGCCCCTCCCGCTATTGGGTGACCGACGACGACCTGGTGATCATGGCATCGGAGGTGGGGGTGATGGACGTCGACCCGGCGGCCATCGTGGAGAAGGGCCGCTTGCAGCCCGGCCGCATGTTCTTAATCGACACCTCGGAGGGCCGCATCGTGCGGGATGCCGAGATCAAAGAGAAGATGGCTTCAGCCCATCCTTACGGGCAGTGGCTGAACGAAAACCAAGTGGACCTCGACGACTTGGCCGAACGGCCGCTGCCCGAGCCCGATGACACCCCCCTGTTGGTCCGCCAGCAGATGTTCGGCTACACCCACGAAGAGCTCAAGATTCTCCTAGCCCCTATGGCCCGGGACGGCAAAGAAGCCCTCGGTTCCATGGGAACCGATACCCCGGTGGCCGTTTTGTCCAATCGGTCTCGGCTCCTTTACGACTACTTCCAACAGCTGTTCGCTCAGGTGACCAACCCACCGCTGGACGCCATCCGGGAGGAGATCATCACCGCCACCTGCGGATGGCTCGGCCCCGAGGGCAATTTGCTCGATCCCCAGCCCGAGTCATGCCGCCAGATCTTCACCCCCCACCCGGTGATCACCGACCAGCAATTGGCCAACCTGGTGGAGGTGGACGGGCCCGGAGGCCACAGCCACTGGTCCACTGAGGTGGTTCCCTGCCTTTACGCGGTGGGCGACGGCGGGCCAGGGCTCAGAATTGCCATCCAGCGCATCCGGGAGCAGGTCAGCCGGGCTATCGAGGCGGGCAAGAACATAATCGTGCTGTCGGATCGGGGGGCCGGCCCCGATTCGGCCCCGATTCCCTCGCTGCTGGCCACCGCGGCGGTACACCACCACCTCATTAGAGAAAAGACCCGGACCCGGGTGGGCTTGGTGGTGGAGACCGGTGACGCCCGGGAGGTGCATCACATCTGTCTGCTGCTGGCCTACGGGGCCACCTCCATTAACCCGTATCTGGCGTTCGAGACCATCGACCAGATGATCGACGAGGGGCTGTGCGGTTTTTCGCCCAACGACGACAGGGATCTGGCCCATCGCAACTACATCAAGGCCTGTGACAAGGGCGTGCTCAAGGTCATGTCCAAGATGGGCATCTCTACGGTGAAGTCCTATGTGGGGGCCCAGATATTCGAGGCCATCGGGCTGGGGCACCCCATCATCCAGGAGTGCTTCACCGGCACGGTCAGCCGTCTGGGCGGCATTGGGTTCCCGCAGCTCGCTGAAGAGGTGCGATTTCGCCATCGAATCGCCTACCCCGAGAACCCCGACGAGCGGGCCCACCGCACCCTGGAAGGGGGAGGGGAATACCAGTGGCGCCGGGAGGGCGAATACCACCTGTTCAACCCCGAAACGGTGTTCAAGCTCCAGCACGCCACCCGAGAGGGGCGCTACGACATATTCAAGCAGTACACCGAGAAGGTGGACGCCCAGTCGGAGCGCCTGGCCACCCTGCGGGGGCTGTTTCGATTTCGCAGCGGCCAGCGAGAGCCGATTCCGATCGAGGATGTGGAGCCGGTGTCCAGCATCGTCACCCGGTTTTCCACCGGGGCGATGTCGTATGGGTCGATCTCGGCCGAAGCCCATGAGACTTTGGCCATTGCCATGAACCGCATAGGCGGCAAGTCGAACACCGGCGAAGGAGGCGAGGATCCCGCCCGCTATGTGCCCGACCCCAATGGCGACCTGCGCCGCTCAGCTATCAAGCAGGCTGCTTCCGGCCGTTTCGGGGTGACCAGCGAGTACCTGGTGAACAGCGACGACATCCAGATCAAGATGGCCCAGGGGGCCAAGCCGGGCGAGGGCGGCCAGCTTCCCGGTCACAAGGTCTGGCCATGGATTGCCGAGGTTCGCTATTCCACTCCCGGTGTCGGCCTCATCTCCCCACCGCCCCACCACGACATCTACTCCATCGAGGATCTGGCCCAGTTGATCCACGACCTCAAGAACGCCAACCCTGAAGCCCGCATCCACGTGAAGCTGGTTTCGGAATTGGGCGTGGGCACGGTGGCCGCCGGCGTGTCCAAGGCCCACGCCGACGTCGTTCTCATCTCAGGTCACGATGGGGGCACTGGGGCCTCGCCGCTGACCTCCATCAAGCACGCCGGCACTCCCTGGGAGCTTGGCTTGGCCGAGACCCAGCAGACCTTGTTGTTGAACCGGCTGCGGGACCGGATTGTGGTGCAGACCGACGGCCAACTCAAGACGGGCCGGGACGTGATGATCGCCGCTCTGCTGGGGGCCGAGGAGTTCGGCTTCGCCACCGCCCCGCTAGTGGTAATGGGATGCGTGATGATGCGGGTGTGCCACCTGGACACCTGCCCGGTTGGAGTGGCCACCCAGGATCCCGAGCTGCGCAAGAAGTTCACCGGCGAGCCCGAATTCGTCATCAACTTCATGGAGTACATCGCCGAGGAGGTGCGCGAGCTGTTGGCCATGCTGGGGTTCCGCACGTTGGCCGAGGCCATAGGGCACGTGGAGTGCCTGGACGTGAGCGACGCGGTGGACCACTGGAAGGCGTCGGGACTCGATCTGTCTCCCATCTTGTACGCCCCCGAGATCGACCCGGACGCCAGTCGGCACTGCACCCAGCCTCAGGACCACGGTCTGGACCGGGCGCTCGACCAGCAGCTCATTTTGATGGCCGAGGCCGCCTTGGAAGACGGTCTCCCGGTGGAGATTGATCTCCCCATCGGCAACGTGAACCGAACAGTGGGCACCATGCTGGGCCATCAGGTGACGTCCAAATGGGGGGCCGACGGCCTGCCCGACGACACCATCCGCATCGACTTCTCCGGGTCGGCCGGCAACAGCTTCGGAGCGTTCCTGCCCCGGGGCATCACCATGAAGCTGGTCGGCGACGCCAACGACTACGTGGGCAAGGGCCTGTCGGGCGGGCGCATCATCGTGACCCCCTACCCGCAGGCCCGCTTCGTGGCGGAGGAAAACGTGATTGCGGGCAACGTCATCGGCTACGGCGCCACCAGCGGGGAACTGTTCCTGCGCGGGTTGGTGGGGGAGAGGTTCTGCGTCCGCAATTCCGGGGCCATCGCGGTGGTGGAAGGGGTCGGCGACCACGGATGCGAGTACATGACTGGAGGGCGGGCGGTGGTGCTCGGTCCCACCGGGCGGAACTTCGGGGCTGGCATGTCGGGGGGAGTCGCCTACGTACACGACCCCGATGAAGTGTTTTCCTCCAAGGTGAACCCGGAGATGGTGGACTTGGAGTCGCTCGACGACAGCGATCGGCAATGGCTGCGGGACCGCATCAGCCAGCACATGGTGAACACCGACTCGACGGTGGCCGAGCGGATATTGGCCAACTGGGCTACTGAGGCCGACCGGTTCGTGAAGGTGATGCCCAAGGACTACAAGCGGGTCCTGGCCGCGCTGGCCGAGGCCGAGCGGACCGGCACCGACGCGGAAGCAGCCATTATGGCGGCCGCTCATGGGTGACATTCGCGGCTTCATGAAGCACGGTCGGGAGCTGCCGGTTCGCCGGGCGGTGCCGGTGCGGATCAAAGACTGGAACGAGGTCTACCGGGACTTCGATGCCGAGTCGGTTCGGGTCCAGGCGTCGCGCTGCATGGACTGCGGCATCCCGTTCTGCAACAACGGCTGCCCTCTGGGCAACCTGATTCCCGACTGGAACGATCTGGTGTTCCGGGACAATTGGCGGGAGGCCATCGAGCGACTGCACGCCACCAACAATTTTCCCGAGTTCACCGGACGGCTGTGCCCGGCTCCGTGCGAGGCGGCCTGCGTGTTGGGCATCAATGAGGATCCGGTGACCATCAAGCAGGTCGAGGTGGAGATCGTCGACCGAGCTTGGGAGGAGGGGTGGATCACCCCGGTGGTGTGCAACGACCGCACCGGCCGCTCGGTGGCCGTGGTGGGATCGGGACCGGCCGGTCTGGCCGCCGCCCAGCAGCTCACCCGGGCGGGCCACGACGTAGTGGTGTTCGAACGGGCCGACCGCTTAGGCGGGCTGCTGCGCTACGGCATCCCCGAATTCAAGATGGAAAAGCGCCACCTCGACCTCCGGCTGGCCCAGATGGAAGCCGAGGGAACGGTCTTCAAGGCCGGGGTGAACGTCGGTGTCGACATCAGCGCGGCCGAGCTGACCGAGCAATTCGACGCAGTGGTATTGGCCGGAGGGGCCACCCAGTGGCGAGACCTGCCTATTCCGGGTCGGGAGCTGGAGGGCATATACCAGGCTATGGAGTACTTGCCGCCGGCCAACCGGGTGCAGGAGGGCGATATAGAAGAGCACCCGTTTTCGGCCGACGGCAAGCATGTGATCATCATCGGCGGAGGTGACACCGGTGCCGACTGCCTGGGGACCGCCCACCGCCACGGGGCGGCCTCAATCCACCAGTTCGAGATCCTGCCCCGTCCGCCTGACGAGCGGGACGATTCCACCCCGTGGCCCACGTGGCCGCTCATGTACCGGTCGTCGTCGGCCCACGAAGAGGGCGGCACCCAGATTTATGCCATCAACACCGTGGAGTTCACCGGTTCAGATGGCAAGGTGGAGGCGCTGCGCACCATTGATGTGGAGCAGTCACTCGAGGGCGGGCGGATGACGTTCAACCCGATTGAGGGAACCGAGCGGGAGTTCGCGGCCGACCTGGTGCTGTTGGCCCTCGGATTCGTCGGTCCCGAGACCGGAGGCTTGCTCGACGGTTTGGGGGTAGAGCTCACCGACCGGGGCAATGTGGCCCGAGACGACAACTGGATGAGCAACGTGCCCGGTGTGTTCGTTGCCGGCGATATCGGCCGCGGTCAGAGCCTCATAGTGTGGGCTATCGCCGAAGGCCGGGCCGCCGCCGCCGCGGTCGACGAATACCTCACCGGCGACACCTTGCTGCCTACCCCTCTGGTTCCAACCGCCCAACAGCTCCGCTGATCAGAAAGGGCGGGCGTCGAGGAAATCGAGGGCGGCGTCGATGAAGTCGAATGACTTGGGGGTGGCGAAGTGGTCGACGCCCCGGAGAACCACTAGGCGGGCGTCGGGCAGGGCCTCGACCAATTGGTCGGCGGGGTAGGCGAAATCCCTATCGCCCACGACCACAAGGGTGGGCACGGCAACCTCGGCCAGGCAATCGGTGTCGAATGCGGTGCGACTGGCCAGCAGGGCGGCGAGTGCCTCTCGGTCGGCTTCGGGGTCGTCGGCCAGGGTGGAGAAGTGGAGGGCTTCGGGGTTCTCGGGGTCGGGCTCACCGGTAACGGCGTGAAGGATCATGCGGCTGTGGTCCTCGTCCCGCTCGAACAGGTTCCTGCCCACCCCGGATACAACCAGCTTGTGGAATTTTTCCGGAGTCTTGGAGGCGATGGACAACAAGGTGTAAGCGCCTAAGGAGAACCCGATGGCGTCGATGGGCTCGTTGGGGAAGTGGTCGACCACGTGCTGCTCAAAACCCGCGTAGCCCTCAGGATCATGGGGCTTGGGGGCGGTTCCGTGGCCCATCAGATCAACCCCGATCACCTCTCGCCCCGCGTCGGCCAAAAGATCGATCCAGGCGTTATCGCCCCAAGTCCTCCGAGCCGATCCGGCCAGTCCGTGCAGCAATGCGACAGCAGGTTCTGACATGGCGAGCACCCTAGCCCCAAAAGAAGGAGGCCCCGAGTAGCCTCCCGGTCGAAACCGGTCGACTTCTCGGGGCCGTCCCGTTCGGTTCCGGAGCCTCAGCGGGCTTGCGCCCTCCGATTCCCCGGTACCTACCCCCCAGACACTCGCGGCGCCTGGCCTCTTTCCCGGTCCTCGGCTTTCGGTGGTGCCACCGACTTCCTCGGCCCGTTCCAGTGACCCTGCGGACTCTTTCGAACCTTCGCCCTTTCGGACTCTTGCTCTCTCGAGTCACCCCGCTTGTCTCCGGTAGGTGGGCATACCATAGCGCGGAGAAAACCCAGGTCAAGCGAAAAAATGAAATCCACAGGGTTTTCCACTGCTGTGAGTAGAAATCCCCAAGAATCCTCGATTTAACCACAGGGGCGAGCCCGATTTTGAGCCTGAAACGACCCCTCAATGCCAAGTGCCGCGCCCCACGAGCACGTCGCGCAGCACCGTCGGCCGGTCGGTCATGATGCCGTCCACTCCGATATCTAGAAGATGGCGCATCTCATCGGCGTCGTCGATGGTCCATACATGCACCGCGATGCCCTGGGCGTGAGCAGTATCCACGAACCGCTTGTGGACCAATGGCACGCCTTTTGCTGTGGGAGGAATTTGGGCGCAGGCGCCGGCCTTGAGCCTCATCGGCAGACCGACTGACGCGGCCTGGAGTTGGCCCACCTCCTTGGGGCTGAGTCCCGTGCACAACCGAGGACCAGCCAAGCGCCGGGCGGTGGCGAGGCGTCGACCTGAGAACGAACCGACGCAGACTCGGTCGATAGCGGCAGCGTGTTGAAGGATCTCGATAAGCGGAAGGGTGGCCTGGTCGTGTTTGGGGTCGACTGCAATCCGAAGGTCGGGCCATGCTTCCAGCAGTTCTTCGAAGCGGGGGATGGCGTGCCCTCCGCCGACCCGTACTGTGTCGAGATCTCTCCAGCTGAGATCGGCGATGGACTCAGGTCGACCACTTAGCCGCTGCAAGCCCTCGTCGTGGAACGCCACTAGTACGCCGTCACGGGTGGCGTGCACATCGGTCTCTACATACCGGTATCCCAGGTCGATGGCGGCGGCAAACGCGGCCATTGTGTTCTCCGGCCCCTCCAATGCTCCACCCCGATGGGCAATGGGGATCGGACCCTGGTGGTCCAAGAACGGCCAAGCACTCACCAGCGAAAGAGTAGTAGTCGGGATAGATTCACTGTCCGTGGCGTGGGATCCGGCGGAGAAATTCGGCCAATTGCTGCAAGACGAGGAGTTCGCACTTCATGAGGGTGCCTTGTGCATTGCCGCCCTCGGCTGCCCGGACATGGACTTCGAAGCTGAGGTCGCCAGGTTGGACGAGTTGGCCGACCGCTGCGATCGCTCAAGCCGGGACAGGATGCTGCATTCCCTTTTTGGCGAGCTGGGCTTTCACGGCAACCGGGTGGACTATTACGACCCCCGTAACTCATTCCTGAACGAGGTCATGCGCCGGCGCACTGGAATACCGATCAGCCTCTCAGTGCTCGCGATCGCCGTTGGCAGGCGGATCGGCTACCAATTCGAGGGCATCGGCCTGCCTGGTCACTTCTTGATCAGGGATCGCGGCGAACCTGACGCTTTCATCGATGTTTTCGCCGGAGGAGCGCTACTCGACGCCCAGGGCTGTGAGGAGCTGTTCCACCAGATTGCCGGGGGAGACAAGGGCTTCCATCCCGCCTACCTGGCTCCGGTGGACCACTCGTCGATCATGGAGCGGATGCTGGGAAACCTGAGGGCCATTTACGCCCAGAACAAGGATTACGCCAACTTGGAGTGGGTGCTGGAACTGAGGACGATGTGCCCATCTGTCCCAGCCGGTGAGGCGAAGCAACTCGGGATGATCAATATGGAGCGGGGCCGATTCGATGAGGCGGCCCGTCGGTTCGAGGAGCTGGCCCAAGTGGCCGAAGACGATGATGAGGAGCAGCTTCAGCGTCTGGCCACTCTGGCTCGAGCCCGGATGAACTAGCCGAAGAATGCGGGTGAACTGCCCGCTATTGACCGCATTATCAACCCGACAGGGCGATAGCGTTAACCCCGGTGCCCCGACGAACCAAGATCATCGCCACCATTGGCCCAGCATCGGAATCACCCGAGATGCTGCGGGCCATGGTGGACGCGGGCATGGATGTAGCTCGCATCGGGTTGGCTCATGGAACGCTGGACGAGGCTTTGGGCCGGATGCGCCTTGTGCGCCAGGTGGCCCAAGAGGCCGGCCGGCGGGTTGGCGTGCTGGTGGACTTGCCCGGCCCGAAGGTGCGCACGGCCAGTTTCGGCCAAGAAGGCGTGGAGTTGCGGGCCGACACCGAAGTGGAGATCAGGGTTGGCGACACTCAGAGCACCGCTTCGGTGGTGGAAGTGGATTATGAGGATCTCTTCAACGACATTGCGGTTGGCGACCAAGTGGCCCTAGGAGACGGCCAAGTGCGGCTGCAAGTGGCCGATGTGTCCGCCGACAAAGCCACAGGGGTGATCCTTCACGGCGATGTGATCCACGGACGCCCGGGATTTCGAATTCCCTCCGATCGGCTAAGCCTGCCCACCCCGACAGCAGAGGACTTGCAGTGCTTGGACGCGTTCGTAAGTGAGGCGGTGGATATGGTGGCCGTTTCGTTCGTCCGGTCGGGAGACGACATCCGCCGTGTGAATGTGGAGCCGCATCCGGACGGTCCTCTGGTGATCGCCAAGATCGAGACCCAGGCGGCCGTTCAGAACCTGGACGACATCATCGAAGCGTCGACGGGCATCATGGTGGCCCGCGGCGACCTCGGAACCGAGTGCCTGTTGGAGGAGACTCCCCATCTTCAAAAGCGGATCATCCGAGACTGCATAGCCGGAGGCTTGCCGGTGATCACCGCCACCCAGATGCTGGATTCCATGGTCCAGGCGTCGACGCCGACCAGAGCCGAAGTGTCGGATGTTGCGAATGCGGTGTTCGACGGCACCAGCGCGGTGATGCTCTCGGCCGAGACCGCTATCGGGGCCCACCCGGCGGCCACGGTGGCTACCATGGCCCGAATCGCCGAGCGGGCTGACGAAGAATTCGACTACGTCCGCTGGGGGGAGAACATCCGACGCCTGCGCATGACCGATGCCGACGCCCCCACCTCAGTCACCGATGCCATGACCGGGGCCGCCGCCACCGCGGCCAACGAGCTGAACCTGGCCGCCATCGTGTGCATCTCGGCATCGGGGTTCACCGTGCGGTCGATGGCCCGGTTCCGCCCTCAAGCGCCCATATTGGGATTCAGCACTTCGGAGCGCACCGTCCAGCAACTCACCCTGAGCTGGGGAGTCACCCCCATGCTGGCCTGCGAACCGGGCACTTACGAGGCCCGGGTGGCGGAGGCCTTGAGCATGGCCAAAGAAGCCGGGCATGTTGCCCCAGGGGATGTGGTTGCCGTTCTGGCCGGTATGGAGGAGGCCACCGACGTGCTGCGCTTGGTGCGCATCCACTGACCGTAGAAGAATTCGACCGATGACTGATGCCCCGGTGAATCTGACTCGGTCTGGGCCGCCTGAGACCATTCTGGATCCTGAGCCGCCCGAAGCGGTGGCCGCATTGGCCGAGGCCATGAGCGGGCCTGAGGATCAAAGGAGGGCCGCGGTAGCTGATGTGGTGGCCCGCTTTCCCCGCTTCCTGGACGGCTGGGCCCGGCTGGGCCTGTTGGCCCGCGATCAGACAGAGGCCTATGCCGCCTTCCGAGTGGGGTATCACCGGGGGTTGGACCGGTTGCGCCAGAACGGATGGCGGGGGTCGGGCTACGTTCGCTGGGCCCACGAGGTGAATCGGGGCTTCCTCCGCGCCCTAGCCGGATTACAGGCCACCGCGGCAGCCATCGGCGAGCGGGACGAGGAGGAGCGCTGTCGGCACTTCCTGCACCAGCTCGACCCGGCGTGGCCCCAGGCCGATTGGAGGGAGTGACATGGCGGCCCCCGGCGGCACCGGAACCATTGGTCCGTTTCCTGCACAAGTAGGAGACGACCCGGAGGCTCAAGACACCTATGACCGGCTCCGACGGCGGGTTTTGTGGAGCCTGCCCTATGGACTGTACGTAGTGGGCTCCAGGGCAGGGGAGAGGCGCAATGGCATGACCCTCAATTGGGCCACCCAGCTGGCATTCGAGCCGAAGTTGATCGGCATCGGGGTCGAGCATCCCGCCTACACCCACGAGCTCATCTCCGAAGGCGGGGTGTTCAGCCTGTGCACCATCGCCCGAGAGGACCGGGCCATCGTGCGCAAGTTCACCAAGCCCGTGGAGGTTGACTTGGCAGCAATGACCCTGAACGGCTTCGCCTTCCACGACGGTGTTACCGGTGCGCCCATCTTGGACTGCGCACCGGCCTATCTGGATTGCGAGGTGCGCGACTCAGTGGTCACCGGGGCCCACACCCTTTTCATCGGCGAGGTAGTCGACTGCGGCTTCCAGCACGATGAGGACACCCCAGTTCTTCGCATGGAGGACACCCGCATGAACTACGGGGGCTAGAAATCCCGTACGAGTTCACCGGTGCAGTGCTGGCCGGAGGCAGGAGCCGGCGGATGGGCACCGACAAGGCCTTCATTGAGGTGGATGGCAAGTGGCTCATCGCCAACCCGCTGAGGGCATTGGCTGGCGCTTCGCAGCGGCTCATCGTCGGTGGGACAGATCCGAGGCTGGGTAGGGCTGCAACGTCAGCCGATGCTCGACACGTGGCCGACCGCTGGCCCGGGGAGGGTCCGCTGGGAGCGGTGGCCACCGCGCTGAGCCTGGCCCGGCATCCGGTGGCAGTGATCTTGCCCTGCGATCTTCCCACCATCAGCGCCGAGGAAGTGGCGGTGCTTGTGCAGGCCGTCTTCGAAGCGCCGCCCTCAACGGCTCCAGCGGCGGCGGTATTCACCGATCAACGCCGCCACTACCTGCCGCTGGCCATCGACACAGCAGCCACAGCTCTGGCGGAGCGCCTGTTCGAATCAGGCTCTCGGTCCGTGGCCTCGCTGTTGGATGAAGCTGCTGTTGTCGACGTGCCCGCGCTTCCGTCGGCCGTGGCCGATATCGACAGTCCCGAGGACCTCTGATCGGCCAACTATCCTCAGCGAGGTGGAAATCCCCGAGATGGCCGGTTATCCCTACGACTCCGGGTCGCCTGTCGATTGAGCGCTCAAGCCAGCCTCCCCGAGCCGGTCACAACGCGGCGCAAGCTGTCGGCAGTGGTGGCTGACGCCGCAACCGCGGATGCCTACGCCCTCGATACTGAGTTCCACCGAGAACGTACCTACTACCCCAGGCTGGCTCTGGTTCAAATTGCCTGGCATGACCAGCTTGCCGTCATCGACCCGCTGGCGGTGCCCATCGCACCGCTGGCCAGGCTGCTGGAAGGCGACGGCATCGCAGTCCTACACGCCGCCGAACAGGACCTGGAAGTGCTCTACCACGAATGTGGAACTCGGCCTCGACGCATCTTCGATACGCAGATCGGGGCCGGTTTCGTCGGATACAGCTCGCCGTCGCTGGCCACGCTGCACGATCGGCTGCTGGGGGTGGAGCTGGCCAAGGAAGCCCGTCTGTCCGACTGGTTTCAACGGCCGTTGCCCGATCACATGCTGGCCTACGCCGCGGCCGACGTGGAGCGCCTGCTGGAAATCAGCGACATCCTGCAAAAGGACCTGCATGCCCGGGGACGACTCGAATGGGCAGAGGAGGAGTGCGCGCTCTTGCTGGAGCGGGCTGACGCCGGTCGATCTCCTGAAGCAGCCTGGCAACGGATAAAGGAGGTGCGCCGCATGGAGGGCCGGCCTAGGGCATTGGCCCAGGCGGTGGCCAGATGGCGTGAGGAGTACGCTGCCCGCCAGAACCAGCCCGTCCGCCATGTGCTGTCGGATCTTGGCGTAGCCGTTGTGGCTCAGCGCATGCCGAAGACCATTGAGCAGTTGCGGGAGATCAGGGGCGTGGAGCCCCGGAACCTCCGCAAGGGGGCCGACAAGGAGCTTTTGTCGTTCCTCAAGGAGATCAGGGGGGCCGAATTGACGATCGAGGTGGTCAGCAAAGCGCCGAAATTGGATCCTGCGCTAAAGCCGGCAGTCAGCCTCATCACCTCATGGGCTGCCCAGCACGCCGCAGACGCTGACCTGGACCCGGCACTGGTGGCGACCCGCAGCGACATAGAGGCTCTGCTGAAGGGTGATCCCCAATGCCGGGCCCTCAAGGGGTGGCGGGCCGACATCATTGCCGCTCCAGTCCAACAGCTATTGGAGGGAACTGCGGCGGTAGCCTTCGACGACCAAGGCAAGCTCACCCTTGAAGAACGATCAGGGAGACCGATTTAGGAAGCTTATGAGCGACACGAATGAACGGGAATGGCTCGACTGGGATTCCTATGGCCGGGCCGTGCGGGAGTTGGCGGCGATGGTGGCCGACGACGGGTACCGACCCGAAATGATTCTGGCCATTGCGCGGGGAGGCCTGTTCTGCGCCGGATCGCTGGGCTACGCGCTGTCGATCAAGAACATCTATGTGATGAATTGCGAGTACTACACCGGGGTCGACGAGCGGCTCCCCGTACCGGTGATGCTTCCCCCCGCCGTCGACTTGGTGGATCACCGCAATTCCAAGATCCTCATCGCCGACGACGTGGCCGATACCGGACACACTCTCAAAATGGTCTACGACTTCTGTGTGGAAAGGGTGGGCGACGTGCGCTCGGCGGTGCTCTATGAGAAGTCGCATTCCCTGGTGAAATCCGATTACGTGTGGAGGCGAACCGATCAGTGGATCAATTTTCCATGGTCAACCGATCGTCCGCTAGTGACCGCCGAAGAGGCCCGCCACAAAGTGCTAGATGCCTGAGCACTCTTCCATTCTGGGACCATGTCGAAATCGGCGGTGTGCCATATGACAGAACGGAGTGGCTAGACTGGCCGCCATGAGACGATAGGGGGCGGAGTTCCCCCTGCTGCCAGCGCTAAAGGCTGCTGGCTTGATATTGCGGAGCCGCCCATGAAAAAGGGACGCCACCGTCGTTACGAAGAGGCTCGTGCGCTCAAGCACACAAGCGACGACTTCGACGTCATGTTCGAAGAAAACGAGGATCCATGCGTGGAGTGTGGAGCCATCCCCGGGGAGGAATGCCGACTCGTCAAAGTGGGGGCCAAGCCTTGGTGCGAGTACCGGGATACCCCGACTGATGACAGCGTCGACGAGCTGTTTCCCGACTGAGTTGGTCTGACTGAATGTCGGTCAGACTCCCTCGGTCTCATCGAGGATCTCGTCCAGCCGGAGTATGTCGTCGGCCCGCACCACCCCGATGAAAGTGCCGTCGTCGGCGGTCACCGGGAGTTGGTCGGTGTCGTTGGCATCCATCTGAGCCACCGCATCGCGCAACGTCCACGATGGCCGCGCCGTAGGCAGGTCGCGACGGGCAATGTTCGCCACCAGTGTGTCGTTCCACGCGTCGCGCTCCAGTTCGCTCATCTGCTCAAGTCCGCACATGCCGATATAGACCCCGCCGTCGACCACCGGAACTTCTCGCTCTCTCCGACCGAGAAGGTGGATGTAGACCAGCTCGCTCACCGTTGCGTCGGGAGGCACAGTGAGGGTGTCTGTGGTTAACGCGGAGGTGAGTGGGAGGGCCAGCCGCCGTTCCACCAGCCCCTCCCGCTTGTCCAACTGGTAGGAGGCCACGGAGCTGGACCCCGCCACCAGCTGAGAAACGGCGGCGGCTATGAGCGCGGGGACTACGAATGCGGAGGTGCCGGTGCTCTCGGCCACGAACATGACCGCGGTAATGGGCGCCCGGTATCCGGCACCCAAGAAGGCGGCCAACCCCAGCGTGCGGTAGAGCCCGATGTCGGCTGTACCCAGTGCTTGGCCCACGAAGCTGCCCACGATCACCCCTTGGACGGCCAGGGGAATGAACAGCCCGCCGGTGCCTCCAGCGCCCACGGTGGTAAGCGTGGCGACAACTCGGAAGGCCAAGAGGCTGCCGATCAACAGCAGTGTGTGATCGCCGTCTTGCAGCCACTGCGTGGCCTCAACTCCGGGTCCCAAGCTGAGGGGCTGGTCGAAGACCGCTTCGGTGGCCACCACAAGCCCGGCCAGCACGGCTCCGCCGATCAGGATCCGGATGCCGATGGGATACTGCTGTTCGAGTCCCTTGGCCTGACGTACCAGCCACGCGAATCCCCGTCCTCCCAGGCCGGCAACCAAGCCGAGCAGGGCTCCGCCGCCCAAGTGGATGATGCTGAGGTCGCTGCTGTGGCTACCCAGGTCGATGACCGGATCGGTGCCCAGCGCGGCCACGTACACCAGGTAGCCGGAGGCGGAGGCCAATAGAGCCGGCAATAGCGCCCGACGGGCAACGTCATCGCGATAGGGGGCCTCCAGGGCGAAGATGACGCCGGTGGCCGGAGTCTTGAACACCGCGGCGATGCCGGCCGCTGCCCCTGCGGTGAGGAGCATCTTTGTCTCCTCCCGGCGGAGCCATCGACCGAACAGTCCCTGGGTGCTGTGGCCGACGGTCGCACCGGCGTACACCGAGGGACCCTCCAGTCCCATCGAACCGCCGAGGCCGATGGTGGCCACACCGGCCATCAGCTTGGCCGGGAGCTGGGAAAGCGGCAGCCGGGGGTGACGCTCATGAAAGGCCCGGACATATTCGTCCGAAGTCGAAGGCGTGGCACCCCGCCCGATGTAGCGCAGAATGGCGAATGCGGCAGCCAGGCCGACGGCGGGAGCTGCCGCCTGCCACCACAGGGGTCCGTCCAGCAGGCGCTTCAAAAGCACCTCGATCGTGAGCTGCTCGAACACGGCTACCAGCAGTCCCACAAGAGCGCCGGTGACGATGGACAGCACCATCATCGCAGGGAAGGCCTGCCGTGGTCGGAAGGAGGACAACAGCTCCACGCCCGACCGGGCGATCCTGCCTCCTAAAAGAGCTTGGAGTGCTTGCATCCCGTGTGACCCACTGCCGGTATTCTACTGGCGGATGAAGTTTCGAAAGGCCGACCCCTTGGTCGAGGATCTTCGACGGGTGCTGCCTCTTGACCGGATAAGGGTGGCTCCCCTCGAGCGATCGCTCATGGGCCGAGATGCCTCGATTTTCGAAGGTGGCCAGGCTGGTCCGGTGTGCTTCCCGATCGACACCGGGGAAGTACAAGGCTGCGTAGACACGGCACGACGCCATGGCCGGGCAGTGGTGCCTCGGGGAGCAGGGACCGGCCTGGCGGGGGGTGCGGTGCCCTTGGAGGAGCCAGTGGTGGTGGTCACCACCAAAATGAACCGGTTGCTGTCGGTGGATGCAGACAGTCGGGTGGCGTGGGTGCAGCCGGGCATGATCAACCTGGACCTCAGCCGAGCCACCGCACCCTACGGCCTGCACTTCGCTCCCGATCCTTCCAGCCAACAGGTGTGCTCCCTGGGGGGCAACGTGGGCACCAATGCCGGAGGGCCGCACTGCTTGGCCCATGGTGTCACCAGTGCCCACGTGCTCGCAGTGGAGGTGGTGCTCATGTCGGGAGAGGCGGTGGTGCTGGGCGATCCCGACGGCTGGGCCCCTGGAATGGACCTCCGCGGGGCGTATGTGGGGTCGGAGGGGATGATGGGCATCACCACCGCCATCGCCGTGCGCCTGACTCCCGATCCGCCTGCGGTGCAGACCCTGCTGCTGGCTTTCGACTCGGTGGATGCCGCGGCGCAGACGGTTAGCGCGGTGATTGCCGACGGGATTGTGCCCGCGGCCATTGAGATGATGGACAACAACATCATTAGGGCAGTGGAGGCGTATGTCGGGGCGGGGTTTCCCACCGATGCGGCCGCGGTGGTCATCGTCGAAGTGGACGGCTTGCCTGGTGGTGTGGCCGAAGAAGCCGACCGAGTGGTGGAGTTGGCCACCGCGAGAGGGGCGAGTGTGCGTCGGGCCGTCGACGAGCAGGAGCGGGCCTTGCTGTGGAAGGGGCGCAAGAGCGCGTTCGGCGCCATCGCCCGGATCAAGCCCAACTACTACCTGCATGACACGGTGGTTCCCCGGACTCGCCTGGCCGAGGTGATGAACCGGGTGTACGAGATCGTGGAAGAGCACGATTTGCAGGTGATGAACGTGTTCCACGCCGGTGACGGCAACCTTCATCCAATGTTGCTGTTCGACCGACGGGAGCCGGGGATAATGCCCCGGGTTCATGCCGCGGGTGCAGCCATCATCGAGGCCTCGTTGGCGGTGGGCGGGGTGCTGTCGGGCGAGCACGGTATTGGCATGGAAAAGCGCGACTTCATGCCATTGATGTTCAGCGAGGCCGATCTAGACGCTCAGGCCCGTCTGCGCCGGGCATTCGACCCCGGAGGGATGGCCAATCCCAGCAAGGTGCTGCCAACCGGCGCGAGCTGTGCCGATGTAAACGCGCTGGACAAGGTTCCCGATGGGGTGTGGGGCTGAGTGGCTGACCGAGAAGTGCCAGCCGAACTGGAGTTGTTTGCCGCGGAGGTGGGGACAGACGGACCAGTAGCTGTTGTCGGTGGGCGTACTCATTGGGAGGTTGGAGGGCGGTGCCCGGAGGAGACCCGCCTGGTGCGGGCCCCGGCTGGAGTGCGCGACTTCGATCCCGCTGACATGACTATTCGAGTCGGAGCGGGTACTCCGGTCGCCGAACTCGACGCGGCTTTGGCTGAAGCCGGGCAACGGGCGAACCTGCCCCTGACTCCGGGTGCAACGGTGGGCGGTGTGCTGGCGGTGGGCCGCGACGACCTCCACGCTTTGGGCCGAGGGCGGCTCCGGGACGCCCTGTTGGAGGCGGTTTTTGTGGCCGACGACGGCCAAGTGGTCACCGCGGGGGGACCGACGGTGAAAAACGTGTCGGGCTTCGACCTGTGCCGAGCAATGGTGGGTTCGCTGGGCACATTGGGGTTGGTGGGCGAAGTGATCCTGCGAACCTGGCCGCGGCCACCGGTACAGCAGTGGTTGGCGGGACCGTGCGATCCGAGGGAGCTGCGTCGCCGGCTGTATTGGCCGTCGTCCATCCTGTGGGACGGCCAGACTGCTTGGATTCATCTGGAAGGCCACGCGTCTGACGTGGAGTCGGAGGCTGATCTTGCCCAATCTCTGGGATGCGAGCCGACCGAAGGCCCGCCGACGTTGCCCCCTCACCGGGTGCCGGTGGGCGCGCTGGAGGCTGGAGGATTCTCCGGCCGCTATCTGGTGCAGATAGGTACCGGTTCGGCCTTCGTATCCGAGCCGATCCCGGTCCCCACCCCTGATCGGGCTGTGGTTGCTCTCCATGAGCGTCTGAAAGCGGAGTTCGACCCTCGCGGGCGACTAAATCCAGGGCGCGACCCGCTGGCGGCGACATGAGCCCGAAGGCGACCCTGGGAAACGACCGCGAAGGATCGCGCTCAAGACCCACTCTGGGAATAGACACCGAGGAGCTGGCCTCATGCGTGTCGTGTGGGCTGTGCTTGCCCCACTGCCCGACGTTTCGGGTGACTGGGGAGGAGTGGGCATCGCCTCGTGGACGCATCAGCGCCATGCGCGAGGTGCAAGACAACGGAGCGGCGGTGGACGCCGCGTTCTTGTCGTCGATGGACTCCTGTGTGCAGTGCCGGGGTTGCGAGCCGGCTTGTCCCTCCGGAGTGCCATTCGGTTCGATGATGGAGGCCACCCAAGCTGAATTGGCCCGGCGGAGGCGGTTCGACTGGCGTCGCTGGGGATTTAGAGTTCTTGGCCACAGCTGGCTGCTGAACCTGATGTCTCGGATGTTGGCTGTGGCCCAGCGATTGCGGCTGGTGCCCTCCAAGCGGCTGGGGCTGCCGCCCATCCCGCTGGCCCAAGGGCGGCTTCGAGCGACCGGCGACGACGTGTGGCTGTTCACCGGCTGCGTGATGGATGCCTGGCAGCGGTCAACCCATGCCGCCGTGAAGCGAGTGGTGGAGGCGGCCGGGGCCGGGGTGGCCCTGCCGGGCACCGGTGCCGGGTGCTGCGGGGCGCTATCACTGCATGCCGGTTTGGAGGACCATGCACGCTCCCTGGCAGTTCGAACGATGAAAGCCCTGGAGGGTTCAGCCCCGATTCTGGTTGACTCTGCCGGTTGCGGGGCCGCCCTCAAGGAGTACGGCAAGCACTTGGGCACTCCGGAGGCTGCCGCCTTCAGCGAGCGAGTGCTGGACGTAAACGAGTGGCTGGCTGCTCAGGCCGACCGACTGCCCGCGGGAGGGGAGCGAGGCCAGGACATCACCGTCGCGGTTCACGACCCCTGCCATTTGCGCCATGTTCAACGGGCCCACCAACCGGTGGCCGATGTTTTGTCCCGTTATGCGACCGTGGTGGCCCTAGACGACGAGGGTCTGTGCTGTGGGGCGGGCGGGGCTTACGCAGCCATGCAGCCCGATCTCGCAGCATCCATTCGTGATCGCAAGCTTGAGGCCATCAAGCGCTCAGGCGCCGATATCGTGGTCAGCGCCAACCCCGGCTGCACCATCCATTTGGCCAACGCCGGGGTCACCGTGCGCCACCCTTTGGAGATAGTGGACGAGGCGATTGACCATGACGGTTGACCACATCCGAACTCAGCTCGAGCAAATCGCCGAGCAACTCGACGACCTGGCCATGTCAGTGCTGCGCGACGCCGTGGACGAGGGAGCAACGACGAGACCCGAAGAGGAGAAGAAACTGACCCGAGCCCGGCGTTCCGTCGAGAAGGCGATCCAGATATTGGGCTAGACAGCCACCGCGTCGTAGAGCGTGGTCCGCTGGCGCAGGGTGCGGCCCAATGGAGCGCATAGCTCCCGCAGGTCTTCCTCGGTCACCTCTTGGCCGTGAGATGCGCCGGCGGCACGGGAAATGTTCTCGTTGATGAGGGTGCCGCCCAAGTCGTTCACGCCGGCTTGGAGCATTTGGGCGGCGCCGGCCATGCCCAGCTTCACCCAGGAGGCCTGGATGTTGTGAATCCAGCCGTGGTAGGCGATGCGGCCCACAGCGTGCATCAGCAGCGCCTCTCGGAAGGTGGGGCCTCGGCGGGACCGTCGTTGCAAGTAGATGGGAGCGGCCATGTGGACAAACGGCAGGGGCACGAACTCGGTGAACCCCCCGGTCTCCTTCTGGAGCTCGCGGGTGCGGACCAGATGGCGGGCCCAGTGGATCGGCTGCTCAACCGTTCCGAACATAATGGTCACGTTGGACCGAAGACCGAGGCCGTGCGCAGTGCGATGGGCTTCCAGCCACTCTCCGGTGTCGATCTTGTCGGGGCAGATCACCGCCCGGATCTCATCGTCGAGGATCTCTGCGGCGGTGCCGGGCAGTGAGCGGAGTCCGGCGTCCATCAGACGGTGCAAGTAGTCGGCCAGCGGTTCCTCTAGTCGACGGGCACCCTCGGTGACCTCCAGAGCGGTGAAACCGTGGACATGGATATCGGGCACCGCGTCCTTCACCGCCCGGGTGACGTCGATGTAGTAGTCGCCGTCGAAGCTGGGATGGATGCCGCCTTGCAGGCAGACTTCGGTGGCACCGGCTTCAGCCGCTTCCGCGGTGCGCTCGGCGATGTCGTCCAGCGTCAGCAGGTAGGGGTCGCCCCGCAGGTTGAGCGACAGCGGTCCCTTGGAGAACCCGCAGAATCGGCACTTGAACGTGCATACGTTGGTGTAGTTGATGTTGCGGTTGGATACCCAGGTGACCTCGTCGCCCACTGCGGCACGGCGGAGCTCGTCAGCCAGAGCGGCGACGGCTGCCACCTCAGGTCCCCGAGCGCCGAAGAGGGTGACGATTTCGTCCACCCCGACCTCTTGGCCGACGCGGACGCCGTCCAGCACCTCGCCGACCGCCCCTCCGGAGGCGGTGCGGCCGCCAGCAGAGCCGTTCTGTTTCGGCGGGGCCAGCAACGTTGGCGGAGAGGCGTCGGCACCGGAGTACCAACCACCATCGTCAGGGCGACCTAGACCCTCGGCGTCGCTGCGGTCGAGGACTGGGAACCTCATGTCGGCGTCCAACCAGCGCTCAGGATCGAGGGCATATTCGGGGTAGACAGTCAACCGGGGCGCCAGGGAGAACCCCTTGGCCTCGGTGACCTCCCGCAACCGGTCGACAGCCGGCCAGGGGCGCTCGGGATTCACGTGGTCGGCGGTGACCGGGGAGACGCCGCCCCAGTCGTCGATGCCCGCGTCCAGCAGCTGGCCGAAGTCGTCGGACAAGTTGGGGGGCGCTTGGAGATGGATCTCCTCCGGCAGGATCAGGCGGGCCAAAGCGATGGCCTCCAGGTATTCGTCGTGTTCGCAGGGCGGGGCGCTGTGCATGGCCGTGCCCTGCTTGGGCAGGAAGTTCTGGACTATGACTTCTTGTACATGGCCCCAGCGCCGGTGAGAGGCGGCGATGGCCTCCAAGGCGTCGACCCGGTCGGCTCTGGTCTCTCCTATTCCCACCAGAATGCCCGTGGTAAAGGGTATGGACAGCTTGCCCGCCGCCTCAAGGGTGGCCAGCCGCCGTTCGGCAGTCTTGTCGGGCGATCCCCGGTGGCAGTCCAGATCGGCCAAAGTCTCCAGCATCATCCCCTGTGACGGTGCCGTCTTGCGGAGGAGATCCAGTTCCTTGGGGTACAGCGCACCGGCGTTGGCATGGGGCAGCAAACCAGTTGTCTCCACCACAAGTCGGGTGGCGTGGGCCAAGTAGTCCACAGTGGTGTCGAAGCCGTGGCGAGCCAGCCACTTTGCCGCGTCCGGATATCGCAATTCGGGGCGCTCCCCCAGAGTGAAGAGCGCCTCATGGCAGCCGGCGGCTGCACCGGCCTCGGCGATGGCCAGAACTTCGTTATCGCTCAGGTAGGGCGACTCCAGGCGGGCGGGCGGTTGGGCGAAGGTGCAGTATCCGCACTTGTCCCGGCAGAGCATGGTGAGCGGGATGAACACCTTGGGGGAGTAGGTGACCCGTGTGCCGTGCACTCGATCCCGGATCTTTCGGGCCTGGGCCATGAGGTCGGCCAGATCCAACTCCAGAAAGTCTCGACTGCCGGTGTCGGTTATCGTCACTGATGGCCTTCCATGTGGTCTGAGCGCCGGGAGCCGAGAAGAGCGCCTTCCATCAAACGGTCGGCGGTGGTGGTCAGGCTCTCCAGGAGGTCTTCGAATGACTTCACGAAAGCCGACACGCCTTCATCTTCCAGCCGATTGGCCACATCCTCCAAGTCCACGCCCACGTCGGTGACTCTATCGAGTATCGCTTGTGCGGCGGCGGGGTCGGCGTCCACGGTCCGGGCCAGCGCGCCGTGGTCCAGGAAGGCCTCCAGGGTGGCATCGGGCAGGGTGTTCACCGTGTCGGGTCCGATGAGCTGGTCGACATAGAGGGTGTCAGGATAAGCCGGGTTCTTGGTGGAAGTGGAAGCCCACAGGGGTCTTTGCAACCGAGCGCCCCTGGCGGTTAGCGCCTCCCAGCGGGGGCCGGAGAACTTCTGATTGAAGATCTGATAGGCCACTTGTCCTTGGGCCACCGCGGTTTGGCCCCGTAATGACAGGGCTTCGGGTGTTCCTATGGCCTCGAGACGGCGGTCGACCTCGGTGTCGGTGCGGCTGATGAAAAACGACGCCACCCCGGACACCGACGAAAGATCGCCCTCGCACTCTTCCAACCCGCAGAGGTAGGCCTCGATGACATCGGCGTAGCGGGACAAGGAGAACAGCAGGGTCACGTTGACGCATCGCCCCTCCGCGGTCATAGCCTGGATGGCGGGCAAGCCCTCGGCAGTCCCAGGGATCTTCACGTAGAGGTTGGAGCGGTCAACGCGCTCGTTGAGTGCTCGGGCCGCGGCCAGGGTGCTGTCGGTGTCACGGGCCAGCTTCGGGTCAACTTCCACTGAGACGAATCCGTCGAGTCCGCCGCTGTCCTCATGCACCGGGGCGAGCGCGTCGAGAGCCCCGCCGATGTCGGTGAGCACCAGCTCCCAGTAGGCGTCGGCCACACCCATTCCGTCGGCCAGCAGGCCGGCGAACTGCTCGTCGTACTCGTCTCCCGATGTCATGGCCTTTTGGAAAATGCTTGGGTTGGATGTCAGGCCCCGTACGCCAAGCTCCACCCAGCGGTCCAGTTCTCCGCTGTTGATCCAGTCACGGCGCAAATTGTCCAGCCAGGGACTCTGTCCGTATTCGCGATACAAGTCGTGGAGACTGCTCATGGTCGTTGCTCCTCACTCTTCAGCAGCGATGTGGCCTGGGCGGCGACGTTGTCCGGGTTCATTCCCAGCTTGTCCAACACGACCGACCCCGGCGCTGATGCCCCGAAGCGATCGATGCCCACGGGAAGGTCCACCCACCGCTCCCAGCCCAGAGATACTCCGGCCTCCACCGAGAGTTTGGGCACCCCGGCAGGCAGAACCGCGTCTTGATAGGAACGATCTTGCTCGGCAAACAGCTCCCAGCAGGGCATGGAGACCACCCGGGCAGCAACGCCCTTCTGGCTCAGAGCAGCGGCCGCGTCCACGCAGACCGACACCTCGCTGCCCGTCCCCACCAGGATCACGTCGGGATCCGAGCAGTCGGCCAGGGTATAGGCGCCTCGGGCCACACCATCGGTCGCCGAGGACCCCTCCAGGGTGGGCACGTTCTGGCGGGTGAGGATCATGGCGCTGGGTCCGTCGTGGTCGACGGCCAGCCGCCACGCCTGGGCCACCTCATTGCCGTCGGCGGGGCGGAACACCCGCAGACCGGGGATCGCTCTCAGCGACATGACGTGTTCGATCGGCTGGTGGGTGGGGCCGTCCTCGCCCACGCCCACCGAGTCGTGGCTCCAGACGAAGACGCTGTGAGCTCCCGACAGGGCGGCCAAGCGAACTGCGGGCCTCATGTAGTCGCTGAACACCAGGAAGGTGCCGCCTACCGGCACCAGTCCACCGTGCAACGCGGCACCGTTGAGAAGGGCGCCCATGGCATGTTCCCTTATGCCGAAGTAGAGCTGGCGTCCCGCAGGATGGGTGGAAGTCAGCGGTTCGGTGTCGGCGAGGCTGGTTCCGGTATTGCCGGTAAGGTCGGCGCCCCCCGCCACCAAGCCGGGGACCACGTCGACCATGGCGTTGAGGCAAGCGGAACTGGCCTTGCGGGTGGCCACTGACTCGCCCGCCGGCCACGATGGCAGCTTGTTCTCCCAACCGGGCAGGCCCCGGCCGGCCAGGCAGGCCTCGTACTCCGAGCGCTGTGGGCCTAGGGCCTCTACTTGCTTCTGCCACGCGGCGCGCTCAGGAGCACCCCGACGGCCGGCCGCTCGGTAGGCCTCGACCACATCGGCAGGGACGAAAAACGATTCGTCAGCAGGCAGCCCCATCACTGCCTTGGTAGCGGCGATCTCGTCGTCGAACAGCGAGTAGCCGTGGGCTTCGTGGTTGTCAGTCTGGCCCGGGGAGGGGTAGGCGACATGGCTGCGCACGATGATCAGAGACGGCGCGTCGTCAACCGCCATGGCCGAGCGGATGCCCTCTTCCAAGGCATCGAGATCTTCGGCCGCTTCGCCCAGGTTCACTACGTGCCAGCCGTAGGCGGCAAATCGCTGGGCGGCGTCGTCAGATAGGGAGAGATCGGTGGAGCCGTCAATTGTGATCCGGTTGTCGTCGTAGATGCAGATGAGCCGGTCCAGCTGCTGATGTCCGGCCAGCGAGGAAGCCTCGTGGCTGATTCCCTCGGAGAGGTCGCCATCGCTGCACAGGGCGAACACCCGGTGATCGCAGACGTCGGCGCCGAATCGGTGGCGCAGCCAGCGCTCGGCTACCGCCATCCCCACTGCGTTGGCAATGCCCTGACCCAGCGGCCCGGTAGTGACCTCGACTCCCGCGGTGTGACCGGCTTCGGGATGTCCGGGAGTTGAACTGCCCCACTGGCGGAAGTCCCGCAGGTCGTCGAGCGACAATCCTTGGCCGGTCAGGTGGAGCATTGAGTACAAGAGGATGGACGCATGGCCGGCGCTGAGGACGAAGCGGTCTCGGTCGGGCCAGCTCGGATCGTCGGCGTCGTAACGCATGATACGGGTCCAAAGCACGTGGGCCAGCGGCGCCATGGCCATGGCCGTTCCCTGATGCCCGGAGCGAGCTTGGTGGGGAGCGTCCATGGCCAGCCCGCGTATGACGCTGATGCCTTGGGCTTCGAGAGCAGCGGGAAACGCAGCCATAGAAGTATCGATCCTTTCAGTTGTTCATGGGAACAGCACCACCGAAGCGGTGAACCCGTGGAGGAAATTGCGGCCGCCAATGGGCCCGATCTCACCGGCGCAGAACATTCCTGCCACCGGCGCCCTTTCCAGAGCTTCATGGACCACGGTGGCGTCGTGATCGGGTCCGTCGAACAAATGAGTGCCCCGGCCGTTGCAGGTGAACACCAGGGCTGATGCAGCCGAAGCATCGGCCATCAGCTCGCGGAGGTCCTCGTCGGCGGTAGCTGCGTCCCGAACCTGGAACTGGACCGTGGTTCCCACTTCTAGGGAGTCGCCGACGGCCAGAGCGCCGGAGTCCTCATCGGCGCCGATGAGCCCGCGGATGAGGAAATCCCCTCTGTCGAACTCGGACTTGTGCTCATCGATGACGATTCCCATATGCAGGCCCTTGGAGACCAGTGCTCGTTCGGTCTCGTCTAAACCCAGCAAAGTCTCCCGTAACCGGTCTACCGCTGACCGGCCTCCCATCTCCGAGACGATGTTGCCCTCTGACTTGGTGATGGTGAAGGGCTGGCCGATGGGACGGCACCCCTGGGATACAACGGTGCGGAGTTCTACAGCAGGATCAATGAGGACGCCCACCGCGCCGTCATCGAATACCTGCTGACCCAGGACCAAGCGGTTGCCCCCCGGCCGGCCGGCAGCCGATGCCAATCCTCCCACCACTGTCATCTGTCGTTCCGCGCTCAGGAGGACTTCGCTGGGAAAAGTGAACGGGTCGGGGAGCACTAGGAGGGTTCCTGTGGCGTCGGCTGGAATTCCACCCACGGCCCATCCGTCGGGGGATCGAACTGCCTCGAGTCGAATCAATTCGGCCGGGCACTGGGCCGCAGCCCAAAGAGAAACGGCCGGGCGCTCTTCAACTTCGAGCGGTCCGCCGATCACCGACACCGCGGTGGCCCCGACTAGGGCCGAAGGGGCCAATACCTGGTGGATGGCATCGGCCATTTCGCTGATGGCATCGCGGTGTGAGGCCGAGGTGAACACCACGGCCAAATCGGGAGAAGGGCCTACCGCTTCGAGTATCTCGCCAAGCACCTCGCCCACAGCGCTGGCGGAGTCGGGATGCTCGGACAAAGCGGCCCCATACCTGCTCACTACCTGCACGCTAGCCCGACAGAAGTCCCGGACAACGGAAAAAACGTTATGTTACATAAACCCGGGGGAGATTCGGGATCAAGGTCAGGCTTTGGAGGTGACGCGGGAAGCCAGGGAGTCGACGTCGGCGTGGCGGATTCGGGATCAAGGTCAGGCTGTGGAGGTGGCGCGGGTAGCCAGGGAGTCGACGTCGGCGTGGCGGATTCGGGCCAATCGCAGTTTGCTGGCCGTGCTGATGAACCACCATCCAAGGTCGAAATCGTGCCAGCGACGGGCGAATCGAGCCGACGTGGGCGCGGCATGGTGGTTGTTGTGGTAGCCCTCTCCGCAGGTCAGCCACGCCAGCCAGACCACGTTGGTGGCGCTGTTGTCGAATGGTCGGCGCCCAAACGTGTGGGCCACGCCATTCACCGAGCCTCCCAGCCCGATGTAGCCCACAGTATGAACGACCACGGCAACGATGCCCGGCACCACGCCCAGCCACCAAACAAGAACGGCGATTCCCAGAGCCAATCCGATGATCCCGCGGTTGAGCAGCCAGCGATCGGGCGTGGTCACCGGGATGTCCTTGGCGTAGCGCTCCGTGGTACGGGGATCTCGAGCTGATCGCCGGTATAGGGCGGCATTCGTGAGCTGCACCCGCAGCCAGCCCAGTCGAGCGGGGGAGTGGGGGTCTTCAGGGGTGTCGGTATACGCATGGTGCTTGCGATGGACTGCCGCCCACTGCCGAGCGCAGATACCAGTCGCCATCCACAAGAACACCTTGAAGGTGCTGCGAAGCATGGGATGGAGTTGTACAGCCTTATGGGCCAGGTCTCGGTGCAGGTATACCGTGGTGGCCAGATTGGCCAGCTGGGTGAGAGCGAGTCCAACAACGATCGCGATCACAAACTGCACTGATTGAGCTCCCAACGGATCAGACTCCGCTGCCGATTACGGCAGCCACGGGTGAGACCCTAGAGGACGGACCGGGGTTACATGAGGTTGTGGCCCGCCCAACAGTACCGCGTGGTGGGAGGTAGCCGGAGTGAGCGGAGCCGACGTAGGCAGATAGCTTGGGCGGCAATGGTGGCTTTTTCGGAATTCGAGTCGAAGCAGCTTCTGGCGAATCACGGTGTTGAGGTGAGCCGAGACAAGCTGGCCCAGTCGGCGGAAGAGGCGGTTGAGGCTGCGGCAGAAATCGGTGGCCCGGTGGCGGTGAAGCTGTGCGGCCCGTCGCTGTCCCATAAGAGCGAGCGAGGGCTGGTGCGGTTGGGTCTGGACACCCCCGAAGGTGTGCATTCGGCGGCCGAAGACCTGTTGGCCTTGGTCACCGAGGAAGACGGCGAGGTCGCCTTGCTGGTCTCGGAAATGGTTGGTGGGCACCGTGAGCTCATCGCCGGTGTGGTTCACACCGAGCAGTTCGGAGCCGCTCTAATGCTCGGATTGGGCGGTGTTCTGGCCGAAGCAGTGGGGGAAGCGGTGTTCCGGTTGCTCCCGGTTAGCGAAGCCGACTGTCGGGACATGATCGATGACTTGGACTTTTCCGCCTTGCTCGCCCCACTGCGGGGGGAACCAGCAGTAAACCGGGATGCCCTGGTAGCCACGCTGATGGGGCTGGCTCAGGCAGGTTGCGAGGACGGGATTGAGGCCATCGACGTCAATCCCCTGGTAGTCCGCGACGGTCGTCCCGTGGCAGTGGATGGTCTGGTGGTGATGAGCAGCCCATGAGATCGAACCCGTTTGACCTCCTCTTCAACCCCCGGGGCATCGTGGTGGCCGGGGCCTCCTCTCACCCCGGGAAATTCGGCTTTGTGGCCCTTCACAACGTGCTGGCGGGCGGATTCAACGGACGGGTGTTCGCCACCAACCCCGAGCAACCCACGATTCTGGGAGTCGAAACCCTGGCCTCGGTGGACGAAGTGCCACAGGGCGCCGCTGATCTGGTGATGGTATGCACACCGCCGCAAACCTGCCCCGACATCTTGAGATCTGCGGCAGAGCGGGGAATCGGCGCGGCCTTCATCGCCTCGGGCGGCTTTCGAGAGTCGGGGCCCGAAGGCACCCAAGCAGAGGAGCGATTAATCGAGTTGGCCCAGTCCTTGGACATGGTGGTTGCCGGACCCAACGGCCAAGGGCTGATCTCCACGCCATCCCGACTCGCAGCTCAGATAGTGGCCCCAGTTCCGCCCCCCGGTCCGATCGCAGTGGCCAGCCAATCCGGCAACTTGGTGTCGGCGTTCATGAACTACGCCACCCAAAGCGGAGTGGGCATCAGCCGAGCTGTGAGCGCGGGCAACGCCGCCATGGTGGGAGTGGTGGACTATTTGAGCTGGTTTTCCGACGATTCCTTCACCAAGGCCATGGTCGCCTATGTCGAAGGAGTGGATGACGGTCGGCGATTCGCGGCGGCCGTTCGGGATGCCGCCGAGGCCAAGCCCGTTGTACTGGTAAAAGGGGGGACTACTCCGCGGGGAGCTCAGGCTGCGGCCAGCCACACTGGTGCGTTGGCCACCGACGATCGGATCTTTGACGGCATGGTTCGCCAGAGCGGGGCAGTCAGGGCGGCGACCATTGAGGAGGCGTACGACGCAGTGGCCGCGTTCGCCACCCAGCCCCTGCCGGCGGGTCCCCGCACCCTGGTGCTCTCCAGCGCGGGAGGGTGGGGTGTGATCACCGCGGACGCGGTGTCGAAATCGAACCTGGAGCTGATTCCCCTGCCCGCTGATTTGGAAGCGGCCATTGACGGCCTCGTTCCGCCCCGCTGGAGCCGCGGCAATCCGATCGACCTTGCCGGGGGAGAGGGTCGCGACACCATTCCCCAGGCCATCAATCTGGTTGCCGACCACCCGGAGGTCGACGCGGTGATCTACCTGGGTATGGGCATCCAAGCCAATACCGCATCCCACTTGCGCTCGGGTCCCTTCTTCGAGTCTGCCGAACTGGCTCGCATCTGCGAGTACCACGAGCGCCAGGACGGCCGCTTTGCCCAGGCGGCCGCCGAGGCCTCAGCCCGGACCGGCAAACCAATCTTGGCGGCCACCGAATTGGCCGTCACCCAGCCAGGCAATGCCGGTCCGGCCACAGTGGCTGCTGAGGGCCGCTATTGCTTTCCCTCCGCTGACCGCGCGGTGCGAGCTCTACACCACTTGTGGTGGCACGCCCGGTGGCGCAAACGCCACCTAGGATGACCGCAGTGCGCCGAATCGTCATGCCCGTTCTGCTGCTTGCGGTTGCCTTCGCGGCGCTTTTTGGCTCCAACTACCTCGACGACCAGCTTCACGAGAACCTGGGCGAAGTGGCCTCAGACGACTCAGTGCCCCCTGGTGTCGGCACCCCTCTCGTATCGACCCGCCGGCTGACCCCCCTGCTGGCACCGTCGCTGACCGAGCCAGATTTCTTCGACACCTTGGACGACATGATGTCCATCGCGCCATCGTCGGCCTGTGTTCACGTGACCCTGGACGGACGCACCCCTCCGCTTTACGAGAGCAATGCGAGTATCCAGGTAATGCCATCAGAGGCTTTTCTGCTGCTCACCCTGGCCACCGCCCATAAGGAGCTTGGACCCGATCACACATTCTCCACCTCCGTGCTGTCGGTCGTCCCGATGGAAGACGGCGTGGTGAATGGCGACATATACCTGGTCGGCGGGGGAGACCCATTGCTCTTGACCCCGGAGTTCATTGCCACCTTGGGTCAGGGCAATAACCGTCTCCACACTCCTGTTGAAGACCTGGCCCAACAACTGGTTGACGACGGATTGGCCTTGGTGACCGGTGCCGTGGTGGGCGACGCCACCCGATATGACGATCTTCTCTATGTCGGCACTTGGCCGGAGAGCCTGGTCGCCTCGCGGAACATCGGCACACTGCTGGCACTGCAATTCGATGACGGGTGGGTTCAGTTTCCTCAGCCGGAGACTGTCGTGGAAAACGAAGAGGCTGTTGAGGAGACAGCGGAAGAAACTACTGGCTATCAGGCCGCGGAAGACCCTCCGTTCTATGCCGCAGCGCTCTTTGACGACATGCTCGAAGCTCGAGACGTGGTTATCCGACGAAGCCCCCGCTCTGAGGCTGTTCCCGAGGAGGAAGAGGTCTACATACTCGCTACCATCGAGTCGTCGCCCCTTTCGGAGCATTACCAGCAGATTCTCGACAATCGAGACATCGAGACCACCGAGCTTCTGCTCAAGGAAATCGGACAGGTGACTTCAGGAACGGGCAGCACCCGGGCCGGATCTAGGGCGGTGGAGACGGTCTTGGCGGGTATCGGGGTCGACATCGATGAGTTCCAACTTCTTCAGTTCGACGGCTCCGGGCTGGACCCTGCCAACGTCGTGACCTGCCCGGTGTTCACCGCCCTATTGGACAGCGAGGAGTTCAGCCCCCTCCTCCATGAACTTCTGCCCACCGCCGCCGAGGATGCCTCGCTTCAGAGCCGATTTGCCGGAGTCGAGAACTCCGAGCGAATCAGGGCGTTGTCAGGGGGATCGTCCAATGCCACCGCGATGGTCGGTTACATCGACATCGGCCGTGGTCAGGAGATGACCTTTGCTTTCATCGCCAATCAGGAAGGTGCGAACGACAACCGGGTTCTCCGGGAATTGGAGGGGCGCATTGTGGGCCACCTGGCCACACTGGAGGCCAAGCCAAGTCTTGACGACATCCAACTTGAACCGCTACGCGTCGGCTGAGGGTCACAAGAAGAGCGACATGGTGACCTTGCCGATGTTCCCGCTGGGCATGGTGCTGATGCCCACAATGGTGGTGCCCATTCACGTCTTCGAGCCCCGGTACCGGCAGATGACGAAGGACTGCCTGAATGGTGACCGGGAATTCGGGGTGGTGCTCATAGAGCGGGGCAGCGAGGTAGGCGGTGGAGACATCCGAACCGACGCCGGGACGGTGGCCAGGATCATTAATGCCGAAGAGTTTCCTGATGGGCAGTGGGGCTTGGTTGCCGGAGGAATTCGGCGCGTTCGGGTCTCACGGTGGCTGAAGGATGATCCCTATCCCCGGGCCGAGATCGAAGAATGGCCTGATGAGGAGCTTGGCCACGATGAGGAGACCGAATTGGCTGCTGGCGTACCCCCTGTGTTGGCCACTTGGCGCCGGGTGCTGGCACTTCAGTCCGAATTGGGAGCACCTGGACCTCCAGCTGACTTCGAGGTGTCCGATGACCTCTCAACCGCTGTCTGGCAGCTCGCATCCTTGTCTCCTATGGGCCCACTAGACCGCCAGCAGCTCTTGACCGCGGAGGACGCTGCTCATCGCTTGGGTCTGCTGGGGGAATTCCTCGCCGATGCCGAGGAGCTGATTCGAGCCAGAATCGAAATGGGGTGACAGATACCGTCGGAGCGGTCATTGGAGCCAGAATCGAAATGGGGTGACAGATACCGCCGGAGTAGGCTGGCTGTTTGCCGCAACGACTTGCAGGAGGACAGTTGTCGAAGCGTCCAAAAGCCGCCAAGAGGGGCGATTCGCCCAAGAAGGTGCTCGAAGAACTAAGAGACCTGGTGCTGGGGTATGCCCGTCAGGAGATTCTGACGCCCCTGACCCGACTCGGGAAGACTCTGAAGCTAGGCCTGCTCGGCGCATTGAGTATCGGTATAGGCCTGATTTTTCTGGTCATCGCCGGTCTGCGCCTGCTCCAGACCGAAGCCCCCGGCGTCTTCGACGGCAACATGAGCGCCTTGCCCTATGTGGTCGTGCTCGTCGGAGTAGTGGTTTTGCTGGCCATGGCGGCAATGATTCGGGCTCGGCTGTCGAAGGGAGACCGTTCATGAGTGATCTGAATATGGACCGCGGTTCGATAGCCCGGAACGACATCAGAGACAAGTTCGAAGAGTTGAGGGGAGGCTTGGACAACACTGCGGAAGCGGCTCGCACCCCGGTCCTGGGAGCTGGCGTGGTGGCTTTCGTCGTACTGGCCGGGGTGGCCTTCTGGCTGGGACGGCGGCGCGGGCGGGCCAGCCGTACCGTGGTCGAAGTGCGCCGGGTCTGAAGAGACATGCTTGACCCATTGAGGTATCTGCGCCGCCAAGCAATCAGGCGCGGCATTATGGGAGGTAGTCGGGGATGGCTCATCTTGGGGGGAGTTGCGTGGGGTCTCCGCATGTTGAGCAGGGTGGCGAGCACCCGGCGGATGCGAACGGTGCTGATTGAGGAACTTCGCCCCGGTGAGAGCCTGCGCATTTCTCATCTTCCCGACGACCCACAGTGAGCAGAGCGCTCCAGGCCGGAGAGCTGGTTTTGCTCACCGACCGAAAGGGCCGCCGCTATCTCGCCACGCTGGTTGAGGGCCGCGAATTCCACACCCACGCGGGGTCGGTGGCTTACGACGAGTTGATCGGCGGAAGCGAGGGCATGCAGGTGCGAACCACCCGCAATGCCGAATTGACGGTATGGCGACCTACCCTGCGCGACTACGTGCTGAAGATGCCTCGGGGAGCTCAGGTGGTGTATCCAAAGGACAGCGCGGCCATTCTCATGCAGGCCGACGTGTTCCCCGGTGCCCGAGTGCTGGAGTCGGGCGTGGGTTCTGGGGCGTTGTCACTGAGCCTGTTGCGAGCCGGGGCTGTGGTGCGAGGCTATGAAATTAGGGAGGATTTCGCCCAGAGGGCTATCGAGAACGTGACCGGCTTTCTCGGCTCAGATGAGGTTGGCCGCTACCAAGTGGAGATCCGGGACTGCTATCAGGGGATCGATGTCGAAGGGCTGGATCGAGTGGTGCTGGATTTGCCCGAGCCCTGGCAGGTGGTACCCCACGCGGCGGCCTCTCTGCACCCCGGCGGCATTCTGGTGGCTTACACGCCGAGCATGGTGCAGGCGGTGCGGATGCGGGAAGCCTGCGAGTCCGGACCCTGGGCATCGGTGTCAACCGTGGAGGTACTCCACCGCGACTGGCACATCAAAGGTGACGCGGTCAGGCCTGAACACCGAATGGTGGGCCACACCGGTTTCATTACCGCGGCCCGGCGCCTATCTGACTAGCGCCGAGGACTAGAGCGAGAGGCTCAGACCTCGATGAAGATGCACTCTCCAGGGCATTCCTCGGCCGACTCTATGGTGGCCTCTTCCTGGCCTTCGGGGACGATGGCCAGGCCCTCGACTCCCCCTGGCTCACTGAAAACCTTGTCGCCCTCTTTCACATAGGCCAGACCGTCGTCGAGCAGAGTGAAGACATCGGGAGCGATCTCTTCGCAGAGACCGTCACCAGTGCAGAGATCTTGATCGATCCAGACCTTCATTTGCATCGGTGCGGGAACCCTTTCCTGACTGACAGCGGACGGCAAGCATGGTAGACGCTGAGTGCGCTATCAGTGTAACCGACGCACGGTCGATCTCCTCTACACAGCGGGAATTAGCCCCCGTGGCATGGAGTCGGGCCGCAATCTCGCGTCGGCGGTGCTACTGAAGGCGTGTAGAGTCGAGTTGGTATGGGAGACGGTGACGCGGCATCGGAAGCGGACGGTCCACAGCAGGAGACTTCTCCGACAGAGCAACTGGAGGCGCTGCAAGAGGAAGTGGCGGTCCTTCGCCAGCGCCTACAAGACGCCCCGAAGCGAGTCCGCACCTTGGAGGAGCGGCTGCTGGAAACAAAGGGCCAATTGGCTAAGGCTGTTTCTCAGAACGAGAAGCTTACCTACACGTTGCGCGAGGCCCGTGAGCACATTTCCGCTCTTCGAGACGAGGTGGACAAGCTGACCCAGCCTCCCTCGGCCTATGGGACGCTGCTGGGACGAAACGACGACGGAACGGTGGACGTCTTCTCCGGAGGCCGCAAGATGCGGGTCGCCCTCCATCCGGAGATCGAGTCGGAGGAGCTGAGTCGGGGACAAGAGGTAGTCCTGAACGAATCCCTGAACGTGGTCTTGTCCCGGGTGGGCGACGGCACGGGCGAGGTTGTGACCATCAAAGAAGTACTGGCCGGCGGCCTGCGAGCTCTCATTGTTGGCCGGGCCGACGAGGAGCGGGTAGTGGAGCTGGCCACCGAGCTTATCGATCAGCCCCTGAAGAGCGGAGACACCGCACTGATGGATTCCCGGTCGGGTTTGCTGGTCGAGCGCCTGCCCCGACCCGAGGTGGAAGACCTGGTATTGGAGGAAGTACCCGACATCACCTATGAGCAGGTTGGTGGACTGGACGAGCAGATCGAGCAGATTACCGACGCTGTCGAGCTTCCCTTCGTGCACCATGATCTGTTCGCCGAGTATCAACTGCCCGCTCCCAAGGGCATCTTGCTGTACGGTCCGCCGGGCTGCGGCAAGACGCTGATTGCCAAGGCTGTGGCCAACTCCCTGGCCAACAAGGTGGCGGAAATGAGTTCGGACCGAGAGGCACGGTCCTATTTCCTGAACATCAAGGGCCCGGAGTTGCTCAACAAGTACGTGGGTGAGACCGAGCGCCAGATCAGGCTGGTGTTCCAGCGAGCCCGGGAGAAGTCGGCTGAGGGCTGGCCGGTGATTGTGTTCTTCGACGAGATGGAGTCGCTGTTCCGCACCCGGGGCACCGGGATCAGTTCTGACATGGAGTCCACCGTGGTTCCCCAGCTGTTGGCGGAGATCGACGGCGTCGAGGCACTGAAGAACGTGATCGTCATAGGGGCATCGAACCGGGAGGATCTCATCGACCCGGCCATCTTGAGGCCGGGACGCCTGGATGTGAAGATCAAGATCCAGCGTCCCGACCCCGATGCGGCTTGCGCCATCTTCTCCCGCTATCTCACCTCCGATCTGCCTATTGCCGCCGAGATGGTGGAGGGGTTGGGGGGCGGCGATCCAGACAAGGCCATCCAGGCAATGGTCGAGCAGGCGGTGGCCGAGATGTTCCTGGAGGAGGAGCGCAACCAGTTCTTGGAGGTCACCTACCAGAACGGCGACAAAGAGATCATGTACTTCAAAGACTTCGCCTCTGGGGCCATGATCGAGAACGTTGTTCGAAGGGCCAAGAAATTAGCCATAAAGCGACTGCTGGCCGGGGGGTCTCCGGGAATCCACGTCAACGATCTGCTGGACTCGGTTCATCAGGAGTACCGCGAGCACGAAGATCTGCCCAACACCACCAACCCCGACGACTGGGCCAAGATCTCCGGCAAGAAGGGGGAGCGAATCGTGTTTGTCCGCACGCTCCTGTCTAATGAGGAATCGAGCCAGGGCGGACGCTCCATCGAGGCAATCGGCCCCGGCCAATACCTCTGATCTCGGTTACCGCCAAGCTCCCTGCCTGAGTCATCCCACCCAGGTCATGTGGCGTCCTGCCCAAGTCATGTAGCGTGCCGAGCATGGCGGTTCCAAAGATCTGCGGCATCGAGACCGAGTTCGGGATCGCGCACACCGGCACCGAGGACGCCAATCCGATAGCGGCCTCCTCTCTGCTCATCAACTCATATCTGTCAGAGGTTGAGCGCACCGGTGAGGGCGGCCCGGCGGCCGGAGTGACCTGGGATTTCGAGGACGAGATGCCCGGCAACGACATTCGAGGCATTGCCCCGCTGGGTTCGCTGGCCCCAGAAATTGAGACGCACCTGGTGAATGCTGTGCTGACCAACGGCGCTCGCTACTACGTGGACCACGCCCACCCCGAGATGTCCACGCCCGAATGCAGCAACGCCTTGGACGTGACCCGGTATGACAAGGCAGGTGAGCTGATCCTGGTCCGCTCCATGGAGGCTGCCGCTCAAGTGCTGCCCCCGGACCAGGAACTTGTGGTGTACAAGAACAACTCCGACGGCAAGGGCAACAGCTATGGCTGCCATGAGAACTACCTCATGGCTCGCGCCACCCCCTTTTTCCACATTGTGGTTCATGCCACCTCCCACCTGGTTACCCGACAGATCTTCACCGGATCAGGCAAAGTTGGGTCGGAAGCCCCCGGGCTGACCACCGCTGAGGTGCCCTTCCAGATCACTCAACGGGCCGACTTCTTCGAAGAGGAGGTGGGCCTGGAGACCACCCTCAAGCGACCCATCATCAACACCCGAGACGAGCCCCATGCCGACGCCCGGCACTATCGCCGACTTCACGTCATAACCGGCGACGCCAACATGTCGGAGGTTGCCACCTTCCTCAAGGTGGGGACGACCGCCATCGTCTTGGCCATGGTCGAGGACAACGTCTTGCCCCGGGAATTCCGGTTTCGCACGCCGGTACAGGCCATGCGCCAGGTGTCCTACGACCTGAGTTTGACCAAGCCCCTGGAACTGGCCGATGGAACCTCGGTCACTGCTCTGGAGATCCAATGGGACCTGCTGGACCAGGCCCGGAAATATGCCGACAGCCATGGGCTGGATGCAGTCGGTGGCCCAGTAGGGGAAATGGTTATCGACCGGTGGGAGCAGGTGCTGACCTCTTTGGAAGCCGATCCCATGAGTCTGGCCAACCAGCTCGACTGGGTGGCCAAGTATCGATTGATTCAAGGAATGTCGCAGCGACACGGGTTGCGGCCCGATGACTCCCGGTTGGCCGCTCTCGATCTCCAGTACCACGACTTGCGGCCTGAGCGTTCGGTAGCGGCCCGGGTGGGATTGGAGTCGCTGATCTCTGCTGACGATGCCCGGTCGGCCATCTCCGACCCGCCGACGGACACTCGGGCCTACTTCCGAGGGCAGTGCCTCAAGCGTTGGGCGCCCAGCATCGTGGCGGCCAATTGGGACTCAATCGTGTTCGACGTGGGCGACGAACCACTGCGACGGGTTCCCATGATGGAACCAACCCGGGGCACGGTGGACCATGTGGGCCAACTCCTGGCTGACTGCGATTCCGCCGGTGAGCTGCTTTCCCGACTGCGGGAACCTGGCTCCCGCTGAACCGCCCCTACAAATTGTCCTAACTTCGGGGTCAGCGCGATATCGTGATCGGCACGCATCCGGGGACCAAGGGGACGAGATGGCAGAACGAGAGCAGATCAAAAAGCCGGCACCTCAGCGAGAGGAGTCGGAGGTCGAAGACGCCCCCGCAACCTCGGGACAAGGCGAGGAGTTGAAGGCCGAGCTCGACGAGCTGCTGGACGAGATCGACGAGGTGCTGGAGTCCAACGCTGAAGACTTCGTGAAGTCATATATCCAAAAGGGCGGACAGTAGCGGTAGTCTGCAAACTGTGACGTTGCCCCTCTTTGAAGCCGGGGGCGACCCGGGCCCCAACTTTGCGGAGTTGCTTCGGTCCAAGGGGCTGGTCCCGCCAGTGCCCGACGTCCCGGCTGCCGACACGGTCATCTCCCATGCCACCACGGTGGTGGCAATTCGCTGCCACCAGGGGGTAGTGATGGCCGGTGACCGCCGGGCAACCGCCGGACACCTCATCAGCCACCGGACGATCGAGAAGGTATATCCCGCCGACCACTACTCCGGGGTGGCCATCGCCGGAGCCGCGGGACCCGCCATGGAGATGGTTCGGCTGTTCCAGTTGCAGCTCGAGCACTATGAGAAGGTGGAGGGGAAGGCTCTAAGCCTGGATGGCAAGGCCAACCAGCTCGGAATGATGGTACGGAACAACCTGCCTGCGGCGATGCAGGGATTTGCGGTGGTTCCGCTCTTCGCGGGATATGACACCAACCGCGAAGTCGGACGCCTGTTCCAGTACGACGTCACCGGAGGCCGCTATGAGGAGCGGGAGTATGCAGTGGGAGGATCGGGGAGCCTCCACGCTGGGACGGTGATCAAGCTGGGCTACCGACCGGATGCCGATGCCGATGAGATGATCGACTTGGCGGTGTCGGCATTGTTTCGCACCGCGGAGGAGGACTCGGCTACCGGCGGCCCTGATCTGGTGCGGGGGATATACCCGGTGGTGGCGGTCATAGGGTCCGATGGTTTCGAGAGGGTGGCCGATGCCGATGTAGAAGCCCGATTCCGCGACCTCTTGGCCAGTCTGGAGAACCGAGGGGGTGATTCACAGTGACCATGCCCTTCTACGTTGCCCCCGAGCAGCTGATGAAGGATCGGGCCGACTTCGCCCGCAAGGGAATTGCCCGAGGCCGGGCTCTAACCGCGCTCAGCGTTCGCGACGGAATCCTGATTTGTGCCGAGAACCGGTCGAACACCCTGCGCAAGGTTAGTGAGATCTACGACCGCATCGCATTTGCCGGTGTGGGCCGCTACAACGAGTTCGACCAGCTCCGAATCGCCGGTGTGCGCCATGCCGACCTCAAGGGCTACACCTACAGCCGCGACGACGTGGATGCCCGGAGCCTGGCCAACCAGTACGCCCAAGTACTGGGCCAGACCTTCACCCATGAGATGAAGCCAATGGAAGTGGAGATCCTGGTAGCGGAGGTGGCCACTGAGTCCGACGGGGATCAGATGTTCCACGTTCTCTACGACGGCACGGTGAACGACGAATCCGGCTACACCGTGCTGGGGGGTGAGGCCGATTCCATCGCCGATCGGCTGGGCGAGGCCTACGACCAGGACTGGGAGGTTGGCGACGCGATCCAAGCGGCGGCGGCGGCACTTTCCGGCGAGGAGCGAACTCTGGAGGCCGATGACCTGGAGGTGGCCATCCTGGTGCGGGAGACCGGGAGGCGGGCGTTCCAGAGAATCGAAGGCGACGAGCTGGCCGGGCTCTTGGGCTGATGGAACAGCGGGCTTCCGTCATGGGGAACGGGTAGACATGGAGCGGCGGATCTTCGGGATCGAGAACGAATACGGCGTCACGTGCGCGCTTCGGGGTCATCGCCGGCTGAGCCCTGACGAGGTGGCTAGATACTTGTTCCGCCGAGTTGTGTCCTGGGGGCGCAGCAGCAACGTCTTTCTGGTCAACGGGGCCCGGCTGTATCTGGACGTTGGCTCGCATCCCGAATACGCCACTCCAGAGTGCGATTCGGTCTATGACCTGGTGGCCCACGACAAGGCCGGCGAGCGCATCCTGGAGACGCTCATCGAGAGCGCGGAGCAGCGTCTTCGCGAAGAGGGGATCCAGGGGGACATCTACCTATTCAAGAACAACACCGATTCGGCCGGCAACAGCTACGGCTGCCACGAGAACTACCTCACCAGCCGGCGGGATGATTTTTCTGAGTATGCCGAAGTGCTTATTCCGTTCTTGGTCAGCCGCCAGATCTATGCCGGGGCTGGCAAGGTCCTCCAGACCGCCCGGGGCGCGACCTACTGCATAAGCCAAAGGGCAGAGCACATCTGGGAAGGGGTCTCCAGCGCGACCACCCGGTCACGGCCCATCATCAATACCCGCGACGAACCCCACGCCGACGCTGAGCGATTCCGGAGGCTGCATGTGATCGTGGGGGACTCGAACATGAGCGAGTACGCCACCTTCTTGAAAACAGGCGCTACCAGCATTTTGCTGCGGATGCTGGAGGATCCCTCGGTCGCGCTGCGGGACATGACACTGGACAACCCCATCAGGGCCATCAGAGAGATCAGCCATGACCCAACGTGCACTCGGCGGATACGGCTGGCCAGCGGACGCGAGGTTAGCGCGCTCGATATCCAGTCCGAATACCTCGACCGGGCGCTCAAGTACGCCGACAGCCGCGAACTGGAGCCGCAGGACAAGCAGTCCCTGCAAATGTGGGAGCACTGCCTTACCCAAATCGCAGACGACCCGCTCGGCCTCAGCCGGGAATGCGACTGGGTCATGAAGTTTCATCTGGTTGAGGCGTATCGGCAGCGACACGATCTGAGGCTCAGCGATCCTCGGGTGGCCCTGCTGGATCTTCAGTACCACGATGTGAATCGGTCGCGCAGCCTCTTCTACCGGATGCAGAACCGGGGCATGGCCGAGCGGATGTGCGTGGACGAGGAGATCGGCCATGCAGTGGAGAATCCGCCGGCTACCACTCGTGCCCGACTGCGGGGAGAGTTCATTCGGAGGGCCAAGGAGCGCAAGCGGGATTACACAGTGGACTGGGTGCATCTGAAGCTCAACGACCAGGCCCAGCGGACCGTTCTCTGCAAGGACCCGTTCCGAGCCTATGACGAGCGGGTGGAAAAGCTGATCGAATCCCTGTGATGCCCACGTCGCGCTGATGGCTGCCGTGTCCAGGAGGAAGCCGGAACAAGTCAGACTGGAGCGCCTGCTTCGACTCATCGCCGCGCTGATCGACACGCCTCGCTTTCTCTCCATCGAGGAGATCCACAGGAGAGTGGGTGTCTCCCGCGGAGACGACTCAGCGGGCTACCCAGAGAACGGAGCAGCGGCCAAAAGAGCCTTTCATCGGGACATGAACGAATTGGCTGATGCCGGTATCCCGGTTATCTCTGGACCGGTTCCCGGCCAGGAGCGGGAGACTTGGGGCTACCGCATCCGCAAACAGGACTACTCGCTTCCGGAGATGGACTTCGAGGCCGACGAGCTCGCCGCGCTGCACCGGGCTGCCACCGCGGTCCGGTTCGACGGGGTCTCAGGGTCGGAGGCGCTTTGGAAGCTGGGCGGGAGAGTGGGAGAGGGAACCGAGGCCGAGCTGGCCGCGGTTCCGGTTCATCCTTCTCTAGCCGATCTGTTCCAGGGGGTCACCGAGCAGCGCGTGGCAGAGTTCGCCTACGGGGGACAGATCCGCGCCGTTGAGCCGTGGACCCTGGCCTTTGATCAAGGCCACTGGTACATGGTGGGCCATGACCGATCACGCGACGACAAGCGCACCTTTCGGGTGGACCGGATCGAGAGCAATGTCACTCTGGGTAGCCCAGGTGAATTCCAACAGCCCGAAAACACCCCTGGCTGGGTGCCGATCCAGCCCTGGAAGTTCGGATCCGACCCGCCAGCTCTCGCCCGCCTAAGGGTCGACCCGGAACAGACCGTGTGGGCCGCTCGGCGCCTTGGTCAGGAACCTGCGGAGAAGGACGAAGACGGGTCGGCGGTGTTTGAGGTGGTTGTGCGCAGTCCAGAAGCTTTCCGGTCCCTGGTCTTGGAATTTCTCGAACACGCCGAGATTCTCAGCCCCCCGGAATTGCGTTCCGACATGGTGTCCTGGCTCGAGGAGATCAGCCAATGAGTCGGCTGAGCGCGGGGGATCGGCTGAGGCGGATGCTAGAGCTTGTTCCCTGGGTGATGTCCCAAGGCGGCGCGGAGCTGGTCGAGATTTCCCAGCGGTTCGACTATCCCGAGGCAGAGCTCAGAGAGGATCTGGTGAGGGTGTTGTTTGTGGTGGGGCTGCATCCCTTCACCCCAGATGAGCTGATATATGTGATGGGCTTGGATGAAGAGGACAACGGCGGTTGGGTGGCGATCAGCAACGCCGACTACTTCTCCCGTCCGCTGCGACTGACTCCCGGTCAGGCTCTCGGATTGATCGGGGCCGGGGAGGCATTGCTGTCTGGGGCCGATCCCGATGGCCCTTTGAGCCGGGGACTGGCCAAGTTGTCCGCTGGTCTGGGGGTGAGCGTCGGGGAGGAGTTGGCCGTGAAGCTGGGGGAGTCGGCCGAGGAATGGGTTGACCCGCTGCTGGCTGCGACCGCAGATCGCCGCCAAGTGCGTATCCGTTATTTCAGCTACGGGAGAGGGCAGGAATCTGATCGCATCGTTCACCCGTACAGGGTTTTTTCTGAGATGGGCAACTGGTATTTGCAGGGCCACTGCCAGCAGGCCGAAGGGGTGAGGGTGTTTCGCATCGACCGGATCAGATCTCTTGAAACGATAGAGGCATTTTTCGACTTGCCTGATGAGACGCACAGTCGGTCGGCCTTTGAGGCCCGGTCGAGCGACCCCCGAGTTGTTCTGCGTCTGGCCCCGGGCAGCTCATGGGCCATCGAGAAGTATCCGACTGAGGAACAGGCAGTCCTCGACAGCGGCGAGATCGATGCCACTTTGCCGGTGAGCCAGATCAGCCGGCTGGAGCGGCTGTTGCTACAACTCGGGCCCCAAGCCGAGTTACGAAGCGCTGATCCGCCGGTAGCCGCTGACCAGGCCCGAGTTGCTGCCCAGCGGGTGCTGGCCAGGTACCGCTAGGGGAACCGCGGAGCATGAGCATCGATCAGCCGGAGCACCTTGTGGCGCCGGAAGCCGGTTCAGCCCCTGCTGACGGCGAAGAAGGGGAAGCGAACGGCAGGAGGGAGAAGTCCACTGCCCGCGTCATTGCGGAATGGGTGGCGGTTTTGGCCGGTGCGCTGGTGCTAGCCCTGGTACTGCGGTCCGTGCTGTTCCAGGCCTATTACATCCGGTTCACCTCCATGGAGCCCACGCTGGGCAATGGCGATCGAGTTCTGGTGAACAAGCTGGGCTACGACATCGGCGATGTCGACCGCGGTGACCTGGTGGTTTTCGAGCGACCCCGGGGAGTGAGCGGCCGGCAGGAGGACGATCTCATCAAGCGGGTCATCGCCCTCCCTGGCGAGGTCATCGCGTTTGTCGAAGGGGATGTGTACGTCGATGGGCGGCGGCTCCATGAGCCCTATTTGGAATCGTCGGGAATCACCACCGGCAGGATGCCCTCAGGGTGCGCCGCGATTGTGGACGAGGGATGTTTGATCGGGGCGGGAGAGGTGTTCGTTATGGGCGACAACCGGCCTAACTCCACCGACAGCCGAACGTTCGGCCCGATCTCCGAAGACCTGATCGTGGGCCATGCCTTCCTGCGACTTTGGCCGATGACGGACTTCGGCCGCTTGTAGCTCCCTAACGGGCGGTTGCGCTCCTGCTTCAGCGGTCGAAGTGATCGTGTCCGTGGCCGTGATCGCTGAAGACATGGAGGACACCGCCCTGGTGGCTCTTGTGTTCTCCGTGGAAGACGCAATCATCTTCGTCCCCGTGGGCCATCCGGAGGCCAAAAGCGTCTTGAAGGTTCTTGTTGGTGAGAACCTCAGTGGGGCTCCCCACCGCGATCAGCCGGTTCGCCAGGAGGAGGACTTGATCGCACAATTCGGCTTCGTCCATGTGGTGAGTGGAGATGACCACGATTCGGCCCATCTTGCGTTCCTCATCGATGATTCGGATAATCGCCTCCTGGCTGGGCATGTCCAAGCCGGTAATGGGCTCGTCCATCAAAAGCACGTCGGCATCGTGGGCTAGGGCCTGCGCAACCATCACCCGTTGGCGCTGACCGCCCGACAGCTCCCCGAACTGGCGCTTGCGCAGGTCGAGCACCTCCATGCGTTCGGCCGCGTCCTCGACAATGATCCGGTCCGCCGGTCCGAATCGCTTTACCAGTCCTCGATCGCGGAAGCGGGACATCCGCAACACATCGGAGACCGTCAAAGGCATCCATGCCCGCAGGCCGTGCTGCTGGGGCACCAGTGCAACCGATTTTTCGGCGGGATGCGGGCTGATCGTCCCTTCCGAAGGCTTGACAAGGCCAGCTATCACTTTCAGCAAGGTGGTCTTCCCGGAGCCGTTGGCGCCGACCAGGGCGGTCGAGGAGGCGTGCTCCATTCGGCAGGTGATGCCCTGAAGGGCAACGTGGCCGTTGTTGTACTCTGCAACAACGTCGACGAGTTCCATGGGAGCCCTGTTTTGAGTGATCAGAGCCTTGTGGAATGCGGCTCTATCGGTCATGGTCAATCAGGGTACCAGTAGGACAGTGCATCCCCCATGCGGTCGACATGGTCGCTGTACACCGCGTCGATGCCCATTTCCATCAGCTCGTTGAGCACTCGGGGCTGCTGGGCGTCCCAGCCGAAGCACAGCACGCCGAAACGGTGGAACAAAGTGACCAAGCCGCCGGTCCAGTCGGTCTGATGAAGGTTCACCGAGTCGATCCCCGCATCGGCCAGTTCCGCTGCCCGCCGTTCCGGCCCGCGGTCCATGCGGCTCAGCCGGGTTGAGTTGCACAGCCGCACGTCGGGCCATCGCTCCCGCAGCCGGACCAGGGTGGCGACATCGGGGTGACACAGCCAAAGACGTGCCCGGAGATCTTTGCCGGTGCGGGCGGCGGCCGTGTCCACACTCTCGACTACCGCGGGGGCGGCGGCGGCATTCTTCAGGTCGAGCGAGAGGTCGAAGCCGGTGCCGCACTCGTTGAACAACTCAGCCAGGGTGGGAATGTGGTCGGGAAGTTCATCGCGGCGGCATTCCAGGATGGGGCGCTTGCGATGCCAGCGAGATGACCGGACCAGGCCATCGTGGTCGAGCACTGCCTGGCCGTCGGCTGTTACCCATACATCGCTTTCCAAGCCGGCGGCGCCCATCTCCAGCGCCAGTGAGAAGGCGGCCAGAGTGTTCTCCCGTTCGTGGGCTCGAGCACCCCGATGGGCGAATCCCAAAGGCGGGATTCGAAGAGGGGAGATCCGGGGAGGCACCCCTTCATCATTGGTGGCTGCCTCCGGCTCGGACAACCTCAGAAAGCAAGTGGGGCGGTAGCCTCTTGGGGGTGGGCAACCTCGGATGGGCTGAAATCGCGGTGATCGTGGTGGTGGCCCTTGTGGTGTTGGGACCCGACAAGCTGCCCGGCGCCGCCCGCCAGATCGGCAACGTCATGCGACAGGTTCGCAAGATCTCCACGGGGTTCCAGCAAGAGTTGCAGAATGCCCTCGACGAGCCCATTGAGGAGGAGGCCCGTCGGAGAGGCCAAATTGCCGTCGAAGAGGGCAAGCAGGCCGACTACAAGCCGAGCGAGCCAGCGGCCCAAGCAGGCAACCAAGGCAGCGGACAAACCGGCCAACAGGCCTCTGATCAACCACGAAGCAGCCCGTGAACGACGCGGGGAAGAGCCGCGCCCGCTCACACGACGGGACCATGCCCTTGATGGAGCACCTGGTGGAGTTGCGCTCGCGGCTCATCAAGTGCATCTTGGCAGTAGTAGCCGGGGCAGTGGCCTGCTGGGTGCTCTATCCCCAGATCTTGGACCTGATGGTCCAGCCTTATTGCGACATTGTTCCCGAGCAGGCGGTGGCTGAGGAGGCTGCCCGACAGAACCTCTTCGGCGGATGCGAGCTGTTGGTACTTGATCCGCTAGAGCCGTTTTCGGTGCGGCTGACCGTTGCGGGCTATGGAGGGTTGACCTTGGCAATACCGGTGGTGCTCTGGCAGGTGTGGAGGTTTGTACAGCCCGGCCTCTATCCCCGTGAGCGTCGCCACGCGGCCGCTTTCACCGTGATCGGCGCCCTCTTGTTCGCCCTGGGGGCTGGCTTGGCCTACTGGAGCATTCCCCGAGCACTCAAGTTCCTGGCCACCATCGGAGGCGAGGACATGGTTACCGGCTTTTCGCCCGCCAAGTACCTGTCGTTCGTGATCAAGATGATGGCCGCATTCGGTATCGGCTTCGAGTTCCCCATTCTGCTGGTGTTCTTGCAGTTCGCGGGGATCATTCACTATCGACAGCTCATACGGTGGCGGCGGTTCGCCATTGTCGGCATTGTGGCTCTTGTGGCGGTGATAACCCCCAGCGGAGACCCATTCACCCTGATGGTGCTGTCGGTGCCCATGTACTTGTTCTACGAGGCGGCTATCGGCATTGGCTGGCTGCGCGACCGCCGAGATCGCCGCGAGGCCACCGAAGAGGCCGCCGAAGATGCCCTTGAGGAGTCGCCGGCGGCAATGCCGGGCGAGGACTGAGCGACATGGCCGTCCGGCGGGGGGAGGACTGGGGCGAAACCGGTGGCCTGGGGTCCGAAGGCGTGCTGGTTGACAGCGATGCCGATGCCCGGATGCTGATTGAGGAGGCCCGTCGGACCAATCGTCGGGTGCCTGAACTCGGGCTGCTGGGAGGCGATTTGTGCCGGACGCTCGGAGGACGGGGGGATGCTGCCGCCGTTCGCTCGCCGGAAGCCTGGCGGTTCCAAGTGGATCTGGGGGCGGTATTGCTGGACGGTCGGCTGTTCTGGTTCTGCGCTCACCTCGTTGCCCGAAAGAAGGGATGGGCGGGCGAGGTCCTCGTAGCCATGAATGCCGCCTGGCGGGGCACCTGGAATCTAGGTCCCAAGGCCCATCCGGGCGATGGACTGTTGGATATCTCCCACGGGCGGTTGTCGATTGGGGATCGGCTGCGAGCATTGCGCCGGGTCGGCACAGGGGATCACCTTCCCCATCCCCACATCCGCTATCACCGCACCAGCGCGTTCCAGGTGGAGTTCCGAGGGCCGCTGATGGTGGAGTTGGATGGTCAGCCGGTCCAGCGGGCCTCCAAATTGTCGATCCGGGTCGAGCCGGCCGCGCTTACGGTGGTGGTGTGACGGGCACGTTCGCGGATGCGCGATAGGGGCCAGAAAGACCACTAGCATTCGCCCCGTGACACCCGATGTGGCCAAGCAGCAGATGGCCTCGGAGGTGGATGCTCGAGCGGCTCGTCTGCTCAGCGTCTCCCACCAAATCCACGAGACTCCCGAACTCTGCTTTGAGGAGCATGCCGCCCACGACCTGCTCTGCTTTGTCTTGGAGGACGAGGGCCTTGAAGTGGAGCGGTCGGCCTACAACTTGGACACGGCCTTTGTGGCCCGAGCGGGCCGAGATGGACCCCATATTGCGGTTATCTGCGAATACGACGCCCTGCCCGAGATCGGGCATGCCTGCGGCCACAACGTGATCGCGGCCGCAGGGCTGGGCGCCGGGTTGGCCGCGGCGGCCATGGCCGACAAGCTCGGAGGACGGGTCAGCATTATCGGCACCCCTGCGGAGGAGGGTGGCGGAGGCAAGTTCTACATGCTGGAGCGGGGTGCCTTCGACGGCGTCAGCGCGGCCATGATGGTTCATCCCGCCAACCACGAGCTCAGTCGGATGAGCGCAATCGCAGTGGAGCAGCTGGAGGTTGCCTACACCGGCCAGTCGGCCCATGCCGCCGCCTCGCCTCATAAAGGTCGCAACGCCCTCGACGGCGCGGTGCTCGGATATATGAACGTGGCTGCGCTCCGCCAGCACATTCGGCCCGACGAGCGCATTCACGGGATATTCACCCGGGCTGGCGACAAGCCGAACATCGTCCCCCATGAAGCGGCTGCCGAGTGGTACGTCAGATCCCCGAAGCTTGACAGCCTCGCCGAGCTGCGGGAGAGAGTCGTGGCTTGCCTGGAGGCCGGTGCAGCCGCGGCCGGGGTCGACATGGAGTGCCAATGCAAGGCGCCGGTGTATGCCGACATGATCAACAACCAGGTCATGCTGGACTTCTACACCCAAAATGCCGCTGCGGCGGGAAGGGCGGTGGGCGAGCCGCAATCCACCCATTCGGTGGTGGGAAGCACCGACATGGGAAATGTCAGCTACGCCGTGCCGTCGATCCACCCCATCATCAAGGCCGCCCCTGATGATGTGGCCATACACACACCGCAGTTCGCCCACTACGCAAAATCGCAAAGCGGTGACCAAGCAGTTCTCGACGGGGCGAAGATCATGGCCATGACGGTCGCCGATCTTTGGATGAACCCCGACGCCCTTGATCGGGCCGCCGACGAGCTGGCCCATGCCCGGGCCTGAAATGCCGTCTCCGCCTCCGAACGACAACCGACGGAAGGCCGTCTGAGATGAGCCAGTACGTCGCAGAAGAGTTCACCGCTGACGAGGAGGACGTACTTCGCCGGTACTTCACCAATCTGGATCAGCCGGTCTTCGCGCTGGTGAATCTGCCGGAGGTGGTCAAGGGAGCGCTGTTCGCCCGCTACAGCCGCTCGGCGAAATCACTGCGGCGGCTGTTTTTGGACGAGTTCGTCGGGGAGCTGGACATCAGCGGCGATGTGACCATTGACGCCACGGTGGGGCTTAGACGGGCCGAAGAACTCTACGACCGGGTTTTCTTCGAGTACGGGGACGACTCCGTGGCCCAGCTAGGCGGCGTCCACCTGGCCTGCGAGCAAGCCTCCAACATTTTGACGAAAGTGCTCGAGTGGGGTCGGCTGATGTCGTATCTGGAGCAGTCCACCCGGTACATCGATTATCTGGCCCGAATCGGCGGCCGCTATCGCTACTACCGCGATCCCGAGGTAGGAGAGTCGCCGCTCTCGGGCCGCTACGTGGGCGATATGGACCGGATGTTCGAGGCCTACGGCGAGCTATTGCCCGCCCTTGCCGAGTTCTTCCGCCAGCACACCCCAAGAGACCCAGATTCTTCTGACTTCGCCTATCGCCAGGCCGTGCGGGCCAAAGCGCTGGATTCGGTCCGGGGGGTGCTGCCGGCGGCCACCGTCTCCAACGTTGGCATCTACGGCACCGGTCAGTCTTATGAGCTGCTGCTGCTGCGGATGCGGGCTCACGAGCTTCCCGAAGTCCAGGCCTATGCCGACTTGATGCTGACCGAGCTGCGCAAGGTCATTCCCTCCTTTTTGAAGCGGGTGGATTTGGAGGATCGGGGAGTGGCATGGACCCGCTACATGGGCGACGTCCAGGAGTCGATGGAGAGCGTGGTCGATTATTTGGTTCCGGCCGACCTAGCGGCTGACGATGCCCCGACCGTGCAGCTGGTGGATTTCGACCCGGATGCCGAAGAGAAGATGGTGGCGTCCATGCTGTATCCCTACACCCACCTGTCCGAGGAACAGCTGGTTAGAGAGGTGGAGGCGATGGGGGTTGAAGATCGCCTCTCGGTGGTGCGCGCTTATGTGGGCGAACGGAGCAACCGGCGCCACAAGCCGGGACGGGCCTTGGAGCGGCCCTTCTACCGATTCGATGTACTGGCGGACTACGGCGCCTTCCGGGATCTGCAACGCCATCGCATGCTGACGCTGGAATGGCAAAAGCTCAGTCCCCGGCACGGCTTCACCCTTCCCGAGTCGGTGGAAGCCGCGGGGTGTGCCCCGGTTTTCAATGAGGTAATGGAGAGGTCGGCCGCCCTGTACGACCTGCTGAACCGGGAGTTTCCTGAGCAGGCCTCTTATGCGGTGAGCTTTGCCTACAAGGTTCGCTTCGTAATGAGCATCAACGCCCGGTCGGCGATGCACCTCATCGAATTGCGCACCACACCCCAAGGCCACACGGTGTATCGGGGGATCGGACAGGAGATGTGGAGGCTTATCCGTGACGAGGCTGGCCACGCCGCAGTGGCGGAAATGATGAAATTTGTTGACCTCAGTGAAGAGCCCCCACTGGGCCGCCTGGATGCTGAGCGCCGCGCTGAAGAGCGGCGTCAAGTACGAGAACGGGCCTGAGCCCGAGCTCTCAATTCAGGTGGGAAGATATTTCTGGGGCTAAAGCCGCACATGGCCAGCGTAAGGGTGTCTATGATCCGCGCTGATCGGTTTGCCTGAGGAGGTAGCAGGGGAGCATGACAGACCCTGACGAACACGACGAGATGCCGGACGAAGAGTTCGAGGAAAGCGACATCGCCGATCTCGGCGACGAAATCGGCGAAGACCTTGACGAGGAATTCGATGACGTGCTCGAGGACGATGACCTCGACGACGACCTCGACGACGATCTCGACGACGATCTCGACGAGGAAATCGAAGAGGAGGAAGAGAACAGCAAGAACGGACCGGCTCGGAATGCAGCCATGTCCGAAGACGAGGACGGCGACGGCGAGGACATCGACCCCGACAATGTGGAGGCCGACCTCGACACCATCTTGAAGGATCGATTGGCGGCCGGAGACGATGAGGACGAGGACGAGGAAACCCCCGATCCGTCACCGGAGGCCTCAGGCCAGGTTGCTCCCAAGCGTGACAATGAGTGGACTTGCGAAGGTTGTTTTCTCATCGTCAGCTCGAGCCAGTTCGGACCCCGCGACAACCCCCGGTGCCCATCGGGGGAGGAGCCCTGCCCGTCGCTGGTTCGGCTGTGAATCCAACCGATGGCGCTGAGTCCTCTCGGGAGGCGTTGGACCGTATGCTCGACGTCGTCTTCTACGCGCCGGTGGGGCTGCTCCTTTCCGCAGGCACACCCCCCTCGGAGTTGGCGGCGCGGGGTCTGCGGCAAGTGGAGGCGGCCCGTCTGCTCGGTCGCATGGCACTGGGCCACGCCTCAATGCCGCCAGAGTCGAGCGACAACACGGCCGATCCGAAGTCGGGCTGAACGGTGGGTGAGCGGCCAAAGGAAGGCACAGCCCGGCCAGCCCTCCCCAAGGAGGCTGGTGCAGTGGCCGATTTGGCCAGGGAAGCGCGTCGAGAGGCCCGGAACTACCGGGGAGGCGAGCGATGGATGGCAACCGAGGCCGCTCCTGAACCGCTGGAAGACTACTTGGACGGCCTCATGGCCGACCCCGAGACCGTGGTGCTGGTCGGCGTTTGGGAGGATGCTCTGGTGGGGTATTGCTGGGGTCGTGCGATGGTCCGCCAAGACGGCTCGCACATAGCTCGGATTGAGGAATTGTTCGTCACCCCGCAAGCCCGATCGGTGGGCGTGGGGGAGTCGCTCTTCAGCGCCTTGTCGCAATGGGCCCGAGACCGGCAATTGACGGCGATGGATGCCTTTGTGCTGCCGGGCCATCGCGAGGCCAAGAACTTCTTCGAAACCTTCAAGATGACGGCTCATGCTCTGATCGTTCACACCCGCATAGACCCAGACGAAGAGACGTGAGCGGGCCGGAGCTGTGCGTGGGTGCGGTGGCGGTGCGCGACGGCGCCATTCTGCTCATCCGTCGGGGCACCCCGCCGGGAGAGGGACTGTGGTCGGTGCCTGGAGGCAGAGTGCAGCGGGGAGAGGCTCTGGTTGACGCCGTCCGAAGAGAGTTACGGGAAGAGACGGGCTTGGACGGTGAGGTGGGCGAGGCCGTGGGCTGGACCGAGCTCATCGGCCGCCGTCGTCACTATGTGGTGGTGGACTTCCGGGTGGCAGTGGACTCCGATGCGGCGCCAATGGCGGCAACCGACGCCTCCGATGCCGCTTGGGTGGCTTTCGAAGACCTAGAGGGTTGGGATCTGGTAGACGGTCTTCTCCAGTTCCTGACCGACCACCAGGTGATGCCTACCTAGCGGCTGGCGCCCCCGCGCCTCGCCGGCCGCGCCTGGGTGGCGGAGTGGGTTCCACACCGAACAAGGCGGCAATGTGGGGCACCCGCTCGGAGAGTTTGGTGACCTCGGCGAGCAACTCTTTGTCGGGCTTCTCGGGAATGCCCTGGGGCTGTACGGTGCGGCGTACCGGTGAGAATGCCACCGCGCCGAGCACAGTGGTCCAGCGCTTCGTCGGTGTGTCGCTGGTCAGGGCGGCGCTGGCCGCGTCCGTCAGCCGGGTGACCATGTCTTGGGGGAGGGGCACCCCGGCCTTGGGGGGACGGGAACTGAGTCGCAGAGCCCGAACCATGCGGCCATCGGCCAGCGTGGCTGCCACTTCGGCTAGCCATTCGGCGTGCTCTCGGTCGACCCTTTCGGTGAGCTTGGTGCGGAGCTCCTCAGCCAGCGCTTTGGCTTCATCGCCGGTGGCTCCAGCCTCTGCGGCCACCACCACTGATCGGAGATCGCGTAGGTCGATCTCATCTATGCCGGCCAGCGCGGCGTCAGCCCGATCTCGCCATTCAGCGGCTCGCATGCGGGGCAGCAGTTTGCCGGCCATGCTCAAAAAGTCGTCGGCCGGCTCTTTTTTGGATGTTTCGGCAGTTGGTTCGGCCGGCTCTTTTTTGGATGTTTCGGCAGTTGGTTCGGCTGGCTCTTTTTTGGATGTTTCGGCAGTTGGTTCGGCCGGCTCTTTTTTGGATGTTTCGGCAGTTGGTTCGGCCGGCCCATCCTTGGGAGTCTCGGCGATTTCTTCTGAAGTCTCAGCGGCTGCTTTGGCTTGGGCCGGTTGCTGCTCTGGTGGTTCTTCGGCCTTCTTGGCCGCCTCCTCGGCTGCCTCCTTCTTGGCCTTGGCCGCATCGCGGGCCTTCTTGCGCTGATCGCGCAGAGCCTGCTCTACCGAGCTGACGCCTTCTCGAACCATCCGCTCCGCCACAGGTTGCTCTTCTTCAGACAGGCTTTCTATGAGCGTCTGGCGGTGAGTTCGGCCCGGGCGGAGTCGCTTGGCCTTGGGACGTTCGTCGTCGCGGCGTGACTCTTGGCGATCGCGCTCTTGTCGGTCGCCGCGGCTGCGTCGGTCCTGGCGACCCCGGCGGTCACCGCGAGGTCGATCACGGTCTCGGCCCTTGCGACCGGACACCAGCTGTGTAGTCACAAGTGGCTGATCCCGACCAGAACCCAATACCTCGAGCGTCTCAGGCATGGGCCGCTTCTTCTTGGATTCGAATGCCTCGATGATTTCTATGCCGTCCATGTGGAACTCGGCCTCAACCGTCAGCTCGTCGCCCACGTTGGCGGAAAAGGTGATCAGATCGCCGGCCAATTCTCCCTTGGGCTCGCGGGCACCCGCAGCCCGCCAAGTCCAGGACCCGTCAGGGCGCTGACTGGTCAGCTCAATCTCTATTCTTCGAGACACCGGCGGTCACGCTACCGCATCGGGCCGCGAGTGCAGAACTGCTGCGAACCAAGGCGGCGATTGCTCAACATGATGCCAACACTGCGTCTGCCGCCGCGCCAAATCCTCCGAGTTCAACCGCAGTCACCGCAGAAGCGGGCGTGAGCCCGGTGAACACCCGGGGGTTCCAGGGGACGCGCCCTTCTACTCGCAGGACCGGGTGGCCTCCGATCTCGTGGACGCAGCCAGAGAGCCTGGTGCTGTCGAGCCGGGTGATGTTGACCACGCTGGCATCGCAACCCCGGCTACCGCAGAGTTCGATGAACGAAGTTGCGGCCCGCTCGGTCCTGGCAGCAGCCAGATTTCGGTTGGTGATCAGGTCAGCATGGTCAGCCAGCGATCCGGTGGCCACCGCCACGGCTAGGCCCAACGACAACAGCACGATCGGGGTGTACATGGCCTTACCCCACCGTTTCCACGCTGGCCGCCACAACCCGGGTAATAGAGAGCAAACTGCCCAACGACACCGGGCAGCTGACCACGGTGGCCACCGTTGGGGATGCACCAGAGCTGTGGGCAGGGGCTGGCTGGGAGATCAATCTGATGTTGAACGCAGTGTCGGCTTGGTTACAGACCCCAGCGGTGGCGGCCAGACCTGATTGCTCAATCGTGGCAACCATCTCAACCCATCGGCCGTGGGCGGATGGATCGGTTCCTCCGGGGGAGGCCAGGGTGTCAGCAGCGTGCTGGGTGGCAGCCTCGGCAAAGGTCGAGGTTCGGTAACGCGCGGTTCCCAGAGTTCCGGCGGCGTCGAGCAGCACCATCCCCAAAACCAGGGCGGGGAGGATCAGTAGGAAGGCGATGGCATCGTTCATGGGGTCGGCCTCAACACGAGCCAGGCACGTTCAGGACCGTGACCCGAACTGCTGAACGGCAGGCGATAGCAGTGGTGCCAAGCGATGACACTCGAGTGTCCAGTGGCGCGGCGGCGACAGCGACGATCAGATTGCAGGCATCGGCAGACACCTCCACTGACACTGGTTGCACGGCGAGATGCCCCATTTGGCCCCAGGCCGCTCGGGTCGCGGCGACGACCGCCTCGGGTGGGGGAGTGGGCTGGCATTGCCAGCCAACGCCGGTAGCGGCCTGGGCCGCAGCGCTGGCCGCCGACTGGGCGGCGGCGTCGGCGGACAGGCGGGTCACGTGGCGCACGTACAACCCGGTGATGGCCAATAGGAGCAGCATCAGCAGCACCGAGGTGCGCAGGACCACCAGGGAGGAGATCATGACTTAGCAGCGCAAGTACCTGGTGAAGTTGTCCAGTTTCCACCAACTGCCTCACACAGCGTCTGGGTATTGATCCGCGAGTAGTCGATGTTGTCGTCATTGGTGGCAGCAGGTGCGTTGGAGCTGAGCTGGGCGTAGACGATGATCGAAACGATGGCCGCGGCGGCGATGCCGACCACGATCAGGATCATTTGGACGATGGCGGATTGCATTGGGTATCTCCCTATTTCAAAGGACCGTCGGCGAGCTTCAGAGCACGAAGATCACGGCGGCCATGACCACGAGACCAGCGATGGCGGCCACCAGGGTGACCGTGGTTCCGATGGCCCGGCTGAGCTGGTCGATAGCCAGGCGCCGTTCGGACTCCAGCGTCCGAACGGATCGGGACAACGACTTGTCCAGCAAATTTGAGGAGGCCGCCCCGGCCCGCTCCGCGGCCACCACCGAGGCCAGCAGGGGTTCAGCGGGGGATCCGGTGATGGCAGAGGCCACCGCGGGCAGTGGGTCCCTCCCGGCGTCCAGGGCTGCACCGATGGCACCCTGTGCCACGGTGAAGGCCCGGCCCGAAACCGTCAGAGCGGCGTTTACCGCGGCGGCGTTGATGGGCTGGCCCGCTGAAGTCAAGAGGCGCAGCTTCCGCATCCACTCCAGCATCTTCTGGTCCCGCTCACTGCGGTAGGCCGCGGCCGCAAAAGCCCGAATGGCGGCCGGTACCAGCCAAGGCAGCCACGTACCAGTGGCAATTGCCACGGCCAAGCCTTCGGCCCATCCGAATGTGGCGCGTCCCACCAGTCCTCCGACTGCTATGCCGCCGGCGGCCAGAATCCAACCAACCGCCGAGATCTGATTGGGCGACCACCCCATTGCTGCGGCCTGAATCGCGGCCCGGGTGCCGGTTTTGGGCGGGGCAATAAGCAGAACAGCTACCGCTGCCACCCCGGAGAATCCGACTAAAAGGATCATCGGCTGAGCCTCCAGGCCGGGGCCAGTACCCGGGCGCAAAGGGCCGAAGACAAGACGGCCAGGAGAAGGAGAAACTGCTGACCCAGCGGTGAGGTCATCCAACGGCCCACGTCTTTGGCTGCGAAGCCCGTGATGGCGAGCATGGCGACGGCCATCACCACGGTGACGGCGATCTGAGGCATGAGGGCGGCCACGTGTCGGTGAAAGTGTCGAGCCGTGTCGGCCGCTTCATTGGCCTCCTCGGCCAAAACCCCGGCCAAGCCCACCCACTGCGAACCACCGCGGAACGCTTCGGTCAGCACAGTGGCCAGCATCTCGGCAACAGGGCGCCGGATGGTTGTGGCAAAGCGGTTAGCGGCTTCAACCAGGCCCCCCGTTTCGCATTCTGCTGCCATGCTCCGGGCCGCCGAGCCGACTCGGCCGGGGATCAGCGGCGCGGCCTGACGGACTGCCTCTACCACCGTTGGAGCTACCAAGGCCTGATTGGCCAAACCATTGGTCAGCTGGGCCAGTTCATCGCACTCTCGCAGGCTGCGGCGCGAACGGATCTGCACTGCAATGGCCCAGACCCCGACTGCGGTCAGCGTCGTGGCGGCCAGTCCAGTGGTCGCTCCGACCAACACGAGGCCGGTGAAGAATCCGAGCCCGACCGCTGCCACCGCTGCTATCAGACCGGTTCGAAGAGGCAGTCGTTGGGACAGCACGACACTTCCCAGCAGGAACGACGTGGGACTGCTCCCAGTAGTCGGCCACCACACCAAGGTCATCAGCGCGACTCCTGCGAGCAAGACGATGACGGCGAGTCCGGTCATCGGAGGCTGATTCCCACGGATTGGTACAGCCGCTCAACTTGTCCGTGGGGCCGGCCCGCGGGGTCGGCCCAGCGTTGGCCGGGACGGAGGCTCCACAGACACCGGGTGTCAATAGTGTCCCGGTGTTCGTCGTAGCTGACGATCTGGGAGACGTCGGAGATCACCCGTTCTCCAAGTTCGTTGCGGCCCATCCACACCAGGAGTTGAACGGCGATGGCAATCTGCTGGCGGGCGAATCGAGGGTCGGCACCCTCGCTGCACGCATAGGACAGCAGCTTGGCCAGTACCCCCGCGCCGGGTTGGCTGTGCAGGGTGACGAGACAGCCGCTGAGTCCGCTGCTCATTGCGTCCAACAGGGCCAGGGTCCCCTCGCCCCTGGTCTCGCCGATCACCAGTTTGGACGAGTTGGCCCGCTTGGCGTCGCGGATGTGGTCGCTCATGGCCAGCTTTCCCACGCCGTCGTTGTTGGCATCACGGGTGAGGCGCTCATAGCTGTTGGGATGGATGCCGTACTGGGCCAATCTGAGCTCGGGAGTGTCCTCGATAGTGTCGATCCTTTCGGAGTCGTCAACGGTGGCCAGCAGAGCCTGACAAAGGGTGGTCTTGCCTCCCCCCATGGCCGCGGCAATCACGATGTTGGCCCTGACCGGCCCCGAGACCGCCCCAACCAGGATCTTCTGAAGCGGCGCCGCGGCTACATCGAGGTCGTCCAACGTGGCCTTTCCGGCCATATTCGACCGCAGCACCATCGTGGGGGGATGGCACATGAACGCCTCAGCGTGGAGTCTCCACCGGTCGCCCAGACGGATGTCCAGGCGGTTGTCGAGCACGTCGAACCGCTGGGGCTGGCCACCGGAGAAGCTGGCCAAATGGCGGGCGGTTTCGATCAGCTCGTCGTTGGAGGCAAAGGGTGAGTTCCGACGCTCTCGCTGCCCTTCGGCCCGATGGACAATCATGCATTCGCCGCCCCTGATCTGAAACTCCTCTACCCCGGTTTCTTCGAGCAGGTCGGCCAGGCGGGTCTGGGCGGCTTGAGAAGCGGCCCACAGATGGGTCTCGCGATCGAGGGGATCAAGGCGACGAGGAGCGACCGCGGACCACGCCAAGCGGCGCCCGAGCCGATGCAATCGGCGCTGGTCGCGCCGGGTTGGTTCCGGGGATATCCAGAGGCTGACCACCCGCTGGAGACGAATTCTCTCTCGGTCGGGCCGGTCTTCGGCTACCACGACCGAGACGATTGGCGTCGTTCGACGCGAGCCCGTGTCCAACCGGAGCAGTGAGCGGACGTCGGAGCTGTCGGCAGTGGTGATCCACAACACCGCGGCAGCCGACGCCAGAGCGGATTCGAGGCGGATCTCTGGCTCGTCGTCCCGCATCAACAGCACGGTGGGGTGACCAGCGGCCGATGCCTGGTCGACTTCAGCCGGCGAGGTGGCCAATGCCGCACCCGGCGCAGCGCCGGCCATGCCTTCCAGCACGCTGTCCATCACCCGGTCCACTTCCTCGGCATCGAGCCATCGGTCTCCCACGGCCAACAGCATCAGCGGTTTGCCTCCTGCTCGCACCGGGGCCAGCTGCCGGGAGGCGATTCCCAGATCCACCACTGTTTGTCAGAGAGCACCGCGGCCAGTTCGGGATTCGATTCCACGGTCACGCTGGATTCAGCCGTACCGTCGTCAGCCACCGCCACCAAGGTCGCCAGGGCGGCGGCGCATCCACCGGGCGAAGGTGAGAAAACTGCTCGGTCTCCGGGGGCCGGACCGGGACTGGGCCACATCTCTTTGCTCACCATGAACCGCATCAGGGTGGTTCTCCTGGCGTCGTCGCCGCTTTGGCGGAGCCGCAGCATTTGGGGAGAAAGCAGCGTTCCCTCTGGCACATCCACCGCGGCGACGGTGCCTGCCAGCTCCGATGGGTGGACGAAGAACCCCGCCAGATCGACTGGCATGTCGATGGTTGCGTGTTCACCGGGCGGGTGTCCCGCGGTCCACCGCTGGGCTGCGGCTACCACCGGCACTTCCGGGGTGTTTCCGCCATCGCGGGACAAAGCTGCGATCGCCGCGAAAGTAGCGGCGAGAACAACGGCCGCGGCGAGCAGGCGCCACCGGAGACTCACCGGCCAGGATGTCGGGGACCATTGCTCGCGGCTGGGACCGCTCACCACAAGGTCACCTGTTGATCGACATATCCGGAGGGCTCTCGGAACCAGGACAGATCAGAAGCCAGAGTCTCGGTGTGATCGTCGCCCTGTTCTGAGGTGTACTGGACTTGGAGCTTCCACTCCCAAAAGCCGCGGCGGGGGATCGACCAGCGGCAACTACCGAAGCGCTCTTCCCAGTCCGATGTAAGGGAAAGCACGCCGCTGGCCGGAACAGTCCACGGGGGAAGTTCAGAGGGCGAGCACCAAATGGTGGTGGGATCGATCCGAGGAAATGCCCTCTGGAACCATTGGCGGCGTTCCAGGCTCAGTCGGTCCCACAACGCCGCGGCCTCGCGCGCTTCACCGGCGGCGGCCGCACCGCCGGGAACACGAAGCTTGGCCAGATCCGCGGCCTCGTGGGGGAGCAATTCCCGGAGTGATACGCCGACGGCGTTGGCAGTCCACCGGCAGCCGGCGGTCGAAGCATCCCACACGTCGAGCGTGGTTGCCGGCTGCAGTGCCGTCCAGTGGCGAACTGGGCTGTTGGGGTTCGACGCTGCCGTCAAGAACAAATCTCCACCGGGGACCTCGGAGTGGTGCCCGGAGAATCCGGGGGAGTAGGGAACGATCGACTCCCATCGCAGCCTGCCGAGTAACGCCTGTTTCTGATCGCTGCTCCATGCCGTTGTGCAGACCTTGGGCGGGGACTCCCACGGGCAGTTGTTCGCGATGCCATCGGTCAGGCAAGGAACCAAACAGCCGCCGTTGGCGCACGGATTGAAATTGCCCCAGTCGATGTCGCCGGGGTTGAAGAAGGGCGGGTCCGGGCTCGGATCGGGAGGAGAGGGGGTGGGGTCCGGGCTCGGATCGGGAGGAGAGATCGTTGGCGGCGGGCTCGGCGACGGTGAATCATGGACGTGGTCGATGGGTTCGCGCCGTTGTCCGGACCACCGGTAGTTGGTGTTGCTATGACCATTCCATGTGGTCCAGGTGCCGGGTCCAGAAGGTTGGGGGAGGCTGCTATGCGGGCCGTGTCCGCAGTTGCTCGTGTTCCGGCATGAGCTGGACGCAGATCTGGAAGTGACTCGAACGTCGCACTGGTCGATGATCTCAAAGACACAGTTCGAGGGCACATGGGCGGTGTAGTGGGTCCAGGAGTTGACGTGCGTCCACGTCTCCGTGCAATTCAGCACGTCGGAAGGGCACCGTCCCGACCCGCTGGCCGCTACCAGGGTGGTCTGTTCATGGGCGTGTGCGTGCGGGTCCTCGGAAGCCGGCAGGGCGAGGCCGGCAGCAAGCAGGCCTACGGCAAGCAGAGTTCTCAATATCGCCGTGCTTGGAGAGGTAGTCATGGGCTGGCCTCGAAGGCCCGATAGTGGCACCCGATGGCCAAGTCGCTGGGAGGGCGGCTCTCCCGCCCGGTTTGTCTAGCCCACACATAACCGAAGAACGCGTGGTAGCAGTTGTGGGCCCCGTCGGGAAGGCCGAGTCCGGCATTCTCACTTGCATGGGTTTCGATGATCGACAGCAAAGGCGGCCAGCAGGAGGGAAGGGCTTCGTTGGGCTGGGCAGGGTCGGTCGAAAACTCGGCACTGGGGTGAGCGGCCACGATCTCTGCGCAACGCTGGGCCAACCATCCCGGAGGCCGGGGCGCGGCCGGGTTGTATCCGATGGACGGGCAAACTGCCAGCGGCCTTGGCCGGTCGTCGCCGTGCAGGGAATGAGCCGTGACCGCGTCGGAAAGGCAGGTTACGCCGGCCTCGGTCCACCAGTATCGGGCGAACAACTCAGAGAGGTGGGCAAGCCCGCCCAAGCAAGCGTGGATAGCTTGGGCGGAAACCGCTCCGAACACCGTGTCGGGGCTGTCAATGGCATCGTCTGACTGCTGGCGGGCACACTGCTGCACCCACGCTCGCGCTCCGGGAGTGTCCTCAATGGTCCCATCCCAATGGCCGCGGGCATCCCTGCTTGCATCCAAAGACGGGTGGTCGGCGGGGACCGCCAGCACAACGAGGCGGCGGCGGTCGTCCCAGGTGTAGACGCCGTCGCCAAACTGGTGAAAAGGACTTTCTTGAGAGGCGCGAAGCAGAGCCGAGGAATCTCGCGGCTTTTCAGAGGGAATTGCATTGTGATTGGGCACATCGCCGGGATCCCTCCCGGCGGTCGAAGCTCGGTAGGAACTGCCGGTGGAGAAATCCCTGTCGGCCGGGCTAAGAGTTGAACTCGGAACGGGTGATGGATCAGAAGCAGCGGGCACGGAATGATCCTCGACTGCTTCGACCGGCTCGACCGCTGGCTCGCCGACGGTCTGCTCAGTGATTCCGGGCGAGAAGACATGCGCTCCGGCGTCCCCTGAACCACAGTTTGCGGCGACTAGCACAAGGAGGAGAAAAGGCCCTGTGGCCTTCCAGACCGCACTCATTCGGCCCTCCGTTCGATTCTTCTCGATGGGGGCCGGCGAGGCCGATAGCACTGGCTCAAGCCAGTGGGGGTACCTTAACGGCTGAAGTTTCAGTTGTCTATAGCCAATTTCAAGAAATTCCCACCCTAGAATTCCCCGCAAGACGTTGAGAATATATATTATGTAAAGCTATCGGTATTGATTGGCAACTCCTGATGAAAGACAACACCTTCCGCGTGGGTAAACTTTATTGACCACAGTTTCCAACCCTTATCTGCCGGACCAACTCGATCTTCCAAGATAGATGGACATTCCTACCGACTACGACAACCCTGGCCAGGCGCGGGCCTTGGCCCTTGAGCCTGAGATGGCCAAGAACTACGTCGCCCATACAACTGTCGGCGACCCCTTGGCCGATGCGGCCGTAGAGGCGTTCTCGGCGATGAAGCGATCGGAAGCGTCCCGGATCATCTCGGCGTACATGAATCCCTCCGAGAAGAATGAGCTGCCTGAGGTGCCCCCGGAGGTTCGCGCGCTCTTCGACGATGTCTTGACCCCGCCAGACTGGCTCGATCTTCCCGCACTGACTCCTGGCATTCACATGTTCCACAGGAACCGGAAGATGGTGGTGGCCGGAATGCTGGCCGGAGTCCTCGTGGAGGGCTTTTCCACCAACATCAGCGAGTCCTTCTTCGTCACCGGCCGATTGCGCGACCAGGGCGTCCGGCGCCTCCAGCAAAATAACCGCCACATGGTGGAGATCTTCCTACCCGGTGGCATGGGGCCATATGGAGACGGATGGAGGCTTTCATTTCGCATCCGCCTTGTCCATGCCCAAGTCAGGTATTTGCTCCAGAACTCGAAGGACTGGGACACGGATGCTCTTGGCATCCCGTTGAGCGCGGCCCATGTGGGCTACGCGATCACTGCGTTTTCCGCCCGGCTTCTCAAGCACATGAGGAGTCTGGGAGCAAAGTTCAGCGAAGAGGAGGCGGAGAGCTTCATGGCGACGTGGCGCTATTCGGGGTTGCTCATGGGGATACCCGAGTCGATCCTCTTCAATGGTGAGGAAGATGCGTTGAAGCTGTATGAGATCGGCACAATGTGCGAGCCGGAGCCCAGCGCCTCATCGGTCGTTCTGGCCAACTCCCTGGTCAACTCGGCCCCTCTCGTGGTCGGTATCAACGACCCAGAGGAGGGACAGAAGTTGTCGCAGTACGTCTATAAGGTGTCGCGGGCGCTTATCGGAGACTCGCTGGCCGATTCTTTGAACTATCCCAAGCAGTCCACGTTCGGCGTGCTTCCCTGGTTCCGCGTACAGGCCAAATATGACCGCTTCACGTCCCGGTTTCTCCCCAAGATCGCCCGCAAAAGCAACATTTCCAACTTCACCACGCTTATGTCGGGGTCCTGGTACCACGACGAGGGCATCACCTACCACCTGCCCGATCATGTCTACGCCGAGGAGTCCAGCCAGTGGTGAAGCTGACTTACCGGAAGGCACGTCACTAGGACTGAGACATGTTCCGCTGGCAGGCCCGCAGAATCCAGAGATCACCCCAACTGGTCCTTCTGGCCTTGGGAGCGGTGACGCTGGCCCTTCTGGCCGGGTTCCTGGTCAGGGATCAGCCTGAGGGCCCCATCGACTCCACAGGTATCTTCCTTCCCGCCGACAGCGACTTGGCCGAAGCCACCGACGTGATCAGGGAGAGCTTCCCTGCTGCCGCAGATCTACGGGTGGTCCAGATACTGGCCAAGGGCGACGTTCTTACCGCTGATTCACTTCGGATTGTCAGAGACCTGCAAGCGGCCATTACCAGCGATCCGGAGATCGCACCGTTTCTAGTAGACGAACCCCTCTATGGCTACGTCCAGCTGATCGAGCTCGCCGCGGCCGATGTAGGGCTGACTCTGGACACAATCACCAGCACCCAGGTCAGTCTGGGGCTGGCCCAGTTGGCCCAGGACCCCGAGAGGGCTGAACTGAGCGACCTGCTCGGCCGCTTCGTGGCCCGCGACGACGCCGGCACTCCAATCGCCGGGCTCTCGCTGGTCATTCTCGATGACATCGACGATGCGCTCGGCCAAGAGAGGGCGCAGCTGCGAGCCCATGAGATCGCCAAGGGATTCGATACTGCATCCCTCGACGTCACGATCATCACCCTGGCCAAGAGCGACGCCGAGGGCAAGGACGCCCGGGAGGAGAACCTGGTGGTTCTCACCGTGATCGCCCTCGTCATCATCGTGGTTTTGTTGGCCCTCTTCTACCGGACTCAGTCGGACGTCCACATCACCATGCTGGGCCTCGGCATGACGATCCTCTGGACGCTTGGCGCCATCTCCTGGCTCTCCCCCGGCGGCATCGGCATAGTCGATCCCGACAACATCCTCCTCACTTTGGTTCCCGTCCTATTGATCAGCTTGTCGGTGGACTACGCCCTTCAGATCATCGGCCGCTATCGAGAAGCGCTGCGCGACGATTCTGAGACTGACGACGATGCCTCAGGCCGAGCCATCGCCCGGTCTGTCCGGCTCTGCGGTGTTCCGGTATTGCTGGCCGCGGGCACCACCGCGGTCAGCCTGCTGGCCAACTTGAGCAGCCGGTTCGAACCCATCGCCGATTTCGGAATCATCGCCAGCATCGGAGTCATCTCGGGCTGGATCGTCATGACCAGCTTCGTGCCGGCCGCCCGATTGGTGCTGGACAAGCGACTGGCCGCCAAGGGAAAGAAACCGACAACCCGCCCCGTGGCCGACACCATTCCCGGAGCGGCCGCCGTTTTGCCCCGTGTTGCTACCTCCGTTGTGCGCCGCCCAGTACCGGTCTTGGGCGCGGTCATCGTCATTACAGCGCTGGCCGTGGTGGCTGCCGGCAACCTCAGCACCACCTTTGCCGTCAAGGACTTCTTGCCCAAGGACTCTGACACGTTCAAGAGCTTCGACTTCCTGGAAGAGAACTTCGACGGCAGCGCCACGCTTATGACGGTGCTTATTGAGTCCGACCTCGAAAGCAGTCGAGCAGTTAGCGACCTAACCGACCTTCACTCCACACTGGTTGACTCAGAACGCCGACCGAACGGCATCGTGGGGCCTCCATTGGCCTCTGCTGGGACGCTGCTGGCCGATTGGACAAGCCACGACGCCGACGTGGCGGCTGCCTTTGAGAGTCTGGCCGCTGGCGGGGTGGCCGCTGAGGAAGAGGTCCGCCGGGCCTGGGAGACCTTACAGATGGCGGACCCCGCAGGTTTCGCCGAGGTGATAGACCTCCGCGCCGCCGGACTCGACCGCACCATCATTCAGATACCCGTCGCAGTTGAGGACAACGAGGCGCTCCAAGTATTAATCGACGAAATCGAGTCGCTTTGGGGAGGCGCCGACGGAGAAGTCACCGTCACCGGAGGAGACGCCCTAATCGCCCTGATCACCGAGGAACTGGCCGCCAGCCAGGCGCTCAGTGTTGGTCTTGTCATCGCTGCCGCTCTGACGATCCTCGTGGCGTACTTCGGAATCAGCCGATCTCGCCCTGCCCTCGGGTTGATCACCATCATTCCCATAGCGGTAACCCTTGCCTGGCTGCTTGGCGCCATGTGGGTGTTCGGGATCTCCTACAACATGGGCACCGCGCTCATGGTGGTGCTCACGATCGGGATTGGCGTCGACTACACAATCCACCTGACGCATCGCTTCTTGGAGGAGAACGAGGAGGCGGACCAGGTCGTCGACGGTATACGGAATGCGATGACCACCACCGGCGGGGCTCTCCTGGCCAGCGCGCTCACAACTGCCCTCGGCCTGTTAGCGCTGCTCTTCTCTCCGCTTGTGCCGATGCAGGAGCTGGGAATACTCGCCGCGGTGGCCATCTTGTTCGGCCTCATTGCCACCTTCACCGTGCTCCCCTCGCTCCTGGTGCTATGGGCGCGTTACCACCGCTGGCGCTCCCAAAGGTCCAACCTGGCCGGCAGCGGCTAAAGCGCGGCTCGCCCGGCGCTGAGGCCGCCGTCGACGTAGATGACTTGGCCCGTCACGTATCGGGCATCGTCGGAGGCCAAGAAACCCACCACATCGGCGATGTCTTCGGGGTAGCCGTTTCGGCCCAGGGGTACGGCTCGCGCCCGCCTTCTTCCCATTTCACCCTCGTAGTTGGCCTGGGTGCCCTCGGTTAGGATCATTCCCGGCCCAACTGCATTGGCTCGTATGCCTCGAACGCCCAACTCCAGGGCCGTTTGCTTGGTGAAGCTCTCCACCGCGGCTTTGGACGGCGGGTAGATGCCCACCCCAGGCGAGTTGGAATATGCGGCGTTGGATGAGAGGTTGACAATGGCTGCTCCCGGCCCCATCAGGGGGGCCAAAGCCTGAGTGCAATAGAACACGCCCATCACGTTCACCTCCAGTACTCGGCGCACATCATCGGGGGTCATGGCGTCCAGGCCGGCGAAGATCCAGATGCCGGCGTTGTTCACCAACACATCCACCTCATCGAGTGAATCGGCCAGCGCGGCCACAGATTTCGGGTCGGACACATCGCACTGCCGCCATTGGCCGCCGAGCATCTCCGCAGTGGCGGCGGCCGCGTCGGGCTTTTGATCTACGGCCACAATGTGATGGCCATCAGCGGCCAGACGCTTCGAGACCGCCCGTCCAATTCCTTGTCCGGCACCGGTCACTACTGCTGTTCCCATCGGGTCAGCATGGCAGATCAACAGCTGGCGGCACCGGTCACTACTGCTGTTCCCATCGGGTCAGCATGGCGGGTCAACGGCCGGAGGTTGATACGGTCCCGCCGTGTCTCTTCACAGCCATCGATACCGATGGATGATGCTCAGTGCGCTGTGGATGGTCTATTTCTCCTTCGGCTTGGCGGTGTTCTCCATGGCCCCACTGGTGGAGACGATCCGTAATGACCTCGGGATCAGCAAAGGGGCCATGGGTGCGGTGCTGGGAGCGTGGCCGCTGGTGTACTTGGTGGCCGCCCTTCCCTCAGGCGCGTTGGTAGACCGACTGGGACTTCGCCGCTCGCTGGGGGTCGCCACGGTGATCATCTCGGCCTCTGCTCTGTTGCGACCCGTTGCCGGCAATTTCATCGGAATGTTCGGCGCAGTGGCGATGTTCGGACTTGGCGGGCCGCTGGTATCGGTGGGCGCCCCCAAGCTGGTCAGTGTGTGGTTCGACGAAGAGGAGCGGGCTCTGGCCATGGGTATCACAATGACGGCTCCGGCCATCGGCGGTGTGCTGCCTTTGGTTACCGCCAACAGCGTGCTGATGCCGGCATTCGACCAGAGCTGGCGGGCGACTCTGATGGTGTATGCCCTAATTAGCGCGGCCGTGATAGCCGTCTGGCTATTGGCTGCGGCCGGAGCAGAGCGGGTGGCCCCCGGTGCCGACCGCGATCTCGATCCTGCTCCCGGTTTTTCCGGCGCTTGGGAGCTCATTGGCAATCGCGCGGTGCAGGTAATGCTGGTCTTGGCATTGGGCATGTTCTTCTTCAACCACTCACTCAACGGGTGGCTCCCAACGGTGATTGAAGACCGGGGATTCTCCAGTTCGGTAGCGGGTTATCTGGCCGGAGCGGTCACCGCCTTGAGCATCTTCGGCGCGTTGCTCGGACCACGAGCGATCCCCGAAGGCAGTCGGATTGCGGTCATGGCTGCGGTGTTCGCATTGTTCGGGGTGGCCACGGTCCTGCTCAACGTCGACGGCAGGCCCGCCACCTTCGTCGGTTTGGCCATTATCGGGTTCAGCAAGGGTTTGGCGGTCCCCTTAGCCCTCTTGGCGATGATGCAGCTTCCCGGTGTCGCCCAACGCAACATGGGCGCCGCGGGCGGTCTGTTCTTCACCGCGGGAGAAGCCGGAGGCGTTACCGGACCGATCTTGTTCGGCGTTTTGTCCGATATCGGCGGATCGGCGGCCGGACTGCTGCTCTTGGCCGGGGTGGCGTTGGGTACCGCTGTGCTCGCCTTGGCGCTGCGCCTGGAAATGGCCCGCTTCTCCCAGCCTGCGGGCAGGAGCTAGCCGCTATGCGCCCCGGCCGTGGATGAGCTCGTGCAATGCCCCTTCATCGCTTATCAGCTTGGTGACAACGGCCTCGTCCACGTCGGCGACGATGATTTCGCCCACCTCGTCTGACACTGAGGCGAAAAAGCCCAGTTCTTTCATGCCCACAGCCTGGCGATAGTTGTCCTCTGTCGGGGTCAGGTATTGGATGGACACCGCGTTGTACCGCCGGATCAGGTACAGGTGCATGAGTGCCATCAAGCGCTTGCGGCGCAATGCGGGACTATGGGTGTTCTGGTCTCGGACTGACAAGATGGCTCGGCCCCGCCGGTCGTTCAGCACTCCGAATACCACGTTGGCCAAGTCGTTGTCCCCGCTGTACACCACCAGTTCGAGGATCTCCGATCCCGCGGTGTAGGGCCGCAGGCGAACCCTCAGATGCGCGTCGATGCTGTTGTGGGCTGCCCAGTACTCCAACCAGGCTTCCAATTCGCGGGTGGGCACTTCGGTCTGCACCAGATGCTGGAATTGGGTTGAGCCTTTGCCCATTGCTCGGGTGGTGGAGGTACGCCCCGAACTCGCCATGAGCGCGGCATCCAGTCGCGGGCCGCCCACCAGGGTCTGGGGTGTCTTGTAGGGAGAGTCCACCAGGCGGAATCTCCGCTGGAGTCGGGCGAGCGCCAGCATGCCGTCTTGCTGGAGGGAGGCGGCGAACTCCTCCCCCGCCATTCCGTCCACCTGATGCCCGCCGTAGGTGATGAAGTTGAACACGAATCCCAGTCGACCCAACTCGGCGGGAAACTCCCGCATCTCTTCGTCGGACATGCCGGTGGTGTCCCAATTGAACGACGGCGACAGGTTGTACGCCAGCATCTTGTCGGGATACACCGCGTGGACCGCTTCGGCGAATTCCCGGGCATCGTCGAGGTCGGCGGTCTTGGTCTCCATCCACAGCAGGTCACAGAAGGGGGCCACAGCCAAAGACTTGGCCACCGCGTAGGGGATGCCGCCCTGCACCTGGTAGTACCCCTCGGTGGTCCGGGCCACCTCGGGATCCCAGGCCACGTCGAGGCCCATCTCGGCTGCTCGGTCTCGGGCGGTCTCGGTGTCCACAGAGCGGGCGAAGCCGAGCCACTCCCCCACCTCCATGCCGAAGCTCTCTCCCTCAGAGGATCGCAACGCCATCTGATCGGCTACCGCCTGCGAATAGGTGGCCAGACCCGACGCCCGGTGCCACGCCTCGGCCAGAGCATCGGAGGCCCGGTCCACCGCTTCGTCGGCTCGGGGATCAGGTGAGGCATGGAAGGTGACGGCTGCCTTTTCGATGATCTGGTTGACTCCCGTCTGATCAAGCCAGGCCATCGCTCGCTTGTAGCGGGTCTCGGGCACGGCATACAGCAGATGCCCGTTCACCCCCTCAACGCCGACTTCGGCCAGGCGGCGCAAGACCGCCAGGTAGGCGTCCTTGTAGGACGGGACCGACAGCTGGGTTGCGCCCATGATGTACGGCTGGTCGCGCTCGTCGGTGCCGCCGTCCAGCAGGTTGGCCGCCTCGGCGTCGGTCCGAGCCACGATGATGCCCGGCACTCCCATCACGTCCAACTGGAATCGAGCCGAATTGAGTCGCTTGATCTGCTCGTCGCACGGCACCAACACCTTGCCGCCCTGATGCCCGCATTTCTTGACACCGGGTTTCTGGTCCTCGATGTGATAACCGGGCACTCCGGCCTCGACGAATCGGCGGATCAAATTTCGGACGTGGGCGTCTCCGCCGTGGCCGGTATCGGCATCGGCGATTATCGACGGGGTGAAATCCACCTCCGGGGTGCGCATGCGCTCTTCGATACTCATCCGCGACCGGGCGAACCGCTGGTTGCGATCGGCGGTCAACAGCGCCCTAACCAAACCCGCGGCCTCGTCGGGAACCATGTTCAGCGGATAGCTGGCCAGGTCGGGGCCGGGATCTTCGTGCAGGGAGCCCTTTGCCGAAGTGGCCCATCCCCCCAGGTAGATCCCCTCGATCCCTGCCCGCTTCATAGCCACGGCTTGGCCCGGCGAATAGGGGCCGAAGGTTGAGATGCACCTCCCCTGCTCGAACAACTCCCGCAGACGGGCGTAGAACTGCTCGGACGCGAACCGGGCCACGGTGTGGTCCTCGTTTAGAACTCCGCGTTGTTCCACTACTTGGCGAGCCGAGTACAGGCGGGTGATCCCCTCGAAGCGGGGCGAGGCCATCCACGCTTGGGTGGACCGGACCTCGGCATCGAATGAACCGGCAACGTTGGCGGCCATGCTGATACCTCTTTGGTGTGGTGGGGGTGGTTGTTCGGGCACGATAGCAACCGCGTCGCTTCTAACTGCACCATTATTTTCGGGAAACATGGCTTTGCTTGAGAATCCGGCTTGGGCAACTTCTACCCTGTGGCGGTGACCTACGAGACTTTCGGAAGACTCGAGGTGTCTAAGCCGTTGGCCGACTTCGTCAACAGTCGCTTGGCCCCAAACACACACCTGGACATCGAACAGTTCTGGTCCTCCCTGGAACAGGCAATCGTGCGTTTCGGCCCAAGCATCAGGGCCTGCTTGGACGAGCGCGATGACTTGCAGGCCCAAATCGACTCTTGGCATCGGAATAGGGGTGATCTGCCAGCTAGCCCGATCGACTTCTTGCGCTCAATCGGCTACTTGGCCGAAGAGCCGCCACCGGTAGCAGTGACCACCGCGGGGGTCGACCCTGAAGTTGCCCGTCTGGCCGGGCCGCAGCTGGTTGTGCCGGTGGACAACGCCCGCTATGCCCTCAACGCGGCCAACGCCCGCTGGGGCAGCCTGTACGACGCCTTCTACGGAACCGACGCCATCGACGAGGTGGGCGGCGCGCAACGAAGTGGGCCGTACAACCCGGTGCGGGGCCAGCGAGTGATCGACCGGGTTCGAGCACTGCTGGACAGCCATGTCCCGCTGGCGTCGGGATCGCATGGCGACGCGGCGGCCTATGCGGTGTCTGCCGATGGTCTTCGGGTTGAATTTCCCAGTGGCGCAACCTCAGGGCTGGCCGATCCTGAGCAGTTCGCAGGGTACACCGGCACGGACTCGGCTCCAGACACGGTGTTGCTGCGCAAGCACGGCCTCCACATTGAACTGGTGATTGATCGCGACCACCCCATCGGTCGAGATGACCCCGCAGGGGTGGCCGATGTGATGATGGAATCAGCGCTGACCACCATCATGGACCTGGAGGATTCAGTGTCCTCGGTGGACGCCGAGGACAAGACCGTGGCCTATGCCAACTGGCTCGGCCTGATGCAGGGCAACCTCACCGCCTCGTTCACCAAGGATGGTCAGCCCGTGACCCGCAGTCTGAATGAGGACTCCGCGGTGATCGACCCATTGGGGATTCAGACAACGGTGCGTCGGCGCAGCGTGATGCTGATCCGCAGCGTGGGATTGCACATGGAAACCGACATGGTTCGCCTAGACAGCCAGCCAATTCCCGAGACCATCATCGATGTGGCGATGGCGGCTTGGTGTGCCCTCTGCGATCTGACCGCAACCGGCCCCCATCGCAATAGCCATGCCGGATCGGTTTACATCGTGATGCCAAAGCTGCACGGTCCCGGTGAAACTGCCCTTGTCCGAGATTTTTTCACCGAGATCGAGGAGGTCTTGGGCATGGCCCCCAACACGCTGAAGATGGGGATCATGGATGAGGAGCGCCGTACGTCGCTCAACTTGGCCGCCTGCATCGCCGAGGCCTCAGAGCGAGTGGTGTTCATTAACACCGGCTTCCTAGACCGCACCGGCGACGATATCCATACCAATATGGAAGCGGGTCCCATGATCCCCAAGGGGGAGATCAAGGCGTCGGAGTGGTTGACGGCCTACGAGGAGGCCAACGTGGCCGTTGGGTTGGCCATGGGCTTGCCAGGACACGCCCAGATCGGAAAAGGCATGTGGGCTAGACCCGACGACATGGCGGCGATGTTGGATGAAAAGATCGGTCATCCTCAGGCCGGGGCAACCACCGCATGGGTCCCCTCCCCCACCGCGGCCACATTGCACGCTCTGCACTACCTGGAGACTGATGTCGGCACCCTTCAGAATGAACTGGCCGAGTCGCCGGTTGATCGCGCCGCCGCCGTCGAATCCATGTTGGCCCCCGCAGTCCTACCGCCAGATCGCGAGCTTTCCCCTGCGGAGATCCAGCGGGAACTGGACAACAACGCCCAAGGCATCTTGGGCTACGTGACCCGATGGGTGGGCCAGGGAGTGGGATGCTCCAAAGTGCCCGACATCGACGATGTCGCCTTGATGGAAGACCGGGCCACCCTGCGTATTTCCTCCCAGCACATCGCCAACTGGCTGCACCACGGGCTGCTATCTGAAGAGCAGGTAGTGGAGGCCATGCAGCGCATGGCTGCGGTGGTGGACGGTCAGAACTCCGATGACCCCGACTATGAGCCCATGAGCGGCGATTTCTCCACCAGCATCCCCTTCAGCGCTGCCCTCTCGTTGGTTCTCGAAGGTCGTGAGCAACCCAACGGTTACACCGAGGCGATCCTCACCGCTCACCGCCGCCGCCAGAAGGCAGCCAGCTAGCGGGCCAGCTCCCTGCCCTACAACCCCCAGGGTCTCAGATCGATATCCAGCTCCCGCAGACGGTCGATGATCATGGGAGGATCCATGCTCAAGGCCGGCCAGTGGTAGTCATAAATGCGGATATTCAGTACGAAGGCGATGTATTCGGCAACTTGGTCGACGGTGAAGTAGATGCCCCGCCGCCCTATGGATGCCTCATAGGCGGCGCCGTTCTCGCGGTTCAGCACGAAATTTGTGTGGTCGCACATGTGCTTCATGTCGGTGCTCACCCAGTCCCAGATCACTTCGGTACACAAGATCAAGGGTTCGGAGGGCTCGGCGGAGATCAGCTTGAAGTCCTTGGACACCAGGGTGATGGGCTCCAGCGTGTGGGCGTCGTAGGTCCGCAGTTCCACTTCCTTGCCTCGGAAGTACGGGGTCCAAGAAACCCCGATTCCCTCATGGGCGCAACCTATATAGCTGTGGAACTCCCCGTCGATGAACATCTCCACCTGGCTGGGAAAGGCCGAGAACGGCGGCGCCTTCAGGATGTCGCAATTCGGCGATGTCTCGTCGATCACAAACACAATCCCCAACTGGAGAAGCTTGAGCGCCTCCACCAAACGGCGCCGTTCCATCCCCGTCCCGGCATGCATCGCGGCCAGATTGGGAGCCCGCTTGTTCTCCCCCCAGTAGTCGAAGACAAACTTCCGCAGTTCCAAAGCATCCGCTGTCCACTCGATCTCCGGCACATGCTGGGGCATGGAGCGAGATTATCCTGCCGGGCGTGAGCGACCGCCCTGCCCCCATCCGTATAGAGGATCTCGTTGAGCCGGTTCTAGCCACTGAGATCGTCGAGATGATGGAGCAGACCGCTCCTATGGCCGATCAGATCGAGTTCAGCCCTGAGGCTGTGCTCGCCGCCGCCACCGCCCAAAGCGGGCTCAGCGACTTCGGTCCCAGCGAATTCCGAGAACCGCTGGAGGTTCTGTGCCGGGCCATGGACACCGAGGCTGATTTATCGCCAATGGGCCGCTTGAGCCAGTTCAGCCAGCTCACAGCCTTCGCCGTCAATCGGCTGCGCATCGAGCAATACATCAAGGACCACCCCGATGCCGTGGATGTGCCCATCGATCGTCCCATCGTTATCGCCGGGCTGCCCCGCACGGGTACGACGCATCTGCACAATCTCATCTCTGCCGACCCCGGGTTGCGCTCGCTGCCGTGGTGGGAATCTTTGGAGCCGGTTCCCCCTACCGATGAGGCCGGCACTGTTGAGGGCCGCATCCAGCGGGCCAAAGACGGTTTGGCGGTGATGAACGCGGCCATGCCCCACTACGACCGCATGCATGAAATGACCTGGGATCACGTCCACGAGGAGATCCACCTGCTGGCCATCGACTTCTCCACCATGCTGTTCGACTGCTCGGCGGTCATGCCCACGTGGCGGGCGTACTACAAGGAGCACGACCAAACCCCTCACTACCAATACCTGAAGCGCATCCTCAAGGTCCTCACCCATCAGCGCCCGCCCCGAGAGCGCTGGGTGCTCAAATCGCCCCAACACTTGGAGCAGATCGCTCCGCTGATGAACGTGTTCGGCGACGCCACCGTGGTGTTCACCCATCGCGACCCGGTGTCGATTACCGCCTCATTCGCCACCATGATCTGCTACTCGGCCCGCATGAGCGCCTCCCACCCGGTGGATGTCTGCGGCATCGGCCAGTGGTGGGCCCAGCTCATCCAGGACATGCTCCAGTCGTGTACCGACGACCGCGACCTGGTGCCGCCCGAACAGTCCATCGACGTGCTGTTTCATGAGTTCATGGCCAACGACGTGGCCATGGTGGAGCGCATTTACAGACTGGCCGACCAGCCGTTCACCGCCGAAGTCAAGTCCGCCATGGACACCTATATGGCTGATCATCCTCGAGGGAAGCACGGGCGGGTGATCTACGACCTGGCCGATTTCGGAATGACCGCACAAGAGCGCCGCCAAGCGCTCAGCTTCTACACCGACCGCTTTGCCGTCGAACTAGAGCACTAGCCGTCGAACCGACCGGTTCGCGATGAAGCTAGAGCACTAGCTCAGCTCGGCCAGTTTCACCACTTCGGCGGCAATCGGGTCGGGGGTCCTCTCAGGAAGGAACCACCGGAACCAGATGCGCCCGTGGGGCCGGCCCTGGGTGGACACCCAGTTGGGCACACCAGGGTCGTTGGCCGCGATCACGATGGTCCACGATCCGTCGTCGTCTAGCTGCACTTTGGAGCCATTGGTGGTGACGTCGTCGTAGTCGTAGTTGAAGCAGTGCAGGAACTGGTTCCACAAGCACATGTTCCAGAAGACGCACTCCGGTGAACTGCCCTTCAATACCAATGCCTCGTCATCGTCGAGTTCGAACGCTCCCATGGCGTAAGAGGCATCCCCGGCGGCCCAACCGAAGGTCTCGGTCGGCACCGGAAACGGGTCATCGATGTGGTTGAGGGTGCCCAGCGGGATGGGAACCATGGCGGCCTGTTCCTTCACCCATGTCGTCGCGTGCTGGAAGCGCCGGGCCACCTCGGCATCGGTGTGTACAGCACTCCACGCGGGTGCCGGGTCGAGGCACTCGATGCTCCAACGGGCTTTCTCCCCGCCAACTGGGTCGTTCATGTAGTCGCGAGTGCAGGCCACCACGGCATCAGGAGCGAGTTTCAGGAAGTTGCCCTCGTGGTCGTTGGGGCTGACCATCATCTCGTAGGTGCCGTCGGGATTGGGCGTCATCTGAGTGGTGTTGAGCGTTCCCACGATGCGCTCGGAGTAGCGGCCGTCGTCGGGGCCGCCGTACACGGTGAGCGACAAGTACACCGCGTCGCCGGGGTCTACGGTCATCCGGTAAGTGCGAGAGGGGTCAATTCGGGTCATGAAGTAGAACGCATCAGAGTTGTCGCCGCCCCACTTCTTGTACGGGCCCACGATCTCGGTGAACCGGGGCCGGTTGGTATCCGCCCACACGTAGACGTCCAAAGCCACCTGGGTAATGGAGAAGATCCACCGGTAGCCCTCCAGCACCGCCTGATCGTCGGCCAGCGCCTTGGGACCGGTCAGAAACTCCTGGTCGAGGCCCTTCATGGTGTCAAGCAGTTCGTAAACCGCCGCGCTGGTCTCAAATCCGGTATCAGTCATGGTTTCTCCCGTCGGGGCTATAGATCTTCATAGAGTTGTCGGTCGGCACGAACGAAGACACCGTCAGCCGTGGCGGTCACCGTTCCGTCGCACACCATTTCACCTGATGCGTAGAGCTTGCGGCCTTCTCCGCCAGAGGACCAGGCTCGGAGCTTGACCTCCCTTAACAACGGGGTGGGCCGCCGATAGACCACCGTCAACGTACCGGTGTAGCCCCCCTTGTTGTTGACCACGTTGACCACACCCAAGAGCTCATCGAAAATCTCCGCGATTATCCCGCCGTGGACCAGGCCGGGAGGGCCCGCATAAACCGGAGACAGGTTCATCCTCCCGTGAACCTCCTCCCCCTCCGCCCAGAGTTCAACTGGCGGGGATGCCGGGTTCAACCGGCCGACGATGGGACTGAAAGGGAAGAACGCCATGGGATCGCGGGAATCGAAATTGGGAGTCAGCTCGCCCATCACCCCTTGTTGATGGAGCCCCTTCATCTGCTCCTTTTCGACCAGCGCCGCGGCCTGTTCCAGCAATTCAGTGGCCTTGGTGAGGGAATCCCCGGTGACCGTGGTGACTCGCACCGCGTTCAACACGCGCCGGGCCGCTTCGGTCAACGCCAGACGGTCGGCCCCGGCGCCGTAATCGGGGCTAGGCGCTGCGCTGGGGGCTTCCCAAAGAGGCTTTTCGCTCAAAGTGAGGGCAGGAAATGGATGATCGTCAGTCGGTGTCGTAGCCGTAGTCGACCACGTGATCAGTGCCGGGAAGGCCGGGAGTGACCAGTCCGGCTCGCCAGCCGCCGTCCACGTTCAACTCGGCACCAGTGACGTAAGACGATTCGTCGCTGGCCAAGAACAAGGCGGCGTAAGCGATCTCGATGGGCTCACCAACCCGGGAAATGGCGTGGTAGATGTAGGGCTCCTTCTCGGCCCGCGGATCATTCCTCGGGTTGCCCATAGGCGTGTTCACCCCGCCGGGGTGGATGGAGTTGACCCTGATGTCGAAACGGCCCCACTCGATGGCCGCGGTCTTGGTCATGCCCCGGATGGCGAACTTCGAGGCGGAGTAGCTGATGAGGCCGTTCTTAGACTGCTGGCCATCGATGGAGCTGATGTTCACGATGGAGCCCCCGCCGGCCATCTTCATAGATTCCAACACCGCCTTCATGCCCAAAAAGGTGCCCACCTGGTTGACGTTGATGACCGCCATGTAGTCGTCGAGGGTGGTTTCCTCGATGGCCGCGGGCCGCAGGATGGCGGCGTTGTTGACCAGGACACTCAACGAGCCCATGCTCGCGGCCGCTTCAACGGCCGCGTCCCAGTCAGCCTCTTGGGACACATCCAGGTGTACATATCGGGCGTTCGCTCCGATACTGGCCGCCACTTGCTCGCCGTCGTCGTCGAGAACGTCCCCGAGCACAACTTTGGCCCCTTCGGAGGCGAAAAGCCGGGCCTCGGCCTCCCCCTGGCCCCGTGCTGCTCCGGTGATGATTGCTACTTTGCCGTCCAGCCGTCCCATCTCAGCGTCTCCTTCGGTGTTCGGGCGGTGATTGCCGGGGCCACCCTACTTGCCCGCTTCAGCCCGCCCTAACCTGTGCGCATGGATCTGGGATATCGGACCTTCGACGCCGACAACCACTACTACGAGCCCCGTGACGCCTTTACCCGTTACATCGAACCGGCATTCGCCAACCGTGCCGTAAGGCCGGTGATCGAGCCCGACGGCGCCGAGGAGGTGTACATTGGCGAGCAGCGCTTCACCTTTTTGGAGCACCGCAACTACGACACTGCTCCCCGTCCGGGAATGTTGCGGGAGATGCTCCAAGCCATGAAGCGAGGGGAGGGTGGCGCCAACATCAGGGGTACTCGGGTGTCTGAGCCTCATCGCCCGGAATATGTAAAGCGCTCGGCCCGAGTCGCCGTGCTCGACGCGCAGGGCATCGAAGCCGCAGTCTTGTTCCCCACGCTCGCAGTGTGCGTTGAGCACTACATGGTTGATGACCCCGCCCTGCTCTATGCCAACCTCTCTGCTTTCAACCGCTGGTTAGACGACGAGTGGGGCCTGAACCGAGATGGCCGCATCCATGCCCCTCCCCTGCTGTCGCTGGTCGATCCCGACCTAGCGGTGGCCGAGTTGGAATGGGCGTTGGGCCGGGGGGCTCGGGTGGTGTCGCTTCGTCCGGGACCCGCAGCCGGCCGAAATATCGCCGACCCAGTATTCGACCCCTTCTGGGCTCGGATCAATGAGGCCCATGCCGTGGTGGGGTTCCACATCGGCGAGTCGGGCTACAACCAGTCGATGTCGGTGCATTGGGGCGAGGACCCAAATCCCCCGTCGCACCGGCAGTCGGCGTTGCAATGGACCTGCTTCTACGGAGACCGGCCGATCATGGAAACGGTGGCAGCGCTGATTTATTCCAATCTGTTCGAGGCGTTTCCCAACGTGCGGATCATGAGCGTGGAGAACGGCAGCCTGTGGGTGGACTACCTGATGGCGGCCATGAACAAGATGAACCGGATGGGCCGCAACGGCCCGTGGTTGCGGGGCCCGCTGACTGAGAAACCCAGCGACGTATTCCGCCGCCACGTGTTCGTTTCGCCCCACCACGAGGAGCCGGTGGCCGATCTGGCCCGCTCTATCGGGGTATCCCAAGTGCTGTTCGGCTCCGACTGGCCCCACGCCGAAGGCCTTGCCCAGCCGCTGGAGTTCGCCGAGGGGCTATCCAGCCTCCCGCCAAGTGATATCCGCCTGATAATGCGGGAGAATTTGGCCGGACTGCTGGCCGCCTAAACGGCATTGTCTCTAAACAGCCGCCGGTCATAGGGCACGCCGCATCGCTCGAGGGCGGCCTGCCAGGCGGGGCTGTTCTTCATGATGCGCCGCAGTCCCAAGACCATTGCCGTGCTGCTGGCTCGCGCCCCGGGAAACGCGGTCAAACCCAAGACCGAGGTGAGCTCTTGGGGGATGGTGGCGATAGCCCCGTTCATCAGGATCTGGTATCCCGCCTTTTGGGCCGCGGGAATCGGAGGACTCTGTAGGAACCTGACCGCGGCCCGCATGCCCGGGCTCGGCGCCAGAGCAGGATGCCCGATAATCCACTCCCGCAGCGCTCTGGCAGTTGTGGGCAATGGTGCGGCCCCCAGCATCTCCCCCACCTGGGACTGCTCAACCACGAACTGGTCGGCTTCGGCGGGGCTTAGGCGACCGCCGAAGCGCTGGAAGGACTCGAGGAAGGAGTCAGTCAACGAGTTGTGGACCCACGCGGCAAGCTCTGGAGTCGATGCACTGTACGCCTGCCCCCGATGTGAAGTGCCGCTCACACCTTGGTGGGCCGAATTAACCAGATCAATGGCTTCTTTGACCTCAGGCATCGCCCCAAAAGTGGCCGACGTGACGTAGAAGGACGTGCGGCTGAGGCGGCCGAGCGGATCATCCCGGTAGCGACTGTGGTCGTCCACACCGGCCACTACCTCAGGATGGGCCGCTTGGATCAGCAGTGCTCGGATACCGCCGATGAACACGCTGACATCGCCGATAACCCTCCAGCTGATCGAGCCTGGACCGCACAGTCCCGGATCTCCGGGGAAATCTCGGGTGTGTCTCAAAGGCATCTGCGCGTGGGCGAACATGCCGCTCACCGAGTTGATGACCCGACTCTTGGCCCAGTGGAGCACTGATTCACCCTACCTCCGGCCGAGGGGAGGCCGGTCAGGCGATTGTCACCATGAGCTGTTCGAAGCGGCGGATGGAGGCATAGGGGACCCACTCAGGCTCGGCCGCTAATTCCATGCGGGGGTGGCGCTCCAGCAGCATCGGGAAGGCCACCTGGCCTTCCAAGCGGGCCAGCGCCGCACCCAGGCAATAGTGGATTCCCTGGCCGAAGCTCATCAGCTTGCCTCCGGGGCGGCGGATATCGAAACGGTCGGGAACATCGAAGGCGCCTGGGTCGCGATTGGCTGCCAGGGACATAGTGGTGACGGTCTCCCCGGCTTCTACCGGAACACCGAACAAGTCCAAAGACTCGGCGGCATCCCTGCCCGACCCCAGCACCGGCGCCTCGAAGCGGAGGATCTCGTCAACCGCCTGGGCGGCCAGATCCGGATTGTCCGAGAGCAATGCTCGTTGGTCCCGGTGGGTAAGCAGCAATGCGGCACCGGTCATCAGCATGGAGCGGGTTGTGTCATGCCCGGCGAAGAGCAGGTTCTCCACCATGGCCACCAATTCGGCCTCGCTGAGGACATCCCCGTCAGCCTCTGCGGCGATCAAGCCGCTGAGCAGGTCCTCACCCGGGTGGGCCCTCCGATCGGCTACGAGTTCGGCAACGTAGCCGTTGAGTCCGGTGATGGCGGCTTCCAGGCGGGACATCAGCTCGGGGGTGTGGACCGAAGAGAAAACCAATCCAAGGTCGGCGGTCCACGCCGCAAAGCGGCGATGGTCGCCAGGGGGAACCCCCAGCATGGCTGCCATAACCCTGATGGGCAGCTCGTGGGCAAATCCGGCCACCAGGTCCACAGCGTCGCCACCCAGCCCGGTCACCAATTCCTCGGTGATATCCACCACGCGGGGACGAAGGGACTCCACCGCCCGAGGGGTGAACGCCCGGCTGACCAAACGACGCAGGCGGGTGTGCTCTGGCGGGTTGGCCGAGAACATGACCTGACCCCACCAATCGGCAATTGGCCCCTCGGTAATCCCTCGGGGAGCCAGCAGGTCGGTGGTTAAGAATCGGGGATCTCGCAGCACCGACTCCACCGCGTCGAAGCTAAGGGCGATCAAGCCCCCGTCGACTCCCCGGGCCAGCGGATGCCGGTTCCGGGCTTCGGCCAGCACCGGATAGGGGTTCGACCAGAAAGCCGGATCAGTGAGGTCTACAACAGCGAGTTCGTCCACAGTCGCTATTGTCCCCCGGCATGGAATTACTTCCCAGCCCTGAGCCGTTTATCCAGGGAATCGATTTCGGTGAGGGTCCCCGATGGCACGACGGCCGTCTCTGGTACTCCGACTTCTACCAGTACTCCGTGAATGCTGCCTCGCTGGACGGCACCGTCGAGGTGATCGTGGAGGTTCCCGGTCAACCATCGGGTTTGGGGTGGATGCCCGACGGCGACCTCCTGGTGGTGTCGATGCGGGACCGCCGGGTCATGCGCTACGACGGCGTGGCCCTCCATGAGCATGGCGACCTCTCCGAGATAGCCACCTCGCTCTGCAACGACATGACAGTGGACGCCGAGGGGCGGGCATACGTGGGAAACTTCGGATTCGACTTGCACGGTGGAGAGGAATTTGCCCCCGCCACTCTCGGGCTGGTGCAGACCGACGGCACGACGGAGGCCGCTGCTGACGGCCTGGCGTTTCCCAACGGAGCGGTCATCACGCCCGACGGCACCACCTTTATCGTGGGAGAGAGCTTCGCCAGCCAATTCACCGCGTTCGATTTCGGGCCCGAGGGACGGCTGGAGAATCGGCGGCTGTGGGCCGCGGTGCCGGGCACCATTCCCGATGGCTGTTGCTACGACGCCGAAGGAGGCATCTGGTACGCCGACGCCATAGGACGAGCCGCCCTGCGTGTGGTCGAAGGCGGCGAGATCACCCACCGAGTAGAGACAGAACTCAATTGCTTCGCAGTGATGCTGGGAGGCGACGACCGCCGCACGCTCTTCCTGGTCACTGCACCGGGCTCGCATCCCGATGAGGTTCAGGGAATTGGGCAGGGGCGAATTGAGTCGGTGCCGGTGGAGATCCCCGGTGTTGGGCTTCCCTAGAGGATCAAGGAGCTTCAATCATGAGATTTTCCGGAAAGGTCGCATTGGTCACCGGTGCTGGGTCGGGCATCGGCCAGGCCACCGCGATACGGCTGGCCAGCGAGGGGGCCGTGGTGGTGGGTAGCGACATCAACCAAGCGGGACTTGAGGAAACCGCAGGGATGATTGCCAGTGGCGTCGATTTCCAGCCCGTCGTATCCGACGTGCGTTCTCGGGATGCTTGCCATGAACTGGTGGACTCAGCGGTTGCCAATCACGGGCGCCTTGATGTGTTGTGCAACGTCGCCGGTGTGGCCCGGGGCCACCGGGTGGAACATGTTGATCAGGAAGCCTGGGATCTGATCATGGGTGTGAACGTTGAGGGGGTGTTCTGGATGTCACAGGCTGCCCTCCCCCACTTGGAGACATCGGACGGCTGCATTGTGAACATCGCCTCCAATGCGGGGCTGATGGGGCAGGCCTACACCGTGCCCTACTGCGCCAGCAAGGGAGCGGTGGTTTTGATGACTAAGGCCATGGCCATGGAGACGATGAAGACCGGGGTTCGGGTCAATGCGATTGCTCCCGGAGGTGTGGAAACCAATTTGATGGAGACCTTCACATTTCCCAAAGACCCTGATCCAGACCTCATGGGACGCTACCTGGGATTCCGCGGCCAGGCTCAAGCCAACGACATCGCTTCTTTAGTGGCGTACATCGCCTCCGACGATGGCCATCGGATCCATGGCTCGGTGCTGAGCATTGACGCCGGAATGACCGCGGGATGACCTGGGATCCAACCGGGCAACGAGTGCTGGTCACCGGCGCCTCGTCCGGCATCGGGGCTGCTCTCGCGGTTGAACTGGGCCGGGCAGGGGCGTTTGTGGGCCTGGCCGCCCGCCGAGGCGACCGCCTCGAACGAGTTCTCGAAGAAGTGCGAGATGCGGGCGGCGATGGCTGCTGGTGGACGCTCGACTTGGGTGACTTGGAAAGCGTGGCGCCGTTTGCCGATCGGGCCTGGACCGAAATGGGTCCCATCGACGTGCTGGTGAACAACGCCGGTGCCCCGCGGCGGCGGTCCATGAAGCGTCTCACTCCCGCGGAGTTGGACGAAACAATGGCGGTGAACTTCACCGGGTCGGCTCGGCTCACTCTGGCCCTGCTGCCCTACATGCTGGAGCGGGACTCGGGGGCCATTGTGAATGTCTCCTCCATGGGGACCCAATCGATGTCGTTTCGAACTGGGGCCTATGGGGCGGCCAAAGCCGCCTTGAACCTATTCACTGAGGGACTCTATTTCGATCTGGCCGGGACTGGAGTTCGGGCCCATCTGTTCACCCCGGGAGCCACCGCCACCGAGTTTTCCACTCCCAAACCGGGGAACGACGACCCGTTCCCACAGCCTCCTGACGCGTTCATGGACCCCGTAGATGTGGCCAAAGCGCTGATTGCCAAGCTGGGAAACAATGATTTCGAGGGATTTGCCGCACCGGCCCTGCTACAGACCGCTCAGGCCAAGCGAGCCGACCCCAACGGCTTCCTCGTTCAGGCGATCGAGATGATGGGTCGGCGCTAGTCGATTCTTGAGAAGGTGCGTCCGGGGAACAGGTCCACGACTGGCTTCCACAGATACTCAAGGCGCCAAGCCCGGCGAGCCAGATAGCGGAGCAACTCCTCCTCATTTCCCGCACTCTGATCTTGAATGGCCTTATCCAGGTCCATCAGTCCGTCTTCGAGCGTGTCCGCCCTCCGGCCAATCAGCGCCGCGATCTCGTCCAATTCGATGTCGGCGAGCTGGGGACCGAGCTGCTTCTGCCGGTCCAGGCACTCAACCAACAAGGTGGCGTGCTCGAGGCGATGGCGCGGGAAGTCGCCGTCTACTGCGGGCAGTATCTCGTCGCGCAGATTCTGGATCACCACTCCTTCCAGAGAGGACCCCATTTCAACCTGGGGCAGCTCTGGCCGCTGCAATTCGATTCCCATGGCATCGGCCAGCGCCTCACAGGTGGCCCGCTCACAGATGTAGCGGTAGGCCCAGTTCATGGCGTTGGGCATCTGGGGGTCATTGATCACCGTTATGCGAGCCAGTGACACGATGGATCGCACGAACTGCTGCACCCGGTAGTAGCGAACCGAGTCGAGATGTACCGGGATTCCGGACAGCTCTTCGTACCGACGGAAGAGGGGGCCAAGACCTTCGTCGGGGGTCGAAGGACAGTAGAACTCCCGGGTGCAGATGTTGCCGAAGTCCTCCATGGGATCGCCGAAATGAGCCCACTCCCAGTCGACGATGGCGCTCACCTGCCCATCGTTGAACATGAAGTTGGCCGGTCCGGTGTCGCCCTGCAAGAGGCTCACCCTTTCGAGGCGCTCGGGAACATTGTTCCTGATCCACCGGAGCGAATAGGTGTACAGCGGGTCAGTGACCATGCCGCCGAGGAACTGCTCCACGAAGTCGATCTCGCCCAGCGCGCACTCGGCCGAGGTGGTGGGAATGGGCATGTGGTCAAGCCCCAGCGAGTTGGGATCCAGCAAGTGAAGCATCACCAGCTGCTGGATGAAGTCCTCGAGCACCGCGGCCTGCTCTTGGGGGTCGGCGTTGTCCAAGTCGGCCCGCCCCGGCATTCGTTGGTGCAACGCGGCTTGGAGATCCTCGTTCCAGGCGCAGATAGCAGGCACCTTCATTCCGGTTTCCACCAGCGCGGTCTGCACCTTGGCCTCACTCTTCACCGAATGGGTGCCGCTGCCGTCTCCTTCGCGGTCGAGCCGCAGAAAGTACTCGGCTACCGACCCGTCGGGCCGGGTCACATCCACCACCCATGCCTCCCGCCGAGCGATGTGGCGCTTCAGATGGGTTATCCGGCCGCCACCCGCCCCGGCGATCCAGTCGGTCATCCCATCGGGCAAATCGTGATTGAACTCCTCAGCCATCCCGATGGCTTAGCACGCCGCTACCCCGCAGGCCGCTTTCCCCATAGGGCAATCCAAAGGCCTACGATGCAGGTATGAGCGAAGAGCGGGTATTCGGCGAGGTCGCCACCAAGCTGCTGATGGAAAACGACCGGGTGAAGATTTGGGAGATGCGTCTGGATCCTGGCGAGCGGTCGGATCTTCACCGGCACAACCACGACTATGTGCTGGTGCAGGTGTCGGGCGACAAGATTGCGGGAGACTTCGAGCCGGACACAGCCGGGGAATTCTCCGGACTGGTTGAAGGCGACGTGATCCCCGGTCAGCCCATGTTCATCTCCAAGGGTGGTATAGAGACCGCGGTCAATACCGGCACCGAGCCCTACTACGAGATCCTGATCGAGCTGAAAGACTGAGCTCCCCAACAACTCACCAACAGCCGCACGATGCGGCGTACGCCTGGCGGCTGCTGGTAACTCTGCTTGCTGGTCAGGTGGTGTTCGGCTCCACCATGACCATCATTGGAGCCTCGCTAACGGACATCTCGGAGAGTCTGGACACCACCAACGCCACTTTGTCGTGGGCTGTCTCTGCACCGTTCCTCGGGTTGGCTGCGGGCACCACGGTTTTCGGGACCCTAGGCGACTCGTGGGGCCACCGTCGGATGCTGATCCTCGGCTTGACAGTGTTCACCGCAGCTACGGGAGTGTGCGGGTTGGCTTGGGATCCCTTGAGTTTCATTGCCTTTAGGGCGTTGTTCGGGCTGGGTGGAGCCATGATGATCCCCAACGGGATGGCCATCATGATGGCTGCGTTTCCGGTCAATCAACGGGCTAGGGCCATGGGCTGGTTCCAGTTCGCGGCCGTAGGAGGACCAGCCATCGGCTTGGTCACCGGCGGTGCTCTGGTGGATGCGCTGGGATGGCGGGCGATCTTCGCGGTCTATACCCCCATCGCCGCGCTCGGCCTGATTGCGGCCCTCATCGTGGTGCGTCCTACCCGTGCTGGCGAGGCCAAGCCGGTCGACGTCACGGGCGCGCTCAGTTTGGTGGCTGCGGTAGTCGTCTTGATGGTGGCTCTGGACCGCGGTGCCACCCTGGGCTTCGGACACCCAGTGGCATTAGTTCTCTTGGCCCTCGTGCCAGCAACCATCTGGTTTTTCGTGACCATCGAGCGGTACTCAGCTCATCCGATGGTCCCGCTCGAGTGGTTCCGACGCCGGAACTATGCCGGGCCGGTGGTGGCCTCGGCCACGGCCAACGCGGCCTACATGGGCGGTTTCATCCTCGCGCCCCAGATCTTGCAGCAGCGTTATGGGTACACGCTGACCGCGGCGACTGTTTTTCTGGTAGTACGGCTGATCTTCTTCAGCCTCAGCTCGCCGGTGGGCGGTCGGCTGACCGCAACTAGGGGTGAGCGGTGGACGTCCTGTTTGGGCAGCGTGCTGGTGGTTTTGGCCATGGTGTCTTTTGCCGCGGGATCGCTGGTTGATGGCGTTGTGCTAGTCGTGCTGGGCCTTGCCATGGCCGGCGCAGGACTGGGGGTGGCTGGGCCGGCGTATCAGGTGTCGGTAGTGGGGTCAGTTCCGATGGACCGCCTTGGAGCGGCAACCGGGATGTTCCAGACGATCACCAGCCTGGGTACAGCCGCGGGAGTCCAGGTGCTGGTACTGGCCGTGGGAGAAAGTGGCACTGGAGCAGCTTTTGCCAACGCCTTTTGGCTGGGCGCGGCGGTAGCCGCGGTCGGGGTCTTCGGCGCTGCCGCTATTTCTTCAACAAACTCCGCGGTGGCGGGATGAACGGTCAGCTCTGGCCGGTCAACGCGGTCAGGACCTTGGGCGCCATGATCTCGGCGAGCTCCAGGCACTCTTCTTTGGACCAGATGGCGATGGGTACCCATGGATAGTCGACGGTGAGAAACTCATAATCGGGGCAACCGCTCACTCGGGCGATGGCCTGGGCCGATCCCCTCATCTCCTCATGGACGATGGCGATGCTGGGAACACCGGCCCACTCCAACTCCACTGCGTCCCGCAAACTGCGGGCACTACAGCTGCCTCAACCGCCGAAGCCGGTGATGGCGACGGTTGCCTCCTCGGTCAACCGACTCCAGTCTCCCGGATCAGGGGGAATGGACACCGAGCTCTTTACCACCTTGAGCGGGGCTTGCAGATCGCTCAACTTGTTCAGCTCGTCATAGAGCGCATCCAGGAAGATCTCCCCCTCGCCGAGGCCGTTGGCCACCAAAGCGACGACCGCCCCGTCCAAGCTGGCCGGCCGGGGATAGAAATTATGGTCGTCGGTGCGGTCGAACAGGCCCGACGTTGGGTCGAGGCCGATGAGGGTCGTCATGGCTTCAGACTAGCCGACAAGCGTGCGTCCGGGCAGCGGCTAGGAAACAGGCTCGGTGATGGCGAGGGCTAGGTGGGGAAGCAGGAGCCAGCTGGCTCCCATGCCCGCTCCCCCGGCGGCCACGATCAAGATGCCCTCGGGTTTACCGATGCGGGCCATCCGGTCGGTGGCGCTGGTGGCCGGCGCGTTGAGACGGGGCCACAGATACTGCTGGATGTCAGCCTTCGACCACCCTTCCTCGACGAAGAACCGATGGTGCTCGTGGCCGACCACGATGACGACGTTGCCGTCCTCACCCAGCCATGCATCTCCCGCGATCCCGTTGGCCCGGATATTGGTGACCAGCGTGTCGCACACCCCCTCGGCATTGCGACTGGTGAAATCGGTGGCCTCGACCATCTTCATCAGGGAGTGGACGGTGACCGCGCTTTGCTCAGGAGCTAGCCCCCGTTGGACGTGCAGCGGTTCCCAGTCGGAGGCCTCCTCGTTCTCCCCGAAACAGAAGGAGTACCGGGCTGGGGTGGAGTAGCTGGCCCGGTCCAAGAAGCCGGGGATGCCCCGGCACACGTTGCGGATCACCAGGCGGAGGGCCCGTCCGATGGTGGCGTTGGCCCGAAATCCTGGTCCGAAGCAGCCTGCCCCTGAAGCCACGCCCAGCTCATTGCGGATTGGTCCGTTGATGATGACAGCCTGAGCTGCGCCCGACAGCGTGCCGGTGGTGGAGTGGCAGTTGCCCTTGGGCTGGAGATGGGCCCGAACCGCGGCCACCACCGTTGGGAAGTACTCGGGCAAACAGCCGGCCATGACCGCGTTCGCCGCGGCTTGTTCCGCGGTACACGTCACCTCTCGGGTTGGCACAGTGCCAAGCACCTCGTCCCCGGAGAGTCCGGCGCACTCCAGAAAGGCGGCCACCTTTTCCGGTGTTGGAGGCATGATGGGCAGCCCATCAGTCCATCCCTTTTCGAAATAATCCTCCACCAAGGCTTCATAGGAGTCATAGGCGTGCTGGGCGGCCGTCGTCATGCTCTGATGCTAAAGCTCGTGGCGGGTGGTCTCCCATACAGAACGGATGGCAAAACTGGATCGGAGGCGGCCCACACCGCTGAAGCGGGACAGATATTGATTGTGGATCCGCTCAAAGTCGCGCTGGTCGGCCACCGCGAGGTGGAGGAGATAGTCCGCGTCACCGGCCATCAAGTGGCAGGACATGACCTCGGGGCACTCCACTACCTCCTTCTCGAACTGGCGCAGATTGGCCTCGCTCTGGCTCACCAAGGAGATCTCGACGAAGACATCTAGAGAGCGGTTGATGGCTTCGGGATCGAGGATCATCACGTACCCGGCAATCACCCCGTCGGCTTCGAGCCGCCGGACCCGCCGATAGCAAGCTGACGGCGAGAGCCCCACCCGGTCGGCGAGTTCTGCATTGGACATCCGCGCATCGCTCTGGAGCTCGTTGAGGATTGATCGATCGATTGGATCCAACTCCGACACTGGTCTGACTCCTTGCGAAGAGATAGGGGCTCAAATCGGTTAGAACATAAATTAGCCGTAATATTGAATCGGAACGGATAATTTATTCGCCAATAGGCCTAATGCCCACACCTTTTCAAGAATTATTCGCCGTAATCGCGGATAAAATATCAACATAGCGATCGGCTTGCGGCGGAGGCACGAGATGCGAATTGGGATCCCAAAGGAAATAAAGAGCGAAGAACGTCGGGTGGCGTTGACGCCGGGAGGCACAGCCGATCTCGTCGGTCGCGGCCATCAAGTACTTGTCGAGCGCGGCTGCGGTGCCGGAGCGGGTTTCACCGATGAGGAGTACATTGCCCACGGCGCAGCGATCGCAGATTCTGCCCAAACGGTGTTCGATCAAGCCGATCTGATCGTCAAGGTCAAGGAGCCCCAAGCCGAAGAGCGGGCCCGCTTGAGCGAAGACCAGGCTCTCTTCACCTACCTGCATCTGGCGGCAGACGCGGTTCAGACTGCCGAGTTGATCGAACGGGGTGTCACGGCCATCGCCTACGAATCGGTTGTCGGTCCCAACGGTGGTCTGCCTTTGCTGGCCCCCATGTCGCAGGTCGCGGGGCGCATGTCGATTCAAGCCGGGGCGCACTGTTTGGAGTCATCGCAAGGGGGTCGAGGCGTGCTCCTCGGCGGCGTACCGGGCGTTGCCCCGGCCAGAGTGGTCATCCTCGGCGGAGGCGTGGTCGGCCGCAACGCCGTGCAGATGGCCGTCGGCCTCGGTGCCGACGTCACGGTGATCGACCGGGATGTCTCCGTCTTGGAGGACTTGAACTCGCGCTTCGGCTCGGCCTTGCACACCCTTCATTCCAGCGGAGGCGCCCTGGAGGAGGCAGTTCTCGGGGCCGATCTGGTGATCGGCGCCGTCCTTGTGCGAGGGGCCCGAGCCCCGCATCTGGTCACAGCTGAAATGGTCAAGCAGATGCGGCCCCGATCGGCTGTGGTGGACGTGGCCATCGACCAGGGTGGCTGTATCGAGACCTCCCGACCCACTACCCATGCCAACCCCACCTACCTGGCCTACGACGTGGTCCACTACTGCGTCGCCAACATGCCCGGAGCCGTACCCCGCACCTCGACGTTCGCGTTGGAGCATGCCACCCTCCCCTACATCGCCATGCTGGCTGATCTGGGACCAAGAGAGGCCATGCGGTTAAATCCGGGACTTCGAGCCGGGCTCTCAATATGCCAAGGGCAGGTCACCGAACCGGCGGTGGCGGAATCGCTCGGTCTCAGCTTCACCGCTCCGGAAGAGGTACTTGGACTTAGCCTCACCGCGGCCTGATCGAGCTCGCTGCTAGATCAGCTCAGCCATCCGCTCGGCTACCGCGATGACATTCAAGTTCGTGTTGGCTCTCGGGGTCTCCGGCATGATTGACGCGTCGCACACCCGGAGCCCTTCGGTCCCCCAAATTCGGCCGTCGGGGCCGACCACCGCAGCCGGGTCGTCGGCTGGCCCCATCGCACAGGTGCCTGCGCCGTGGTAAAAGGCCACATGATGGCTAAAGACGTAGGCCAGGAGGTCGTCGCGGGTCATTCGATCGGGCAGAAACAGCGGGCCTCGGGCCACCCTTCGGTATGGGGTCGTCCCCAATAGCTCCAAGCCGAGCTCTACCGCTTCCACCAGACGCTCAAGATCGGGCCTATGAGCCAGGAATGGATAGGTGATGGCTGGCGGATCAGCCGGATCAGTTGACACTGGGCGCACCGATCCTCGGGCATCCACCTGTTGCAGCGCAGCGTTGAAGGCGAAGACGGTGTCCAGGCCGCCAGCTTCAACCTGGCGTCGGGGACTGCTGGTGAGATCAATCCTCCCCACGGGGAACAGCTGGAGATCGTTGGCGGGTCCCGTCGAGCTGGTGAACCGCAACAGGGTTTGGATGGTGACATCTTCGGGGGTCACCATCTTCGGCCGGGGTTCTGCAAAGAGGTAGATGGCCGGGTGATCAGAGAAATTGGCCCCCACTCCCGGACGGTCGGCAACCACATTGATTCCCAAGCCGGCCAGCTCAGATGCCGGGCCAATCCCCGATCGCCACAGCAGCATCGGTGATTGGATCACCCCTGCGGCCAGGATAACCTCCTGGGCAGGAATGGCCTCTGCCCGGCCGTCACAAACAACGTCCACTCCAACGGCTCGATTGCCTTGCCACCTCACCGTCAGCGTCAGGCAATTGCCCCTCACCTCAAGGTTGGGACGCTTTCTGACCTGGGTGGTCAAGTAAACGTCAGCAGCAGACACACGCTGCAATCCACGGCGATTGCGAGGCAGCGGGCCTGCGCCGTGGGAATTCGGAGCGTTGTGATCGGCGGTGTAGTCGTAGCCCACTGCCTTGCACGCGTCATAGAACGCGGCATGAACCGGGAGCAGTTCAGCCTCTGGGGTACGCACGATGGGCAGCGGGCCGTTGTGGCCATGCCAGCGCTCCTCACCGTCGGGATCCGACTCCAGTCGCCGGAAACTGTCCAGCATCGCCTCCCACCGCCACTCGGGAAACCCCCATGCGTCGAAGTCTGCGGGCATTGCCCGTATGGCGATACCGCCATTGACCGCAGAGCTGCCGCCGAGCACTCGTCCTCGGGGGTAGGGCTGAGTTCGGCCTCCGGGTAGACGCACCTCATCGCCCCAGTCATGATCCGGATGCGAGGAGACCGTGATGTCGGCCAATGCAGGGGGCAAGTGGGCTCCGTGGTCCGGACCGGCCTCGAGCAGCAGCACATTGCGGGCAGGATCCTCAGACAATCGGGATGCCAATACCGATCCCGCTGATCCTCCCCCGACGATGACGGTGTCAATCACTACTGGGCGGCTTTGTTCGACTCCCGCTCTCCTCGAATGAAGGCGTCCCGGGCCTTTTCGCCTTCGCCCATGAGATTCAGCTCGTAGGTGAACCCCTGTTCGAATCGATAGCTGCGGTGCACGTCAACCGGGTCGATCCCGTTGATCGACCACTTGGCCTTGCGGATCACGCCGGGTGGCTTTGACGCGATCACCCCGGCCAGCCTTCGGGCCTCGTCCATGAGCTGGTCGCCGGGGACCACGCTCAGCACGGTCCCCCACCGCTGGAGGTCTTCGGCGGCCACCGGCTCACAGCTGTACATCATCCAGCGCATCACCTTTTCCGGAACGAGCCGAGCAGTGTGGGTGGCGGCTCCCAAGGCTCCGTTGTCAACTTCGGGCATGGAGAATTTGACCCCCTCGGCGGCCACCACCAAGTCGCAATTGCCCGCAAGACCGATCCCCAAACCCAGGCAAAAGTCCTGAACTGCGGCAATCACTGGCACCGCGCAGTCGTACACCGCTCCAAAGGCCTCATAGCAGGCATCTCCGGTGCCCAGAACTCCCTCAAAGCCCTCCATGGCCTGCATTTCCTTGATGTCCACTCCAGCGTTGAACCCCCGGCCCACGGCGGTGAGGATGGCCACGCGCACGTTGGAGTCGTGCTTATAGCCGCGGAATATCTCAGCCAGCTGATAGGTATCGGCGATATTGAGTGCGTTCACCGGCGGGTTGTCCATAGTGACGACGGCAATGCCCTGCTCGTCGATCTCGGTGTGAATGGCCACTGTGCGCTCCTTTGCCTCTCGCACGCCAGCGTAGGCTCGCCAAGCGCCAGCCACTACCTTCTAGGCGAAGCAACTGCCCCAGAAAGCGAGCACATCTTGCGAATCGGCTATCTGATCGACACCAACCACGGAACCTACGACCAACCCCTGCCTGCTCCGGACAACGCGGCAAACGCCCTCGATGCCATGATCGAGGAGGGGATCTTGGCCGAGCAGTCCGGGTTTCACTCCATCCAAGTCCCCGACCGACATGGCCGCACAGAGTCTTACTTCGGCTCGCCGCTGAATTTGCTGATGATCTTGGCCCGGGAGACTTCCCGGGTGGCCATCGGCTCCTACTGCCTGGTCAACACGCTCTACCACCCGATGGAGATAGCCGAGCAGTGCGCCATCATCGACAACATCTCCAGGGGAAGGCTGTACATGACCTGGGGACGGGGATTCCATGCCGGCTACTGGGGCCAGTTCGGGGTGCCGCACGAGCGGATGCTGGGCCGCTACCTGGAGAACGTGGCCATCATCGACAAGGCCTTGCAATCCAAGGGTGAGCGGTTCAGTTGGGACGGCGACTTCTACCAGGTGAGCGACGGCCTGCTGTCTCCCAGTTCCTTTCAACAGCCCCGTTTCCCGTTCTGGGGCGGCGGTCAGCTTCCCGCAGCCATCGAGCGGTGCGGGGTCTACGCCGAGTCGTGGACTTGCGATGACTTTCCCATCCTCAAGGAGACGTGGGATGTGCAGGCCGGCGCCTATCGGGCCAAGGCACTCGAGCACGGCAAGGAGCCGTTCATCGTCTTGATGAGAAAGGCATGGGTGGCCGACACCTTCGAACAGGCTGCCGACCAGTACGGCGCCCATTACGTGCCCGAGATGCGGTTCTACTGCGAACAGGGCATCCTGGCCCACCACCCCGAGTTCGACTCCCCGGAGAAGATCACCACTGAATCGGCCCGCGAGCACATTGTGGTGGGCTCCCCCGCCCAATGCCGGGAGCGCCTAGAGCAGTACTACGAGGAATTGGGCGTGCAGTACTTCACCGTGCAGTTCCGCATGGTTACCGGACCGTCCTTCGAGGCGACCCGAGAGCAAATCCAGCGCTTCGGCGAGGAGGTAGTGCAGCCGCTGCACCGCAAGTACCCCGCTCCAGACCATCCGGCCATCCCCGAAGCCTGCCGATGGTGAGCAGATGACTTCGGCGACACAGACTCCGACCATTGAAGAACTGGAATCCCTGGTGGGAAGGCAGTTCCCGGGTGGCACCTACGCGGTGGAACCGTGGCGGGTGTGGCTGACCAACGACGTGATCGGCGCCCCACAGCGAACCGACGGCATCGCCCATCCCATGTTCTGCTACTACGCGGCGATGGCCGGTTTTGGCATCTCCATCGACGAGATGTTCACCCTTTGCTACGCGTCAGCCGACGACGGTCCGATGTTCGGAGAGTGCGATATCCAGCAGATGCGCCCTTTGAAGATCGGCGCCACCTACACCGTGAGGGGCAAGATCACCAGCGCAGTCCGCAAGCAGGGGGAGCGCACCGGCACCTTTGACATCGTTGCCTTTCAGCTGGAGGTAGTTGCCCCTGATGGCGAAGTTTCTTCCGTGGTTTCCAACTCATTCATCTTTCCCAGGAGGTCCTAGTGAGCGCGGTCCTTAATCCATCAGTGGGTGACGAACTGCCCCGTCTGGTTATCGAGGCAGTGGATGCCGGGAAGATGAAGACAATGGCCGCCTTGTTGGGCGACTCCAACCCCATCCACTGGGACGTCGACACCGTGAGAGAACTGGGTATGGGCGACCAGCCAGTTAATCAAGGGCCCAACAATCTGGGGTATGTGATGAACATGCTGGGCGATTGGGCCGGTGGCGCCGAGCGAATCCAGAACATCCGCGTTCGTTTTGTGGACAACGTCTTCGCCGGGGACCGCTTGGAGGCCGGCGGTACCGTAACTGCAATCGGCGACGATGGCACCGTCGAGTGCGATGTCTGGTTGGCAAGAGACGGCACCCACCCGGTACTGGCCGGAAAGACCACCGTCTCGTTGGCCTAAGGTCAAGTATTGATGGGCGAGGCTCTTCGAATGGGAGCGAAGGAAAGTGCAGTTTTGAGTCCCGTTATTAGTCCTATTACTAATTGCAGAGAAAGATTGATGACTGGCATCGATCATGCCTAGGGTTTGGCACGTACTACTTCCTCTTCACATAAGGAGTCCTCATGTCTGACCATGTTCACACTGATGCGTGCTACGACCATCCGGAGCACACCCACGCCGACCACGAAGACCACTGCGGTCAAGCCGAGCACGATCACGCCGATCACTGCGACACGCCTGAGCACACCCACGCCGACCACGAAGACCACTGCAACGAACCCGGACACACTCATGCTGATCACGCCGACCACTGCGACGAGGCGGAGCACGATCACGCCGATCACTGCGACACGCCTGAGCACACCCACGCCGACCACGAAGACCACTGCGATATCCCGGTACATGTCCACACCGAAGAGTGCTGTACCGCTGCGGCATAGTGGACAAACCTGATCATGGTCATGGGCATGACCACGGCCATGCCCATGACGATGATTGCGGACACGATCACGGGCACGACCACCACGACCACGGGCACCACGATCACGGGCACGACCACCACGACCACGGGCACCACGACCACGGGCACGACCACCACGACCACGGGCACCATCACCATGATCTGCGAGAGGCCAGCCGAAAGAGCTTGATCACCGCGGTCACCTTGACCACCACATTCATGGTGATTGAAGTGATCGGCGGCTTCGCGTCGGGCAGCCTGGCGCTGATCTCCGACGCCGGCCACATGCTCACCGATAGCGCGGCCATTGGCCTAGCGCTGTTCGCCATGTGGGCTGCCGACCGAGCCGCTTCTGCCAAGCGGACATTCGGCTTTTATCGAACCGAGATCCTGGCCGCTATGTTCAATGCCCTATCCCTCTGGGTGATCGTAGGATGGATTTTCTTCGAGGCGATTCGAAGATTCGGTGCGGATACTCACCACGTCGAAGGCGGGCTCATGCTCGGCGTGGGCACGGCCGGTCTATTGATCAACGTGTTGGTGGCCTATGTCCTCCATCGCCAATCCGGACACAGCCTGAACGTGGAGGGTGCTTTTCAGCACGTCTTGGCCGACTTGCTGGGCTCGGTGGCCGTTGTGATCTCGGGCATCTTTATCATCAGCGTGGGCTGGGACATCGTAGACCCGATCCTCAGCATGTTCATCGGTGTGCTCATCCTCTTCAGCTCTTGGAATCTCGTGTCCGAGGTATTCCACGTGCTGATTGACGGCACACCCGAGAACGTGGATGTCTACAAGCTGTGCCATGACATCGAAGAGGTGGAGGGTGTCACCATCGTCCACGATGTGCATGTACGGACGATCTCATCGGGCTATCTGTCTATGACCGCCCATGTGCTGGCCGAACCGGCTAGCGACGTTCAAGTAGGGGATGACCAGCTCCGTAGAATCCGCGAGATCGTCAAGGGTTACGGAATCCAGCACACCACCATCCAGCTTGAGCATTCGGTAGAGGGCTGCGACCAGGAGAGCCACCATGTCGACCATCTGTTTGCCACCGAGCGGGAAATCCGTCAGAAGTCCAAGCTCACCAAATTCCTAATGCATTCCCATTAGGGGGCGGCGCGAACGGGTGACCATCCATGGGTGGCATGCATACGGGTTCTCAGGTATTGGTGCAGGCTCTATGCAGCCAACCGGACTCTTTCTGAGCCGGTCAGGGTCCTGACGGTAAGGGCGACCAGAAACAGGACCACCGTGCACAGGGCCATGGTGGCCCCGGCTGCGGTGTCGTGGTGGTAACTGATGAGCAATCCGACCAAGACCGAGACTGCGCCGAGGATGGCCGCGGAAACCATGATTGCCGGAATCCGACGGAACAGCATGGCGGCGGTGGACGGAGGCGCTACTAGAAAAGCGAAGACCAGCAGGTTCCCCACTGCTTGGAATGAGGCGACGATGGCGATGGCCAACAGTGCCAGCAGGGCGGCGTGGGCTAACCGAGGCCGGAGCCCCATTAGCCGGGCCTGAATCTCGTCAAAGGTCATCACCAAGAACGCCCGGTGGAGGACGACAACCCCCAACAACACGACACCGGCGATAACTAGCTGGCGGATAAGGTCGCTGTCGGTTACTCCGGTAATGGAGCCGAACAAGAAACGGCTTAGATCACCAGAGTAAGCCCCGGAGCTACTGGACATAATCACAACTGCCAAGGCCAGGAAACCCACATAAAGCAATCCGATCGAGCTGTCGTCAGACAGTGGGGAATGATGGCGGATGAGGTTTATGCCGTAGACCATGACCAGCGCGGCGATGAGCGCCCCCAGCGTCGTATCGCCCCCGACAATGAAAGCGATGGCCAGGCCGGGCAGCACACCATGGGCCAATGCCTCACCGAAAAAGCTCATCCCCCGAAGGACCACCCACGTACCCACCGTGGATGTGGCCAGCACTGCCAACAACCCCGACCACAGGGCGTTTCGCATGAAGATGTTGTCGATGAAGGGTTCGATCCACCAGTCGATTGGGCTGGTCAAAAACTCCATGCTGCAAGCCCTAGTGGTGAGTCATGAGGGACTGGGTCACCCGAGGCTGCCGGCAATTCTTTCCGCGTTGCTACGCAAGAAACCGAGGTAGGTATCAGAATCGCTCCCCGATGGACCAAGTGATCCGGTGTCCAGTACGACAACCTCAACACCGGCCTGCCGGGCCAGGGCTTCGGCGTCATCCGAACTGTGCGATGACTCGGCAAAGATTGCCGGCACCCCCGTCTGTTCGATCAGACCGACGAGTTCCTGAAGTTCTGCCGGATTGGCTTCCCCTATAGACGAGCCACCAGGGATTACCGTCCCAACCAATTCGAATTCATACCGGTTGGCGAAGTACCCAAGGGCATCGTGGTTGGTGACCATAAGGCGGCTCTCGTGCGGAAGCGGCGCCAAGATCTCTTCGATCTCGGCGTCGACTGCAATCAACGCATCCCGATATTCGGCCACACAGGCGCCTAGCGCATCAGCATCTAGCCCGGCCTGTGCCGCAAGAGCCTCGCTGAGGGGAACAAGCGCATCTGCCACCTTGATTGGGTCGAACCACACGTGGGGATCCTCGCCACTGTGTCCGTGCCCTTCTTCTTCGTCGCCGTGGTCCTCGCCTTCGTCCTCTTCTTCGTCGCCGTGGTCCTCGCCTTCGTCGTTGTCTTCTTCTTCCTCGTGGTGCTCTTCGCCCTCTTCAAGTTCCGCCTCGTCATCTTCGTGGTGCTCTTCGCCCTCTTCCTCTTCTTCTTCGTCGTGGTGTTCGAGCTCCATACCAGGGGCAAATCCAATGGTTTCGACGTGGTCAGCCATATGGAAGACCGGGGTTCCGGCTTCCTCTACCGCTTCAAGGGTGTCACCCAATCCCTCTTCGAGGTCGAGACCGTTGGCCACGATCATGACGGCACTTTCCATTCGGCCCCGATCCTGCAACGAGGGTTGGAAGCCGTGGGGATCACCGCCGGGAGGAATGAGAATGATTACTTCGGCTTGGCCATCGCAAACCACATTGGCCAATACGTCGGCCCAGATGGAGGTCGTCGCCATAACGACAGGCAAGCCATCGGAGCCTGCGTCGTCGTCATTGCCGCACCCGGAAATTAGTAGAGCCAAAGCAGCCACGATCCCTGTGGCGCACACAAGGATCTTTTTGATATCAATAATCGTTCTCACTCCTGTAACAATATTTGGGAATGAGTGTCATTCGCAAGAGCCTGATGGGATACTGATGCCAAATGACTGCCGAAGCGCATTCAATGCCAGGTGACACCGACCATCTGTCGGAAATTCACCTGGAAATCGGGTCCAGATTGGCTCGCCAGGATCATCGCTATACCACCGGCCGAAGGCACTTGGTAAGTGTTCTGGCCCAAGCCGGACAGCCGATGACGCTGCCGGACATCGTGACGGCTGACCCAGACCTCGCCCAGAGCTCGGTGTACCGAAATCTGGACGTGTTGGTACGCAGCGGCGTCATCCGGCGAATCAGCGCCGGCGGCGATCACACGCACTTTGAGCTGGCCGAGCCCCTACTGGGACATCACCACCACCTAATATGCATCAGCTGTGGCGGCATCGAGGACATCCACCTTGACAGCGAAGTGGAGATGCTGGTGGATCAGAGCCTGACTGATATTGCCTCTCGGTCCGGATTTACTCCTATCCATCACAGCCTTGACCTCCACGGCCACTGCGCCGACTGCTGACCCGGAGTCCGGGCTAAGTTGGATATGCGGCTGACCGAATCCAGGCTAAGCCCAGACTTGGGCCAATGGCGCCTCGAGATTCGGGAATTCTTGGCTGCGGAGATGGCCTCGCACAATGTGGCAGGACACGTCGATCCCTCGGATCTCACCGGACTCGACCACGAATTTGAGCGTAGTCATCAGCAGGAAGCTGCCCGCCGAGGCATGCTGGCCATCTCTCTTCCGGCCCACGATGGTGGACGCGGCAAGTCCCGGGCCTGGAAGCATGTCTATGACATGGAGGCCGCCTTCTTCGGTGCCCCGTCCATCGATACCGGCGTCACGCTGTGCGGGTTCGTGTTGTCCCGCTATGGCACCGAGGCTCAAAAGGCGCGCTGGCTTGCCCCCATGGTCTCGGGCGAAATGATGGGGGCAATCGCCTACAGCGAAGCTGGTGCCGGCAACAACCTGGCCGCCATTTCAACGGCCGCGGAGCGCAGGCCTGAAGGGTGGGAGCTAACCGGCACCAAGGCGCACGTCACCGGTGCCCACAAGGCGGACGTCGCCGTGGTGTTGGCGGTAACCGACCCTGATGCCAAGCCCCGCACTGCAATGACCATGTTTCTGGTGCCGCTCGATGCCCCTGGAGTTCGCCTGGCTAGAAGGCCGACGCTCAATCGCTGGACTCTGGGGGAGGTCGCATTCCAACGAGTGCAACTTGGCGACGACTGTGTACTGGGCGAAGTGGGAAATGGCTGGTCCCAGGTCATCGCCGCAGTGGCCGCAGAACGGGGCTCTTTGGCCCACTACGGATGGGTCGAGCGGTGGATTCAGCGACTCCCCGCGGGTGTCCCTCGCATCGACCGGGCCAGGCTGCACGCGGCCGCGGCTCAAGTCCGGGCCCACGCCCAGAGGCTGATCGACTATGAGGAGTCGGGCCAGCCAGTTGGCTACGAGGCATCGGTCGTGAAGGTGGCGTCCACCGAGCTTCTCCAGGACATCGCACGTGTGGCCCGATCAGGAGCAGGGCAGGGGGAGGCCGCATGGACTGCGATGTTCGAGGAGGGTCCGCCGTATGCCTACGACGTTCTGGAATCCATTCATCCCACCATTTCGGTAGGTGCGAACGAGACCCACCGAGACATGATCGCGGCCGAGCTGTTGGACCGCGACCTGACTGTGGCCGCTCATCGGACGGCGACCTCTGATGACCCCGCTATCTCCTCCTGTGCCCAGCAGGCGGCTCAGGCCCGGGAATTATTGGCCCTGACCGCCCAGCACGCTCTGCCACGACCCTTGTACGGAAAGCAAGTGGAAGACTTCCAAGTGGCCCGCCATCGCTTCGTGGACATGGCCATCGCGGTTGAGTCCATGGAGCTCACCACAGCGGAAGCCGCCCTCGCCCCTCCCGGCCCAAAGCGCGACTACCTGGTTTCAGCAGCCAAAGTGACCGGGAACGAGTCGCTGCTGGACGTGTTGGCCGGCGCCCATCAGTTGCACGGGGCCGACGGCTATTACGACGACCACTATCTCGCCGCTTTCACCCGTCGGGCCTGGGTCCTCCAATCTCAAGGGGGAAGCAGCGCCGAGCATCTGGAACAGTTGGCCCGCCTTGCTGACTGAGCGATTACACAGGGGCGTTTCCGGCAATGGTGACCCGATGGAGCACGCGTTCCTCGCCGGCCACGTCCCCGACCACGGCGTGCTGGGTGGACCGGTTGTCCCAGATCACTAAATCGCCACCGCGCCAGCGATGTCGATAGGTGTTCTCGTAGCGTCCGATCACCCCGTAGAGGTACTTCAGCAGCGGGCGGCTCTCCTCGGGGGTCCACCCGTCGATCCGGGTCACATAGTTGTCGTTGACGAAAAGCGCCTCGGCTCCGGTCTCGGGATGAGGTCGCACGACCGGATGGACGGCCACAACAGCCTCGTGCTCTAATCCGGCTTCAGCGGCCAAACTGGTGCCCTCGTGGACAGCAGAGAGTTCTCGGAGCGCGGCTTGCAGTCCCGGGGAAAGCGACTCGAAGGCGCCTGTCGCGCTGGCGAACATGGTGTCACCGCCCACATTGGGCAATACCCGGGCCAATAGCAGGGTGTACGCATGCGGATCGCGCATATGGGTCGAGTCGGAGTGCCACGTTTGAGTAATGGGGTTCGGGTCGTAGATCTTCATGATCCCCGGGTAACCCTCAATTGATGGCACATAGGGATGAATGGATATCTCTCCCCACATGGCGGCAAAAGCCAGTTGGTCTTCTGGGGTCATAGCACCCTGGTCGCGAATGCAGATCATCCCGCTTTGGTGGAGTGCGTCGCGTACGGCTTCGAAAGCGGACCCCTCGATTCCGCCAGTCAGATCGAGCCCGATGACCTCCGCGCCCAACGCCCCAGCCAGCGGTCGAATCTCCATGAACGGGAAACTCTAACCAGTTGATCCGCGGCCTACCACTCGGTCGTTGAATTCGATGGGCAGCGTCTTGAGGCCGCTCAATCGGTTGGTCCGAGTCCAGGTGGCGTCACCGACGATCTCGATACCGGACCAGCGGTCCAAAATGGCGTTGAGCATCACGTCAATCTCCAGCCGGGCCAGGTTGGCGCCCAGACAGAAGTGGGGTCCGTGCCCGAATCCCATGTGGTTGTTGGGGCTCCGGTCGATGCGGAATTCGAACGGGTCTTCAAACACCGCCCCGTCACGGTTGGCCGACATCTCCCACACCACCACCTTCTCGCCCGCGGCGATGGCCTGTCCCCCCAGCATGGTGTCCGCAGTGGCCGTGCGCCGCTTGTAGACCGACGGCGTCGTCCACCGGACGATCTCTTCGATAGCCGTTCCCATGAGGGATCGGTCCGCGGTGAGCAGGTCCAACTGTGCGGGCGACTTCACCAGCTCCCACAATCCCCCAGCGATGGCCTTTCGAGTTGTCTCCGACCCGGCGGTGAACAACAACGACCAGAACATCGCCACTTCGTCGCTGTCCAGCCGAGAAGGATCCTGGTCGGGGAGCTCGCCGTGGATGACCACCGACAACAGATCGTCCCCCGGGTTCTCGGTGCGCTCTTGGATCAGGCGCTGGCCGTACAAGTACATGTTAACGCCGGCTTCGCTGGGCTGGTTGGGCATCTCTTCGAGGGTGAAGGTTTCCGAAGTTATGTCCACCCATTCGCACAGCATCCGCCGGTCGTCGTTGGGCACCCCCAACAGCAAGCAGATGGCTTGAAGGGGAAGCTCCGCGGCGACATCGATGACCAGATCGCAAGCACCCCGGTCGCCGGGCGCGGGGGCCACGCTGTCGAGAATGTGGTGGGCTCGAAGGACGAGGTCGTCGCGGATTTTACCGATCATCTTGGGGGTGAAGCCCTTCTTGACCAGCTGTCGGATCCGCTGGTGCCGGGGGTCGTCCATCATGTTGAGGAGCTTCCCGCTCATCTCCATGTCATTGATGGTGGTTCCGCCGTAAGGTCGGCTTCCCCCGGTGTGGCTGGAATAGATCTTGGGATTGCGGAAGACCTCCAACACCAACTCATGGGTGCTCACGCACCAGAAGCCCTCGCCGTCCGGGGTGCGATCGGTGGGCTCGTGCCACCACACCGGAGCATGCTCGCGCAGCTGGACAAAGGCCTCGTGGGGAAATCCATGAACAAAGGTCTGGTAACTACTGAGGTCGGGGATTTCGAGCGCAGTCATCAAGAACCCTCCTTCGGCCAGCGTACCTCGCGCCAAGGTCTACGGTTTTGCTTGCATATCTCCTCAAAAGTGAGTGCCGAGCACTCTGTCTACATGAATTCATGGCCCAAGTAGGCAGATGCGTGTTCTACATCGAGTTAGACTTCATTGAAGCCAAACATCGCTAGAACGCTCGCCCATCACTCCAGGGATTCCATAGTTGACACGCGGCCGCTTGAGATAATCAACGGGTAACCTCGCTGATTGAACATATTTCTCCTACAACGATTGAGGCTCACAGTTGCCGATAATTCAAGAATATACGGACACGATTTATTGTCGAGTTGGCGACTGGCTATTCATGCAACGGCCTGGGGAGGCATGCCGCTGGTATTGAATTGGCAGGCGGAAATAGCCTATTCAGAAAGCGACATGCTAATGCTCCACGGGTAAGCTCTCGCTGATGGGAGAGTCCAGCAAGCTCAGAAAATATCGCTCAGACCATGAAGACCTGAACACTCAGAGCCGCTCGGCAATCATCGAGGCTGGCCAGATTTTGTTCTTGGGACAGGGAATCGCTTCCACGACGATGGGAGAAATCGCGGAGCAGGCACGAGTGAGTCGGGTCACCGTGTACCGGCATTTCCCCGAGTGCGGTGCGATTGCGTTTGAGGTGTACAACCGAATGCTAGAGTCGATCCTCGAGGCTACCCGCGCAGGAGTGCCCGCAGGAGTCAGTGGCCTTGACGCAGCCCGTCATTGTCTGGATGCCCTTTTCGCGGCATATCCCAGACATGAAACCGCCTTTCGATTCTGCGCAGCGTACAGTGCCTATTACGCGACAGAGGAGCGGTCCGACGAACTGGCGGAGTGGTACGCCGCTCGGGAATTCCAAGGACTCTCCGATGCTTGTGCCCAGTTCTTTGGTTCCCAACTCGACCAGGAGACATCCAATCTCCTGATGGCTGTGACCGACGCCGCGGCAAGCGGGCTGTGCAGCCTGGCAGTCAGCAGCGATTCTCTGAGCCAGGAGGACGCCCAAGCGCGGCTGAATAATCTCAGGGAATTGCTCCGGGGAAACTTGGGCACCTAGTCAAGGGCCTTCGATCCGATAGAGGGCGGCCGCGTTCTCCCACAGCAGCTTGCGGCGGACTTCTTCCGAATGGCCAACGAGCGAAGCCTCAATCCGCTCTCGGACATTGCCGTAGAGACAGGTCGGATGAGGGAAGTCAGTCTCGAACAACACGTTGTCGACGCCGATCTTGTCGAGCAGCCGCTGCGGTGCCGTCTCCTCGAACCAGTAGCAGGCGTAGACCTGGCGGCGGAAGTAGTCACTGGGCATCATCTCGAAGTTGGAGGCCTGCTCGAGTCCACCGCATTCATTGAAGGAGTGGTCGACGGCCTCGAGCACAAAGGGGATGAATCCGATGCCGCTCTCCACCGACACGAACTTGAGGTCGGGGTAGCGAGGCAGTACGCCGGACCCCAGCAGGTCGGTGAGCTGGATGCCGTTCTTGAGGAACATCTCCAGCGACGCGTAGGCATAGGTGGACGGCTTGCCGTGAGCCGCCATCCGCTCAGGAGTGAACCCAGTGGTGGTGTCACCGCTGCCGATATGGAGGCTGATGGGAAGGCCGGCCTCTTGGGCCACCGACCAAAGCGGATCCCAGTGGGGGTCACCAAGGAGGGGCAGCCCGAACCTCTGCGGCTCGCCAGTGAACAGGACCGCTCGGTGGCCGAGCTCAGCGCACCGGGTTATCTCCGCCACGGTGTCATCGATGTCCCAGAAGGGGGTCGAGATGACGGCGACGAATCGTCGCGGGTCGGGGGATATCCAGTCGAGCTGGAAGTTGTTGTACGCCTGGACGCAGGCCAGCATCAACTCGCGGTCCTTCAGCTTCAAAAAGTGCTGGGCGCCAAACCCTCCGACATTGGGATAGAGCACCTGAGCCCAGATTCCCTGCTCATCCATGAGCTTCAGCCGCTCGCTGGAGTCGTAGGCCGCTGGGTGGATCTCCTCGAACACTGAGGGCCCAGCGGGAAATGGCTCAGGCCAACCAGCCACCGCAGTCATGCCCACCGATGAGAACACCTCGCCCCCCACGAACCAGTGATCCTTGCCCTCTTCGGTGCGCTCGACACGGGGCACCCGATCCTTCAATTTGGCGGGAACCCTGGAAACAAAGGTGTCAGGGGGCTCGGTGACATGGGTGTCGACGTCGATGACGAGCTCAGTGGTGGACATCCCCCAAGTTTGCCCCACTGATGTCGGTCTGAGGTACTTGACCCCTATTTTGTGATGCGGGCCATGCCGCCATCTATCACCACGGTCTGGCCGTTCATAAAGCTTGATTCGTCCGAGCACAGGTACAGCAGCAAACCGACTAGGTCTTCGGGTTGGCCTGGTCGTCTGATGGTTTGGCGGGCCAGCAGCCGCTGCACCTGATCCTCAGGGAGCTTTGCGGTCATCACGCCCGGAGCAATGCCGTTGACCCTGATGTTGTCGGCAGAGAACTCATCGGCGAGCACCTTCGTGACACCGTTGAGGGCCAGTTTCGACACCGTGTAGGCACCGGCGTCGATCCACGCGCCGTTCGATGACTGGTTGACGATGACACCGCCGCCCCGGCTGCGCATCGACTCGGCACAGGCCTTGGCGCACATGATGGGAGCAACGGTGTTCACAGCCAGGATCTCCATCCATTCATCCTTGGAGAGTGGTAAAGCGTCGCTCCATTTCCCCCGAGCCAAGCCAGCGTTGTTGACCAGGATGTCCACACCGCCGAAAGCGTCAACGGCGGCCTTCACCATGGCCTCGATGTCCTCTCCCGAGGTGACATCACAGCGAACACCAATGGCCTGAGCACCGGTCGAAGCAATGCCTTCGGCGGTGCGGATTGCTGCTTCGCCGTCTATGTCTGAGACCACCACCGCAGCGCCTGCCGCGGCCAGGGCCCGGGCATAGACAACCCCCAACCCTCCCACTCCGGCGCCGCCTGCACCGGTGACGATTGCCACTTTGCCTTCAAGTCTCATACAACCACCTCTTGGACAAATGAAATCCTATGCTCGCGGTCGATATATGACCCTTGGTTCTGCAATCTCGCTGGCCGATTTGGAGGCCGATCCCGATCCGATTTTGACCCGACTGCGGGCGGAGGAACCCGTGGCTTGGGTACCGGCTATGGAGATGTGGCTGGTCACCCGGTGGGATGACGTGATCTACATGGAAGAACATCCCGAACTCTTAACCGCAGCCACCGAGCCCTCGTTCCTGGCCCGGGCACTGGGGCAGAACATGCTCACCTGCGACCCGCCCAAGCACACCCGCCTTCAGGCCATCATGCAGCCTCCCTTTCAGCCCGGCGGGCGCAGCGGCACCTTTGCCGCTGATGAACTCGGAACAATGGCCGATCAACTGCTCGATGCCGTAGACCCGGCCGGTTTCGAACTGATGACCGACTACGCCCAACCGCTCTCTGCGGGCACCCTGGCCACCGTCCTCGGACTCGATGCTCACGGGTACGATCGCATGTGGTCGTGGTGCGAGGGTCTTTGTACCGATCTGGCCAATTTTGAGAACGATCCTGAGCTGACTGCCATCGGAGAGCAGACCAAGGCCGATCTGGGCGCGGCGGTCGCCGAGCGGATCGCATCGGCCGGTGATGACGACTCGGCCATTTCCTGGTTCGTCCGTGAGGGGGCGACGCCCGAAGAGATCGTCAACAACGTGCGCCTGATGATCTCCGGCGGCATCAACGAGCCCCGCGACGGCATCGGCATGGTGACCTGGGTGCTGCTGACCCGCCCCGACCTCAGGGCCCAGATCGATGCCGCCCCGGCCAAGCTTCGTCGGCTTATCGAAGAGGTGTTCCGGGTGTACAGCCCAGTGGGAACCATCACCCGCCAGGCCACTCGTGATCTCGAACTCGGCGGGTCAAGAATCATGGCCGGGGAGCTAGTGAGCGGCGTTCTGCGGTCGATTAACCTCGACGAATCGCACTGGACAAATCCCCAGGAAATCGACCTAGATCGCCGGGAGGGCACCCACGCCGCCTTCGCCCTCGGCATTCACCGCTGTCTGGGAGAGTGGCTCGGCCGCCAAGAGGTACGGGTGGGTGTAGAACGGCTGTTCGCTCGGTTCCCTGATCTGGCTTTAGAGCCACATCAGCACATCGAGATCCACGGATTCGAATTCCGCGGCCCCCGCTCAGTTCGGGTAAGAGCTCACTGAGGTCTCGCCTCAAGGGCAGTGAGATGGATGCTCAAGCAGCATGAAGCGCCCGGAGTCAGTAGCAAGCCCGACTGGAATTGGATCGCTAATGCCCCCCACAAACGAACGCGCACCGCCGTCGAGAAATGCCAAGTATGTGTATTCGCCGGATTCGGTGGTGAAGATTCTTCCCGCATATCGAGTGCCGATCGCGTCGGCGTCAATGAAGGTTGGGGGCCCCTCGTAAGGTCCAAAGGGGTGCTCGCCGACAAATTCACCGGTGCCTATCTTCGGGCGTGCCCCGGGCCTGTTTCGAGGCCAAGGCCCATCGCTATTTGTGCAGAAGATCAAATGATGGCGGTCGCCGGCGGTGACGAGCTGAGGTACTTCAAGTTGGGCAAAGTGCCCATCAGTACCCGGTATTGGTTCCCGGGCAATCCAGTTGATTCCATCGTCAGAGGTTGCTGCACCAATGGCTCCAGCTCGGAACGGACTACCGGCGTCAGCGAGCCGGGCGCTCAGCAACATCGAATATCTACCATCGCCTGTGGGAATCAAGAATGGGTCGCGCCAGCCGTGCTGCCATTGGGAGGAACCAGGATTCTCATACCAACGGGGGTCTGACTCCAGTACCGGGTTCGATGGCTCCTTCTCCCACTCGGTGAGATCGTCAGACCAGGCCAACCCGACCCTTTCAATGTAGGAGTCTTTCGCCTGGGTGATCCCGGTATAGGCCATCAGCCAGCGGCCCGAGTGGTGCAGGATTACTGACCCCGTCCAAATGGCGGTGTCATCCCAGGTGCCGGGCACTCCCGGTTCCACTGCGGTGGTTTGCGGGCTCCAGTTGACAAGGTCTGAGGATGTTGCATGACCGACGACCGCATGCCAGTGGCGCTGTTCAGGAGGAACGGTTCTCGGGGCTTGCAGGTGGAACATGTGCCAGAGAGAACCGTCCTGCACCAACCAGAAGTCCCAAACCCAGCGGTCATCAGGGCGGTACAACGCTCATCCCTTGATACCCACAGTTGAGATTCCCTGTCGGAAATAGCGTTGGAATGTGAAGAAAATGACGGCAATTGGAATGGTGGTCAGCAGGCTTGCGGCCATGAGGGTGTTCCACGGGTTGGACTCCCCAAAGGCGCCGCGCAGCAGGGCCAATCCGACCGGCAAAGTTCGAATATCCGGATTGCTCGGAGCGGCAAGCAGCGAATGGAGAAACTCATTCCAAACGCCCTGCACGCTCAGGACGGTCAGTGCGATCAAACCGGGGCTGACCAGGGGCAGCATCACCCGGCTATAGGTTTGCCACAGGGAAGCCCCGTCGAGGGCCGCGGCCTCCTCAAGCTCTCTGGGCACAAGGTCGAAGAACCCCTTCATCATGAAGATGGCGAAGGCGTCGAACATCAGTGGCAGAATCAACGCCCAATAGGTATTGAGTATCCCGAGCTCTTTCATCACCAGGAAACGGGGGATGATCAAGACGATGCCCGGGATGCCTTGGACCGCGATGACAGCGCTGAAGACAAACCAGCGGCCCCGAAAGCGAAGCCTCGAAAGCGCATAACCCGCCAGGGTTGCCAGGAACAACCGCCCCAGGGTGACTGACACCGTCTGGATGGTGGAGTTGAGGGCCCAGCGCGGTATCCGAATGCGATCGTTGTCCAGTCGTTGCAGCCCTTCGAGGGATGGACTGCCGAGTTCGCCATCGAAAGTCAAGCTCGTCGGATTCTGGGCAATGTCGGGAAGCGACTTGAACGAAGATATGCCCGCGAGGACGAAGGGCATCACAAATGCCAAGGCAAAGGCGATAAGCACGGCATACGAAAGGAACATCCGCAAGCGCCGCAGCCAATCCTGAACTTGATGTCGCTCGAAGAACGGAACGAACTCGTTGGCCCCAACCGGAGCGGTCACTTCGGCCATCAGAGCATTTCCCTATTCCTCATCAACATTCTTTGAAGGCCGGTGAAGGCCATGATGATGAAGAAGAGCAGTACCGCCATCGCCGCCCCGAGACTGGCCTTTCCGTTTTGGAATGTCTGGAAGTAGGTCAGGAAAGCCGGAGTCATGGTGGTTTTTTCTGGTCCGCCGAAGCTGATGGCAAAGATCTGGTCGAACACCTGCCAGGTTCCCAACAGGCCCAACGTGACGACAAAGGTGATGGTCGGTCTCATCATCGGAACGGTCACATATCGAAATCGCTGCCACGCGGAAGCACCGTCCAACTCCGCGGCCTCCTCGATTGAGGGAGAGATGTTCTGGAGCGCGGCAAGAAAAATCAACATGAACGTACCGGTAGTGGTCCATGTCGAGAGGATCATGATCGAGCCCATGGCAACTGAGGGTCCACTTACCCACTCCCATAGCGACAGGCTCATCACCTCGGTGTCGTCCATCCACCCCGGCGGCGAATCGATACCCATGGTTCCCAATAAGTTGTGGATGACTCCGTTGGGGTTCGCCAGCCAATTGAAGTCCTGCACAGGAAGGATCGCGTTGACGGCACCGTGCGTCTGGAACAGGAACAGGAATATCAGTGAGATTGCAATCGATCCGGTGATCGACGGGAAGTAGTACGCCGTCCGGAAGAAGCCCTTCGCCTTCAGCCGCTTCTGGTTGACAATGACAGCTAACACCAAAGCGACAATCGTCTGGGTAGGCACTACGCCGAGTACGTAGTAGAGGTTGTTCCTGATGGATATGGCGAAGTCCTTGCGCCGGATTCCGTCCTCGGTGAGGAGTTCGCGGTAGTTGTCCATCCCGACGAATTCGCTGTTGAACGGGGCGGTAATCCCGGTCCAGTCGCGCAAGCTGACCAGAATGGACATGACGACGGGGACTAGTAGAAAAACACACAGCCCCATCAACGCGGGAGAGACGAATATCCAGCCCCAGAATCCCTCGCCCTTGAATATCTGAGCTCGAGTTGGCTGCCGTGACAGCCTGAGCTTTCTGAGCAGGCTGAAAGGGCGAATTGAATTCGCCGTGCTACTCCTGCTTGCAGTTGCCATATGCCGCCTATCCTCCTAGCCCAATTGAACTCAGAGCGGACGGTATGTGTGGACTAGCTGGCCGAGGTGGCTGAGGGGGATTGAACGCCACCCCGACCAGTCAAGTCGCTCGGATCCGCTATTGCGAAGATCCGCCTTCCCGCTGGAGGGGCTAGAGAAGGTCGTCGCCTGCGTCGGCTACTTCTTCGATGAGGTCTTCGACTGTGATGTCGCCAGTGATCAGCTTCTGGAAGTTCTCGTTGAACACGCCTTGGATGTCCCCAACGCCGGTTGGGAATTGGAAGCGGGAGGCATAAGCCGCTCCCGCCACGAAAGCGCTGAGCTCGGGGTTGTCGGCCACCCACTGGTCACGAACCGATGCTCTAGCGGGCATGACCTGGAAGCCGGAGGTCCAAGCAGCCGCGCCCTCGGCGCTGGTGAGATAGTCGACAAATGCCCACGACTGCTCGGGGTTGTCGGCACTTGAGGCAACGCCATAGCAGACGGTAAAGGCGAACGTGCCCGGGCCAGCAGGTCCATGGGGCAATTCCGCCACCGCCCATTCACGGTCCGGGAAGTTGCTGTTCAGGTAGCCGACGATCCAGTTGCCTTCAATGGTCATGGCTGCATTGCCGGAGGCAAAGGCCTCACCACCCCAGCCGGTGTCGATGGCTTGGGGAGAGGCTGCGTGACCTGCCGCGAACATATCGGCAAGATACTGGAGTGCATCCCGAGCTCCATCTGAGTCAAGAGCCACGGCGGTGCCATCAGCGGTCAAGATATCGGTACCGGCCTGGAACAGGAATGCGCCGGCACGCGAGTACTCGGCACCGAAGCTCAGCCCGACCCGGTCGTCGGTGGTCAGTGCTTCGGCGGCAGCAGCCAGTTCATCCCACGTGGTCGGCACCTCGACGCCAGCTTCAGCAAGGGCGGCTGGATCATAGATGAGGCCCAAGGTCGAGAAGTCCTTAGGCGGGCAGTACCAGGTGCCATCAATGGTAAAGATGTTGCGCAGCGCAGGGTAGATGTCATCTGGGTCGCTGAGAACGCCGTCGGGTACTGGCGCCAACGCCCCGGAGGCCACTAGGTCGGGGAGCCTTGAGGAATCCACGTAGAACAGGTCAGGAGGATCGCCTGCTACAAGGGCTGCCTGGAGAGCAGCGTCAAACTCCGGCTGCGGTTCGAACGAAGCGTTGGCACCGGTGTCAGCATTGAATTGGTCAACGAGAGCCGTGAGTTGGGTGTCTTCAGCTTCAGAGGATGCCCAGCCCCAGACAACCAGATCGGCGCCGGCAAGTTCGACGCCCATTGGCTCGTCGTCCATTGGCTCGTCTGCCGCAGGCTCGTCGTCCATTGGCTCGTCTGCCGCAGGTTCGTCGGCGGGCTGGTCATCTGCCGGGCTGTCGACACCGTCATCGGACGGCTGGGCCGCCGGCGTTTCATCGACGCCCGTATCGTCGTCATCGTTGCCACAGGCCGCAGCGACCAGGGCAAGAGTTAGCAGTAGCGCTAGTAAGCGCAACCAGTGTTTTTTCACAGGATCCCCTCCTGGGTCGGTGGCGATTCATCAGCTAGAGCAGCTTCCGAAGCGCCAATTGTTGATTCACGGACGATCAGATCGGGCTCAACGAGCTCCGAGCCAGGCGCGTCCTCGCCGGTCAGCCGAGCGACAAGTCGCTCGACCAGAAGGGCGCCCACCCGGTCCATGGGTTGGCGGAGTGATGTCAGCGACGGTGCACACAATGAGGCTGCCGGTACGTCGTCAAAACCCGTAACGGCAATCTGGCCCCCTGGAGTTAGGCCTTCGTCTCTCAGACCCGCCAACACTCCCAATGCGACGGTGTCCGAAACGCACACGACTGCCGACGGTCGGTGATCGGATAGCAGGGCCGGAACGAGCTTTCGCGCTAGATCGAAGTCATTCAGAGTCCTAACCACCCGCTGCGGATCCAAGCCGAGAGCGATAGCGAGGGTTGAGAAGCCATCAAACCGGTCGTCTCCAGTGGCAGAACCCTCAGGCCAGCCAACAAAGGCAATCCTCTCGTGCCCGAGCGAATGCAAGTGGCTTACCGCCGCTTGGATTCCCGCCGCCCCATCAACGTCGACAGAGATCACTGATTCATCAGCTACTCGGCCAAAGCAGGCAAACGGAATCCCGCGCTGCTCTAGAAAGTCAACCCGCGTGTCGTTGTAGTCAATACCCGACAGCACAAACCCATCGGCGCCCCCCCGCTGCAATATCTCGGCATACGGCTGAACCTTGTCGAGATCCTTCTGGGTAAAGAGGAGCACTTCAAGATCTGCCCGGGCAGCCGTAGACACGACATGGTGCAAGAACACATCCAAGGCTGCGTTGGGCGAGGTGTCGTCCGGGAGGCAGTAGCCCAGCAAAAAGGTGCGCCCCGCAGGCAGGCTCCTGGCCGCCCTGCTGGCCTGATAGCCCAAGGCATCGATCGCTTCAAGGACCCGCTTCTTGGTCCCATCCCGCACATGGGCGTGTCCGTTGACCACATTCGACACCGTGGCCATCGACACTCCGGCATGGTTGGCCACATCTTGAATCGTGGGGCGCCTTCCTGAAGGCATGGGGCGAAGATACACGGTTTATTGAAGCGTTTCAAGAAACGTTTCAATAAAGTCTCCAAGTGTGCCAAAATAGACCGCACAGTGAACGACCCCAAAACAGGCGCGATTAGCTGACCAACCGAGCCTCTAACCCGGCAGGAACGAATGCCCTCATCGATACCCGAGCACGGCTGGAGCATGGCCGGAGCTGGCGTAGCCCTTGTGACAGAAGCAGATGGCACTATCTCGGGGGAAGAAGCCACAGGCCTGTACCACAGGGACCGCCGAATCGTCTCGGGGATGCGGCTACTTGTCGATGGGCAGCCGCCCGTTTATCTGAACGGCGCAGCGACTGGCGCAGCGACTCATCGACTCACGTATGGACATTGGGGGGATAGTCCCGATCCCTTGGCGGTCATCGTACGCGAGCGCTCGCTCAACAACGGCTACCAAGAACATCTCTCCATTCACTGCTTTCGCGACCCCATCTCTTTGCAAGTTGAAGTACATCTGTTGGCGGGAGGCGGCACCGTGTACCACCTCGACCAGGAAACGCACAGTCCTGAAGACGCCAGACTCCTGGCCGAAGCCCTATGGGCAGACGGAGCAGCCAAGTCAGGCCTGACACTCAAAACCAACCTTTCCGTCAACCCGGGGACTCCATCATCTTTCTCGTGGGGAATAAAAATCGATGTGGAGATGCCGACTGTTCGGCCCTCTACCCTGGTAACGACAGGAGACTCTCGGTTGCAACGGGCCTTGGAAAGCAGTGCTTGGACCTTCGAGGCGCTGACTGTTCAGGAGCCGCGAACGGGGATTTCGTTCCTAGCGGCCGGAGCCCCTCACTTTCTCGCCCTATTCGGTCGCGATGCTCTCTTCGCCTCCATCCTCTCTATGGTCGCAGATCCCCGGAGGACCCTTGAGACGATTGAAATCCTTGCCTCATATCAGGGAAAAGACCGCCATCCGCTCACTCTCGAAGACCACGGTCGGATACTCCACGAGCTGCGTATTGGCGACATGGGGGTCTTCGACCTCGACCCCGGAACGGCGTACTACGGCTCAATCGACGCTACGCCCCTATTTGTGGTCGCGATGTCCGAAGCCCTTTGCTGGGGAATTTCACCATCCCAACTTGAACCCCTTCTCCCCATGGCTCGCTCGGCCATCGCCTGGTGTCGCGCCCACACTGACAAATTCGGCTTCATCCAGTCAGTCCCCCACGACGGTGGAATAGCAAACCAGAATTGGAAAGACTCGGGCGATTCGATAGTTCGCCCTGATGGCTCGGTGGTCCAAGGGGCCACCTCGCCGGTCGAAGTGCAGGGCTACTTCCACCAAGCACTCTATGGCCTTGCCGAGCTGGAGTCCGCGTTTGGAAACCGTAGCGAGGCCGCGGCTCTATTCAACGAAGCTGAAACCTTCGCTGAACGATTTCATCAGCACTTCCTGGTCGATGAACCATGCCTCGTCGCCTTGGCCCTCGACGCCTCTGGAGAGCCCATACCCGTGCGTGCGTCCAACGTGGGGCACCTCCTCGGCACCGACCTGATCACTGACGAACTCGCGGGCAGACTCGTTGATCGGCTCTTCAGTGAGGAGGAATTCTCGGGTTGGGGAGTCCGCACCCTGGCTGCTTCTGAAGCCGCATACAACCCTCTGGGCTATCACGTGGGAAGCGTATGGCCCCATGACAATGCAGTCCTGTTGCGGGGGCTCGCCCACCGAAGGTTCGATAGCCAAACCCGCCGTCTCGCCGCCGCCCTCGTCGAACTTGCGGTGGCCGAGCGCCACCAGCTTCCGGAACTCTTAGGGGGATTTCCCAGAACCCAAATTCCCGAGCCGGTCCCCTACCCGGCATCTGCCCGACCTCAAGCATGGGCTGCGGCGGTCCCCTATCAGATTGTGACAGCGCTACTGGGGTTACAGCCAGAGATTCATCACAACCGAGTCCGCATCCATTCCGTGCTCAAGGATGACCAGAGAATCAAAATTTCGAGACTTCGCCTAGGCGAGCGCATGATTGACATTGACGCAAGAGGCTCAGATGCCACAGTCAGCGGCGACATTGATGGACTCACGATCTCTGTAGAGACCTGAACCCTTCGATCTCACTGCAGTTCTAAGGATCCGACGCGAAGCTGAGAGGGATTCGGATGGTGGCCTCGGGTTCTTGTAGGCCGGAGTCATTGACGGCGATCACGCAGTCGTCGACAGTGGCATCACAGATGCCGCTGCCTACCGGGCCGACGATGACCGTCAACTCCACCGAACCCTCGCCAGTGGGATTGGGATGCAAGATCCTGGCGTTGGCGAAGTCGCAGGCGCCCGAGCCCTCCGTGCCGCCCTGGGAGCACTGGAGGATGTTCACGGTCTGCTCGGGGAGGAAGCCGCTCCAAGTGACCACCACGGATTGACCGTCGACCAGACCGGTTGTCGGCTCGGCTGATGCCTGCCGGCTGAGCTCGGGCACCTCGAATTCTACTGTCAGGCCGGAATCGGCCTCGGCGGCGAACACCAGATCGGCTTCGGGTGATAAGCGTGGCTGTTGCAAGCGTGTGGCGGCCTCGTCATCTCCGACAAAAGCCACGGCCAAGAAGTCCAAAATGGTGGTCACAACGTCGTCGAAGAGATCGCTGGTTTGACCCAGCCAAGAGCCGTGGTCCGCGCCTTCGAGGGTCAAGAGGCCCTTTATCGCTGAAATGTCGTTGAACAGCTTCGGAGAGGTTGCGTAGAGGATCAAGGGGTCCTTGGTGCCGTGGATTATCAAGATGGGCGGAGTAGCGGTGAAGTCGTATTCGCCCTCAAACGGGGCCGGCGGACCCGCCATGGCCACCACTGCACTCACCCGCTCGTCGCGGCAACAACTGTTGGCGCTGATTCCCAGCACGGTGATCGCCCCGTTGGAATGCCCTATGGCCGCGATTTGGCTGTTGTCCACCATGCCCGCCAGTGGCCATTGAGGATCGGCAGCCCGTTCGGCCACAGTGTCGATCAGAAAGCTCAGGTCGCCTGGTTGTGAGCCGGTATCGCCCGCGTCGGGACCACCAGGATTGAAACGCGAGCTGCGGGGGAACTCGGAGGCGACAACCACGTATCCTCCTGAAGCCACCGCAGCCAGAAACTCTCCATATCCCTCCGGGAAACCGCCCAGACCGTGGGCGAACAGCACCAGCGGATAGGGGCCACCGGTCGGCGAAGCGTTCTCGACCGGAGCGGACGCGCCATCAACCGCGGCCGGGTAGACAATCAGGGTCCGAAGCGTCCGGCTATCCCTTCCGGGGTCGCCTCCGCTCCGCGGAGTCGCACGCTCATTATCGGTGTACACCTCTTCGAAGTAGCCAACCCCAGAGGCAACGGGGTCGGGCTCACTTGTGACAGCTTCAATAGGTACCGAGGGAACCTCTACAGCTGGGGTTCCAGCCGGACTCTCACTGGTCGGTTCAACCGGAGTCGCCTCCAACGAAGGAGTTGGCTGCGTGGCGACGTCGGGCTGCCGGACATCGCTCGGAGCCTCATCCGATTGATCCGCAGATGATCCGCATGCCATCAGCAAGGCTGCAACCAGAGCGACGAGGCTGATACTGGCCGCCATGCGGCCCATCGAGTCCGACATCTGCTCTCAGAATACGACTACTCCGCGGGCGTTGTGGCCGTCTTCCATCTTCTCCACGGCGCCGTTGATCTCCTCGAGATCGAATCGGTGGGTAATGAGCTTCTCGATCTCGAGCTGTCCTTGCCGGTACATCTCCACCAGCATCGGAATGTCAGTGGTGGGCCTAGAAGTGCCGTACACGCAACCCATGAGAGTCTTCTCTGTCATGCAGAACTCCAGGCCGGGCAGTTCGGTCAAAGCGCCGGCGGCTTGGACGCCGATGGCTACCACGGTGCCGTCCTGGCGAAGGCAGTCCCAGGCCAGACGGACCAGCGAAGGTATGCCGACGACTTCGAAGGCATAATTGGCCCCTTCTCCCCCAGTGAGCCCGAACACCTGCTCAACTGTGGCTTGGGCGTCTTCGTTCTTGATGAGATGAGTGGCTCCAAAACCCTGCGCCATGGCCAGCTTGTCGTCGTGGAGGTCGACGCCGATGATCGCGCTGGCGCCAGCGAGCACAGCCCCTTGGATGACGTTGAGCCCCACGCCGCCGCAACCGATCACCACCACCGAGGATCCCGGCTGCACCTTGGCCCGGTTGAAGACTGCCGAAGTTCCCGTCAACACGCCGCAACCAGTCATGGCCGCGATCTCCAGCGACACGTCTTTGGGAATCGGTATGGCACGCCTCTCGTTGCAGACGAGCTCTTCCGAGAGGGTGCCGATGGCCGAGAACTGGTAGAGACCGCGGCCCTCGGAATCGGCCATCCGCGGCTCACCTTCGGCGGAATCGGTGCCAGTGAAAGTCAGATCCAGATTCGCCGAGCACAGGTTGGGCCGGCCCTTGAGGCAGTTCCGGCACACCCCGCAGTGAATCAGGGCCGAGAGCACCACATGGTCGCCCACCTCGCAGGTAGTGACCTCACTACCTACTTCTTCCACCACCCCGGCGCCCTCATGGCCGAGGATCATGGGGAGAGGGAACGGCAGATCACCGGTTTTCACTGCGACATCCGAGTGGCACAGGCCACTGGCGCCAACCTTGACCCGCACATCATGAGGACCGACAGCACCGGAGGTGAACTCCACGACATCGATAGGAACACCGGCCTCATATACGACCGCTGCTTTCATTACGCAACCACCCCTTTGACCTTCAAGTCGATTACCTCGTCCCAGTCCATGCCCAGGTTCTCGGTGAGGATCTCATCGCCGTGCTCGTTGAATCCCGGAGCGCGGCCCGGTGGAGCCGGCTGCCCGTTGAACTGAACCGGAACAGCCACCAACTTGAAGGGAATCCCGTCTTCGCTCACCACATCCTGGACATAGCCGTTGGCCTCCACTTGTAGGTCGTCGATTATCTCAAGAGTGTCCAGTGCCGGCGACCATTGGCCGGAGAAATCGGCAAAGAGCTCCCGCACTTCTTCCAGGGTGCGGCTCGCTACCACCTCCTCGACGACATCCCGAGCCTGCTTGGCATTGGCCATCAGCGCCTCATAGGTGGTGAATCGCTCGTCTTCGATCAGCTCTGGGCGCTCGATCACACCGCAGAACTCCTGCCAGTACGGAAGGGGCTGAAGGCAGCTGATGTTGATGGTGTAGCCGTCGGCGGTGACATAGTTGCCGAGGAGCGGCTGGATGTGCCCGCTCAGATCAACCGGACGCCATGGCGTGTTGTTGACATGCGACATGGCCACGCCCGCTCCCATGGCCCACAGTCCGGTGCCCAGCAGCGACACCTCCAACGCTACGGCCTCTCCGGTCCGCTCGCGATGGAACAACGCGGTGGCAATCCCCCCGGCAATGGTCATCGCCCCGATCGAATCCCCGAAGGCCGGGCCCGGCTGAGTAGGCATGCGCTCATCGTCGGTGTACCAGGTGCCCTTGGCCGCCCCAGACCGCACCCAGAAAGAGGTCATGTCGTAGCCGCCCCGATTGCCCTCCGGTCCCTCGGGACCCCACGCGGTTCCCGCCGCGTACACGACATTCTCGTTGTGGGGCCGCACCTCCTCCTCGGTGATGTGCAGCCGCTCTCGCACATTGGGCGGCTTATTGGTGAGGAAGACATCAGAAATGGCGATGAGCCTGTGCAGAATCGACAACCCCTCCTCGGTTTGGAGGTCGAGGCCGAGGCTGCGCTTTCCCCGGTTGGCGTGTTCCATGATGGCATGGACCCGTCCCCCGAGGTCGAGTGCTCCGCTCGACGCCAGACCCCGAGCAGCGTCCCCCCGCTGGGCGTGCTCGATCTTGATGACATCGGCCCCCCAGTCGGCCAGCACCGCCGAAGCCGCCGGCACAAAGGTGTGATCGCAGACATCCAATATCCGGATGCCATCCATTGGCTGAACCATGATGAACTTCTCTCTTCCGACCGGCTTTGTCAGGGACGCTACCAATACGCTCTGCCCATGAGCGAGATTGATTCTGCGTGGGGGAAGTATCCCGGGTATGCCATCGACCTGGTCCCGTGGTCGGGCCGGGGGCAAGCGACGTTCAATGGCACCGTCGTGGCCGAAAGCGATTCTTGCCTGATTGTCAAGGAGTCGGATCATCAGGACCAGCTCTACTTCCCCATGGGCGATGTCGTGTGGGAGCACTTCGCCGAGTCCGACCTGAACACGGTGTGCCCATTCAAAGGTGAGGCCGACTATTGGTCGCTGACCGTTGGCGATGAGACCGGGGAGAACGTGGTTTGGGCTTACCGCCAACCGTTCCCCGAAGTCGCCGGCTTGGAGGGCCACGTGGCCTTTTACACCGATCAGGTTCAAGTGGCGCTCCTGGAAGAGGTGGCCGAAGACGACGACGTGGTGGCCTACCGCTTCCCGGTCTGGGGCACGGCCGCCGATCTGGCTCGATTGATCGACGTGGTGCCCGACGGCGACGGGCGGTTCACCAGTCCGTCGTTCCCCGACCCGCCTTTGGGCACCTTCGTCGATATTCCCGACCGCTTCCGACCCCGCCAGGTGATCGAGGGCGGCCAGCTTTTGGGCCAGGCCATTGTGGCGGCGTCCAAGACCGTGCCCGACCAGCGGGTGGTGTCGGCTTCGATGGTCTTCACCAAAGCGGCCCGGTTCGACTCTCCTCTGGCCGTCGAAGTGGACGTGCTGCGCCAAGGCCGGACCTACTCCACCGTGGAGACCCGTATCGTCCAGCACGACAAGCTGTGCTCGGTGGGGTTGGTTCTGCACGACAGCGGCGCCGAGGACGTCTACCGGGTGACCGCGGAGATGCCTGATGTGCCTGGACCGCTGGAGTGTCCGCTGCGGGACTTCCAGGTGATCGGGCGGGACATCCGGGTGGTGGACGGGGCTTACAACTTCGATCCTGATGATGTCGGTCCCCCGGAGCTGTTCGTGTGGATGCGCTATCGCGACCGCCCTGAGTCCCCGGTCATGCAGGCTGCCCTGTTGGCCCAGGCCACCACCCACTACACCATCGGTGCGTCGATGCGACCCTTCCAGGGCATCACCGAGGCATTGGCCCACAGGACCCTGTCAACCGGTCCCATGACCGTCGACATGTCCTTTCATGACGATGCCGATGCCGGGGAGTGGCACCTCTACGAGAATCCGGCCATCTATGCCGGGCGCGGCCACGTGCAAGGGCAGGGCCGCATCTTCTCCCAGGACGGCCGCCTGGTGGCCTCCTACTCGCTTCACGCCATGGTCCGGTCGTTTGAGACCGACGCCAAGAAGATCGGCGGGTTCACCTCGGCGATGTGACGGAGGGACAGGGCACCCTTGCCCTCGGCCCGATGTGCTCCCGACCAGCTATTGGGTGAGTAGGTCTGGCTCGACGATGTCGACCAGCATCTCCATCGACCGGACCCATGCCTCGGCGTCGGTTCTCCACGGCGCCGATACCACGTGCTCCACACCAGCTTCGACATAACGGTCCCGCTCATCGCGGATTTGGGCTGGGTCCATGCCCTGGGGATCCCAGCCGGTGCGGTATGAGAAGGTGAACTCAGCCTCCGAGCGGCTGTCGGCCAGTTGGGCCTGGATGTCGGACACGATCCTCCCCATTTCTTCGGGAGGTTTGCTCAATCCCTGATAGCCGTCCCCCACCGCGGCGGCCCGGTCATATCCGGGCTGGCTGCTGCCGCCGACCCAGATGGGGATCGGGTGGGCCGGCTGGGGCAGCACCTTGATGTCTTCAAACTGGTAGTGATTCCCCTGGTAGGAGGCAGGAGATTCGGACCACACCAAGCGCATAATCTCCAACGCCTCGTCCATGCGCGCCCCCCGGGTGTGGAAATCCTGCCCCAGGGCCGAGAACTCAGCCTCCGACCATCCCACCCCGGCACCAACGGTCAGACGTCCGCCGCTCAGCTGGTCGAGGCTGGCCAGGCTGTTGGCCAAGTGCAGCGGATGGTATTGGGGAACCACCATCACGCTGGTGCCCAGTCCGATTCGCTCTGTTGCCGCCGCGGCCCAACCCAAGGTGAGCAAGGGATCGAACAAGTACGAAGCCGGATATCCCTGGTCGGCTGGATAGACGAGGTGGTCGCTCACCCACACATCGGCAAGGCCGATCTCTTCGGCCCGCATGGCGATCTGGGCGATTGCTTCCGGTGACGCCGCCCGACCGTACTGAGGCAGGTGGATTCCTAGTCGCAAAGGAGTTCCTCTCTTGTTCCGGCGCTCACTGGTTCCACCGGGCTCGTGGCAGTTGCTTCTCTTTGTCGATGAAGGGCAGCAACTCCACGGTCGCCTCATGCAACTCCCCGTCATGGTCCTGCAACTGAACCCCTTTGCCCGTCCACTCGTCTCTGGGCAGTGGCCGGTCGAAACGCACGTAGCCCACTCCCTCGTCCCGCGTGGGCGACCAGGTGCCGATGGTTATGTGCCCTGCCGGAGCGTTCTCGTAGTGCACGGTCATATAGGTCTCCGGCGTCGCGGTCGGACAGACCAGCCCAAGCAATAGCTGGCTGCGGTCAGCCTTTTCCAACGCAGCTCGGCCGATGAAATCTCCCTTGTCGAAGTTGACAAAGTGACCGAGGCCAGCGCTGAACGGGGTCAGATCCGGCTCTATGTCGCTGCCGTTGTCCAAGATTCCAGCCTCGACGCGGCGAATTCCCATGGAAGACGACGTGCTGAACTCCATGCCGAACTGCTCACCGCTAGTGAATATGTGGTCCCACAAAGCATCGTGGTCGGTGGGTTCTGGACCGCTGTTGCAATAGACCTCAATCCCCACTTCTCCGGTCCATCCGGTTCGAGACACCCACAGTGTCTGGCCCCCAATGTCGAAGAACCCGGCCCGGAAGTACTTGAAGTCGGCTGGCAACCCGCCGCCGATGGCGGCATTCAGCACATCCAGCGACTTCGGCCCCTGGATTTGGAGCACCTGTGACTGTGGATCGGACACCTCGGCATCAAGCCCGATGGCGGCGGCCTTGAGCCAGCTGATGAACTCTCCGTTGGCCTTGACATACCAGTAGCGATCCGTTTCCAGCTTCATGACCACGCCGTCCATCACAATTCTGCCGTCCTCATAACAGGCGAGGGCGTACCGGCATCGCCCCACCCCGAGTGTCTCCGCCTGGCACACGAGAACTCTCTCCAGCACCCGAACTGCATCGGGACCGACGATCTCAATGGGCTGCTCTGGAACGTCGTACAGCAAGACGCCATTGCGCAACTTCCAATAGTTGGGTACCGGATCCTCGTCGTGGGACGCCTTCAGCGGGTACAGCCGACCGCAGTACAAGCCGAAAATCGTCGACTCAGTGGCATACCGACTAGCAAACGGCGATTGATGCTGTCGATAAGAACTGAACTCGACCGTGTCAAACGCCTCGATGTAGTAATGCCTCTCCCCCGCCATAGAGACCACAAACTACTGCCATTACCATCGGGCGGGTGAACGCCTGTAGCGATCATGGACACAGCGTGTGAAGTCGCGTCTAGAACTGGTTCTCGGCGACATCACGGCTGAGAACGTAGATGCAATTGTGAACGCAGCGAATCACACGCTGTTGGGGGGTGGCGGGGTGGATGGGGCTATTCATCGGGCGGCGGGGCCGGAGTTGGTCGAGTATTGCCGGACTTTGGGCGGGTGTGAGACGGGGCAGGCGAAGATCACGCCGGGGTTCAACCTTGCGGCTCGTTGGGTCATTCACACGGTGGGGCCGGTTTGGCACGGCGGGGAGCACGGAGAACCGGAGCTGCTGGCTTCCTGCTACCGGGAGTCGTTGGCCAGGGCCGACGAGGTTGGGGCGGAGTCGGTTGCCTTTCCGGCCGTTTCTACTGGTGTATTCGGGTATCCGATTGATGCGGCGGCCGCCATTGCGGTGGAGACTCTCCGCACCACTCCTACCCAGGTGAACGAAGTTCGGCTTGTGGCCTTCAACCAGGAAACGGTGGACGCCTACAAGAGCGTTCTCGATCTCAGCACCGACGCTGATCCCTAAAACTCGCCCTCGATCAGGCTTTGCGCTGGCTGTAGTCGCCGAAGGGCCCGTCGCGTTGGGCAACTGCGGCGGGGACACCCTCGGTCATGGCCGTGTCGATGAAGGCCAAAGCTTCGGGGGTGTTGCGCATCGCCCCGTCGAGGATCGATCCGAGCACCTGGGAATTCCGCAGCCCCATCCCCTCGTAGGCCTGGTTGACCACCAGTTTCATGGCGGCCAGCTGCGACGACGGGATGCTTGCCAGCTGTTCGGCCAACTCCTCCACTGCCTCATCGAGTTGGTCGGCTGGGACTGCTTGGTTGATGAGTTCCACCCGAGCTGCCTCGGTGCCGGAGAGTGGTTTGCCGGTCAGGGCGTACTCCTTGGCCTTGGCCAGCCCTAGCCGGTACACCCACATCGCGGTCAGGTAGCAGCCCCACATCCGGGAATACGGCGTGCCGATCTGCGCGTCTTCAGCCGCGACAACTAGATCGGCCGAGAGGGCCATGTCTGACCCACCCCCCACACACCACCCATGCACCTGGGCAATGGTGGGTTTCGGGCTCGACCAGAGGCCCATGAAGTTCGGGACCGGCGCATCCCAGCGGTTGGTGACCCCGATGGCATCTCGTCCTGGATCCCAAGCCCGTCCCTCACCCCGCGCTGCGGCAAGGTCGCCGTCAGCGCCGAAGTCGAAACCGGCGCAAAATGCCCGCCCAGCGCCCCGCAGCACAATCACCTTCACATCAGGATCGCGGTTCGCCTCCGCAATGAAGTGGTCGAGCTGTGTCCACATGGGACGGACAATGGCGTTCAGATAGTCAGGACGATTCAGAGTGATCGTCGCAGTGGCTCCGTCAGTGCTGTACAAGATGTAGTTGTCGCTCATGGGAGCCCAATCTACGGTGTCGTTCATGGCGTCCTGTCAAGCGGCGCGGTCAGTCGCCGTCGGGGTCCGCGCTCAACCCTCGAGTTCCCACGAGATCCGCATCCATACATCCAGCGTCTCTCCTGGCTCAAGAACCACCGGGTTGCGGTTGAATGCATCGGGGGCGTCGCTTTGGGGCTCCACGCATACCAGATCGGGCTCTTCGTTGTAGACCACCCATGAGGTCATGTTGGATTCAAGCCATATCGAACCGAAGCCGGGCCAGCGCACGACAGGAGGTTCGACAACATCGCCGAAGCAGTCGTCCCACGGACCGGGCGGAACCAGTACTTGCTCCCCTGTCGGAATCCCGACATCGTCTCGCTGCCACATGTACCCGCTGTTGATCGACAGCTCAGCCGGGTTGCCCTTCGACAATTGCCTAAGAAAGCACGGATGCCAGCCGGCCATTGCCGGCATCCGCTGAGTCGCCTGTACCGACATGGTGACTAGCAGCGACTGGTCCGACACCTCGAAGTGCTGCTCCAACCCTCCGCCAAAGGGCCACAGCCCCTCCATGTTCAGATGCAGAGTCGCAGGGCCGGTCTCCTCCCAACTGGCCCGATACGCCACCCCGTGAATGGCGTGCGGGGGAAGATCCAGCTCCAGCTGGTATTCCTCGCCGTCGAACTCGAACCGGCCGTCGCGTATCCGCCCGGCCCAAGGCACCATCGGATAACACCCCCAAAGCAACCAGTCGCAACCCTGGCGCGGGGCCAGGAGCTCAACCCCACCCACCTCCAGCGATGCAATCCGACCACCATTGGCCGGATCAAGGCGCAAAGCCACCACAATCAATTCTCCAGCTTCGGGCGAGTTACTCAGGCCACTCGATGTTGTAGTCGTCAAACCAGAACCGGGCCTCGCGAATGGCATTCGGTTCGGTCCGAAGGTTGAGATCCTGGTTGAGCTGCTCGGGGGTCGGCCCGATCTGACTAGCGATGTTCGACAGCCCGTCAATGTCGAGGTCGTAACACCGCACGGCGTTGAGCCCGAGCAAAAGGCGGGTCTCCTCGACAGGGATCTGCTGGAAGTCGGTCTCTAGGCGCTCAACCGTGTTGGGCCAGCTTCCCTCAGGATGGGGGTAGTCGGTGCCCCACATCAGGGCGTCGACGCCGTTCATGTAGCGGCGGCGCAGCTCGACTTTGCTCATGGTGGAGGCGCCGATGAACACGTTGGTGCCGATGTACTCCGACGGCAGGCGCTGGATGAGGCCCTTCGTCTGCGAGCTCATCTTCTTCACCTTCCAGTTGCGCCCCCCGAACATGGCATCGGCCTTGAACAGCAGGTCGCCGAGCCACCACGATCCGCACTCCACCGGCACATAGCGAAGGCCGGGATGACGATCGAAGGCCCCGGAGAACAAGAGCTGCCACAGCGGCCGATGGGTCCAGAACGCCACCTCAAGCATGTACTGGGCCATGTTCTCGTTGTACGACGGCCGATCGGCCTCGCCCGAGTGAGTGTGCACCACCAGCCCGGCCTCGGCGCAGGCCGCCCATATCGGGTCGTAGCTCTCGTGGCCGTATGAGGGATGCTCATGCCACATGGTCGGGATCATGATGCCCTTGACGCCGGGCTTGCCGGCCAGCGCCTCGATCTCCTTCACCGACTCCTCAACTCCGTGAGTGATCGGCACCAAGGCCACCCCGCCGCGGCGAGGCGGGTTGGTGGCGCAGAACTCCTCCAGCCAGCGGTTGTGGGCCCGGGCACCGGCCCACGCCTGACGGGAGTCGGTGATCTGCCCCGCTGACAGGCCAGCACCAAAGGGTGGAGCCTCCATTCCGGTGACGGCGTCGCCGTCGGCGAAGATGATCTCACCAGCCACGCCATCGGCATCGAGAGTCTTGTCGCGGATTTCTGGGTCGTAGGCACCTTTCAACCCGATCTCGTTCTCGCTCTCCCACTGCTCGACGTATTCGCCGTTGATCTCCTCAACCATGGCCCGATGCTGATGGCGGGTTACCAGCCACTCGTCGAACTCAGGATGCAGCGATGACTCCAAATACTCGCGGTAGTCCTCGACAAACAGTCCGGCGTGAGTATCGGACGAGACAATGATGTATGGGGCGTTGCCTTGGTCAACACCGGCGACAGGGCTGGGCATTGGACGGCTCCCTCTCGAAATTTGGGTGCGTACAACAGCTAGAGCGCTGATCACACTGTACTGTCACACCGGCAATGGCTCGCCAATGACGCCCCAAGGGAGGATGTATGACGCAGATCCTTGCCCAGTACTGCATCAATGTGGAAGACATGGACCGGGCTCTGGAGTTCTGGGTGGATGTGTGCGAACTCGAGCTCCAGCACCGCCTTGAGATCCCCGGCGCCTTGGAAGCGGTGATCCAGTCCCCCCACGGCGGGTCACGCCTCCAGTTGGCGCAGCACCTCGACAACGAGGGCCCCATCGATATGGGCACAGCCATGTGGAAGATCTACATAAACACTTCGGACTGCCATCGGCTCTACCAGCGAGCCATGGACGCCGGCTGTGAGTCGGTCATGGAGCCCACCCATCTCGACCGCTGGCCGGTGATCATGGCCTATGTAAGAGACTTCGACGGCTATCTCATCGAGTTCGTCGAGCACAAAGAAGGCACCCGCCCCGGCATCCCCGACCCGAAGAAGGTATGAGCGGCTCCACTAGTTCGGGAATTCTGCCCTGACCCCGCTCGAGATATTCATAATCATCTGCTTCTCGGCCGCGGGGGCCATTTCCCAGGGCTGTCTGGGCATTGGGTTGGCCCTCGTGGCTGGGCCTGCCCTGGTGGCCATCGACCCGAGCTTTGCCCCTGGGCCGCTCATAGTCGTCGGCCAAGTTGTCGGCATTCGCAATGTCATTGTCGAACGCAGCCACACCGACCGCAGGGCCGTCCGACGATGTGCATACGGACTGCCATTCGGCTTGGTTGCTGGGTTGGTAGTGCTCTCCATGGTTAGTGACGGGGTCATCGCGCTCTTGGTGGGGAGCCTTGCCGCGGCCGGCGCCCTATCGCTTCTCTGCGGATTTCGGATTGCCCGGACCCCAGGGGTGGAGGTGGCCACGGGAATGGGGGTTGGATTCTCCAGCATGACCGCTGCCTTGCCCGGCCCCGCATTCGTGCTCACCTTCAGCGACATGAAGCCCGCGACACTGCGAGGCACAGTTGGCACGGTATTCCTTATGGTGGCGGTTGCCGCCTTGATCGGGCTCCTCGCCACCGGCGAGTTCGGCCTGTACGAGATCGAACTCATCGGCTGGCTCATCCCCGGCATCATTCTGGGGCTGTTCTTGGCCCGCTTCGTCCGCCCTCTCCTTGATCGGGCCTGGTTCCGTCCTGCCGTGCTCCTCGTCGCCCTCGCCGGCGGTATCGCCCTCATCCTCCGTCAGGTGCTGTGAATGCAGCCCTTGCCGGTTGCACCATGGCATCATGCCCCGGTTTCAGGAGTGCTAAGCAGAGAAAGCCACCAAGGGGAGACAACATGACTGAGACCTATCGCGATCCGAACGCAGCCATCGACGACCGAGTTACTGATCTCCTGGGGCGTATGACGCTCGAGGAGAAGGTGGCCCAGCTAGGAGCGATTTGGCTCACTGCTCTGGTTCAGGACGAGACCTTCGACGCCGACCATGTGGCCAAGACGCTGGCCGACGGCATCGGCCAAGTCACCCGCATTGGCGCGAGCACTGGACTGCTGGCCAACGAGTCGGCCCAGCTCGGCAACTCCATCCAAAGGGTGCTGGTGGAACGCACCCGGCTGGGGATTCCCACAGTGATCCATGAGGAGGGCGTCGGCGGATTCCTCCATCGCGGCGCCACCACGTTCCCCCAAGGGCTGGGTCTGGCGGCCACCTGGGACGTTGACCTCATGGCTGAGGTGGCCGAGGTGATCCGCACCCAGATGACTGCCGTTGGCGCCCGCCACAACCTCTCCCCCGTCTTGGACGTCGCCCGGGATCCCCGATGGGGACGGGTCGAGGAGACCTACGGTGAGTCACCGGAGTTGTGCGCCCGGATGGGTGTTGCCTACGTCAGTGCCCTCCAGACCGACAATTTGGCCAACGGCGTGGTGTGTACTGGCAAGCATTTCCTGGGCTACGGATACTCCCTCGGAGGCCGGAATCAAGCACCCGTCCACCTCGGTGACCGTGAGCTACGCGAGGTGTACGCCGAGCCGTTCGCGGCCGCCATCCGCGAAGCTGGCCTGGAATCGATCATGAACAGCTACTCCTCGATCGATGGCGTGCCGGTAGCGGCCAGCCGGGCGCTGCTCACCGATCTCCTGCGGGGCGAACTGGGCTTCGACGGCACGGTGGTGGCCGACTACTTCGCGGTCATGCAACTGCACTTCAACCACATGACCGCGGCAGATCCCACTGAGTCGGCCATCCAAGCTCTCAGCGCGGGCCTCGATATCGAACTCCCCGCCCTCGACTGCTACAAGCACCTTCCAACCGCAGTCCAAGAAGGCCGAATCGACGAGTCAATCATCGACGAGTCGTGTGCACGGGTACTGGCCCAAAAGTTCCGGCTCGGGCTGTTTGAGAACCCCTATGTGGACGCCGAATCTGCACCCAACGTCTTCGACACCCCCGACCAGAGGGCGTTGGCCCGGCGGGCCGCCGCTGAAGGGGTGATCCTGGTGGAAAACGATGGAGTGCTGCCTCTCGACTCCTCGATCTCACAAGTGGCGGTCATCGGCCCCCACGCCGACGATCCTCGGCTTCTCCAGGGCGACTACCACTATCCCGCCCATCTGGAGATCATCTATCAGAACCGCAGTGCAGAAATGCTCGAGGCCATGGAGGCTCTCGGCATGGAACAAGGCATCGACCAGCTGCCCGAGGCCGGTGGCACGTTCTCCCCGGGACCGCACTTCACCCCCCATGTGACGCCGCTCCAAGGCTTGCGGGCCGCCCTGCCCAACGCCGAGGTCGTTTACGTAGCAGGGTGTGCCGATACCGGTGACGACGCATCAGGAATCGGGGATGCCGTTGCCGCCGCGGCCTCAGCCGATGTCGCCATTGTGTGCGTGGGTGCCCGCTCGGGGCTGGTTGCCGATGCCACCGTCGGCGAAGCCCGCGACGCCACCCACCTGGGCCTTCCCGGAGTGCAGTCGCAACTCGTAGCCGAGGTCGCGGCCACCGGCACCCCGACCGTCGTCGTCGTGATCAGTGGACGGGTCCATACGCTCGCCGATGAGGCTGCGGCCGCCAATGCCCTGCTCTGGTCGATCCTTCCTGGCGAGGAAGGCGGCGCGGCCATCGCCGATGTGCTGGTTGGTGCCGTCAACCCTGCGGGACGTCTCCCGGTCTCTCTGCCCAAACACGTCGGTCAGGTTCCGCTGCACTATGACATGCGGCGACGGGGCGACCGGTCGGAGTTCTACGGCAGCTATGTCGATTGCGAATCCGACGCGTTCTATTGGTTCGGGCACGGCCTGTCGTACACCACGTTTGAATATGGCGAGCCCTCAGTGACACCCGGGTCGACGACAGAGGCCACCACGATTGCAGTGCCTATTTCCAACACCGGATCAAGCGATGGTGATGAGGTCGTGCAGCTCTATGCCACCGACGAGGTCGCCTCGGTAGCTCGACCAATTCGCGAGCTGATCGGATTCACCCGGATCGCCATCCCCGCCGGCGAATCCCGCACTGTCACCTTCACCGTCCACCCCAGCCGACTGGCCTTCCACGGCCTCGACATGGCTCTCGTTACCGAGCCCGGAACGTTCACCTTCCGAGTTGGGGGCTCACCCTACGACTCCGCCATGCACGTGATCCCGGTCGACCTCGCCGGTGAAACCGCCCCCTACGACCGCCGCTCCATCATCGCCACCACGGCCGACGTCAGCTAGCGAGGCCAAGCTCCTTACGGCAGCGGCTGGGCATCGAGCAGGACGAAGGCCAGGCGTGCTGGCTCGGTGCCTCGGTTCTCCCAATGGTGGGCCGTACCGCGTTGGACCACCGTGTCGTACTTGTGCAGGGTCACCTCGCCCTCGTCCAACAGCAGGGTGACTTCGCCGTCGAGCACCACCATGTAGTCGATCGTCCTGGTGGTGTGCATCCCGGGTCGGCTATCGCTATGGGTGACCGCGCCCTCTGCGGCGAGCCGCTCAGCAGTTTCCGCGGCTGCTCCCGGATCGAGTTCCCGACTGGGGGGAAGCTCCACCATCCAGAACAGGGATCCCTGGGGAGGAGCTTCGAGCCGGGTTTCGCGCAAGGCGGCATCGGTCACCTCTCCGGAGTTGTCAGCGGGGGAACCCTCCGTTGTCCAAATCTGCACCCGGCGCTTGTAGTCGTAAACGTCATTGAAGACGACAACCGACTTGCCATCGGCGTCGTGTCCTGTGACCACGCGGCGGATCGTGTGGGCGCTGTCCATCTTCTGCTTCGTTCCTTGTTGTTGGGGTTCTTCTGTAGCCGAACTCAGAGCGGCATTACCCGCCCGCCGCTGGCGTGGATGGTGGCCCCGAGCATGGCGTGGCTCGGTGCGGAGGCGGCATAGGCGATCACGTCGGCGGCTTCATCGACTCGCAGGACCCGGCCCCATGGCAGCAAGCCGCGGTGCACGACATTCAACATATGCTCGTCCTGTTCGGGAGTCGGAGGATTTTTGCTGCCCATGCCGCCGGTCGAGATGCCGCCGAGAGCGACAACATTCACCACAATGCCGTAGGGGGCCAATTCCGCGGCGGCCGACTTTGTCCAGGCGATCAAGCCCCCTTTGGCGGCGTTGTACAGAGACACGGGGCTCATGTCGGCGGGCGGCGGGTTGAATGGTGCCGTCGAGGCCACGCTGACCACTCGGCCGTAGTTGGCCTCCTTCATGGCCGGTACGACTGCCTGGGTACACAGCATCGGACCGAGCAAGTTGACGCCGATCACCCGGTTGAATTCCTCCACCTCGAAGTCCTCGGTGCTGCTGGCCCCGCCGATCGCCGCGTTGTTGACCAGCGCATCAATGCGACCGAACTCCCCCAGCACGGCTTCAGCCATAGCCACGACATCATCGCGATTCGACACGTCGGCCCGCACCCAAATCGCCCGCTGGCCGGTCTCTCCCATGATGGCCTCAGCGCTCTGCTCCCCCCAGTCCTGACGGAGGTCAACCAACGCAATGTCGTAACCGCGTTGGGCGAGGGCCATTGCCGTGGCTCCGCCCACCCCCCACGGCCGTGCCCCGGTAACAATGGCGACTCTGCTTTCGCTGCGAGCGGTCATCTCTTGCACTCCTTCGGGGTGGCTTGCGGTCTAGCTGTTGAACCAAGACTCACGCGTATGGACCGACGGTTCGAAACGCGAAGTAGCCATAGCCCTTGCGCTCAGGCCCCTCCAGAGCCGGAATGGCTTCCAACGGGGTGGTGATCTCTTCGATGGTGGGACCGATCTCATCGGCGATCGAGCGCAGCACGCTGATGTCGAGCCCGTAGACCCGGGCCGCGTTTTCCCCGACAATGGACCGAACCTTGTCGTGGGGGGCGCTGGCCATGGCGTGGCGGAGCGATAGGTGGGTCATGGGGGTCTCGTCGGGGTCGTCGGAATAGCGCCAGGTACCCTCGGGATGCGGGTAGTCGCGGCCCCAGAAGATATTCGTCCACCACCAGTCGTCTACCGCAGCCTCTACCTCGAACGGGGCGATGAAGCTGGCCCCGACAAAAACGTTTTGCTTGAAGTACTCGCTCGGAGCTTTGGACAGCTCTGCGTTGGCCAACGGCAGCGGCGCCAGGGCTGCCGAATCAAGCTCGACCAGGGCAGCGGGGATCCACACCCCGGGCTGTTCGGTCATGGCCAGCTTGAGGCCGGGGAACCGCTCGAACACTCCCCCCAGAATCATGCGGGCCACCGCCCGGCGGTTGTACGCCCCACCGGCCTCTATCAACAGCAGCGGCGTGCCGCTGACTTCCCGAACGGCAGGATCGGTAGCCGCCCCGGAGTGGGTGCCCAGCACCAACCCGGCTTCTTGCACCGCGGCCCAGAACGGATCCCAGTCCGACTCGTTGTACTGGACCCATTGCGGTCGGGCGCTGGGAAAATTAACCGCCCGCAACCCGTGGTCGGCCGCCCACCCTACCTCTCGAATGGCGGCGTCAATGTCCCACATCGGGATATGGGCCAGCCCGATAAGCCGGTCGGGTGCCGCCGAGCAAAAATCGGCGAGCCAGCGGTTGTAGATCTGAAATCCCACCCCGGCTAACTCGGGATTGTCGAGCTCGGGCCAGCCTTCGTCGACGAAGGGAATCGGCTCGCCGTTGAAGCTGTTGTGGAAGATCACCTCGGCGGCAATGCCATCTCGGTCCATGTCGGCCAGGCGGGCTTCTGGGTCATTGTGCCCCGAGGTATTCATGTACAGCGACCCGCTCTCGCGCACCACGGCGCGCATTTCCTTGACTTGGGGGCTGGCGGAGAACTCATCGAAGGCCGCCAAGTAAGCCGACGGACAATATGTCCGCAGCGCTTCCAGGGTTGGGCCGGCGTGGGAATCGCCGGACACCAACAACACCCGCTCGTTCTCGTTGGCCGTCATCATCGGCCCTAAGCCTTGCGACTGCGGCGGAGTGTCACCAATCCGCAGGTTAGCTTCGACAACCGCCCCTCGCCGCCAACGGCGACCTACCATGCACAAGCCGCCACCAGAAGGGAGAGCTAATGGCCGCCGATGCCCCAACCCGGCCGTCGCCCACGGTCACCGATGACAGCGCCGTGTTCTGGGACGCGGCCGCCGAAAGCCGCCTCGTTGCCCAGCGCTGTGCCGGCTGCGGAAGGCTGCGTCACCCGCCGCGTCCCATGTGCCCGGCCTGTTCATCGCTGGAGGTGGAAATAGCCGAGCTAAGCGGGCAGGGAACCCTGTACAGCTATGCCATACTCCACCACCCCCAGCATCCGGCATTCGAATACCCGGTTATCGCGGCGCTGGTGGATCTCGAAGAGGGAGTTCGCCTGCTGTCGTCCCTTACCGATGTCTCGAAAGACGACGTGCGCATCGGCATGCCGGTTTACGCGCACTTCGTGCCCACCGCTGACGGTCCCCTGATCCCCGTGTTCCGTCCTAGCGAGGACTTGTGAAGGGCCGCCGCACTTTGGCCCGCGGGGCGGCTTCTATCGTCGGGGTCGGCTGCACAGAGTTCTCCCGCAGGGCCGGCCGCACTGAGCTCCAACTGGCCTGCGAATCGATTACCGCCGCCCTTGACGATGCCGGAATTGCCGCGGCCGATGTCAACGGGATCGTCAGCTACACCGTCGACCCCGTGGAGGAAACCGAGCTTGTCCGCTCGGTGGGGCTCGAGGAGATCAATTTCTCAGCCAGAATCCCCTACGGGGGCGGCGGATCGGTAGGCGTCTTGCAGCACGCCGCGGCTGCGGTGGCCAGCGGCACCGCAGAAGTGGTCGTGGCCTACCGGGCGATAAGAGCCCGATCTGGTGCCACCCGGTTTGGATCGGCCAAAACAGCACCCTCTCCCACTTCGGGCCATTCGGGAACCACGGCCATGCAGTGGTGCATGCCCTTCGGGGTGTTGACTCCGGCCTCTTGGATGGCACTCAACTCAGTGCGCTACATGCACGAATTCGGGGTAGAAAGTGCGGATTTTGGTCGTGCAGTAGTCCAGTTGCGCGAGTATGCCGCCAGCAATCCCGCGGCTTGGGGGTTCCAGAATCCGATCACCCTGGATGAGCACCAGGAATCACGGTGGATAGTCGAGCCTTGCATCCACTTGCTGGACTGCTGCCAGGAGACCGACGGCTCAGTTGCTTTGGTGATCACCGGGTCACAGCGAGCCGCCGATCTGCCGCACACCCCCGTCCGCATCGGAACCGCATCGACGGCGGGCCTCTTCGAACAGGAGATCGCCAGCGACCACTACCGGCCCGACCTGTCCGTGATGGACGGCACAGTGGCGCTGGGCCGCCGTCTATTCGAAGATGCGGGGTTCTCCCGAGACGACATCGACGTCGCCCTGATCTACGACGCTTTCTCCCCCATTTTGCTTATGCAACTCGAAGGGCTGGGGTTCTGCGGGTTCGGCGAAGCGAAGGACTTCATCGCCGACGGCAATCTGGCCCTCGACGGCTCGCTGCCCACTAACACCAACGGCGGGCTGATCGGCGAGGGCTACATCCACGGGCTCAACCTCGTACTGGAGGCGGTACGTCAGCTACGAGGCACCGCGGTCAATCAGGTGGCCGAAGCCCGAACCGCGGTTATCTCCGCCAGCCGAACCGGGGCGATCCTGACGCTCGATTGAGCGGGCGGAGCGCTGAGAATTCTCAGAGGTCGAGATTCCAGACCCGGATGGCATTGCCGCTCAAGATCAGCTCGCGCTCATCAGCAGGGATGCCTTCGAAGTCTTGGTTGACCAGCTCCCGCGAGTCCGGCCAAGTGCAGGCGGGATGGGGGTAGTCGGTGGACCACATCATGTTCTCAACGCCGATGTCGTAGCGGAGCTTGTGGACCGCAAACGGCTCGTGGATGAACGTCACGGACATGTTGCGGTTGAAGTAGAAGCTGGGGCGCTCGTCGATCTCGTTGAAGGGGTAGTTGGTCACCGTCTTCATCTGGTCGATGATGAACAGCCACCAGGGGATCCAACCCACCCCCGGCTCCACCCACACCGTCTTCAGCTCGGGAAAGCGCACGAAGATGCCGCTGAGGATGAAGTTGGCGTACTGCACCGAGGTGAACATCGCCGACATCGGCTGGATGCAGCCCTGCCCGAATTGGGGCATCTCATCTTGGAAGTAGTCGATCGGCGCGAGCCCAATGTGGAAGCAGGCTGGGAGCCCGGTCTCCTGGATGGCCGCCCACAGGGGGTCGTAGACCCGGTCGTAGTAGTCGGGGGCGCCCAGCTCCACCGGGTACACCGGTAGTTGCAGCGACTTACCGCCCAGGGCGGCGACTCTGTGGACCTCTTCGACCGCGACGTCGATGTCGTGAATGGGTATCTGGTACGAAACCACCAGCCGGCTGGGGTCGGCTTCTCCGAATGCGATCAGCGAGTCGTTGAACGCCTGGGTGGCCTCCCGCCACCCGTCCTTCATGAGATACAGGTAGCGGAACGCGCTGAACTCGCAGTAGCACACCTCCACGTCGACACCGTCTTGGTCCATGTCCTTCAAGCGTTCATGGCCGTCGATATTTCCGGCCCGGCCTATGGCGTGGCGCACCCCCTCAAATCCCGGGGGCATCGTGTTCTGGCCGGCGCGAGTGGCCACCCCGCCCCCGACCTGGTCGACGGCTTGGTCGTAGTCGCTGTGGAATTTCGTCGCCAGCCGGTCCTTCACTCCTTCATGGGTCAACCGGACGTGCGAGTCCGAAGACACAAGCAACTCCCGTGCTTCGAGGTCAGCGGCTGACTCCAGTGGTGCAGTCGCAGTCATAAATCTCCCTTGGTTGAGAATCGGGACTTATTCTAACCCTGGAAGAAATCACCACTTGGCTTGGACTGGTGGCGGAGGGAGCAGCAATGGGGATCCTAAGCGGGGTGCGAGTGCTCGACCTGTCATGGGGAATCGCCGGTCCCATGGCCACGATGATCCTGGAGGACAACGGCGCCGAAGTGGTCCGCATCCAGCCTCCGCAAGGCGATCCATTCGCAAATCAGTCGGGCTATGTGGTGTGGCACCGGGGCGCAGAGCGCATCCCGCTCGACCTCCACAGCGAAGCCGATGCTGCTTCGTTCCGGGAGTTGGTGGAGAGCTCAGACGTCGTTGTCAGCGCGTTCTCCAACGACGCCACCCACCGCTTGGGCCTCAGCCACGCCGCGCTAGCCGACATCAACCCCCGGATCATCTCCTGTTCCATCACCGGCTACGGGCATCACTCCGACCACAAAGACCGGCCCGGAATCGACGCCCTGGTCGCCGCTCGGACCGGCCTGTTCTTCGACCAGCGGGGCCGAGTGGGGACGGCCATGAACTACATCAGCCGGCGCGAGCCTCCGTCCCCCGAGTTCGGCCCTCCCGATGGCATGGTCCGAGGCGTCGATCGACCTGGACCCATATTCCCCCGGACGAACTGGCCGAGCCTGGGCGCGGCTCACCTGGCCATTTTCGGGATCGCGGCCGCCCTGCGGGCCCGCGAGGTCACCGGCAGGGGCCAGGCGGTGAGTACATCGTTGTTCCAAGGCGCACTGTTCGCCGTGTCCCTCACCTGGCAACGGGTCGAGCGTCCTGAAGACAGCCCCCTGTATTGGATGTGGCCCACCGACAGCCGATCCATCGAAGGCCTATTCGAGTGCGCCGACGGACGCTGGGTCCACCACTGGTCCCTTTGGCCGGCTTGGGTCCGCGAAACCGGTTCGGCTTCCTCAGCCACCGCCACTGCCGACTATCGACGGAGTTCCGATCGCATCGGCATGACTGCTGAGGACTTGCTCGTCACCCACTTCCTCTACCCCGAGTTGGCCGAAGCCTTCAAGCGACTCCCCGCCCGTGAATGGGTCGCCGAGGCAGAAGCGAACGAAATGGGGGTCGCGCTGGTGCGCTCCCCGCTCGAGGCCTTGCTCGACGAGTCGTTCCTGGCCGATGGATGTGTGGCCGAGGTCGACCATCCTCAACACGGTCGGATCCGCCACATCGGCAACCCTCTGGAGTTTGGCGAGCCCTACGGGACACAATCGCAGGCCCGGTACAATGGCTCCTCCGAGTTCGCCGGAGGTCCGCTGGCCGGTATCAAGGTGCTTGACCTTGGTCTTGGGGTGGCCGGACCCTTCGGGCCGAGGATGCTCGCCGACCTCGGCGCTGACGTCATCAAGGTCCATGCGCTGCACGACACCTTCTGGGCGGGCACGCATATGGGGCTCGGCACCAACCGAGGCAAGCGAAGCATCTCCGTCAACCTCAAGGACCCCCGCGGTCTGGAGATCTTGCACCAACTCATCGACCAGGCCGATGTCATTGCCACCAACTGGCGGCCTGGTGCGATGGCCCGCCTGGGGATCGACGAAGATTCGCTGCGGGAGCGCCGTCCCGACCTGGTGATCTGCAACTCTCGGGGCTACGAGAAGGGGCCGCGCTCCGACTTACCTGGCACCGACCAGACTGCCGCCGCGCTCTGTGGCACGGAGTGGGAAGACGGTGCCTGCTCGAGTGGCAATCCTCCGCTGTGGTCGCGCTCGGGAATGGGAGACACGGGAAATGCGATGCTCAGTGCAACCGCCATCGCGTTGGCCCTGTTCGACCGGGAGCGCACCGGGACAGGCCGCTCGGTAAGCACATCTATCGTCAATGCCACCCTTCTGGCCACGTCATATGCCTGGATCAACCCTGATGACCCTGTCGTGACTTGGGAACAAGTCGATGCCGACCAGTGGGGCCTCAGCGCCCTTTATCGCATGTACGAGACCAGCGACGGGTACATCGCCATCGCGGTGATCGATGAGCCGGCCTGGGCGTCTCTGTGTACGGTCCCAGGCTTTGAGCGATTGGCCGCAGACGTCAGGTATTCCGACCCGGCGGCCCGGGCTGAGCACGACCAGGCGCTGAGCGACGAGATTTCCTCGTGGTGCCGGGAGCGCTCTGCTGACGAGGCGTTCAAGCTGCTTGATTCCAACCGCGTGCCGATTGAGGTGGTGAACGAAGAGTTCTGCCGCGACTTCTTCGACGACCCCGAGGCTCTCGCTCTCGGGCTGCGGGCCCAGACGAATTCGGCATCTGTCGGCTTGTTCGAGGACGTCGGGCAGTTAGTGAACTTCAGCGACACCAAAGAGTCGGTTCAGCGAGGCCCCTGCGAGTGCGGCGAGCACACCGCTGAGATATTGGGCGAACTGGGCTTCACTTCAGACCAGATTGAATCTCTGGCGGCCGAAGGTGTGGTGCTCCTGCCCGATAGCGCTACCTGACAAAGCGATCAACCCTCATTTGTCCATGTTCCAGCCGTCTGCCCCGCTGTTGTCTGGGTCGAAGGTGACCAGCAACTGGGTGAGGCCGCGGAGAATGAAGCTGTCCATGTAGTTGTAGGTGTGGTCATCGGCGAGGGCCAGATTTGGCAAGTCCAACATGGCATTGGTGCCGACCTTTCCCTCCAACCGGGCTAAGCCCTGGCCGATGCAGTAGTGCTCGCCGTATCCGAAGGCAACATGGTCGTTGGACTCTCGGTCGATGTCGAAGACCTGCGGTACAGGGCAGGCCTCAGGATCCCGATTGGCCGCCGCGAACGCCAGCCACGCGAACTCGCCCTTGGCCACCGGCTTGCCGCCCAACTGGGTGTCCCGGGTGGCCACTCGATACAAGCCCGTCACCGGCCCCTCGTGGCGAAGCGCCTCCTCGACGAAGGCAGGAACCAGGTCGCGGTTTGAAGCCAGGCGATCGCGCAATTCGTGGTTCGTGGCCAGGCGATGGCCGATGTTGGACAGCAGAGTGGTGGTCGTCTCGTTGCCGGCCAGCAGGAACTGCCTCAACGCCCCCATGCGCTCTTCGTAGGTCAACGGTTCGCCGTCCACCTCGGCGTTGGCCACATCGGAGATCAGATCGTCGCGGGGCTCGGCTTGGCGCTGCTCGACCAAAGCGGTGAAGTACTCATCGAACTCGTACTCCGATTTGATGTAGCTGCGAACCTCGTCTCGGCTGGGTCGGGCTCTCCCGATGGGGATGGCAAAATCGTCCGACCATCCCTTGAACATCTCCAGTTCTTCCTCGGGAACCCCGAGCATCCTCGAAATCATCACCATGGGGAACAACACCGCGTATTCCTGCACCAGGTCAGCTCGGCCGCGTGGCAAGAACTTGGCAATCAGCTGGTCGGACACCGATTTGACCTCGGGCTCCAACGCCCTGAGGCGAGAAGGGCGAAACGCGCGGTTCAGAGCCCGCCGCTGACGCACGTGCTCGGGCGGGTCGGCGGTATTGAGCACCCGTCCGCGGGAGCGGTTGCGAAAGCGGCGAACCGCCTCCGCCATCCCTGGCTCTTGCTCGATGGCACTGGCGTGGTCGGCCACCGGATTGCGGAATTCATAGGTGGCCGTCGGCGAACGGTTGGACCATGTTTCTGGGTCGAGTACGACTTCCCGTAGCAGTTGATAACCGGTGATGACCCAGGCACCCATGGCTTCGCTGTAGTACGCGGGATCGGATGCAGAGCGCACGTCGTCGAAGAGCTCCCACGGAGAGGCCAACAACTCTTCGTCGCGATCGAGCAGCCGCTGAATCCTGCCCTCCAGTGATTCCGTCATCGACCAAGCCCCAGAATCATGAGCGAGGGGGGAAGATCCCCATTGCTTCGCGGTCGTAGGTGTCGTCGGTTACCCCAGCTTCCCGGAGAAGGTACTTCTGCACCCGCAGCGTGGGCGTCTTGGGCAATTCGTCCATGAACCGCAGGTAGCGAGGCACGGCATGACGCGGCATTTGCTCGCACAGGCTGCGAAACAGGGTCTCAACGTCGGGTCTCTCGCCGGTTTCTGGCACGACGGCAATCATTACCTCTTCTTCGGTGTCGGCGATCTCAGAGATAGTCGCAAAGGCCGCGCACTCCATCACCCCGGGCTCACTCCGCACCGAAGCCTCCACTTCGAATGAGGAGATGTTCTCCCCTCGACGGCGGATCGAGTCCTTGATCCGATCGGTGAACGTGAAGTAGCCGTCCTCATCGACGAAACCGGCATCACCGGAGTGGAACCAGAGATTGCGAAAGGCGTCTACCGTGTCTTGTGGCCTATTCCAGTATCCCTGGAAGATGGCGTGGGGCTCCCGCGGCCGCCACAGCGCTTCGCCGACCACCCCGGGGGAAACCGGGTTGTCCTTCTCGTCGGCAATCAATAGTTCCACCTGCCGGCAGGGCAGGCCCATCGTGCCCAGCTTGGGCGGACCCGAGCCGAGGCCCGATCCCAAACCGACCTCAGTTGATCCATAGACCTCGTAGAGCGTGACGCCGAAGCGCTCCCTCCAGGGCTCCATTAGCTCCAGTGGGGCGCTCGCTCCGAATGCCCGCGACATCTTGTGGTCTCGATCAGCTGGTGACGGCTTTTGGTTGTATAGGAAAGGCACGGTAGCGCCGAAGTAGCCCATCCACGTTGCTCCCGAGGCTTTGATGTCCTCCCAGAACCCATGCACGCGAAAGGTGCTGCGCAGGGCCACCCGATTGCCCACCCACAGCGCGGCAGTGGAGCAGGCCGACCGGCCCATCTGGTGGAACAGCGGGAACATCGAATAGCACACGTCTTCATCGGTGAGGTCGAGGCCTTCAACGAAGGGCATGATGTAGTGGATCGAGCTCCGGTTGTTGTGTATGGCGCCCTTGGCAGGTCCAGTGGTCCCCGAGGTGTACATGATGTAAGTCGGATCGGTGTCGTCGCGGGGAACCAACGGACCGAGGTCAGCGGCCAGAGCTGCGTCGAAGGAGTGGACGGCCAAATTGGCCGGGACATCAGTGTCGAGTTCACCCAGCACCACCACATGCTCCAGATCTGACAGATCAATCTGTTGGAGACGGTCCACCCAAGCGGCATCGATCACAATCGCTCGTGCCCCGGAGTCCCTCACTATGTGCTCAAGGAAGTGGCCCTTGAACTCGTTGTTGATGGGCACGTCGATGGCGTTGCGCCACATGATGCCGTGCCAGGCCGCCACATAATCGAGTGTGGTGGGGAGCATGGTGGCCACCCGGTCGCCCGGTGCTATTCCGATCTCGGCCAGGAACGCCCCCACCCGAGCCGCCCGGTCAACCAGATCGCCATACGATGCGCTGGCGTCCTCCGAGGCAAAAGCCGTCTCCTCGCCGAACCGCTCGGCTCGGTCCACCAGCAGCGAAGACACAATCCAATCACCTTGGTAGACCCGTGATGTTGAACCTGACATGCTTCTCCTTCGACACTTTCGCTGAGCGAGTCCAGCTCCCAGTCAGTATTCGATGATATGGGCGGCTAGTCGACCGCAACCGGGCAATCGCCCTCGACGAGCAGCCGCCGCAGGACGCGCTCTCCTTCCCAGGGGTCGCGCACGGCGAAGTGAGCGGTGCAGCGCTCGTCCCAGATAACCACGTCGCCGTTGCGCCAGCGCCAGCGGCAGGTCACGCTGGGATTGGTGGCATGCTCGGTGACGGCGGCCATGAGGCTGTGGCTGGCATCTTCGTCGAGACCGTCGACCATGGCGTCCCCGACGCAGAAGATCGCCTCCTCTGCCGTCTCGGGATGCCGTCGCAATAGGGGCTGGCGCACCCCTTGGAGGTTGTCCCGCCAGATTTGCGGATCGAAGTCTGGGAATAACTGCTGCTTCAAGCCGATTAGCGTGTCGGGCACGCTGTGAACGGTGAACCGCCCCTGCATCCGCTCCCGCAGCTCGTCGGGCAGCCACGAGGCAGCCAGCACCAGATTGGCCCACATGGTGTCGCCACCCACCGGCGGAACATCAATCGCCCGCAAGATGCCGAACGCAGGCGGGTTGGGGGCATAGAGCACATCCAGGTGCCACCTATCCGTCAGTAACTGGTGATCGCTCTTGACCCGCAACTCCGACGGCTCCGCCTTATCGACCCCAGCAAGACGATCCATCGGATGAATCCACGGCTCACCCAGCAACTCGGCCAGCCGGACGTGGTCAGCATCATCAAGAAACTGGTCGCGAACACCCACCACCTTGTACTCCAGAATCGCCGCCCGAAGCTCCGAGGCTTTCCCGGCATCAAGTTCACCCAGGTTGATGCCAGATAGTTCAGCCCCTAACGCCGCAGTAAGCGGCTCGATGCGTACTTCCACTAGGCGCCAAAGCTACTGCACCGCCCCAAGTCATTGCGTTGAGTTCTCTGCCGCCCAACGTACAGATCGAACGATCATCTCGTAGCCGGTACACCGGCACAAGTTGCCTTTGAGGTTCTGGCGGATCTGCTGAGGAGTGGGATCGGGTTCCCGTCGAAGCAGGTCGGTAGCAGCCATGATCATTCCCGGTGTGCAATAGCCGCACTGGAGCCCGTGCTCTTGTCGGAAACCCTCCTGAACTGCGGACAGGCCGCCGAAGGGACCCTGTACACCCTCTATTGTTGTGATGTCGCATTCGTCGGCTTGGACGGCGAGCACCGTGCAGCTCTTCACCGCCTCTCCGTCGAGCAAGACCGTGCACGCCCCGCAATTCGAGGTGTCGCATCCGACGTGTGTACCGGTGAGGCGCAATTCCTCCCGCAGCAAGAAGACCAAAAGCAGACGAGCATCTACCTCGGCGGTTCGGTTCCGCCCGTTGACCGTTACTTGGACTTCGTGGCGGCTCATTTCGAGTCCTTTCGCAAGACCTGCCAAATCGACTCTGGTGTCAGCGGCATGTCCAGATGGTCAACCCCGGACCCCGCCAGCGCGTCAACAACGGCGTTTACAACCGCGGGTGGAGCCCCCACTGAACCGGATTCGCCGATGCCCTTAGCTCCCAAGGCGTTGTTGGGACAGACCGTTGAGGCACGACCGGCCACAAAGTCCGGGAGCTCAGTAGCCGACGGTACGAGATACGACAGGAAGCTAGACGTTACGTTGGATCCTGATTCATCAAAAGAGACCTCTTCGAACAGGGCTTGAGCAATCCCCTGAGCAACGCCCCCGTGCACTTGGCCCTCGGCTAGTAGGGGATTGATTACCGTGCCGCAGTCGTCAACCACCACGTATTTCACAATGTTGATCTCGCCTGTCTGGCGATCCACCTCGACTACGCAGGCATAGCAACCCGACGGGTAGGTGAAGTTGGGCGCTTCCTGGTAGAGCCGCTCCTCAAGAGCCCCGGCCGTCAGCTCCTCAGGAAGCGCCAGCGGCTGGTAACTGGCCCAAGCTACATCTGTCCATGCCACTGACCTTCCCGGAGTCCCTCGGACGTTGAATGCGTTGTCGCCGACTTCAATATCGAGTGGATTGGCCTCAAGAAGGTGGGCAGCAATCTTTTTCGCCCGCTCGACAACAAGGTTGGACACATTGTGGACCGCCACACCAGCGGTTGTCACCCCTCGGGAACCCATCGTCCCCACCCCCTGCAAGACTGCCTCAGTGTCTCCGTGTACGACCCGGATGTTGTCCATGGGAATGCCGAGGACATCAGAGGCGATCTGAGAGTAAGTAGTTTCGTGGCCCTGCCCGTGAGGCGAAGCGCCGACAAACACCAGTGCGGAGCCATCCGGCTGGATCCTGACCTGTGCCGACTCCCACGATCCGAGGTGCCCGAAACCCTCAAGTGACCCGTTCGGTCCGAAACCGCCGATCTCAAGCCATGATGAGAATCCGATGCCCAAGAGCGGGGCCGCCGGGTCGGCTCTTTGGCGATCCCGGCGCTGCTTTATGGACTCGTAGTCGAGAAGGTCGACACACAATTCGAGGGCCTTCCCAAAGTCGCCGCTGTCGTACACCACAGCCTCCTGGTGCGGCACCTCATAAGGGAAAGCGCCAGGAGGGATGAAGTTCTTCTGACGTACCTCGACAGGGTCGATGCCGGTGCGTCGGGCCACCAAATCTACCAGGCGCTCCACGGAGTACGCTGCCTCGGGTCGACCAGCACCCCGGTAGGCCGCTACCGGGTTCGTGTTCGTGACTACCGTGCGATACGACACCGAAACCTTCGGTATCCGATAGCAGCCTGCGGCCATCCAAGTGGTGAGAACTGGAAGTCCTAGCCCTGTTGGATCTGGATAGGCCCCCAAGTTCTGGGTGACAACCATGCGGAGCGCGGTGATGGTGCCGTCGTTGCGGAAGCCCACGTCCAGGCTGTGTACCTGATCGCGGCCATGGGCCATTTGCAGCATTGCTTCACTTCGAGTCTGTGCAGCCTTTACCGGACGTCCCAACCACTTCGAAATGAGAGGTGCGGCGAAGAGTTCGGGGTACCAGACGATCTTGGAGCCAAAACCCCCGCCGACATCCGGGGCCACCATCCGGCATTCGGCCTGGCTGATGTCGAGCCAGGTGGCAAGTTGGTTGCGAAGGTGATGCGGGGCCTGCACCGTCGCCCACATGGTCAAACCACTGGGTGCCCAGTCGGCGACAACCGCCATCGCCTCAATCGGGGACGCGGCGCAGCGCTGGTTTCGCAAATCCAGATGTGCCCGGTGGTCGGCCTTCTCCAGTTCGCGTTCGAGATCGTCGTTGGTGGGAACCGCGGTGATGACGTTGGAACCGTGGTGCTCGAACAACAGCGGCGCGTCCGGCGCGACCGCTTCCAAGACATCGGTCACCACGGAAAGCGAGTCGAACTCCACCACGATGGTGGCGACAGCGTCGGCGGCGATGAAACGGTCTTCTGCCGCCACAATGGCTACGGGCTCGCCCAGCCAGCGCACCTTGTCCCGGGCAAGGAGCGGCCGCTCAAAGTTCTCTGCCCCCTGGGGCAGGTCGGGGTACTCCAAGAAATCATGGGCAGTCCATACGCCTAGTACGCCGGGCATGGCGAGGGCTTCGCTGATGTCGATGGCTGTGATCGTGCCGTGAGCAGTAGGCGACCCCACGAACATCATGAACGCGGTTCCGTCGGGATGCATGTCGTCCACGAAACAACCCCGACCTGTCACCAGGCTTGGATCTTCCTTGCGCACTACTCGGGCGCCTACGAGGCTCACAATCGGTCTTCTCTCATCTCATTTCCTGGGCGGTCTCACATGATGGCCCTCCCGATTCTCGGGATCGAACCACCACTCCTTCGCGTTTTCCTTGGATGCCTCGGTGCGCGGCCTTCCCCACCCCAAGAGCCGGCCAAGGAAGCGGTCGGGGCCAGACTCGGTTGAGTGCCACCAGCGCCGCTCTCCCCCGTACACCTTTCGGCGGTAGGTAGACAGCCCCACGGCAATCACAAGGGCGAGGCCGAAGAACAGGTCGTCGAGCCAGCCTTCGTTGCCCCAGCCCACCAACTGGAAGCCCTTCACGCCGGCGGCCAGGACGAAGACTGCGAGGAGCGTGCCGATAACGTTGAAGCGGTTCTTGAACTGCGTCGCCCCAAAGAAAGCCGCTGCAAATGCCGGGAGCAGGTAGGGCGGTCCCGCTGAGGCGTTGACGGATGAGAAATTCGAGGCAAACAGCACACCGCCGGCAGCCGCGGCAATCGACGAGGCCAGCAGCGCGCCGACGATGTAGCGGTCTACCTGAATCCCAGACAGGCGCGCCGACTCTCTGCCCCCTCCGGTGGCAAACAGATAGCGGCCCGCCGCGGTGTGCTCAAGCACGAACCAAACAATGACCGCCAAAACCATGAGGTACACGAATGTCCACTTGAATCCGGCGACTGCCACGTTGGAGAGGGCCTTGAACCCTTCGTTGCCGTTGATGATCGAACGGCCCTTGGCCAACCACAGCGCGTAGGCACCGAGTATGGACGACATGCCCAAGGTGGCGATGAACGAGTCGATCCTGATCTTCACGATTAAAAGCCCATTGATCAACCCCACAGCGACCCCTACGAGCAGGCCCAACGCCACGGCCACGGGCCAGGGCCACCCTTGCATCGTGACCGCCCACGAAGTGGTTACTGCGCTAGCCGAGATCACGCCGGCAATTGACAGGTCGAATACTCCCGCCGCGAGCGGCAGTGTGAGCCCCACCGCGACAATGGCTCGAATGGCTTCGTTGTTGAGGTAGAACCGGTGTGTGCCCCAAACGAGCCAGGTGTCGGGAATCCAGATGGCGAACCCGACGACAATCAGAACAGCCAGATAAATGACGCTTATGTTCCGCGGGTGCAGCTTCTTCCACTTGAACGGCGACCGTCGGGTGTCGAAGCGGCTGTCGCGACTGTCCCGACGCTGTTTCTCTAGCCAGTCCACTCGGCGCTCGCGCACCCGGTAGCGGCGGGTGACCTTGCCCTTTTTCATGGTCAGCCGTTTCTTGACCTCCCGAGACTCAGAGTCCAGCGAGCTCATGAGTCCTCTAGCTTTGGCTGATTGGGCACCGCGCCAAACACAGGAAACTCCACGGTATGGTCTCGGCGTCGCTGTCGACGCCTGAGGTTGGTGCGCCCCAGCGTCTCAGCCGTCACCCGGGCCTCGGTGAGCTGGCCGGCAGACAGCTCAGACACCACCTGGCCACCCCGCATGACGAGTACCCGGTCACACAGGCGCACCAACTCCCCTGCATCCGACGATGCCACTAGAACAGCCACCTTGTCGGCTGCTGCCTTATCGATCAGCTCGTAAATTACCGATTTGGCCCCAACATCCACTCCTTGTGTGGGTTCTGACAACAAGAGCACACTTGGCTTTGTCCGCAGCCAACGAGCTAAGACCGCCTTTTGCTGGTTGCCACCGCTGAATTTCTCCATGCGGCGATGGATGTCGAGTGGCTGAAGGTCGACGCGGTTCGCCCAGTCGCGGGCGTCGCCCTCCACCCGCTTATGCAGCAACTTGCCCCACCTCTGCAACGGACCGAGCCGAGGCAGGGTGATGTGCTCAAACGCTCTGTGGCGGGGTTGCAGCCCGGACGTCTTGCGGTCTGCGGGCACAAACGCCATCGATGCTCTTATCGACTCTGTTGGGCTGGCAAACACTCTGAACTTGTCCACCAGAATCTTGCCCATAAAGCGAGGAGTGGCGCCGAAGACAGCACCCGGCAATTCATCACGGCCCGAGCCGAGAAGACCTGCGACCCCGACTACCTCGCCAGCCCGTACTGTAAGGCTCACACCCCGCAACGTCGTTCCCACGAGATTCTCCACTTCAAGCCGTGGATGGCCGAGAGCAGCGCGAACTGGCCGGGTGCCAAACTCCACTGAATCGCCCACGATGTGATGGACCAGGGCATCCTGATCGAGGGTGCTCGTCGGGACACCGCTCGCCACCACCTTCCCATCCCGCAGGACGGTTACCCGATCAGCCAGATCGAGCACCTCCTCAATCAGATGGGAGACGAAGATCACGCCCACGCCACGACGGGCAGCGGCGCGAACAGCTTGAAACAGGGCATCGACCTCGTCGCGATTGAGCGATGCCGTCGGCTCGTCAAGGATCAAAATCCCTTCGTCGGCAAGATCGCGCAATGCCCTGACGATGGCCACCGCCGCCCGTTCCGCGGCTGAAAGCGCCCCCACAGGCAGCCGAACGTCCGGCGTCACTCCGAAAGCAGACAGCGCTTCTTGAGCCCGTGCGTTCTCCCGGCGCCAGCGGATGCGACCACTGACGCCCGTCTCGTAGCCGTGGCCAAGTCCTAGGTTCTCGACCGCGCTCAATGTATCCACCAAACCGAGGTCTTGGTGGACGACCCGGACCCGGATGCTGCGCTCGTCGCGATGCCAGAGATCTACTGGTCGGCCGAACAGGTCCACATCTGCGCCGTGGTCCGCCTTGATATAGCCGCTGAGCAGCTTTATCAGGGTGCTCTTGCCGGATCCGTTTTGTCCGACGAGCGCATGCACCTCACGCGACCGCAGCTCAAACCGAGCAGAATCTAGAGCAACTTGGCCTGGAAATGTCTTGCTGATCGAGCGGACATTGAGCAGCAGAAGCCCATTGGGCTGTGCCGCTTCGACTGCTTCCTCAGCAAGACTGATCATCCAAAAGGATCCCAGCGGGGCCGCATCAACCAGCCCACAGATCGGCGTACAGAGATTTGAAGTCGTCGATGCCGGGCCACAGCAGATTCGGGTCGGTCTCGAGGAATCCCATGTCGTCGGCCTCCAAGACTTGGAGCGGCAGCCCAGCGGCCAACACATCGGGGTGGCCATCAATCACTGCGGCAGGAGGAGTCGGGGCCCGGCCAACAGATTGACCGGCCAAAGCTCGAGCGGCAGCGTCCATAGCCCGCCAACCAAGGAATTCTGAGGCCAAACCCATCTCGGCGGTCTGGATGTTGTCCGCCGCGATGAAGCCGAAGTTGAGCCCGCCTCCGGCCTGAGAGGCGGCCGGGACATCAAGGCCGGCCTCGCCCATCGCTTCTGGGACGCCGAAGAGCATCCCTCCGAAAGCAAAGATGAGATGCGACGGGTCGCCCGTCGACTGGATGGTCGATACAACCTGGCTCGGAACCTCGCCTGCCAACAATGCACCTAGATCGATGCTCACGTTCCTTACTGAGCAGCTCGGACACTTGTCGGCGATTTCGGTTGAGAATCCATCCTCAAGAATGCTGAGGACCGGGAAAGCTGGCAGCCCGAAGAAGATGATGTCGCCCTCTCCGCCGGTTTGGGCCAGTGCGTAATCGGCCAGCAGCACACCGTAGAAGTAGTAGTCGTCGGCGGTGAGAAGGTTGGCCGTGATTCCGTCTCCCGGCTCGAAGCCCTCGGGAATCGACCATACGATGGCGGGGATACCTCTTGCCTGAAATTCGGCGAGTTGCTCCGCGAAGAATTCCCGCGGATTGCCCGATGCCAGCACCACATCGACACCCGAATCGAGAGCCGCCTGCCACGCCGAGGCCACGTTTTCGGGGGTGTCGTCATGATTGAACACCTCAAGGTTCATTCCCAGAGCCTCTGCCGCACCGGCAATGCCGATCCGGATCTCTTCGCATACGGGAACCCCGCACTGGATGTACCCCGCCGTTTTTCCGTCTGGCCGCTCCGAAAGGGGTTCGTCGATGGCAAGCGAACCCTGCGGCTCTCTGAAGGCCTCGATGCGGGCTGCCGCGGCAGCAATACCATCTGCGGCCACGTCACTTTCGGCCATCTCCTTGGCCGGCTCGCTCTCCTCGGCGGGAACTGGCGCCGGTTCGGGTGTCTCTTCACTGGCTGCCACGGCCTCCGCCGTAGGAGCAGCCCCATCGTCATCGTTGTTGCCGCCGCAACCCGCCGCCACAAGCACGAATGCCAACAGCAAGGCAAACACCAGATGAATGCGCCGCACGACCAAAACCATCAGTTCTCCCAAAATGTGTCCGAGTTCGCCGGCCCATTTTGGAACTTCGGCGAGTCAAAATTGCGCCGCACCTTAGCGCGCGTCTTTCACGGCGGCGAAAGCCGACGACTCATGGTGGCCACAATCTGCTTCACCGAAAGTGCCTTTGGGGCAGTCTGAAGCCTCCCATCATCTGTAGATGTTATGATGCGCATATGCGCACCACTGTGTCGATAGACGACGAGGTATACGAAGAAGCGCGACGTATGGCATTCGAATCCCGTCGAACGCTCGGAGAAGTCATCAATGAGCTGCTTACAGAAGGCCTCAGACTGGTGGCCCGTCCACCGGCGCGTCGCCAACTCGGCCAGCTCCGCGGAACGATCACCGTGGCTGACGACTTTGATGAAACGCCACAAGAAGTGCTCGCCTCCCTTGGCGACCCGATCTGATGGCCGACCTGCTGCTCGACACTCACGTAGTGCTTTGGGCCAATGAGGCACCAGAACGTCTCTCCGGCGAAGCAGTCGACGCACTGGAAGATCCAACCAACCGGCTACTGGTGTCCTCCGTCTCGGTTGCCGAGATCGAAATCAAACGACGGCTCGGGAAGCTGGAAATGGAACATAGCTGCCACACCCTCACTGCAAAGCTCGGCGCCACCTGGCTTGACCTTACTCCCGTCCACGCCATGGGACTACGAACACTCCCCCAGCTCCATGCCGACCCGTTCGATCGGCTCCTTATCGCCCAAGCCGGCACTGAAGGCTGCACCCTTGTAACCGCCGACCAGAAGATTCTCGCCTACCCAATTTCCACACTCGCTGCCTGAGCGGGAGTGGTCTATTTTGCAGATCGTCTATGAATACATGGAGTGAGTTCTGTGAGCGGATTGAAGCTCTTGGCGAAGGGCTTGACGATGAAGGGCAGCGGCATCTGGCCAACCAAGTGGCTTGTTGGCTGACCTATGCGATCGGCCACAACGACCCCCGCCACCCTGCATTTTTTCGGAGCAGCGATCCGGTCTACCAGTGGGGCGGGCCCAACGCCGACCAGGTGGCCCGCCGAACCGCGATCGACGGGGATGGCGTATACCGGATTTCAGGCCACATGGGGGCTTGTGAGGAGTTTGTGCTCCAGATCAAGCTCGGCGCGACGCAAAGCGGCGGAGCAGGGGTAGGCCTAGAGGTGACCGGTTCCAGCCTCGGGCTGGGTCCCGGGGATGACTTCGACATCCTCCTCGGAGGCGAGGACCCCGACGTCGAGACCCAAAGCTGGCTGCCGCTTGACCCCGAGGGGTCGTTTGTGCACATCCGCGACTACTACTTCGACTGGCAGCCCGCCGAGCCGGCCACGTTCGTCATCGAGCGCCTCGACACCGTGGGCGAGCCCAAGCCGGAAATCGACGCCGCCGCCATCCTCAGCACCGCCCTCGGCGAGATCGAGCACTCCTTCGAGTTCTGGAATGGCTACCAGGAGCGCATGCTCGGCGACCAGCCCCCCAACACTTTCCTGCCCCCAGCCGGAATGGGACGCGGCGTCAAGACCTTGATCTACAGCCACGCCGGAGTGTCCCTCTACCCCGATCAGGCCCTCGTGGTTGAAATCGATCATCGAGGCGCCGCCATGTGGGACATCCAGCTCTACAACCGGCCGTGGTATGAGGCGCTCGACTTCACCAATCGGCTGACCTGCCTGAACCACGCCCTCATCGAGCCCGGACCAATCGTGATCGCCGGCTCCGATCCGGGCGGAGCCAACTGGCTCGACACCGAAGGGCGAGAATCGGTGCTATGCACAATCCGCTGGTGGCACCCGCCCGACACCCCCGTGGTCGATGCTCAGGTCATACCCCTCAGCGAGCTCGACCTACCACCGGTTGACCGCCAGGCCCAGATCCAACGCCGCTCTTCCCACATCGCCTGGCGCTACCGGACCTAACCCCTACTGCGGTATAGAGGCCAAGGTTGGCATTCACTCGGCTAGTGGACGGAGGGAGGAGGAGTGCCATTCGTTCTTGGCCATAGACCAGGCGACGTCGATTCCGATGGTGGCTGGGGCGTGGGGTTTGACCCTTGACTCTCCGTCGAAGTGGTAGCCGAGAGCCTCGGGTATGGCCCCACTACGGGTGTTGGCTTTGTCGTGGTGGATTTCGACACGTTCGATATCGGGGACCGTGAAGGCTGCGGAGGTGAGGATACGGGCCATTTCGGTGGCGTATCCCTGGCGGAGGTGATCTACGTGAACCCAGTAGCCGATCTCCAGCGTCTTGGGGCCAGCCCGTCGGTGAAAGCCGCAACCGCCAACTACTTGGTCTCCCTCATAGGCCCCAAACACGACTTCTTGACCGGCTTCCCAGTCGTCCTCCCAGCGACGGATTAGCGCTTTCCGGTCGTCGTCGCTCAAAGGCTCGAACTCGATCCACGACATCCACGGCCGCAGGTGATCGATGCTGGCCTGAATGGCATCCCGCAGAATCTCCATGTCGTTGGTCCGCCAACGCCGCAAGGCCAGACGAGGACCGACAACTACTTCCGGCAGAACACTCACTCATCAACAATTCCACAGCGCGCTCGGCATCCTTTGCTGATTTCCAAAGCAGCCGAGTGAACAACCGGTACTCTTCAGCCTCCTGCGACGCGACCTTTAGCCGGACCTTTGTGGCCAAATGGTATCTGATCGGATACCATTCACACATGGACGCGGCAGAGGTGATCCGCACTTCCCGGTGCCGTGCTGGCCTTACACTCCGGGGCCTTGCTGCGGCTGCCGGCACCTCCCACTCGGCGATTGCCGCCTATGAGGCGGGAGCCAAAGTGCCTTCAGCCGCTACCGTCGACCGTATCGTTCGTGCAGCCGGCTTCGCCCTCGACCGGGAGATCAGCCCCCGGGTGCGAGGAGACGGCCGTATCGACCGGGGGGTCGAATTGGCTGCTGTGCTCGAATTGGCCGCTGAATTTCCAGCCCTACACTCCCCTAACCTCAAATTTCCCGTGTTCGGAAAATGAACCTGGCCGAGCGCATTGTCGCCCTTCATCAGGCCTTGGACGACGCTGCTATCCCCCACGCCTTCGGCGGCGCGCTGGCCCTGGCATGGTGCACCCAGCAGGCGCGGGCCACCATCGACATCGACGTCAATCTCTTTGTCGGCCTCGACTGCGTCGAACAGGTGCTGGCCGCACTGCCCGCGGAAATTGAGGTGACCGCCGACAATCGGAACCAGTTGGAGACAGATGGGCAAAGTCGACTTTGGTGGGACACAACCCCAGTCGACGTATTCCTCAACACCACCCCGTTCCATGAAGCCGCCGCCACCCGGGCCCGGTTCGAATCTTTCGCCGGCGCCGACATTCCCTTCCTCGCCTGTCGAGACCTGGCGGTGTTCAAGGCGTTCTTCGACCGCACCCGAGACTGGGCCGATCTAGAGGAAATGAACACAGCTGGCACCCTCGACCACGAAGCGGTACTGGGCGTGCTCGCTCGCTACCTCGGCGGCGAGGACCAGCGGGTTGCACGCCTACGTGCTCTCGCTACCCACGATTAGAGCAATTCGTCCCCGTCAACGTGCATGGCGTGCATTTTCGACTCAGGCAGGCCCCACCGGTCAGTGATTCAGCCTGCTCGGGCGCGGCCTGTGAATCTACAGAGTCAAAGGATGGGGTCGATTTGTCCGAGGGACTGGACCAATCCCTCTTCGGCACCCATGGCCAACATCTGATCCATTATCTCAGCAGATGGGAATGCAGATTTGATCGTCATGATCGTCCCACCCCCGGTTGAAACGCCAAGCAATATTGTGCTCAACGTGGTTCCCAGGCTGTCGTCGGGCTCGCCGTCATCGTCGGCAAAGCCGTCTTCGAACTCAAGTCGTCGCGGCGGGTCTATAGCGATCACCCGCCACCATCCGTGGTATTTCTCCCCCTCGGGGCCGGTCATGAAGTACGACACCCGTCCACCGGGAACCAAGTCGTAATCGACAACCGTTGCCGGATACGACGGCGGACCCCACCACTGTTCAAGCAGTCGGGGGTCGGACCACATCTGCCATACCCGTTCTACAGGTGCATCGAATTCTGCGGTGAGTGTCATCGTGAGCTCGGACTTGTTGTTGTCCACACTTACAACTGTCATGGAACCTCTATCTGTTCTGGATCAGTATCCATTGGCGACTACCTCCGATCAGACTCCGTCGTGAGGAATCACCTGGGTCTCAAGTTGGCTGGGCTGTTCGTCGGGGAGCAGGTAACGCCAGAAAACGGTGCCGGTGGGGGCGCCAGCGGTGTCGAGCCAGTTGGGTACGCGCGGATCGCGATGGGCGAGGATCATACGGAACGACCCGTCTGGTTCCAACACCGTCTGGCGTCGATTGAGCGACACCCGCCGCTCCCGATAGGGCGGAGTCTGGATGAAGCGGTTGTTGAGCACGACGTTGGCGAACCGGCAGTTCGGAAACCGACCGCGGATCTCAAGCGCTTCATCCGGCCTCAGCTCATAGCGGGTCGAGCGGTAGGCATTGTCGGCCGCGGCGTAGCCGATAGCGCGGTTGCCCTCGTCGAGCGGGGGGTTGGTAAACCGATTGGGCTCGGAGGACACCCAGTCCAGCGGAATGTCGCGAGGACCAGTGGGCCAGTCCACGGTAACGCTGCGAAGGAATGTGATGACCCTCTGGAGACCCAGGGCGCAAGCCTCGTCGTCGGGGATAGCCGGAGGTCCGGGATCAACCGTCGGTTCAATGGACAGGGGAACGTGCATGTTGGGGTCGGTTGCCGCCGGACGATCCCACTCGAAGTAGTGCCGAGTGGTAACGCTGCCCGATTCGGGGGTGAGCGCTAGCCAGTTGCCGGACTGAGGGCTCTGGCTGAGGTGTAGCTCGTAGCTTCCATCGGAGTTGACCTCGATCTCATCGTCGTTGAGCGTGGCCCCCAGTGCTTTCGACATGCCACCACCGGCCGTCCCAACCTCGACAGTAAAGGACGTATAAACCGCTCCTGCCAGGTTTCCCCTGATCACGTAGTCGCGCTCAGGATCGATCACCGACCCGTAGTAGATGGCATCGGGATTGTCTCCCAAGAGCTTCTTGGTGGGAGAGAACCACCGGTAGAACCAAGGCCGAGCCGGGTCGGCCTGCGACCAGAACTCCAGGGCGTGCTGCAAAGAGTTGAGCGCAAATATCCGCGCTTCGGCCCGTTCATCCGGACTGGGCATCATTCTGGCTTCGCGCCACCAATCCTGTTCGATCTCAGCCATCAGCTCCACGAGCTCTTCCCAGACCTGTCCTGATCGATCAGCCATCTGCTCCTCCACGTGTAGTCAAGCTCTGGGAAGGCTAGCCACTAAGGCCCCAGCGCACATTGTGGCTGGAAACGAGGGGATCGCCACTATGGTGGACCGTCGTGCGTGTGATGATGACGGGGGCAACAGGGTTTATCGGCGGACACACCGCGGCACGCGCCATCGAAGCGGGCCATGAGGTCTGTGCCCTCGTTAGGTCACCCGAGAAGCTTGAAAGCCTCCGAGCAGCTTTCGACCTGCCCGCCAAAGATCACGTCGTGGGCGACATGACCGATCCCGACGCCGTAACCGCAGCCCTCGACGGAGCAGACGCAGCAATCCACTGCGCCGCAGTCGTATCGCTCGACGCACGCGGCAACGCCCAGGGGATCGAGAACAGCATCGCCGGAGCCCGTCTTGTGCTCCGCAAGGCCCATGAAATGGGGCTCGACCCGATCATCCACCTTTCCAGCGTGGCGGCCCTGTTCGACCCCGGCGCCGGCTCTCTCACCGTGGACCACCCGCCCTCCTCGGCCGGATACACCTACGGGCAAGCCAAGGCCGACGCGGAGATGGTGGCCCGCAAGCTCCAGGCCGATGGTGCTCCCCTGGCCATCGTGTATCCCAGCGCGGTGATCGGGCCGCCTGCTGGCTCGGCTCTCGGCGAGGCCAGCGAGGACATGGCCCGATTCACGGCAACCGGCATCATTCCCACCCGCAAGGCCGCAGTGGCGATCTCCGATGTCCGAGACATGGCCTCGCTCCTCGTGGCGCTACTCGAACCCGGCCATGGGCCCCGTCGAATCATGTGCGGCGGCCATCTGGTGGACATGAACCTCTTCGCTGCCATCTACCGCAACCTCACCGGTCGAAGGTTCCCCATGATGCCGCTTCCCCCTTCAGCGCTCCGGGGAATGGGCCGCATGGCCGATGCTATTCGGCGCTTTGTGCCCATCAACGCGGCGATGAACAGGTTCAGCATGAGCGTGCTCACCCAGTGGGAGGGTTCGGAAGACAGCGATCTCGCCATATACGGAGTTGAGTTCCGCCCTATAGAGGAGACCTTCGCCGACAGCCTGGCTGCTTGGCACGAAGCCGGCCTCCTCTCCAACCGCCAGATCGGCAAGGCGCTCCCTACTCCTGATCCCAGCAAAGCGCCGACCCCGCCCAAGGGATTCCGCATGCCGGCCCGCGTGGTGCTGTCTCGGCCCTTCAGGACCCTCGGACCTCTCGTCGTCCCGCGGGTCCACCGGGTGATCAACCGGCTCACCCGGGGGCGAACGCTGCTCGACTCCGCGGCGCAGCCCATGCTCATGCTCTTTTCCACCGGGGCCAAGACCGGCCAGACTCGAGAAACACCGCTCGGCGCGGTTCCGCTCGAAGAGGGTCGCTTCTTGGTGGTGGGCAGCAACTTCGCCCGCGAGCAGCACCCGGCCTGGACGGCAAACCTCATTGCCAATCCCGATGCTGAGGTCATCTTCCGAGGCAAGAGAATTCCGGTGCGGGCCCACCTCCTATCCGGCGCCGAGCGTGAATCAAGGTGGCAGACCGCGGTCGCCTGGTATCCGCTATGGACTGGCTACGACGCCATAACCCAGCGAGAGCTGCGCCTGTTCGAATTGGAGCCCGCCACAAGCAGAAGCTGATTGTCAGAACGGACCGACACTCCTAGTGGTACGTCAGGTACTCGTTGAGCTCCCAATCGGTGACCGCTTGTGAGAATCGGCGCCATTCCTCTCGCTTCATGGCCACGAAGTTGGCCACCAGCTCCGACCCGACAGCTTCGGCCAATTCTCTGTCGGCCTCTAGTGCATCGAGCGCTAGGGCCAGGTTCTCGGGCGCACAGCGCTCGGTGCTGGCGGTCTCTAGGCCATCGCCCTCCTCGTGCGGGGGCGGAGAGATCTCGTTTTTCACCCCCAAGAGCACAGCCTGCAACAGCGCCGCGGTGGCGACGTAGGGGTTGGCCGCCCCATCGGGCACTCGGCTCTCCAGCCGGGTGCCCGCGCCCCGGTCGCTGGGAACTCGGATGGCCACGGCGCGGTGGTCGTAGCCCCAGTTGGCCCAATAGCCCGACAACTGCCCGGGAATTAGTCGCTTGTAGGCGTTGACGGTAGGCGCGCACAGCGCGGTCAGGGCCTCATGGTGCTCGAGCATTCCCCCGATCCCGTGGTGAGCCATCGCAGAGAGCCCGTCGTCGGCTTGAGGGTCATGGAAAAGATGCTCGCCAGCGTCGTTTTGGAAGCTGATATTCACATGGAGGCCGTTGCCGCCGCGATCGCCGAATGGCCGACCGAGGAAGGTCAACAGGAGCCCATGGCGGGCGGCCACCTCGCGACTCAGCAGCTTGAGAAGGAACGTATTGTCGATGGCCTCCAAGGGCTCTTTGTGCTCGATGGTGACTTCGAACTGGGGCGTGTCGTACTCGCTGGCGACGGTTTCCAGGCCGATACCAGTGGATTCCGCGGCGGCCATGATGTCGTCCAGCAATCCAGAGGGGTCCACCAGCGGACCGGTTCCGTAGCAGTGCGAGCCTGGAGTGTCCCATGGCTCCCAACCCCCTTTTCCGTCGGGCTGAAGAACATAGGCCTCGAGCTCGATCCCAACCCGGGCTCGGAAGCCCGCGGCCGCTAGATCGTCCACCGCTTTGGCCAGCGCCTGTCGAGGCGAGATCGCCAGCGGCTCCCCCTTCTGGAACAGATCGGCGACAACGACGCCGGTCCCCTCTTGCCAACAGTCTCTGGCTTCCTCAGGGTCGTAGATGGCGCGGAAATCGCCCAGCCCCTCTAGCACCTCGGCCCCAGGGGCCGGGATAAGAGCCCGGTCATACCCCACCCCGAAGATGGCAACAGAAAAGCTCACCTCGCCGGTGGCCGACGCCATCGGGATGTACTTCCCCCGGGCGAAGCCGAACATGTCGGGATAGAGCACCCGCAATCGGGCGTGTTCAGGTTTGGTCATGGAGCACCTCCCATATCCGATTTGGTGACAGCGGTGTGGCGACGTTGGTCCAGTCCACATCGGGCAGCGCGGCACACACGGCGTTCACCACAGCAGCGAAGGCGCCGTTGGTCCCGCCCTCCCCCATGCCCTTCATTCCTCCCGGCGTGTAGGGACTGGGGATCTCCAAGTGCTCGATGCGGATGTCAGGCATCGTCGCGCTGTCGGGAACGTGATAGTCGAGCAGTGTCGAACACTGCGGCTGACCCTGGTCGCTGTAGACGAATTCCTCGATCAGCGCGGCACCAAGGCCCTGGGCAACCCCGCCCTCGATCTGGCCTTCAACGATCGTCGGATTGACCATGGTGCCGCAGTCGCTCACCACTGCGTAGTCCTCGACTTCCACCAGTCCGGTGCCGGGATCGACAGCCACCCGGCAGGCGTGGGTGGCATAGGAGAAAGTGGGGCTTACCGGATCGTAGGCGTAGGACGCCGCCAGTCCGGGCTCGGTACCTTCGGGAAGCCGAAACCCCTGCCAGGCCCGCTGAGCCACCTCGGCGATGCTCACCCCGACGCCAGTACCGGCCACCCGGGCCTGACCCTCCTGAAGCTGGATGTCCGCCGGGCTGGCTTCGAGCATCTCAGCGGCGATGATTCTGAGCTTGTCGGCCACCCGCTGGGCGGCAACCACCGAAGCTCCGCCACCAACCGCGATCGAGCGTGAGGCGGCCGTGCCATACGGGGAATACGGAGTGGTCTCGGTGTCTCCGTGGACCAGCTCGATCGACTCCAGGTCAACGCCCAACTCGTCGGCCACCAGCTGCGGGATCGTGGTTTCCAGACCTTGACCGTGGGGGGATATGCCGGTGGCCACCCGAACCGAGCCGTCAGGCTCCAGGCGAATGGTGGCGCTCTCGAATCCGCCGATGCTGAGCCCGATGAACTCGTTCATGGTGCTCGGACCGATACCCGCCATCTGCACGTAGCAGCAATAGCCCACGCCGCGGAGCCGCCCGTCGTCGGGGGGTGCCGGGCCATCGCTGATGAGCCGTCGTGCCCGTTGCAGCGCCTCGGGGTAGTCGCCGTTGTCGTACTCGATCATGGTTCGGATCCGATAAGGGAGCTCCTCAGGGGTGATCATGTTCTGAAGCCGCAGCTCCACCGGATCGCGCTGCAATGCCCCCGCCACCAGGTCAACCGCCCGTTCTCGAATGCACGCTGCCTGAGTCTGCCCGAAGCCGCGGTAAGCCCCGGTGGACATGGTGTTGGTAGCAACCACCTGGCCGATGCAGCGCACGGCATCCCAGCGGTAGGGGCCGGGCACAACCCCGAACACCGTGAAGAGCGGCCCACCGCCGAAGACCGCGAATCGTCCCCCGGCGTTGCGAATGCTCTCAACCCGCAGTCCCCGCAGGGTTCCGTCCTCGTCGAACGCCACCTCGATGTCGTGGACTTCGTCGCGGGCGTGGGTGGTGGCCAATAGCGACTCTGACCGGTCCTCAACCCACTTCACCGGGCGGCCCAGATCCAAGGCTGCTGCGGCCACTATGACCTCATCTTCGTACAGATGGTCCTTGAGCCCGAAGCCTCCCCCCACGTCGGGGGCGACAACCCGCACTTGGCTCTGGGCCATGCCCAAGGTCTCGCACAGCGAATCGCGCACCGAATGGGGTGCCTGAGTAGACGTGTACACGGTGAGCTTCCCCTGGTGCTGGGGCACCGCCACGATGCCCCGTCCCTCTATGGCCAACCCGTGGATCCGCCCGATCCGCAGCCTGGTGCGCAGCGTGCGATCCGCATCACCGAACACTGCGGCGGTGTGCTCATCGGAATCGCCCGCGTCAAAGGAGGCCAGCACATTGCTATCGAGCTCGGGGTACAGCAGGGTGGCATCGGCAGCCAGCGCCTGTTCGATCTCCAAAACCGGTGTGAGCTCATCGATGTCGAGGGCGACCTTTTCTGCTTGGTCTTCGGCCTCGTATCGAGAGGCAGCTATTGCCACTCCGATCGGCTGGCCCGCGTATCGAAGGATTGGGTCGATCACCGGGGTGGAGCGCTGCTGTTGGCCTCCCAGAATCCACAAGACAGGCAGCTCCCCGGAAACAAGGGCAGCCAGTTGGTCGGGGCTGTACACCGTGCCCCGGTCGCAGCTCGCGGCGTCGAACCCGTTGAGGCGCCCGTGGGCCACCGGGCTGCGAACGATGGCGGCATGAGCCATTTCCGGCAGCACGATGTCGTCGAGATAGCGTCCCGTCCCGCGCAAGAGATACTCGTCGTTGCGACGGGTCACTCGCTGGCCGACCAGTCGGGGCTTCATAGGTGTCGCGACACTAGCCAGCGTTGGCCCAGCCGATCAGCGGCGATTGCGCAGTCACAGGCCCAAAGGCGAGACTCGCAGGAGATGCCCGACACTCTGATCCGCAATATCAGCCATCTCGTCACCTTCGACGCCAACGACCGCGAGCTGGAGGGCGCAGACCTGTTGGTGTCAGGGTCGCGCATTGCCGCGGTGGGCTACGACCTGGAGGTCGACGACTCCGTCGAGGTCATCGACGGCCGCGGCCTGCTCGTGCTCCCCGGGCTGATCAACGGGCACCAGCATCTCTACCAGGTGGGGCTGCGCTCGTTCGTGGAGCTCGAGCGGGCGCCCATTCACCCATGGCTGACCGCGCTTCACGTGAAGACGCTGTACCTATGGCGCCAGGGGCACTACACGCCGGCCTCAGTGGGCGCTGTCGCCCGGGCGGGCATGGTGGAGTCGCTGCTGGGAGGGGTCACCACCGTCGCCGACCAGCACTATGTGTTTGTGGAGGGCAACACCGAGCCCTTCATCGAGGAGATGATCGAAGGCGCCCTAGAGACCGGCATCCGGCTTCACGCCGGTCGAGGCTCCATGACCAAGGGGAAGCGGCACGGCGGTGTGGTCCCCGACATCGCATGCCAGACCATCGATGAAGTCTTGCGCCATTCTCAAGAGCTGTTGGATCGGTACCACGACCCCGATCCCCTTGGGAAGATTCGGATCGACCTGGCGCCCTGCGGCGTACACACCGACGAGCCGGAGATGTACCGGGAGTTCTCCGCGCTGGCCGCCGAATACCCCGAGGTTGGACTGCACACCCACCTATATGAGGTCATAGACACGGGGTTCTGTGTAGACACCTACGGGATCACCCCATGGCAGTTCCTAAAGGAGAACGGCTGGCACCACGACAGGGTGTGGCTGGCCCACATGGTTGATCCCCCTCATGAGGAGATCCCCGAGTTTGCCGAGGCCGGAGTCGGCATTGTCCACCTGATCGCCCCCGATCTCCGCATGGGCTGGGGGCTGGCCCCTCTGCGGAAATACCTCGATGCCGGATGCAAGGTCGGGTTCGGCACCACCGGGTCGGCCTCCAACGACGGCTGCAACCAGCTCGGCGATCTCCGCGTGGCCGCGCTAGCCCACCGGGATATGGATGTCTCGCCGCAGAAGTGGCCTAGCGCCAGGGAGCTCCTGCACCTGGCCACCCGGGGCTCGGCCGCGTGTTTGGGCCGACACGAGCTGGGCGTGATCGAGTCGGGAAAGGCCGCCGACATCGCGGCGTGGGACATGACCACCGTTGACCGAGTGGGAGTCCACGACGCGGTCATCGGATTGGTGCTCGGCGGGCTCTCGGACCGGGCCTCTTTGGTGATGGTGGACGGCGAGGTTGTCGTCCGAGACGGTCGCTGCACCACGGTGGACGAGGTGGCTATCGCTGACGCGGCCCGTGAGGCATACCCCGTGCGCCCTTCCCCGCACCGGCGCCGAAACTGAGGACAGGAAACTCTCAATCGACACTCGGTTGGCAAAGGGCTAGTGTCGGCTACTGTCAGATGCGCGCGTTGTCCAAGGGACCACGCCGTAGAGGAGGGGGTATTTCCGTGAAACGGCGTTCTTCGATCTTGTTCAAACTTTTTGCGCTGCTGATGGTGTTCGGCCTGGTAGCCGCCGCGTGCGGCAACGACGACGACTCCGAGGACGATGGCGCTCTCAAGGTTGCGCTGCTTCTGCCCGGCGTCCGCAACGACAACTCGTTTAGCCAAGCGGCCTACGAGGGTCTGCGCGACGCCGTGGCCGAAGACGGCAACGTCGAGACTGAGGTTCTCGAGGAGATCATCGACCCGACCGACTCGTTACCGGCGCTCCGCGACTTCGCCAGCCAAGGGTTTGACCTCATCTTGGGACACGGCATCGAGTACGTGGATCCGATTCAGCAGCTCTACGAGGAGTTCCCCGACGTTGCCTTCTCCATGACCGGTGGCATTTTGGTTCCCGGTTCTGTCACGTCGGGCAACGTGGTGGATTGGCTGTACAACGTTCAGGACATGGCCTATCCAAACGGCATTTTGGCCGCGCAGGCAGTCATCGGCGACACCATCGGGATTGTCGGAGGTCCCGAATTCGACTTCGTCAAGACCATGCACCAGTCGTTCCGCGACGCGGCCCTGTCGGTGAACCCCGATCTGAACTTCCTTGAGGGCTTTGCCGGATCGTTCGTCGATGTCCAAGCCGCCGCTGAGGTCAGCCAGCAGCTGATCGACCAGGGTGCCGACTTCATCTACTGCTCCGGCGATGGAATCTGCATCGGAGCGGCTCAGACCGCATCAGCAGCCGGGATCCCGATCTCCGTCGGTTTCGGCTCCCAAGAGCAGACCGCGCCCGATGTCTATCTGGCGGCCACCGTCATCCGGATGAAGGACCTGTACCTGTCGTTCTTCGACCAGGTCCGCACCGGGACGTTCGGCACACCCGACGGCGAGGTGCATGCGGTGGGCGAAGAGGGATACGCCTTCTATCCGGGCGGTATCTTCAACGCTCAGGTAGAGGTTTTGCCGGTCAACATGGCAGCAACGGTGGACACCGCAGTGGGGCTCGACGAGCTGCAAGCCGCTCTCGACGAACTGGTCGCCTCCATCGAAGCCGGCGAGTTCTCGATCCCGTTCCCCGGCTAGACACTCGTTGACCTCCGAACCAGGCGCGGACCCGGCCACCGGCACGCCCCTCTCGGTAAGGGGCGTCTCCCGGCGGTTCGGGTCTGTCCAGGCGCTGGCCAACGTGGATTTCACGCTGGAAGCCGGTGAGATTCACGCGCTCGTAGGTGAGAACGGAGCGGGCAAGTCCACCCTGGCCAAAATCGTCGCCGGATCGATCCGGTCTGATTCCGGTTCAATGAGCCTGTTCGGCCAGCCCTACCGGCCAACCTCCCGCCGGGAAGGCGCCGCCGCGGGCGTTGCCCACGTCCGGCAGCAGCTTTCGCTGGTACGAGGGCTCACCGTCGCCCAAAACCTCCAGCTGGGACGACCGGGGGCACCCGCAATCTTCAATGCCGCCTCGGCCCGGGCTGAGGTGGAGCGGTGGTCTGACGAGTTCTCCCTCAGCGTTCCGGCCGAGACCCTGGTGGACGACATGCCGCTGGCTGTGCGGCAGCAGGCTGAGATTCTCATCGCGGTGGCCTGGGGAGCGCGGTTGCTGATTCTCGACGAACCCAGCTCGGCGCTGGGACCTCTCGAGACCAAAGCCCTCATAGCGCTGTGTCACCGCCTCCGATCTGAAGGCACCCCCATTCTCTACATCTCCCACCGGCTGCCTGAGCTGGCCGAGTTGGCCGACCGGCTCACGGTTCTCCGGGCCGGTCGGGTCGTTGTCGAAGGGGCTGATGTGCGGGCTGCCGACCTTCGCGAGGTCGCCACGCTGATGATCGGGGATGTCTCGCTCCTTGAGGTGAATCGGCCCGAAATCGAACGGGGAACAACTCGGTTGACGGTAACCGACCTCTCCGTTTCATCGACGCAAGAGATCGGTTGCCACGGTCTCAATTTCGAGGTGGCCGGTGGAGAGATTCTCGGCGTTGTCGGCATCGCCGGAAATGGCCAGGACTCGCTGGCCAAAGCCCTCACCGGACAAGCGAAACTGGCCAGCGGTCACGTCGTGGTCGACGGCGAGGACATCTCCGGCTCAGCTCGCCAGGCGATCGCCGCCGGCGTTGCCCACCTGCACGAAGACCGCTCCACCGGGCTGGCCGCCGCGTTCACAGTGGCCGACAACGCTACCGCCCGTCATGTGAGGAGCGGTCGCTTCACCCGCTTCGGCGTCAGGTTGGCGGACAAGATCGCCCGCCATGCCGGGGAATTGGTCGAGCGGTTCCAGGTCCGCCCTCCTGATCCTGCGGCAAGGGCAAGCTCGTTGTCGGGTGGGAATCAGCAGAAGTTGATGGCCGCCCGGGAGCTTGAGAAGAACCCCACGGTTCTGGTGGCCCATGGCCCCACCAAGGGGCTCGATCCCGAGGCCGCCAAGGCCATGCGCGATCGCTGCTTCGCGGCTGCCCAAGCGGGTGGCGCCGTTGTGGTGATCTCGGCCGATCTGGACGAGGTATCCGACCTGGCCCACCGGGTGGTCGTGCTCTACCGCGGGCGAGTGACCGATGCATTCCCCATCGAGGACATGACATCTGAGCGCCTTGGGGCGGCCATGGCCGGTTTGACCGAGACCATGGAGGCCGCCAGTGGCTGACACCTCCATCGGCGGCGACGTAGGCGACGCATCGCCTGAACCCCTCGAAGACGAAGGGCGCAGACTCACCACGTCGTTGTCGACGAGCTGCCTTGCCGTCCTCATGGCCATTGTTCTTGGCGGGCTGATCATGCTTATGTCCGGCGAGAACCCGCTGACCGCCTACACCGCCATGGTGGACGGGGCGTTCGGTTCGGAGTTCGCCCTCGGTGAGACCCTCTCCCGGGCCGCACCGCTGGCCATCGTCGGGTACGGCACCGCTGTGGCGCTTCGCGCTGGTTTGATCACCATTGGCGCCCAGGGTCAGGTTGTGGCCGGCGCCATCGGAGCGCTGGTGACCGCCCAGTTATTCGAGAGCGGCCCTTCGGCTGTTGCCATTCCGGCTGCCGCACTCGGAGGCGCCTTATTCGGCATGGCGTGGGTGTTGATCCCTGCGCTGCTGCGGGCCCACTTCAATGTGAACGAGATTCTCTCCACCCTGCTGTTCACCGAATTCGCCGCCTTGCTCATCGAATACCTCCTCAACAATCCCCTCAAGCCTCCGACTGCCATCACACCGCAGTCGGACCCCTATCCCGACAACGGCATTCTCGGACTGATCATCGACGGGACCCGTTTCCATGCCGGGGTGTTCGTTGCCGTGGCCATCGGACTGCTCTTCGTGTGGTGGGTGCGCTCGGATCGGGGGTTCAGCTACGACCTGTACGGCGAGAATCCGAGCCTGGCCCAGAGTCTGGGCATCTCCGGCAACCGCGTCATCATCAACTCGCTTCTCATCTCCGGGGCAACCGCTGGCCTCGTCGGATGGATCCAAGCCGCCGGTCTTCTCCAGCGGGTCTACGTGCAGATCGCATCCGACATCGGCTTCTTCGGCCTCGTCGTCGCCTTCCTCGGCGGCGCCACCCCAGGCGGCGTCTTGGTGGCCGCCCTCCTGTTTGGGGCCCTTCAGTCTGGCGGCCTGGCCATGCAATCCTCCGAGGGCATCCCGGCCTCGCTCTCGGACATTATCCAGGCGCTTCTGCTGCTCGGGTTCTCCATCCGCTATGCGCCCCAGATCATCCGCCTTACCCGCGGGGTCATGGCCAACTTCACTCTCATCGGGAAGAGACGGAAATGAGCCAGCTTCTGGAAGCCACGTTCTGGAGCGCCACAGTGGCCGGCGGGCTGCGCTTGGCCACCCCGTTGATCTACGCATCGATCGGCGAGACGTTCGCCCAGCGAGCCGGGGTGCTGAATCTGGGCCTCGAGGGATACATGATCATCGGTGCTTTGACCTCCCTTTATGTCGCCGACCCAACCGCGGCCCCACTCGGCTTTCTGGTGGGAGGTCTGGCTGGGATGGGCTTGGCGCTCATCATGGTCTTGCTCTCGATTCGCCTCTTTGCCAATCAAGTGGTGGTCGGCTTCGGACTGACAATCCTGGGCATCGGCACCACGGGATACATCTTCCACGTAACCACCGATGTCGGAGGACGAGACCGCCAGGTCTCCCTGCCATCAGAAATCGACATCCCGCTCCTGTCGGACATTCCCTGGCTCGGCGATGCCGTCTTCGGCCACAGCTGGTACACGTGGCTGTCGTTGGGATTGGTGCTGGTGGCGGGCTTTGTGGCGTCGCGCACCATCTTCGGTCTAGAGGTCAAAGCGGTTGGGGAGGATCCTGACGCCGCCGCGGCCAAGGGTGTCGACGTTTTGCGAATCCGCACCCAGGCCACGCTGATTTCGGGATTCCTCGGTGGACTGGGTGGCGCGGCGCTGATGCTGGGCAGCGTGGGGCGGTTCCAGCCCTACCTCACCGCCAACCGCGGGTTCATCGCCCTGATCGTGATCATCATGGCCAGTTGGAGCATCTGGGGGGCCGCGGTGGGCGCATTCGTCTTCGGATTCTTCGAGGCCCTGGGCTTCAACCTCAACAACGTGTTCGTCGACGTGCCCATTGAAGGCCTCAACACCATCCCGTTCTTCGTGGCCCTGGTGATCCTTACCGTGAGCGCGCGATGGGCCCGTATGCCCCGAGGGCTGGGCGAGAACTACGTACCCACGGTCTGATCGACCAAGGCCCTGAGTGCCTGCTTGTCGGCATCGGAGCAAAAGGCGGCATCGATGGCTCGGTGCTGGGCAGCGACGAGATCGCCCAGACTCCAATCCAGGTAGTCGGCGGCCAGCTGAATCTCACTGCACAGCGAGATTCCCAGCGTCTCGGGGTCGTCGGTGTTGATGGTGAAGCGCACCCCCGCGGCGGCCAACTCTCTGATCGGATGGTCGTCCAGGCTGGAGTAAAGCAGGGTGCAGTTGGACGTCAGGCAGACATTCAGCGTGATGTCCCTCTTGAGGACCATGGCCAGCACCTCAGGATCCTCGATGCAGCGGACCCCGTGATCAATTCGGCTCACCCCCAGAAGTTCGATGGCGTCGCGGACGCCCTCGGCGCCCGACGACTCGCCGGCGTGGGCGGTGCGGCCCAGCCCGATGCGAGCCGCATCGGCGTAGGCAGAGGCAAACCGGGGCCCAGTGCGCCCAGCGGCCTCTTCGTTGCCGTCAATGGAGAGTCCCACGATTCGGGCCAACCCTGCGCCCTCTATCCACTGAACCAACTGCCGGGCTTCTTCCTCGGATTGCTGGCGGAGAATCGACGGCAGCAAGCGGAAGTCCCCCAATCCGTCAGCCTGGGCCCGATCGAATCCTCGAGCACAGGCCGTGAAGAGCTCGCCAGTGGTCAGCCCCGACCAGTGGGTCGGGTTCACGATGACCTCGGCGTAGACGATGCCCTGGTTATGGGCGTAGGAGGCGAAGTCGTAGGCCACCTGCTCGGCGGTGGGCTCGTCGCGCACGAGGCCGCACACCCAGTCGAGCGTCTCCAAGAAGTCGGCCAGGTTGTCCACCTCGAAGAGGCGGTCCACCGGTCGGGGCGACTGCTCCCCGGCAATGCTGGCCAACTCGGCCACCCGGACGGGGCGGAACGTGCCCTCGAGGTGGATGTGGAGCTCGATCTTGGGGACAGCGCGAACCTGCTCCGCACTCAGCGCCGTCATCGGAGTACGCCCACGCTCTAGCTCAACCTGACAACCGTCATGTGTAGATGCCGGGGGGAGGATCCCAACCGGTGAGCACGTGGCGGCCGATTTCGGCGTGCTTCCACTCCACCGGATCGTGCAGCGAGAGCGTGCGGACGTTTCTCCACCACCGGTCGAATCCCAGAGGACGCCGCACCGAGCGGGTGCCCATGAGCCCGAAGATGCCCTGCGCCGCGGCCAAACCGGCCCGGTCGGCCGCCGAGCGGGCGGCATAGATCGGGATGGCCAGGTCGGTGCGGCTTATCTCTCCCCGCTCGAAGGCGTCGATCAGCTCCCCACAGCGCATGGTGAGTTCGTGGGCGGCGGCCAGGTCGGCCACCAGCTCTCCCGTCGTCCGCTGCACCATGGGATCGTCGGCCGCGTTGTCCACCTCGGCCGAAGGCCACGGACGGCTGTGCTCGTTGATGAACGGCACCGCGGCCTGAAGGGCACCGATGCCGATGCCCACATTCACCGCCGCGAATCCGGCCTCGAACCGGACCCCCGAATGGGGCAATGGCGCCCGCCCAGGGATGCTGGCATTCCATTCCGCACCCACATGGACGTTTTCAAAGCTGATGGACCCCGAATCGGTGGCCCGCTGACCGAGCGTGTCCCAGTCGCGATGGACCGTCATGCCTGGGGTGTCTTTGGCCACCAGATTCAACTGGAGCGCGAAGAACGGGTTCTCAGGGGTGAACCTCTCGGGGACGACGCCCCATACCGCCACATAGTCGGCTTCGGCGGACCCAGTGGTGTAGATCTTCTGGCCGCTGATCACATGGCTACCGTCTTCTTGCTCAAGGGCCACTGTGGTGAACGGATCGGCCACTGTGCGCCCGGCCTCGGCCACAGCCAGGCCCAGCATGGCGTTCTCTTCGAGGATCAGCGCCGCAAGGCGGGGCTTTAGATCGTCGGAGCAGTAGCTGAAGATCTCCCGCACCAGCTCGTCGTGCACCTTGTAGACCTGGGCCACCGAGGAGTCGGCCACTGCTAGGCGAACCTGGGCGTGGAGGCTGGCGGAGTGCGATGCCCCGATACCGCCGAATTCCGCCGGCACAGCGAGTCCGAGAATCCCGCAACCCTTGAGGGCCTCGACGGCCCGGGTGGGGTACCGGCCCGCGTCGTCGTGCTCGGGTGCCAGCGGCGCCACCACCTCGGCAATCACCTCGTCCAGTGTCCCCAGGGCCTGCTCCTCGCGGTCGCCCAACACCGGTGGGGCAATCGCCGACCCCAACAGCCGTGCCAATGTCATCGTTTCCTCCTCGGTTTCATTTCCGCCATCGTGCCCTATCCATTGTGAACGTGCTGAGGGCATCTACAGCACAACAGCACGGGAATGAACGACTGGGTGAAGGTGTCGATTAGACCCTTCTCGGTCAAGCCGTATTCGGGAACACCGGCCAATCCGACAAAGGCCAGGATCATGTAGGGCGATGCAATCTCGCAACCCAGCGACGCCGCGGCGCGGTTGGCCTCAATCGACTCGTCGTACACCTGTTCCCACGGCTGGTCGCTCATGATGCCCCCCAAGGGGAGCGGAACGGTGGCCAGCACCTCGCCGTCGGCCACGCACACATAGCCGCCTCCTATCTGCTGGAGGGTGCGGGCCGCGTGGGCCAAGTCTTCGTCGCTGGTTCCCACCACCACCAGATTCTGGTTCTCGCAGTTGCTGGTGATGCCCAGAGCGCCGCGGGTGAGCCCGAACCCCCGCACGAATCCCGTTGCCCGAGTATCGGTTCCGTGGTGGCGGTCGACCACCGTGATCTTGGCAATGTCGATGGCGGGATCGGGGATTACGTTGCCGTCCACTACTGGGAGTTCTGCCTCGATGGCCTGCTTGAAGTAGCCGTCGTACATCTCCATGGCTCTAACCACGGCCACCTCGTCGGGTGCGGCGTCGGCTTCCACCCGGAACATGTCGGGTCCGAAATCACCGGGCAAATGAACCGTGTTGCGTATCCAATCCGGCATGGTGTCGGGGTTGTCGAAGGCAGCCTCACCGTCTCGACCGGCGATCTCTCCCCCCACGATCACCAGCGACGGCCGCACTTCGGCCAGATCGTCAAGGATCATCACGTCGGCCAGTCGGCTGGGGGTGATCGAGCCGAGCAGGTGATCGAGCCGGTAATGCTGCGCGGCGTTGAGCGAGGCCATCCGATAGGCCTCTACCACCGGGACTCCCTCGGCAATGGCACTGCGCACGTGGTGGTCGATGTGGCCCTCGTCCCGGAGGTCTTCCACGTGGCGGTCGTCGGCGCAGAAGCTCATATGGTCGAACCCTCCGGCCACTGCGCCGACATCCTCGAACACCAACGGCACGTTGTCGTTCATCGACCCCGACATCACCGTGATCATCACCCCGAGGCGAAGCCGGTCGATCACCTCGGCGGTGTTGAACGCGTTGTGATCGTCGCTGACCCCGCCGGCCAGGTAGGCCCACAGCGGCTCATCGGCGATTCGGGCGGTGTGGCCGGTGAGCCTTCGGCCCGCGGCGATAGCGGTGTGGGCCTTGCGGGCGGCCGATATGTCGAGGTCAAACGGGTTGCTCTCGCCCAGCGTGGCCACGTTGGCCGCGGTGAGGCGCTCCAGCACGTCTTCTTCGGGCATCACCGCTCCGCCCAACTCCAGGTCGGGCACCCGGGGAATCTTGTGGGATATCTGCTGGAAGATGCGCATCGGTGTGGCCGTGGAGGCCATGGCGTCCACGCCCCGGGTCCCGACCACGTTGGCCAGGCAGTTGGGGTCGGCCAACACGGTGGTGGTGCCCCGGGGCACCACCAATCGGGCCAATTCCCCCGGCGTGAGCATGGTGTACTCGATGTGGAGATGGACATCGATGAAGGTCGGCGCCACAAACTGGCCCGACGCATCGATTTCAACGTTGGCCTCCAGCCGTCCGGGAGGCGTCACCGCCGCGATGTGCTCCCCTACGATCAGAACGTCGCGCTCTATGAGCTCGCGATTGTGGAGCGCCAGCACAATGCCGCCCCGAATGGCCAGGTCGGCCGGCTGGTCACCCCGGGCTGCGGCCTGAAGCCGCAGGATCTGCTCGGGACTGGGGGCGAGGTCGGCGCCGATGAACGTCATGCTCACCAAATTTCGTATTCGGGAATGACAGGCAACCAGCTCACGACAACACGAGGTCGTCGACGAGCTGGCTCAATGTGCCGTCCACCACGCCGATGTCGGTCACATGCGGTCCCGTTAGGCAGGCCAGGCTCATCAGCATGACCGAGAACAGCGGCTGGGTCAGCGGCCCGGGCGGCAAGCCGATGGCTTGGGCCGCGGCGCCGACTTCTTCTTGCAGTCGGGCGACGTCGGCGGCGGGCAATGGCGACAAGATCCCGGCCACGGGGAGTTCGAGGATCGAGACCACCTCGCCGTTCTGCGCCACCGCCACTCCCCCTCCGGTGGCGATCACCGCGTTGGCCGCCACCGCCATGTCGGAGGGGTCTCGGCCGAACACCGACAGATTGTGGGTGTCGTGGCTGAGCGTGGTGGCGACCGCACCGGTCCAGTGGCCCCAGCCGCCGAGCAGCCCCGCTACCGGCGTGGCCGGAATCCGTCCGTGGCGGTGCACAACCACGTTCAGCAAGTACCCGTCGGGAATGGCGACCACGCCGTCGGCTACATCCACTTCGGCCTCGCCCCATTCCGTCATCACCACACCCTCTACAACCTTCATGCGGTGGCGTCCGTCGGGGACGCCGGGCAGGCGGAACACGAAGTCGTCGGCCGTCATCGTCGGAAGCCTGATCGTGTCGAGCGGCGGATTCGACGGCGCCTCAGCGACGGGCTCGAGCATCGCTCCCTTGTGGGCCACCCGACGACCGTCGAAGAACACATCGTCTACCGCGACCTCCTCCAACGACGACAACACCACCATGTCGGCCCGGCGTCCAGCGGCCACCATGCCGAGGTCGGTGCGCTGGAGGCGATAGGCCGCGTTGTAGGTGGCAATTCTCATTGCTCTCACCGGTGCCAGGCCGTAGCGGATCAAGCGGCGCAGGAGATCGTCGATACCGCCTTCTTCCAGGAGCGTTGCGGCGAACAAATCGTCGGTGGCGGCGATGAGGTGGGTGGGGAACTCCGGCAGTTTGGCCAGCTCCTCCACCAGTAGCGGCAGCACGAAGTCGAAGGCCCCTCGCAGCTCGACGGTCATGCCGGCCCGAAGCTTCTCCATGGCGTCCACGTGGGCGAAAACCTCGTGGTCGGAGAAGATGCCCGCGCTGAGATAGGCCTGAAGGGCCGGCCCGGTCAGGCCGGCGGCGTGCCCGCTCACCAGCTTGCCGCTCTCATGGCCGGCAGCCACGATGCCCACCATGCGGGCGTCGCGGGTAAGTACTCCGCCCATGTCCATGACCTCGGCCAAGCCGCCCACTTCGTCCCAAGAGAGCATCTCGACGATGTCGGCCGCGTGCAGGTCGTGGCCCGAGAGCTCCAAGCCGGGAAGGGGCGGAACACACGAGGGGGCTTGCACCACGAACCGGACCGGTAGCCCCCGGCTGGCGTCGACGGCGTAGCGGACTCCCTCAACCCCGGCAATGTTGGCCAGCTCATGGGGGTCGATGAACACGGTGGTGGTGCCGCGGGGACAGATGGCGGCGGCGTATTGACCGGGTGTGAGCATGGAGCTCTCGAAGTGCACGTGCATGTCGATGAATCCGGGGGCGATGTACCGGCCGGTGCAGTCAAACGAGTCGGCAGTGTCGGTGCGCGATCCCGCTGGGTGGATGCTGGCGACCACCGGACCGATGATTCCGACATCGGCTTGGTGCAGCTCTCCGGTTCCAACGTCGACCACAGTGCCGCCCGCCAGGATCAGGTCGAAGGGTTCGTTGCCGAGCGCGGCCCCCACCGCTCGTGCCCGGGTCTCCTCCTCAAGGTGGCTGTTCATAACCAGAAGCTAGCCTCTGGTCACTGTCGCAGGCTTTGGAATGGGCAGCAATCGACCACAGGCAAACTCGGGGTATAGGAACCACTACCGTGACCCGCAGATGCGGCTCTGAAAGGCAGGTACGGTGACCAACTTCCTATTGCGCGGCGGAACGGTGCTCCCGATGGAGGGCGCCAAAACGGTCTTCGATCCGGGATCAGTATTGGTGATCGACGGCAAAATCGAGCTCGTGGGCCGAGTAGACGATGTCGATCAGCACCCCGCGGCCTCAAATGTCGAGTTGGTCGATGCCACCGGTCACGCGGTGGTCCCGAGCTTTCATAACTGCCATCTGCACTCGGGCCTGCTGCGAGGCACCGCAGAATCGCTGGCGCTGTGGGAGTGGCTGGAAGACCACATCGACCCGGCCCACCGGGCGCTCACCCCGGAAATAGCCGAAGCGGCCTCGTGGATGGCCTACACCGAAGGGCTGCGGGGCGGCACTACGTCGGTGCTGGACATGTGGCGGCACATGGATGGCTCAGCCCGGGCCGCCGAGGCCATCGGCATCCGGGCCACGTTGGCCCCCTATACCGCCGATCTGTACGACTACTTCGAGACCCTGGATACCAATCGGCGGCTGCTGGAGTCCCACCGGGTGGCCGCCGACGGCCGGGTGCGCACCTGGGTGGGCCTGGAGCACATCTTCTACTGCTCGCCCGACATGTTCCGGGGAGCGGCCGAGCTGGCCGAAGAGTTCGACACCGGCATCCACACCCATTCGTCGGAGTCGATTTGGGAAGTGCAAGAGTGCCTGCGCCAGTTCGGCCGCCGCCCCATCGAGGAGTTCTACAACCGAGGGATTCTGGGACCCCAGACCGTGATCGCCCACGGGGTGTGGCTGGACGACCGGGAGGTGCAGCTGATGGTGCAGACCGGCACCAGCGTGACCCACTGCCCCTGCTCCAACATGAAGCTGTCGTCGGGCCCGGCTCGGATCGGCTTCTACCGCCAACAGGGCATGACCGTGGGGTTGGGCACCGACGGCGAGAAGGAAAACAACAACCTCGACATGCTGGAGGAGATGAAGTTCGCATCGCTGCTCCAGAAGGTGAGCACCCTCGACCCCACCACCGGCGACCCCTGGGACATCCTCGACATGGCCACGCTGTCTGGCGCTCGGGCATTGGGCCTCGACGACGTGACCGGCTCCCTGGAAGCCGGCAAGGACGCCGACATCGTCACCGTGGACTTGGGCGGGCTGCACTTCGTGCCGGTCATGCACGGCGACGACTTCAACATCGCCGCCCACCTGGTATTCACCGCGTCATCCCACGACGTGGCCAACGTCTGGGTGCAGGGACGACAGCTAGTGGCCGATGGCGACGTGACCTCGGTGGATGTCCGAGAGGTCGCCGAGCAGGCCCAGGCCGCGGCCGAGGAGCTATTCGAGCGTCGCCGCCAGCTCAAAGGCGCCACCCCAAGTCCCGCAACCACCCTCGGGAAGAACTCGTAGCGTAGATTGTCCCGGAAGGGCTGGCTTCTCAGCGGCCAGTCGGCGTGAAGGTGAGCGGCATGGTCTTGGGGGCTCGGGTGAACACACCCTCGGGGGTGGGGGGCATGCCGTCGAACTCGACGTCGTCCATGGCGTCGAGCAACTGGTTGGTGGCGATGTCGACCTCGGTTTTGGCCAGCATGGCGCCGATGCAGAAGTGCCGGCCCAGGCAGAATCCCGTGTGGTTGGCTGCCCCGGAGAACGCCTTGGACACGTCGAGGTCTTCGCGGAAGATGTCGAAGGCGTCGGGATTCGCGTAGCGGCGGGGGTCGCGGTTGGCCCCGGCGATGAGGCAAGTCACCGTGGAGCCGGCCGGGATGGTCACGCCGTGCATCTCCACGTCGGTTTCGGGCTGGCGCATGATCATCTGCACCGGCGGCGAGTGCCGCAGCGTCTCGGCGAAGGCGTTGTCGATAAGGCTGCGATCTTCACGAACGGCCTGGAGCTGGTCGGGGTTGGCGATCAGGTTCATCATCATGTTGGCCATGGCCTTGTCGGTGGTCTCTCCCCCGGCCACCAGCAACAGCGATACGAACGCCTTGATCTCCAGGTCGGTCATCTGCTCACCGTCGATGACGGCGGTACACAGGGTGCTGAGCAGATCGTCGCCGGGATTGGCCCGACGCTCGGCGATGATCGGCATCATGTAGGCCTCGAGCTCCTCTTTGGTCTGGAGCCCCTGAGCCATGACCTCCTCGTCGCCGGTGAGGTTGCTGAGGAACATCATGATCGAGTGGTACCACTTCTGGAAGCGCTCGTGATCCGACTTGTCGAGGCCCAGCATGTCGACGATCACGTTGATCGGGAAGCGGATGGAGAACTGGTCCACCAAGTCGACTTTGCCGTCGTGGCGGAAGCCGTCGATGAGGTCGCGGGCATTGGCCGCAATGACCGGAACGAACTTGGCCGTCAGCTCGCTGCCCCGGAACGCGGGCGCAATCAGGTTCCGGTGGGCGGAGTGGTCGCGGCCCTCCATCTGGAGAATGGTCCGACCGTGAACGGGCTCAAGCTGCCACTCATAATTCTTGGAGGTGAACGCCTTGTCCTTGAAGGCCCGCTCCACGTCGTCATAGCGCGAGATCAGCCAAGCCTCGGTGGCCTCGTGGTACACCACCGGGTATTCCTCGCGCATGACCTCAAGCACGGCATTGGGATCCTCAAAAAACTCCGGCGACAAGATGTCGGGTTCGATGGCAGTCATTGTCCCCCCTATTTGACCCAGTTCTCTTCTGGGCGCGCCCTCAGGATAGTGCCAGCATCCAGGGCGAAGGGCTCCCAGTCGGATCGAGCAACTCGCTCACTGGCTGAGCACCCTTTCGCTCCGGTAGCGGTCGACAACCTCATCTCGGACTGATATGCCCAGACCGGGCCGGTCCACGGGTGGATATACCCAGCCGTCCTGATGGGCGAAGGGCACATCTACCAGCTCGTGCTGCATGGGATTCTCAAGCGGTTTGAACTCAAAGAGCTTGCAAGCGGAGCTGGAGAATGTGATGGCGAGGCTAGCGGCGCTGCAAATGGCCGAAGACCAAGCATGGGCATTGGCCTGACGGCGATATGCCTCCACCCTGTCTGTGACCTTCTTGAAGCCGGTAATGCCCTCAGCTCTTCCCGGGTCCACACCCACGACATCGCAGGTGCCGGTGGCCAGGACTCGCTCGAAGCCTTGGAGGGTCCACTCCTTTTCGCCGTAGGCGATCAGAGTCTTGGTCTTCGCCCTCAAGGTGGCGTACCCCTCGGGATCCCAAGCCCCCAGCGGCTCCTCGATCCAGTCGATACCGTATTCGTCGAAAGCCTGGACTCGCCTGACAGCGGTGGCGACATCCCACTGAATCTTGATTCCGAGGTCGATCATCAGCATCTTGTCGTCACCGATCGTCTCCCGCATTGCCTTCACGTAAGCAACGTCGCGGTCGTGGTCGTAGCCGAGGTGGGCGTCGCCTCGCTTCCCGAATCCGACCTTCATCCCCTGAAGCCCCGTCGAGAGCCAACCAGCAGCCTCTTCGGCCATCTTCGGAATGGACGCGTGGTGGGCATGAGACGACGCAATGGCGGGCAAGCGCTCGTGGACCGGTCCGCCGAGCAATTCGCACACGCTTACCCCGAGGGCCTGGCCCTTCAGGTCCCACAACGCCATGTCGATGGCGGAAATCGCGTAAGACGCAATGCCGCCCTCGTAGCCATACCACCAAGCTCGGTCTTTGAGGGATCGCCAAATGGCGTCATTGTTCACTGGGTCCTTGCCCAAAGCCTCTTCGGCCATACCTTCAACGATGGCCTTCGTAGCGAAGTTGGCCTCGGTGAACTGCGTAATCGACTCGCCCCAACCCACGGCGCCTTCATCAGTTGTGATCTTCACCAGACACAGGTGCCGCAGGGCATTGAAGTCATTCGGCTCCGGATAGGAAACCGGAATGGCCTCGACCTTCTCAATTCTCATCATTTGCCTTTCGGAGGTTTCGGTCAGGCGGGGTTGTTGAGAACCAGTCGGCGGATGCCGTCTTGCCAGCTCACCAGGCGGTTTGGGCGCAGGGCCTCGATGCGGCTGGTGTCCATGACGGTGCTGGGGATGGCGTTGTCGGACTCGACGATCTGGGGCGGGCCGCAGCCGTCGATCTCGGCCATGAACTCGCACCATTCGGCGACCGACACCAGCCCGGGGCTGGCCCAGTTGAGAGTGGTGGCCGGTACCGAGGCCTGTTCGAGCAGCACCGGGATGTCGGCAGCAATGTCCTCGTCGTGGTTGAGGTTGTAGCGGGCCCCATCGGGATGGACCTCGATGGCCATGCCCGCCCGCATCATCAGCAGGTGGAACAGCGGCCAGCCGTTGGTGTCGCCGTAAGGCACATTCAGCCGGGCGATCACCGTGGGCAGGTTGAACTCCCGGGCCGCGAACCGGGCCACCGACTCCGAGGCGATCTTGGAGATCGAATATGTCGGCATCATGTGGGCGTGGTGGTTGCCATGGGGGCTGTCCTCGGTGAACGGCTCGCCGCCGCTGGGCTGATAAACCGCCCCCGAAGAGCAGTGTAGAAATGCCCCCGCGTCGCGGAAATGGCTCATCAGGTGGCCGGTGGCCTCCGAGCACACCGCCAAGTCGGTCTTCCAGTCACCGGTCTTGATCACCGCCAGGTTCACCACCGCATCCACGTCGCGGGGTACGCCTGAGAAGTCTGCGTTCACGAAGTCGACCGCAATGCACTCCACTCCCCCGGCCTCAAGATCTTCTCGCGCACTGGGGTCTGAGAACCGGGCCAGCGCGATCACCCGATTGTCAGAGGCCAGGGTCTTGCACAGCGGCGGCCCCACCATTCCCGTCGGCCCCGTCACCACAATGGTCTTGTTCCGCAACTCCACAATGGGCTCCTTTGCAGCTTGATGGGCTCAAACTAATGCCAGCCCCTAGGGGGCGACACTCCAAGAGGCAGAGCACTTCGCGATTTGGCAGCCATCACGGAAACGGTAAGGGTGAAGGCACAATGACTGAGCGAATCGAGGCCCAGCCGACACGTTCGGGCGGATCGGCGGTTGTCGATCAGCTTGTGCGAGAAGGCGTCGAGGTGGTGTTCGGCATCCCTGGCGTGCAGCTCATGGGTATCCTCGACTCGTTCCACCAAGGCGCCGACAAGATCCGCTACATCACCACCCGCCATGAGCAAGCCACGGCCTACATGGCCGATGGCTATGCCCGAGTGAGCGGGCGACCGGGTACGACTCTCATTGTGCCCGGCCCCGGCGTGTACAACGCGGGCGCGGGCTTGGCAACGGCGTACGCCGCGTCGTCGCCGGTCTTCCAAATCTCGGGGCAGATCAACCGCGATGCGATCGGCCAGGGCAACAGCCTTCCCCACGAGGTACACGATCAGCTCGACGTAGTCCGGCCGATCACCAAGCACGCTGAGCGAGTCACCGAGGCCGATCAGCTCCCCGCCGCGGTGCGACGGGCCTTTGTGGCGATGACCAGCGGCCGTCCCCGCCCGGCCCACCTAGAGATCCCACCCGAGACGATGGGAGAGCCGACGGCTGCCCCGGTGATCGGCCATGTCGCCAGCGAACCGCTGCGGCCCGACCCTGAGCTCGTCTCGCAAGCCGCCAGGCTGCTGGCCGAAGCAGACCATCCGCTGATCGTGGTGGGCGGTGGAGCCCATGGAGCAGCACAAGTCCTGCGCTATCTGCAACATCACCTCCAAGCGGCGACCATCTCCACTCGCGAGGGCAAGGGGGTGATCGACGGCCGCGACCCCGCGGCAATCGGCACCATGTTCGTCCACCAGCGACTCGCGCCGGTCATCGCCAATGCCGACGTGGTGCTCGCGGTGGGAACCCGTCTCCAGGGCGTCGGGCTAGGCGAGAGCAGCCGACTGATCCATCTCGACGTCGATCCCAATGAGATCGGCCGATTCACCCCGCCCGAGGTGGCCCTGGTGGGCGACGCCGAAGTGGGCGTGGCCGACCTGCTCGGCGCGCTGCGGCAGATCAGCGATCCGAGCCCCGACCGCTCCGGCGAGTGGCAGGAGGCTCGCCGACAGGTCGATGCCGCCCATCTCGCCGCCGGCCCCCAGGCCGCGATCGTCGAAGCCCTGAGCGACAGCCTGCCCGAAGACGCAGTGTTGGCCGTTGACGCCACCATGGTGGGCTACATGTGCCACATGTATCTGCCGGTGGCCCACCCGCGTTCCTATCTCACTTCCTCGTACATGGGCACCCTCGGCTTCGCCATGAACATGTCCCTCGGCGCCAAGCTGGCCGCCCCCGAGCGCCCAGCCGTGTCAATCAGCGGAGACGGCGGCTTCCTGTTCGCCAGCAACGAGCTGGCCACCGCCGTCCAATACGACATCGGCGCCCTCCACATCGTGGTCAACGACCGCGGCTACGGAAACACCCGCCTCGACCAAGAGCTCAACTACGGCGGAAGGCTCCTCGGCACCGAGTTACACAATCCCGATCTGGTGAAATACGCCGAATCATTCGGCTGCGCCGCCACCCGCGTGACCGACGAAACCGGTCTCCGCCACGCAATTCGGGAAATGATCCCCGAAACTCGCCCCGCAGTCATCGAGCTGGCCATCGACCCCCTCCCCACCAACGCATTCTGAACAAGGCAGTAGCAGAGCACCGAAGGCCTGCTTAACGCCCCGTCGATGACCCGCCGTTCGTTCGTTGGGAAATCAAAGTAGGTTGCTAGGCCAGGTGAAGCGCCCGAACATCGTCTACATCCTCGCCGACGACCTCGGCTATGGAGA
>JAJDYU010000073.1 GCA_022825005.1 Acidimicrobiia bacterium
CACCACCAACGAAGCAGTGGGCGGGGCCATGATCGCCTACACGCTGGGCATGGTGGGCGGGTCGGCGGTGTACGGGCGACGCTGGCTCCGCCAGGCCGACGGATTCGGGGTGCTGTTCTCGCTGCTGGCCAAGATGTCGCCCCTGTACCGCGACGACACCGGGGCGGTGCGGGTGCGGGCTCCGCTGTCGGGGCTTACCACCGTGGCCCCCCGAATCGATCTTTTGGCCGTGCTGCTAGTGGTGCTGGGCGGAACCACGTTCGACTCGCTCGCCGGCAGCACCCTGTGGCCCGATCTAGTGGGCACCCACCGGGGCTGGACCGCAACCGGGATCAACACCGCGGGGATGATCATCGTCATCGCCATCATGGCCTTCCTCTACTACCTGGGATCGCTGGCCGTAGGCTGGTTCACCGAGCAAAATGCCTCCGAGGTGGCCCGGCGCTTCGCCCACTCCCTGGTGCCCATCGTGTTGGGCTACACCGTGGCCCACTACTTCTCGCTGCTGGTGCTCGACGGCGGGCAGAATTTCCTGCGCCTGCTGTCCAACCCATTCGACCGGGGTTCCAACTGGTTCGGAACCGCCGACTGGGCGGTGAACTTCTTCCTGGTGTCCACCGATGCCATCGCCTGGGTGCAGTTCCTGGCCATCGTGCTTGGCCACATTGCCGCGGTGCTGGTGGCCCACGATCGCGCCGTGGAAACCAGCGACGCCAGCGAGGCCACCTGGGCCCAGCGCCCCATGCTGCTCGTGATGGTGTTCTACAGCGTGGTCGGCCTCTGGCTCCTTCAGAAGGCCTAGCTGAACTACTCGGAATACAGTGGGGCATGGCATCCCAAGCCGAGTTGACCCACCTCAAAAACGACGAGCCGCTCGAACACGTGCTGGAGGTGATCGAAGCCGACGGGGCGGTGATCGTGGAGGACTGCTTCAGCGACGAGGTGATCAACCAGATCCTCGCCGAGCTGATGCCTTATGCCGAGAAGCCCGACTCCAACCGGACCCATATCAGCCCAACAATCGCCGCTTTCTTCGGCGAACACACCCGCCACGTGACCGGCCTGGCCTCCAAGTCGCCCACCTTCGTGACCGAGGTGCTCTTGCACCAGTTGATGCTCGACATCGCTGATGCCGTGCTGGGATCCAACTGCTCCGACATCCAGGTGAACGTGGCCCACATGCTGGTGGTGGGACCAGGGGCGGAGGCCCAGTTCCCCCACCGCGACGAGGACGTGTGGCCTCACATGCCCCAGCCCAGCCCCGAGATGGAGCTGTCATCGGTGACCGCGCTGTGCGACTTCACCACCGCGATTGGCGCCACCCGAGTGGTGCCCGGCAGCCACCGCTGGGAGCCGGATCGCTGGCCCGAGCCCCACGAATTCGCCGACGCCGAGATGCCCGCCGGCTCCAGGGTGATCTACCTGGGATCGACCATCCACGGCGCAGGCACCAACAGCACCAAAGACCAGCACCGGCCCGCCTTCCACCTGAGCTACATGCTGGGCTGGCTGCGCTCTGAGGAGAACAACTGCCTGTCCACTCCGCCCGACATCGCCCGCACCCTCCCCCGCCGGGCGCAAGAACTGCTCGGCTACGACATCCACTACGCCGTAGACGACGGAGGCGGCTACCTCGGCGCCCTCGACCTCAAGATCCCCGCCGACATGCTCGCCTCCGGCGAGCTCTGACCGCCTACGGAATTGGTCTGTCGTCCGAGGACTAGCGATCAGTCCGGGATGGTGAGCGTGTCGCCGACATTGATGGTGCCCGCCGCGGTGACTTCGGCGTTGGTGCCGAAGCAGGCGAAGGCCCCGTAGTCGAATTCCTTGCGGGCAGCGGTGGCGAGCACTTGCAGCACGCCCTTGGCCCGCTCGTAGCCCGGCTGGGCCAAGGTGGTCATCACGCAGCGGGGGGTGGGGTCTCCGACCCGAAGCTCCACATCGCCGATCTTGACATCGAGATCTTCCCAGGCCAGATCGGCAAACTCCCCTGAACCACTGTCGTCGTGGGCATCGAGAACGATGTTGGGGCGAAATCGCTCGACACCAAGCTTGACGCCGTCCAGCAGCGAGGCGAGGTGCGTCATCGACTGGTTGACGATGATGTGGACTGCCGACGCATCGACAAACGAGGTCTTCTCAGTGAGCGCAGCCACGGGCAGGTCGACCGCCACATCGGATAGGACAGTGCCGGGGATCTCTGGCCACTCGCTGCCGTAAGTCTCCTCGCGCCCCTCCTCCACTTCCGCCAACCGGACGGGTTCCCCCAGTGTCTCGGTCAACGCGCCATCAAGCTCACCGCTGCCCACGGAATACTCCCTGCCATCAGGGGCAGCCACGATCACGCGGCCATCAGCCTGTGCGCTGGCGCTCCACGAAAGGAGCTGCCCATAGGGTCGCGGCCGCTTGGCACTGACGATCTTTCCAGTCTCGATGTTGCGCACCGCCCACCGCCGATCCCCGACAACGGCGCTGGTGCGAAGCTCAAGGCTCTCGACCCGCTCCCCGCCCATCGACTTGACGGGATACCGCCACAACTCAGCAATGGAATAAGTAGTCATTTCGCGCCCACGGCAGGATTCGAACCTGCGACCTTGGACTTAGGAGGTCCCTGCTCTGTCCTAACTGAGCTACGTGGGCGGGATTGTGCCGATTGAAAGGCATGGAAACTAAGTGAAAAGCAATATGCTGACTGGGGGGTGGGCTCGGCCCACCCGGTCCGGTCCTTCAACCTCGTACTCGGCACCGGACCGGGATCGGGCCGAGTCCACCCTACCCCATCGATGCTGGGCCTTCTACCCTGCCTTTCAGACGTAGTCCTCGTACTTGTCCAGGTGGCGGGTGGGGCGCTTTAGGGCGTCTTTGCGGAAGGGGTCGCCCAGTTCCATGGTGCACATGGCCTCGATGACGGTGGTGCGGCCCCCGTTCATCTGGGCGTCGATGGCCTTGGTCAGCGCCGGGCCCACCTCTTCGAGCTCGTTCACCCGCACGCCGTCGGCGCCCATGGCCCGGGCCACCTCCGACCAGTCCTCGCCGCCGTCGAGCTCGCCGGCCACGAACCGGCGGCCGTAGAAGTCCACCTGGTTCTTCTTCTCCGCGCCCCACTGGCGGTTGTGGAACACCACCGCGGTCACCGGAATGTTGTGGCGCACCGCGGTCATGGTCTCCACCATGCTCATGGCCCATGCGCCATCCCCGGCGTAGGCCACCGCCGGCCGATCAGGCGCGGCCTTTTTGGCTCCGATGATGGTGGGCAGCGCGTAGCCGCAGTTGCCCCAGCTCATGGCGGCGAAGAACGACCGGGGCTCCTCGAAGCGCAGATAGCTGTTGGCCACCGAGTTGATGTTGCCGATGTCGGTGGACACCATCACCCTCTCAGGCATGGCAGTCTCCAGCTCGCGCAACACCTGGCGGGGATGCATCCAGTTGTAGTGCTCCTCGGTGGCCTGCTTGATCATGTCCACGCTGAATTCGTCGGTCTCGTGGATCCAGTCGTCCAGCTCGGCCTCCCAGTCGGCCTTGTCGTCGGCAATCTCGGCCGCCCGCTGGACCCGGGTGGCGTCGCACGCCAGCTCCCGGCCCTCCAAGCGCTGAAGAAGCGCGGTGGCCGCCGCACCGGCGTCGCCGCAGATGCCCACGTCGATGCGCTTTACCAGCCCGAGCATCTTGTTGTCGGCGTCCACCTGAATGATCTTGGCCTCGTTGGGCCAGTAGTCCATGTCGTGCTGGGGCAGGGTGCCGAACGGGCCGAGCCGGGTGCCCAGCGCCAGCACCACATCGGCCCGCGATATCAAGCGCATGGCCGCCTTCGAACCCTGGTAGCCCAGAGGCCCGCACCACTGGGGATGCGACGCCGGGAAGGAGTCGTTGTGCAGATAGCTGTTCACCACCGGGCAGCCCAGTCGCTCGGCCAGCGCCACTGTCTCGGCCATGGCGTCGCCCATCACCACCCCGCCGCCGGCCACCATCACCGGGAACGAGGCGTTGGCCAGCAGCTCGGCGGCTTCGTTCAGCGTGCGCTCGCCCCCCGGACCTCGATCGAGCTGTTGCGGTGCCGGGATCTCCACGTCGATGTCGCCGTAGAAGCGGTCGCGGGGGATGTTGAGCTGGGTTGGGCCCATCTCCGACAGGGCCCGGTCGAAGCACCGACCGGTCAGCTCGGCCATGCGGTGCTCGTTGTTGACGTGGCCCTGGTACTTGGTGAACTCCTCGAACATCGGGAGCTGGTTGGCCTCTTGGAAGCCGCCCAGGCCGATGCCCATGGTTCCGGTCTCAGGGGTCACGATCACCACCGGGCTGTGGGCCCAAAACGCGGCGGCAATGGCGGTCACGCAGTTGGAAATGCCCGGCCCGTTCTGGCCGATCACCACCCCGTGGCGGCCGCTGACCCGGCTGTAGCCGTCGGCCATGTGGGCCGCGCCCTGCTCGTGGACCACCGGCACCAGCTCGATGCCGGCCGGCTCGAAGATGTCCATGGCATCCATGAACGCACTGCCCATGATGCCGAAGATGGTGTCCACGCCGTGGGCGACCATCGTCTCCACGAACGCTTCGCTAGGAGTCATGCGAGTCATTTGTTCATCCTCCGTTGAATGGGAATCCGGGTGCAAGGGGGAAATCAAAGTGCATAGGCAGCAGGGGCGGGTTTGAGCGGTCGGGAGTACCACAGGGGCCGGCGCAGGCCGCCGGGGCCGGGGGCCGGGCGGGTCATGGCCAGCCACTCGTGGTAGGCCTTGCGGGCTTCAGCGGTGTCCACCGCCACGTCGCCCGGTGCGTCACCGGGCTGGGCGGGCGTTACCCGCACGCGCTGGTGCCAGCACTGCATCCCCGATACCGGGTCGGGCTGCACGCTGAACGTCAGGTTCTGGTGGACGCCGGTATCGCTCCACCAGATCCGCTCGGTGTCGTCATCGGCGCTCGAATGGCGCTCCGGTCGGCCTCGACGGGTGAGCCGCCACAACGTGCCATCGTTGGTGATATCGGCATCGCCCCCGGTCCACGACCCGCCTTTGCCCGGATCGAGACGCCAGCGTCCCATGTGATGCGATGCCGCCACCACGCCGGGTCGGATGCCCTCGGTGCGCCACGCCCCGATCACGAAGTGTCCGATGCGGGTGGTGATCCTCACCAGGCCGTTCATCTCGATGCCCAGAGCCTCGGCATCGGAGGGGTGGATCCACAGCGGGTGGCGATGGCTGAGCTCCGACAGCCATTTGCTGTTGGCCGAGCGGGTATGGATCAAGGTCGGGATGCGAAACGTCGGAATCAAAATGCGCTCGTCGCCGGAGAGGTCGAGGTTCTCCCAGTGCACGTGCGACGGAATCCAAGTTGGAGTGGCGTACTCGGGCCAGCCCCACTCGGCCAGCGTCTCTGAGTAGAGCTCCAGCTTGCGCGACGGCGTCGGAAAGCCCTCCTTGGGGGTGCCGTCCACCTGCACTGCCGGGGAGCCATCGCCGAGGCCGGCCAGCTCCAGGGCGGCCAGATCCTCCGCCGAACCCGACCAAGTACCGGGAGTGCCCGAGCGGCGGTACACCCCGGTGTCATCGAGGTGGCAGCCTTCCAGCTCGGCCGGGTCCACCTCCCGCTCATACGGCTGGTACATGTCGCCGTCGAGCGCATAGGCGCCCCGGTCGCGCATGAACTCCAACGGACTCTGACCGGCCGCCTCGGCATCTTCGGTCAAGCCGGGCACGCCCGCGAACATGACCCCGTAGTACTCGTCCACGCTCATCGGCGTGCCTGGCTCCTCGGGGCTCTCGAACCAGCGGCGGATGCCCATGGAGCCGTCGGGGTCGATGCGCCACGACAGGTCGATCCAGAATTCGTTCTCCTCCCAAACCTCGCCCGGGTTGAACTCGTGGGTGCGCGATCCGCTGGTCACCTCGCCACCCCGGATCTCGGCGTAGCGGCGCAGCACCGGCTGGCGAAAGCCGATCCAGCGCCCGGCGTGGGTCTCGAAGCTGGCCACATCGTGGCGCTCGGCCCCCACCCCCATGGGCAGCACGTAGTCGGCGAACGTGGCCGTCTCCGACCAGGTGGGCGTGAGCGCCACATGGCAGGCCACCTTGTCGGGGTCTTTGAGAGCCTCCAGCCAGCTGAATCCGTCCGGGTTGGTCCACACCGGGTTGTACACCCGGCTGAAGTACACCTCGAGGCGGCCTCGGCCCTCGGCCAGGAAATGGGGCAGCAGGATAGACATCTCGTGGTGGGCCAGCGGGTATTCCCGCGGCCAGCTCAGCTCGTTCCACTGCTCGAAGGGGGGCGCTCCCGTGGGGTGCGGTGCCTTGTACTTGTTCCAGCCGTTGCCGGTGGTGCCGCCCACGGTGCCCACCGAGCCGGTGAGCACGTTGAGGAAGAACAGGCACCGGGCCGTCTGCCAGCCGCCCAGGTTGCCAGCGCCGGCGGCCCGCCAGTTGTGGGAGGCGAACTTGGTGGGGTGGGCGCCGATGATCTGGGCGATCTCTGTGATCTGGGCCGCGGGCACCCCGCACACCCGTTCGGCCTCCTCCGGGGTGTAGGCGGCGTAGTCGTCAGCCAGGGCCGGACCCACCGCGTCGAACTCCACCGGCCGATGCGGGTGGCGCTCGCGCAGATAGACCTCCCAGTTGGTCCAGCGCCGCACAAAGTCGCCCTCCCAGGTGCCGTCGAGCAACAGCAGCCGGGCGATGGCCAGCAGCAAGAAGGGCTCGGTGCCGGGCCAGGCGGGCAGCCAGTAGTCGGCCTTCGAGCCGGTGTTGGAGAGCCGGGGATCGACGCAGATGACGGTCGCCCCGTTGCCTTGGGCTTCGACGATCCGCTGGGCGTGGGGATTGAAGTAATGGCCCGACTCAAGGTGCGACGAGATGAGGAAGATCACCTCGGCGTTGGCGAAATCTGCCGACGGGCGGTCGTGTCCCATCCAACTCTGGTAGCCCACCCGGGCGTTGGAGCTGCACACGTTGGTGTGGCTGTTGTGGCCGTCCACCCCCCAGCACTGGAGCACCCGCTCGGCGAAGCCGTCCTCTCCGGGGCGGCCCACGTGGTACATCACCTCGTTTTGACGGCCTTCGGCGATGGCACCTCGGATACGGCTGCCGATGTCGTCCAGAGCCTCGTCCCAGCTCACCCGCTCCCACTGGCCCGAGCCCCGCTCCCCAGCCTGGCGCAGCGGATACAGGATGCGCTCATGGTCGTCGATCTGGTTGAGGGTGGCCGGGCCCTTGGCACAGTTGCGACCCCGGCTGGCGGGATGCAGGGGGTTGCCCTCAATGCGGTCGATGCGCCCGGTGGAGTGGTTCACATGGCACACCAGCCCGCAGGCGGCCTCGCAGTTGAAGCAGGTGGTGGGCACCAGGGTGTGGTGGTGCTCCACCCGACGGGGCCAGGCCTTGGCATCGAGCGACACGGTATCGTGCCACGTCTCATGGGGCGGATAGCTGTGCAGCTCGTTCATGACCTGACCCTCCCCTATGAGAGCGGGACGGATTGCCCCGCCCGCACGAAGCTGTCCTCGTAGAACCACATACCGGCCACCGCGCTGATCCCGGCCACCGCGGCCGGCACCGGCCCAGAATCTGAGGCCAGTCTGACCGCAACCAGCACCGCCGGAATCACTAGCCCCAGCACCACCCCCCCAGCCCAGAATTGCCGGGCATACTGCCCCCGAGTCATGGCCACCAGCGCCGCTTCGGCCTGGGCGGTCCCCCGAACCGCCAGATCGATGCCGACCAGCACGGCACACGCCCCGATCCCGCCCAACATCACCGAATGCACCATCACAAGGTCGGGCACGTCCATCGCCAAGTCGGCCACCGCATAAACGGCCCCCCCAGCCACCACTGCCTGCGCCAGCAGCATGGGCAGCACCAAAGGTGACTGCCACAGGTCGCGCCCCTCGCACTGGGCGAAGAGGAAAGCCGTGTACCCCGCCGTAGCAGCAGCTAACAGACCGGCAGGCAAGGCCAGCAGCACCAGTGACGTAACCCAACCGGCGACACCTGCAATGAACCAGGCGGCGCAGACGGACGCGAACGCCCCGAGCACCCATGAGCCCTTCACCAACCAAGATCGGCGGTTGCCGCGAGTAATCAAGTAGTAGAACCGCTCGGGACGCTTCAGGTCCCCGACTAGCAGAACCCCGGTCACTGCCAAAAAGACCCCAGCCACTACCGGCGGCATCACTCCAACCGCTGCCTGCTCGTAGTAGTGCCCGCCATACATCACTTGCAGTACAGCCATCACCATGATCCCCGCGGCCACCGCCTTGGTCACCAGATAGCTGGACACCTTCGCCTTCCACGTCATCTCATGGGCCGTGGTGTAGGCGGTGCGGGCCACTATCCCATCGCCGCCGTCCACCGCGGTCGGATGCTGGGCGGTGGTGTCGGCCCAGATCATCCCGTCTTCGGCAATGGCCGTTTGCAGCGGATCGAGCGACGCCGGGTCCGCGCCCCGGTAATGCACCTTGGGCAACGTGTTCTGCTCCGGGGAACGCACCGCGGTTTCGCTCCGGCTGATGAGCTTGGTGGTCTCATCGTCAGGATTGTCGAGGTCGGCCACCTTGATGGCGTGGGTGGGGCACACCACCACGCAGCTCGGCTCAAGATCCTGCTCGATGCGGTGATTGCAGAAGTTGCACTTGTTAGCCGTATTGGTGACCGGATTGATGTAGATGGCGTCGTAGGGACAGGCGTTCATGCACCCCTTGCAGCCGATGCAGTTGTCGTCGTCAAAATCCACCACTCCGTTGTCGGCACGAAAAAGAGCGTTGGTGGGGCATATGGAAATGCACGGCGCGTCGTCGCAGTGGTTGCAGCGCATCACCGAGAAGTGCCGGTTGACATCGGGGAACGTGCCGGTCTCGATGTACTTCACCCAGGTTCGGTTCACACCGAGAGGCACATCGTGCTCGGCCTTGCACGCCACGGTACAGGCGTGACATCCGATGCAGCTCTCGCTGTCGAGCAGGAACCCGAGTCGGGTCACCTCACACCCTCGGCACTCATCTGGGGGTTGCCAATCATCCCGCGCCCTCGGCACTCATCTCAGACTCGCGGGAGAGTCGATGGATTCCGGCGCACAGAAGCTGCACGAGGTGGTCGAAGGTGTCCTCGGGATCATGAGGCAGAGGATGGCCGTCGCCGGATTCGAGGTGGCTGAAACCGTGAAAGGCGCTGCGCAGGGCGCGGGCCGCATGCACTCGGTCTTCCTCGGTGAGGTCGTAGCCCCTCAGGGTTTGGCCCAATACGGCCAGCACCCACTCCACTGCCGCCTCCAACTCCTCGTCGCCGGCACATGGGTAGCGATCGGTGGCCGCGTAGATGCCGGGATGGTCCCGAACCACCTGTCGCCAGGCATGTCCCACCGCCGCCACCGAATCGTCGCCCGAGAGGCCCACCGCGGCGTCGGCCAGCCGCTGGGCCAGAATCTCGCGTCCCCGAAGGCTGAGGCTGCGAAGGAGGTCGTCGTACCCGCCGATGTGGCGATACAGGGCCGGCTGGCGCACGCCGAGCTCATCGGCAACCCGGGTAAGGGTCAGCCGGTCGAGTCCCTCACTGTCGGCGATTCTCGCCGCGGTGGCGATCACCCTGGCGCTGTCCAGCGGCAGCCGCTCTTTGGATGGAGCTCCCTTGCGTTGAGTCATTGCTCCCGTCCTTCCTCGCCCGTTTCCACCACCCAGGGGTGGATGGAAGGCAAGTTAGCAGCTATAGCGATTTTGTTAGAGCCCAATGACATCAGGGACAGCCCTTCGCAGCCTGGCAAGCCGCGATCACGGCCACGGTGGCGATATCGTCGGCGCTGCAACCCCGCGACAGGTCGTGGATCACCCCAGCGGTTCCCTGGAGCAGCGGACCGTACGCCCGGGCGCCGGCGAGGCGCTCGGTGATCTTGTAGGCGATGTTTCCCGAGTCGAGATCGGGAAACACAAACACATTGGCTCGACCGGCCACCCCTGAGCCTGGTGCCTTGGCCGCCGCCACCTGACGATCCCAGGCCGCATCGAATTGCATCTCCCCGTCGACGGCCAGCGACGGCATCCGCCGGCGCACGATCTCGGTGGCGGAGCGAACCCGCTCCACTCGAGATCCACCGGCACTCCCCTTGGTGGAGTACGACAGCATGGCCACCCGAGCCCTCTCCCCCGCCAGCTGCTCATGGGTGGTGGCCGTCGAGATGGCGATGGAGGCGAGCTGGTCGGGGTCGGGATCGGGGACCACGCCGCAGTCGCCGTAGGTGATCGGGGTCCCGTCGGGCAGAACCAACAGGAAGCAGCTGCTGATGGTGTCCACTCCCGGCGCCAGGCCGATGCAGTTCAGGGCGGCCCGCACCACATCGGGCGTCGGCCGGCTCGCACCGCCCACGCAGGCATCGGCCTCGCCGGCCGCCACCATGAGGGCGGCGACGTGGAGCGGGTCGCCCAAATCGACCTTCTCGGCCCTAGGTGACGTCGCGGCCTGCGCCTGCACTGCCGGTGAGCAAAAGCCCGCCGGATCGTCGAGGACCACGGGATGGGCCAGGCCCTCCTGATCCAGATAACGGGCTGCGGCTTGGGCTCGCTCGTCGTCGCCGTCGGCCAACACCACCCGCCTCTTCGAGGCGCGCGCCTGCTGGCGCCACGTCTCGGTGATGGGAACGTAGCCCGCGGCCGTCTCGGGGTTGGTCAACCCTTGCCCCGCCAGGGGATGAGCCGCTTCTCGGCCATGCGCATGGCCACGTCCATGGTCACCCCGAGGATGCTGATGAGAATCACCGCCGACAACATCAAGTCCAAAAGGAAGAACTGGCGGGCCTTGAAGATGGTGAAGCCGAGCCCAGAACTGGCTCCCAGCAGCTCGGCCGCCACCAGCGTGCCCCAGCACACCCCGATAGCCACTCGGAGCCCGGTGAAGATCTCCGGCAGCGCATTGGGCAGGATCACGTGGCGCAGCACTTGGGCTTTGGACGCGCCCAGCGAATAGGCGGCGTGCACTTTGGTGGTGTTCACCGCCAGCACACCGGAGCGGGCGGCAATGATCATTATCCAAACAGCTGCGAACAGGAGCAGGTTCACCTTGCCCTCCTCGCCGATGCCGAACCACACGATGAACAGGGGGATCAGCGCCAGCGGCGGGATGGGCCGCAGCAGCTCAACGATGGGGTCGAAGATGCCCCGCCAGCGGCTGGACAGGCCCATGGCCAAACCAATGGGCACCCCGATGGCTACCCCCCAGAACAGGCCCTTGGCCAAGCGGCTGAAGCTCAGCCACAGGTGCTGCCACAGGGTGAACCCGCTGTAGCCGTTGCGGGCGAAGTCCCAAGTGGCGTCCCACACCTGGCCGGGGCTGGGAAGGGTCGACTCGCTGAGCCACTGCGTGTAGGAGCAGGCCGGGAGTCCGGGGAAGTCCCCTGGGTCGTCGGCTGCTCGGTCGCAGTCGCGCAGCAGGTCGCGCTGGCCGTAGCTCTCATCTTCAGAGAGTCCGGCCCGCACGTCGTCGGCGTAGTCGTACCAGGCCTGGGGCAACCCCCATACCCGGGTGGATATGAACCACAGCGCCAAGATCACGACCAGACTGAATACGGTCCACCTCAGCGCACCGCTCACCTCGGCCGCGTCGCCAAAGGTCACCGTCTTGCGGGTGCTCTGGCCGGTTTGGCGGCGGAACAGCCAGTTGAAGGGCCAGTTTGCAGTGCGGTTCTGTTGTTCGATGTTCTCTTTGACGGCGTGCCCGCCCGGTCCCTCTACCATCAGGCACCTCCTCCCGTTCCCATGATCTGTTCTTCCATCTCCCAGATCATCGTGAGGATCTCCTCACGGGTTTCGATGAACTGCTGGGACGTCTTCAGCTCCCGGGCATCGGCGGTAAGGGCCTCTTGGGCGAAGGGCAGGCTGTAGGTGCGCTCGATGCGGCCGGGCCGCGGCGCCATCACAAAGAGCTGGTCGCCCAGATACAGCGCCTCCTCCACGCTGTGGGTCACCAGCACGATGGTCTTGCCCGTCTCGTTCCACAGGTTGAGCACCAGGCTCTGCATCTTCTCCCGGGTCAGAGCATCGAGCGCCCCCAACGGCTCGTCCATCAAGATGATCTTGGGATCGTTGGCCAGGCATCGGGCCAGCGCCACCCTCTGCTGCATCCCGCCGGAGAGCTCATACACGGCCTTGTCGCCGAAGTCCTGAAGCCCCACGATGTTCAGCAAATCCTGCACCGCCTCGCGGGAGGCGGGACGGGAGCGCCCGTTCATGCGAGCGCCGAACCCCACGTTGTCGTTCACGCTCAGCCACTCGAACAGCGCCCCCCGCTGGAACACCATGCCCCGGTCCTGACCCGGGCCGGTTATCGGATCGGTGCCCAGCTTGACGTCGCCCGAAGTGGGGGCCAAGAAACCGGCGATGATGTTGAGCAGCGTGGTCTTGCCGCACCCCGACGGTCCCAACAAGGTCAGCAGCCGGCCCGGCTCAAGGGTGAACGTCACGTCCTTGAGCGCCTCCACGCTGCCCCCGTCGGGCAGCTCGTACACCATGCCGAGCTCCTCCACCACCAGGGGGCTCTCGGTCTTCGACTCCCGGGCCACCTCCACCTTGGATGCATCGAAATGCACTTCGGGCCGGGCCAGGGTGAACCAGGCCCGGGCGATCACCAGCGCCGCCACCAACAGCCCCATGTAGGGAATGGACGAGTCCTCGCGCTGCATGTAGGCCAGCAGCACCGCAATGGTTGCGCTGGCCGCCAGGGCGAGCCACACGAACCACGCGGTGGCGGCCTGCTTGTCCTCGTCGGCCCGCCGATACAGCATCAGCATGGCCAGAAGCGCCGCCCCACCCACCAGTGCCACCACCGGCTGCCATGGCGACGCGGTGTCGCGAAACGACAGCACCACGCCGCCGATCAGAGCCACCCCGGCCATGATCTGGCCGATCAAGATGATGCCGTCACGGGGCTGGGCGGCCCGGTCTGCGCCCTTGAACCGGCGGGCCGGCGTGATGGCCAGATCAACCAGCATCGCGACCACGGCCAAGGCGGCTGCGGCCAGCAGTGCGACCGAGAGCCAGTACGCACCTCGGGCGATCACATAGGTGATGCCGTCGTATACGTCGGCCAGACCTTGAACAAACGAATCCATGACGTCCGCCTTTGGCTTAGAGAATCAACCCAGAAGGAACATAGCTGCTCCGCGGTGAGAGCCCAGCGGGGGCGGGCCCAGAGGGGCTAGTGCCCGCCCCCGCTGCCGGTGCTCAGTTGACGGCTTCGAGGAAGCTGGTGACGACGAAGGCGTCGTAGCTGGGCAGTGCAGAGGCGATTTCGCCTTGGGCGACGAAGAAGTCCATCTGGTCCTTCATCACCTGCTGCACGGTCCCGCCAAGCCAGGCCTCCGACAACTGCACGTCCTTCTCGGGGAACGAGAAGGCGTCCAACAGCGCAATCGTCGGCGCCCGCTCCATGCCCGCAGCCCCCGCGATGGTGTCGATGAACGGCTCCCGGTCGTCGTTATACGCCCGGTTGGCGTCCTCGGTCACCTGCAAGAAGCCCGTCAACAAGCTGGGATAGGTGTCGGCGAAGTCTCCGGTGGTGGAAATGATGTCGAACACGCGGATGCCGATGGCCTCCTGCTCAGAGCCGGTCATCACCAGATTGCCGCCGTTGGCGATCATCTGGTTCACCGCGCCGCCGAAAGCGCACGCCATGGCCACCTCGCCCGAATCCAGCGCGGCCACCGCAGCCGGGCCGCCCTCAGACTGGATCAGCTCCACCGAGGCGGTGTCCACGCCCAGGTGCTCGAGCATCTTCAACAGCTTGAAGTGCGTCACGTTGCCCAACGGCGTGTAGATGCTCTGGCCCGCCAGAGTGTCCGCCGCATTGTCGGCGGTGATCCCGTAGTCGGGATGGGCCACGCAGTTGTCGGCGTCGGCGTAGCTCACCGCCACCCCGATCAGCAGCAGATCCGACCCGCCGGTCACGAAGTTGGCGAACGGCGTCAGCCCCTGCGAATACGAGATGTCGATGTCGCCGGCCTCCATCGCCTGGGCCATATCGCCGCCCGACGCAAACGGAATCCAGTTCACCGAAACGCCCAGCACGTCGTCATAGGTCTGCTCGGCTTGGGCCACCTGGTTGGCCGTCGGCCACTCCAAGAAGTACGCCACGTTCAACTCGTCGGGCTTCGCCCGGCCTTCCACGTCCTCGAGGAAGCTGGTGTCCACGAATGCGTCGTAGCTGGGAAGGGCGGACTCGATCTCGCCTTGGGCCACGAAGAAGTCCATCTGCTCCTTCATCACCTGCTGCACGGTCCCGCCGAGCCAGGCCGCAGAAAGCTGCACGTCCTTCTCGGGGAACGAGAAGGCGTCCAACAGCGCAATCGTCGGCGCCCGCTCCATGCCCGCCGCCTCGGCGATGATGTCGATGAACGGGTCCCGGTCGTCGTTGTAGGCCACGTTGGCGTCCTCGGTCACCTGCAAGAAGCCGGTGATGATGTCGGGATGCTCGGCCGCGAAGTCTCCGGTGGTGGAGATGATGTCGAACACGCGGATGCCGATGGCCTCCTGCTCGGCGCCGGTCATCACCAGATTGCCGCCGTTGGCGATCATCTGGTTCACCGCGCCGCCGAACGCGCACGCCATGGCCACCTCGCCCGAGTCCAGCGCAGCCACCGCAGCCGGGCCGCCCTCAGACTGGATCAGCTCCACCGAGCCGGTGTCCACGCCCAGGTACTCGAGCATCTTCAACAGCTTGAAATGCGTCACGTTGCCCAACGGCGTGTAGATGCTCTGGCCCGCCAGAGTGTCCGCCGCATTGGCCGCGGTGATTCCCAGGTCTGGATTGGCCACGCAGTTGTCGGCGTCGGCGTAGCTCACCGCCACACCCACCAGCAACAGGTCGGAGCCTCCGGTCACGAAGTTGGCGAACGGCGTCAGCCCCTGCGAATAGGAGATGTCGATGTCGCCGGCCTCCATCGCCTGGGCCATGTCGCCGCCCGACGCGAACGGAATCCAGTTCACCGTCAACCCCAGAGCATCGTCATAGGTCTGGCGGGCCTGGGCTACCTGGTTGGCTGTCGGCCACTCCAGGAAGTAGGCCACGTTCAACTCGTCGAGCATCATCTCCTCGGGCGCCGCAGGAGCTTCCGGTGCAGCCGTGGCCTCGGGGGCAGCGTCGTCGTCATTGCCGCAGGCCGCAGCAATCAACGCCATCACCATGAGTAATGCCAGTAGTCGCTTCATATTGGTTCCTCCATCTCGATGGATGTTTCTTGCCTCATAGAAAGGCCTTTAGCCAACCGCTCAAGCGGTTGAACACCTGGTCGACCCGGCTCAACAGGTCGTCGATCACCTCAGCATCGGCCACCAGCGGCGGCGAGATCATCAGCATGGCGGCACCGCGGGAATCGGGGCGCACCAGCACTCGCGCCTCCTTCACAAACCGGTCCAGCGCTCCACCGGGCAAAAGCGACGCGAACTCCTCCTCGGTCAGGTCGGTGCCGGTGTCCCGATCGCGCATCAGCTCCACTGCATAGAAGTAGCCCGCCCCCCTCACATCCTTAACGCAGGCGTGGGCCGACATCAGGTCGCGTAGCCCGGCAGCCAGGCGGACCTCGTTGCGCAGCACGTTGGCCATGACATCCTCATCGCGCAGCGCCGTCATGTTGGCGGCGGCGACCGCAGTAGCCACGGGATGGCCTCCGAAGGTGGACCCGTGGACATACATGGCCACCGATGAATCCCACACCCGCTCCACCATCGAACCCCGTACCACGAGTCCGCCCAAGGGCACGTAGGCGCTGGTTACCCCTTTGGCGAAGGTGATCATGTCGGGCGCCGCGCCGAAGCGCGCGCTGCCGAACCAATGTCCGAGACGGCCGAACGAGTTGATCACCTCATCGGCGCAGAGCAGCACGCCGTGGGCGTCGCAGATGCGACGCAACTCCCGCCAATAACCCTCCGGCGGCACCAGCGCGCCGCGGCCGTTCTGCACCGGCTCGGCCATCACCATGGCCACGGTCTCGGGACCCTCGGCGATGATCGTCTCCTCGATGGCGGTTACGCAGGGAAGCTCTGCGGCCGTCTGGCCCGGCTCGAGTTGGCAGCCCAGCGTGTTGGGCACGTGTCGCACTGGTCCGGCCAACATGGGCAAGAACGGATCTCGCAGGTTGGGGATGCCGGTCAAAGCGAGGGCGCCAAGCGAGGTGCCGTGGTAGGCCCAATTGCGGGCGATCACCTTGTGGCGCTGCTCATCCCCGTTGGCCAAGTGGTAGCAGCGGGCGAATTTGAGGGCCGATTCCACCGCTTCAGAGCCGGAATTCACAAAGAACACCCGGTCGAGGTCACCGGGCGCAACCGCGGCGATCATCGAAGCGGCCTCAATGGAAGACGGGTGGGCGAAGCCCCAGTTGGAGTAGAACGCCAGCTTGTCCATCTGCTTGGCCGCCGCCGCGGTCAGGTCGCTTCGACCGTGACCGAGGTTGGTGCAGAACAAGCCGGCCAGACCGTCGAGGTACTGGTTGCCGTCGGCGTCCCACACGTAGCAGCCCTCTCCCCGGTCGATCACCACGAGATCGTCAGCCCGCCAGGCGTCGCCCCGCGTGAAATGGGGGATCAGATGGCGTTGAGCACGCTTGCGGTCATCAAGCATCTACCCCCCTCCCCGAGAGCCCTGCGACCCAATTGAGTTAGACGCTATACAAATGAGTTAGAGAGTGCAATAGCTCTGCAAGAAGTTCTAATTGATCGGTTATGACCTATGGATCATCGATAATTGCGATTATCAATCGACACCGTATAACATAAATAGGCATTTTTATTTAGTAACAATCACTTCTAATTCGATATGAAACTGCTGCTCAGTCAACTGCTTAGTTCCGCAACGAAAGGCGATACATTCCTCGTTTTCAGTTGATTTCAAGGTTAGAGTCCATGCACTTGCTACGGTTGCTCCGTAGTTACGTCTCAAATTGGTGTGTAAATGAGCAGCAGTAAACAACTTCATGTGCGAAATCCGCCCGAGACAACCAGCCGATTATTGGAAGCCGCCGCCGCGGAATTTGTACGGCACGGCTATGACCGCGCCCGGGTTTCCGACATTGCCCGCAACGCCGGATACACCGTCGGCTCGATCTACGCCCGGTGGCCCAACAAGTCCGACTTGATGGTGGCGGCGCTCGATCACCTCTTGGCGCAGATCCTCCCCGAGCATAGATTCAAAGACCTCAACATCGGCGACCTGCCGCCGTTGGAACTCCTGCTGGCGTGGGGAGCAGATCAGTTGGATCCCGACTCGCCGCGTGAGGTGTTCGCCCAGGCATTCGGCAGCGCCCGCAACAACCCCGACCTGCAAGAGTGCCTGCGGGAGTTCCTCAACGAGTCGTTCAGCCAGACATCGCGTCTAGTTGAGCACGCCAAAGCCGAGGGTCAAGTTGATGCCGAGCTCAACACCGCGGCCATCGTGCTGTTCATACAGGCCGTGGGAATCGGGGTCCACATGATCAGGTCCAGCGGGCTAGATGAAGCCCACCTACCGCCCACCAGCGACTGGATCGAGTTCAATAGGAGGCTCTCCGAAGCCGCTCTGCCCCGTCAATCTCAATAGGAAACCGGCGGTGCCGCCGGTAGGCTGATCGGCAGTGGCCGAGAACGCCGTCGGGTGGCTTGAGGAGAACGACGGCGGAGTCGTAGGCGGTCCCTTAATCGAGGCTGGGCCCACCGGTCGCGGCATGGGTGCGGCCCGGGCCTTGCTGGTGGGAATGCTGTTCATTCAGGTGGGCGGCGGCCTCCAGGGGGTGCTACTCGGTGTGCGAACCGAGTCGGAGGGATTCGGCCTAGCGGTCAGCGGCATCGTCATGGCCAGCTTCTTTCTGGGGTTCTTGATCGGGACGCGCCTGGCCGAGCACTTCCTGGCCGCAGTGGGCCACATCCGGGTGTTCGCGGCGCTGGCCTCGATGGCCTCCGGCGTGTCGATTTTGCATCTGCTGTGGATCAATCCCGCCGCTTGGGCGCTTTTGCGGATGCTGTTCGGACTGTGCATCGCCGGCGTTCTGGTGGTGGTGGAGTCGTGGCTCAACGACATGGCCACCAATGCCACCCGGGGGCGCCTGCTGTCGATGTACATGGTGTGCTCGATGGGCGGGCTCACCCTCGGCCAGCTGCTGCTCAACGGCGGCGACCCTGAGGGCTTTGAGCTGTTCGTGATCTCCTCGGTGCTCATCTCGGCCGCGCTGGTTCCCATCACGCTGTCGGCCACCAGCGCTCCCCCGCTCACGGTGCCCGAGCCGCTGTCGCTGCGCCAGCTCATCTCCCTGGCCCCCACCGGGGTGGTCACCGCCTTTTGCGCCGGCATCAGCCACGGGGCGCTGCTGGGGGTGGGCGCGGTGTACGCCGCCTACGAGGGGCTGCCCACTTCCCGCATTGCGCTGTTTTTGGTGTCGGCCACCGCGGGGGCCATCGCCTTCCAATGGCCGGTGGGGGCGCTTTCCGATCGGGTGTCGCGTCGGGGGGTGATCTTCGCGACCGCCGCCGCGGCCGCGGCCATCGCTGGAATCCTGCCCTTGGTCGAGCCGGGATCGGCGCTGTCTCTGGTGCTTGTCTTCTGCTTCGGCGGGGCCACCTTCCCGCTCTATTCGCTGGCCATTGCCCTCACCGGCGACTGGGTGCCGTTGTCGCAGTTGAACAGCGCCAGCGCTGCGCTCGTGCGGACCAACGGGGTGGGCGCGGTGATCGGCCCGGTGGCCGGCGGCGTGGTCATGGCTTTGACCGCCCCTTGGACCTTCTTTCTTGTGCTGGTGGGCGCCCATGGGGTGGTGGTGGCCTACACCGGGTGGCGGATAGTGGCCCGAGAGGGCGTCCCGGTTGATGAGCAGGGCGAATGCGTGCCGTGGTCCACGCGGGCCTCGGCCATGGCGGTGAACCTGCTGCGCCGCCCGCCCCGCCCGCTCAAGCGACCCGGCTGAGCAGCGGATCGAGGCTCGCCTCCCCGGCGGGCGCCCGGCTACAGCCCGCCTACTTGGTCGCCGCCGTCGTCGGTGTCGCCCTCGTCGTCTTCGCCCTCGCCGGTTTCGCCCTCGTCCTGCTCTTCATCAGGCGCCTCGTAGGTTGCCACAACCGGGTCGGAGCGCTCGCTGTCTTGGAAGTCGCCGCAGTTGTCATATCTCGTCGCCATAGCCCGATACACGTAGGTCACGCCGACTTCGAGGTACTCCTCGGGGTCCATGATGTCTCTCGGCGCGGGCAACAGGGTGCTCCACGTCCCATTGTCGCTATCCGACGTGTTCACATTCCAGATCGTGCCCTGGAGGGTCACTTCGGTGCTTGCCGGCGAAATGCCCGCCACCAGCACGCCCCGGAAGATGCTGTACCCGTCCACGAAGTCGCTCTCATCGGGAGTGTCCCAGCTGATCAGGATCCCGTTCTCGCCCCAGGTGTTTCCCTCTTCCTCGGTCGGGTTCACCAAGGCTGTGACCCCTGTCGGCTTGGCCGGCGCCGACGTGGTTCTCTCGCACCAATAGGTAGCCGAATTCTGCGGCGAGGCCACTGCCCCGCCTCCCCCCGCAACCACAGCCGCCATCACCCCCGCTGCAACCAACACCGCCCAGCGACGACCGTGTTTAAAGAAAATCCGTCCGATTACAAAATAATAGCCACTTACCAACATCCATGGGCAGTTCAGCAGAACACCGTGAAAGCCCGGTTCCTGTCTCGGCCGAATCGGTAGATCGAGTAGTCCCGGTCGAAGGCGAGCGCCTCATGCACCCCTAAGCGCTGCATCACCGACCAACTAGTGCGGTCCACAATCGAGAAGCCCTGATCCGGGAAGGCCTCGTGGATCTGGGCGGCGACCTCCAGGTCGGCGAGCGTGGCCAGTTCCACTTTGGACAGGCCCTCGCGGATGGCATTCACCAATACCTCGGCCGTTTGCTCGCCCAGCCTCCTAGCCGCCAGATGCCAGGTCTCGACCAAGACGTGATCGCTGGTCAGCAGTCGGCCGTCGAATCTCACCAGGAGGGCCCTGGCTTGATCGTGGCTGGCATCATCCGCGTCGGCCGCGGCGTACCAGATCGAGGTGTCGACGAATACGGTCACCGCGTGCGGCGAACCCAGTCGGCCTCAAATGCCTCGGCGATCGCCGACTTGCCCTCAGCGGCGATGTCGCTGCCCCCTGAGTTCCCCAGTGCGAAGATGGCGGAGATATCGCCCTGGATCTCAGGCCCGGCGAGATCGCGTTCGATGAGGCGCCGAATGTACTCAGCCATGCTGATGCCCAGCTCAGCGGCCTTTCGCTTCACTCCAGCATGCTGCTCCGATTCCAAAGCAATCTGCGTACGCATGACGCTACATCATAACAGCAAAAATCTGGCACCGACCCTATACGGCGGGGTTAGGCGGCTTCGGCTTCGGGTTCTTCGGGGGGCGGGGGGAGTTGGAGGTGGCCCTCGATGCGGGCCAGCCGCTCCCGCACCTCGCCCAGGCTGCTGGTGACCTCCCGGTGGTTCCTCTCGATGAGCTCCCGGTTCTCCCGGATGAGGTCGCGGTTCTCCTTGTTGGACTTCTCGATGAGCGCCCGGTTCTCCTTGTTGGACTCCTCGATCAGGTCGCGGTTCTCGCCGATCAGGTCGCGGCATTTGTCGAACTGGTCGTAGATGAGGGTGCGGGTTTTGGTGCTGTCGAGGTGCTGGTAGCGCATCATGGCCAAAACGGCCGCCAGCATCGGCGCGACCACCGCGGCCAAGATGGGCGCCAAATCGGCGAAGCTCACCGTCTCCACCCCGCCAGCCTAACCCCCGCCGCCCAGCCAACGCAACAATAATACTTTTACGGCTATTTCAATGACTTCCCGTTAGACGGGCGGTCAGCTTTGCTGCCAGTCGACTTTGTGGTTGGGGTTGTGGGCCAGGCCGGTGTGGGCGAGGTTTGCGTCGATGTCGGCGGCGACAGATTGGATGGCGCCGCTGTTGAGGGCCAGGGTGTTCGCCAGCACGGCGATGCCCTGAGACGAGTAGTTGGGCTGGGCCACGGTGTGGGTGAACACGAGTGTTGTGGTGCCGGTTCCGCTTTGGTAGGCGGCTTGTTTGGTGCCCCATGGGGCGGGGTCCATGTCGATGTCGATCCGGGGGATGCCGGTGACGTCGACGGCCTCGCTGAAGGTGACGGTGATGCGGATCACGTCGCCGAGCCGGTAGGTGTCGTCTGAGCCCGCGTCCGAGGTCACCGCCACCGCGGTGACTGCGGGGGTGGTGGGCTCGGATAGGCGCAAAAGGCCCGAGGTGTCGCTGTCGGAGGCGGTCTGCCAGTCCACCCGGTGGTCCGAGTCGTGGGCGAGTCCTGTGTGGGACAGGTCGGCATCCGCGCCGCCCGCGGTCGCGATGGCGCCGCCGTTGAGCGCCAGTGTGTCGGCCAAAACCGCGATTCCCTGCGACGAGTAGTTGGGCTCCACCACCGTGTGCGCGAAGGTGAGGGTGGCGGTGCCGGTTCCGCTCTGGTAGGCGGCTTGTTTGGTGCCCCACGCCGCGGGGTCCATGTCGATGTCGATCTTGGGGCTGCCGGTCACGTCGACGGCCCCGGTGAACGTGACCGATATCTCGATGGCGTCGCCGGCGCCGTAGATGCCGTCGTCGCCGGGGTCGGAGGCGATTGCCACCGAGGCCACCGTTGGGGCGGCCAGGGTGCTGAGCGAGGTTTGGAGCTGCTGGCCCGTGACAGGGCAGGCGTCGGCCGCGTTCGCCGTTTCGTATAGCCGCATTGTGACCGGGCTGGCCGCCAGCTGGGTTTTGACGTTTGCGAGGGCGCCCTCGTGGTCTTCGGCCGCCCATCTCGCGATGCGGTTGGCGGACTGGTACTCCGCGTCGGCGAGTACCAGCCTCGCGTCGCCCACGCACAGCGCCGCGTCGTCGCGCAGGGCTGCGGGCCATGGCCGGTCGAGAGCGAAGTAGAACGAGTCGTCGTCGTCGGTGTCGCGCAGGATGTGGCCCGCCTGGCGGAGCGCGGTGATCTCATATGTGGTGCCCTCGTACTCAAAGTCGACGTCGTTGGTGTTGTATCGGCAGAGGCTGGCGTCCTGCGAGCAGCCGCGTCCGAGGCCCCTGGGCATGTTGCTCGGGCTCATGGTCGCCCCCCACAGCCACGCGGTGACCGGCGGAGCAGGAGGCTCCACCACCACCGGTATCGGCCACTCGAAGCTCTCCACCTCGTTGCCGAACAGGTCCCGCAGCGGCCCGCCGACCGCTCCCGCGGACGGCTTGGTGTAGACCACCTTCTTGACGCCCGGGCCCAGACGCTCGGCCATGGTGAACCTGATGATCCTCCCGTCGTCGTAGTCGACGTGCGGGTAGTAGTCCCTGGCGACGCGGCGCCGCTCCCCGTCCACCGTGATCTCGAACGCGATCGAGCCCGGCCACGCGCCGTAGCTGATGTCGAGCTCCTTGCTGAACGTGAGCGTGACCGTGGTGCTCGAGTTCCACAGACCGATCGCGTTCATGATCGTCGGCGCCCCGGGCGCCGGGTCCACCAGATGCGACCGGCTCGCCGCGACCCCCCGGTGCGAGATGTCGGCGTGGTGGTCCGACCACGCCCAGTGCGACCTCAACTGTCCGCCTCTGAGCCTGAGCGAGTCTGCCAGCACCTCCACGCCCCCAGTCGAGGTGTCGGCCGCTGTCACCGTGTAGGCGAAGGTGAGCCGGTTCGTGCCGTGCCCGCTTTGGTAGTACGCCAGCTTCTGGTCGCCCACCCGGTTGCCCAAGTCGATGGCCAGCGTCGGGCGGTCGTTGCTCGCGTCGCTGTCCGTCGACACCACACCCGACAGATCCACGAAGATCGGATCGCTGAACGTCAAACCCACCTCGATCACATCGCCCAGAGCATAGGTGCGATCAGACCCCGGATCAGAGGTGATCGCCACCGCCGTCACCGCAGGCGGCGCCGGATCCGGCCTCCGGGGCAAGCCCGGGTGCGACAAGACGGCGCTGCGGTTCGCCCGCACATACCGCGACCAGATCTCGCCGCCCCCGGTCTCCAGCGAGTTCGCCTTCACCCCCAGCGAGCTCTGGGCGATCCCCCCGCCCGCATCAGACACGTCGGCCGCGGTCACGGTGTAGGCGAACACGAGCTGGTCGGAGCCCCACCCGCTCTCGAACGAAGCCCACCGCAGATCCGGCTGGAAATCGCCCAGATGGACCCGCAGCCGCGGCGTCCCATTATGCGTGTTCACGATCACGTTGTCGCTGAACGACACGCGCGCCCGCACCTTCTCCCCCGCGGTGTACACGCCATCAGAACCCGGATCAGAGACGATCTCGACACCCGTGACCGTCGGCTGGCCGTTGTTCACCGGCACCCCCGAGAAGCTCTCCAACGCCATCCCGCCGGCGTCTTTGAGCTGGTTGTTGGACTCAGACGGCTTCCGATACGACAGCGACAGCACCGCACCCTCAGGCGGCGCAGATGCCAGATGCAACCGCAGCTTCGACCCCGCATAGCTCGGCACCCCATCGACCCTGATCGTGCGCGTCGCGCCATTCGCCAAGCGCGCGGTCACCGTGAACGCCGAACCCGACGCGAACGCGCCCGTGTCCATCTGTTCGTTGAACCGCACCAACACCTGCGACCCGAAATCCACCCCCGCCGCCACCACCACAGGCGCCGTATTCGGCGTTGTCACCTTCACCGGGATGGAGGGGTACGCGAACAGCGTGGTGATCCCCTCAAGCCAGCCCACCTGCTCGATGGGGACGTAGACGAGTTCGTTCCCGTCGAGATCCTTGATCGCGCTGGTCAGCGGATCGCCGTCGGACTTCTCGCCATCGTCGTCACGGTAGAACCGCACCTCCCCCGCGGCGCGATTGCCGAAGAACAGGCTGACGGTCGCGTGGTTGGGGATCGACTCCGCCAACATCAGCGTCACCGTGCTGCCCGAAATGCTCGCGCTCACCACCGGCACCGTCCGCCCATAGGCATGCGACGACGACACCTCGAAATCGGACGGATCCAACACCACCGACTCATCCAGCGCCACCCCGAACTCGATCTCCAGCCGGTTGCCGTCCACCGAAGCCGTGCCGCGCGGGTTCACCACATCCACCGAGAACGCCGGCACCGGCGTGTCGTCGTCGGTGTACTTCAGGCCCGCAGCGAAGGTGCCGTCGGGCTTGAGCCACGGACCGCCATAGCTCAGCGTCACCTGCTGGCCCGTCGCGATCTCCTTATGCGCGCCCGACTTGATCCGCCCCTCGCCTACCCAAAACAACACCGAATGCGGGTCGGCACAATCCGAAGCCGTCGCCACTTGGCGCCACAGTTGCACATTGCCGTCTCTCTCGCCGGCGAACGTCACGCCCGCAGGCCACACCTCGCCGTCCACCCTGACGGTGAAATTCTGCGTGCAGCCCCCCTCCATGGGAGCGCCGAAGTTGCCCATGTCATCGACCTGGTTCTCGTAATTCTGCACCGGCCGGACGAACGGGATGGTGAACCACGAGCCGCGCACCACCGCCCGGTTCACCGGAATCGCACCGAAGCCCGGCGCGGGGTCGCCCGACGCGTCCCGCAGGTAGTTCGCGCCCGCGGCCGACGGGCTGTAGGCCACCGTGATCCGCTGCGCGCCGGCCGGCAGCGGCGACTCCAACGCCAAAAGCAGAGCGCTGCCGTCCACCGACACGCCGGTCACCGCCACATCGGCGCCGTCCGCGGTCACCGAGAACGCCTCCGCCGGCGGGAGCGTCGAGGAGTCCAGCGTCTCGTCATAACCCAGCCGCACCTGCGAACCCGACCCCGTCGCCGACACCAGCCCAAGCGGGCCGTTCTCATTGAGCACCGGCAAATTGCCAACAGTCGTGCTCACGTTGGTGACGGTGACGGAGTCGTCGGAGTTGGTTGTGTTCTTGCGAACTTTCGGGTTGGTGCTTGCGTCGTAGGCCAGCCTGACCGTCGCACCGCCGGGCACCGGCTCAGACAGCGTCAGCACCACATTGCTGCCCGACACCGACACCTCGTCCACCGAAATCTCACGGGCACCAGCGGTGACCGTGTACGCCGACGCCGGCGGCACCGAATCGCCCTTCAGCGATTCATCGCTGGCGAGGTGATACCCGAGCGTCAGCGTCCGGCCACTCACCACGGCCGACTTCATGTGGCACTGCGCGTTGCCCCATGATGCATTGAACGTAAGTTCAACCTCCCCCGACGCGCCGTCCTCATCGGTCCCAATGAGGGTGAGCTTCAGTGGCAGCGAAAGAAATCGCTTGTTGCTGTCGGTGGCGTTGACGTTCGTGTGAATCGGGTCGCTCACCCGAAACGCCAGATCGCAATACCTGTCGGTGAGCTTTATATACACCCGGCCTGACTCGAAGTGCGGAGTGTTCTCGATGAAGATGCCGTGGTCGTGCGGAACCTTCCAGGTGACCTCGATGTTGTCGTTGTCGCCGTCGGGATCGTTGAAGGTCGACGGCAAAGACACCAGCGTGCCAGGGGGCGCCGGCACGATTCTGGTGTTCCCGCCCGAATACACCGGCGGCTGGTTCTGCGCCGACGCCGGCGCGGCGGGCACTGCGGCCAGCACGACCGCGAACAGAACCCACACCAGCGCCGCGCCGCCCAAACGGCGCAGGCGGCCGCCCGGATAGCCGGCGTGTCCCCCGCCGAACAGGGCCCTCACTCCGCCGCCCCCGCGGCGGCGAGGCGGCCAGCCCCGAGAACTACAAGGCGAACATTGGGGGGGGGGGGATTCACCGCGCCGTCACCGGCACGACCCGCGCCGCCCGGCGAACCAGAAACAACCGCACCCTCGCCCACAGAACTCTCCATCTCCATCGGAACGAAACCTCCGTCGCTCGGCCAAAGCACTCCCCGCCCACGCCCAGCGCACCGAAGAGTATACAAACAGCTACTACAAAATAACAGCCATTCACACACAGCCCCGACCCACCTGATCACTGCATAAGAAGCGCCAGCCTGGGGAGGGCTGGCTTGTCAGGCCTCTTCACCCAGCAGCTCCGCCAGATCCTCCTGTACGCCGATCTCGGCGGCCCATTCCCGCATGTAGCCGACATCGAGGTCGTTTATGGCAGCGATCTCAACGCAGTCCCGCCACTGAGTTTCGGAACGAGATTGAAGGCGCCACCGCAGCTTGGCCAAAATCACATCCTCGGGTGTGGCAATCCACGCCTCTACCCCAAGAACGACGGCGCGCACTCTGCGGCCCATCCGAGACCGGGTGAAGGCATCGGAGTCGGGAACAACGAACAAGTCGACCTTCCCCCCGCTCGGGGGATGGAGGATGTTGAACGAGCCGCCAGCCTCAACCGCCTGTCGGGCGTCGGACTCGGGGAGATATACCCCGCTTGCCCGGAGCGCATCAACCATGGCCTCACCCGCATCGGGGGCCAGCAAAACCACCACGTCCACGTCGCGGGTCATCCGGGCAACCCCCCAGGCCGCTGCTGCCGTCGAGCCAACCACTATGTAGTCCACGCCGGCCGATTCAAGAGCGCCGATTGTGCGCTCCAGCGCGGCGGCCAGTTCGATCAGGGCTCTACCCCAACAGAGTCGGGCCACACCTCGTGGGCAAGCTCTTCGCCATATCGGGCAACAACGAGGGCCAAGAACACCTCCCGGTCACTGTATTCGGGGTGGCGACTTCGCACCGCTGACTCCTCCATCATCGCCCCGGCCGCGTTGAGCTGCCGCCATTCCTCAAGCCGCTCCGAAACACTGCGGACCCGAATAGCGTCCATCTGGCGCCGCCAAACGTGTTCTGGGGTGTCGGAGGGGCACCCAGGGGGATTGCGGTGCTCCATCTCAGATCAAATCGCACTCGCACCGGGCGCGCCGAGCGACGATCCGCCATCCATGCAGAGACCGTACCCCATAGCCCTTGAGAGTCGCGCGCCAATGAAAATCCGCTGCCACCGCCAAGACTGGGCCCGAGTCCTTGGCCGGCGGTCAGGCGGCTTCGGCTTCGGGTTCTTCGGGGGGCGGGGGGAGTTGGAGGTGGCCCTCGATGCGGGCCAGCCGCTCCCGCACCTCGCCCAGGCTGCTGGTGACCTCCCGGTGGTTCTTCTCGATGAGCTCGCGGTTCTCCCGGATGAGGTCGCGGTTCTCCTTGTTGGACTTCTCGATGAGGTCCTGATTCTCTTTGTTGGACTTCTCGATGAGGTCGCGGTTCTCGCCGATCAGGTCGTAGATGAGGGTGCGGGTCTTGTCGATCTGGTTGTAGATGAGGGTTCGGGTCTTGGTGCTGTCGACGTGCTGGTAGCGCATCATGGCCAAAACGGCCGCGAGCATCGGCCCGACCACCGCGGCCAAGATAGGCGCCAAATCGCCGAAGCTCACCGTCTCCACTACGCCAGCCTAACCCGCGCCGCCCAACCAACGCAACAATAATACTTTTACAGCTATTTCAATGCTTTCTCGTCCGACAGGCGGTCAGCGCCAGTCGACCTTGTGGTTGGAGTTGTGGGAAAGGCCGGTGTGGGCCAGGTTTGCGTCGGTGCCGGCGGCGGCGGATTGGATGGTGCCGCCGTTGAGGGCCAAGGTGTCCTCGAGCACGGCGATGCCCTGAGACGAGTAGTTGGGCTCTACCACGGTGTAGGTGAAGATGAGGGTGGCGGTGCCGCTGCCGCTTTCATAATCCGCCTGCTTCTCTCCCCAGTCGGCGGGGTCCATGTCGATAGTGATGCGGGGGGCGCCGGTCACGTCTACCGCCTGGGTGAACGACACCTGGAAGCGGATGACGTCGCCGAGGCCGTAGGTGTCGTCGTCGCCCGGGTCGGACACCACCGCCACCTCGGCCACTGATGGCGGCGGCGGGGCCAGCCGCCAGTCCACCTTGTGGTCCGGGTCGTGGGCGAGGCCCGAATGCGACAGGTCGGCGTCGATGCCATCGGCCGTTTGGATCGCGCCGCCGTCGAGGCGCAGCGTGTCGGCCAAAACGGCGATGCCCTGCGTCGAGAAGTTGGGCTCCACCACCGTGTGGGCGAACGTCAGCTCAGCGGTGCCCGAGCCGCTCTCGTAGGCGGCCCACTTCTGGCCCCAGGCGGCGGGGTCCATGTCGATGCTCACCTGCGGGCTGCCGGTTACCTCCACCGCCTTGCTGAAGGTGACCCGCACCCGGATCACCTCGCCCCGCGCGTAGGTTTGGTCGTCGCCCGCATTTGAGACCACGGCGACGGCGTCGATCAACGGCGTACCCGGTGGGATGGGCGGATCCCACCAGGTGAAGAACTCGCCGGTGATCGAGCTGGACAGGCCTTCGGGGTCGGTGGCGGTCAGCGTCACGGTGAACAGCAGCGGGTTGGGCAGCGTCGGGCTGATGTCGCCCCAGTCGGCCTGCGGGCGGGCTCGGAACCACGCCCTGGTCATCACCTCAGCGGAGTTCGGGTTTTGCGCTAGATCGGCATTGGTAGGCACTTCCAGGTACTCCACGAATGCCGCCAAATCGTCGGGCACCGAGACGGAGTAGGTCAGCTCGCCGCCCTCGGGATCGGAGAAGATGCCGTAGAAGGGCTTGGTGACCAACACGCCCGGTGGCGCGTTGTTCGACTCGGCGAAGCGGGCGTAGTCGGCCGCCTCCATATCGATTGCCGGCGCCCGGTTGGTATCCACGGCCACCGCATCGGTGGTGAACGGCGCGATCTGATTGCCCCAGGCGTCCCAGAGCCCGCGCGCACCGGGCTGAGGCTGGTACTTGACCGCCACCTGCTCCCCGTCGGCCAACGAGCGGCTGAGCGACAGCGACAAGCTGTCGTCGGTGGCCTCCACCCGCAGCACGTTGATTTCGTCGGCGTTTGCCGCTTTCGAGGTCACCTCGAAGCTCGACTTGCTCAGCGACTGGCCACTGAGCGTCCGGTCGAAGCTCAGCTTGGCCTGCGTGCCCTGCGCCGATGTGCTCTGGACTGTGCCCCGCGCGCACCGATCCCATGGCGGGTTGGTCACCGCCTGGTTGGAGAAGGCGTTCGCCTCGGTGCCCCACACGTTGCGCAGGGCGTTCTGGGTCGGCTTGGTGTACGACACCGTGAAGGGATCCGCACACGGAACCACCCCCGGGCTGATGGTGATCACCAGCCGCTGGCCCCGCACTGCCACCGCGGTGACCTGCTGGCGCTGCTCGGGATTGGCGGGATCGGGGGAATTCACGAGGAAGAGCCGGAAGCTCGACGCGGCCGGCACATTGGCGGGGTCGAGATTTTGGTTGAAGGTCAGGGTGAGCGCCCGCCCGCTCACATCCACCGTCGACAGCGAAGGGGCGCCCGGGTTGGTAGGGCCAAGGTTGGTTACCGTCGCATTCGTGAGGTTGGGCGCGTTGTTGCCGGCCGCGTCGCGAATCGGGTTCGCCGACGGCGCCGTGTAGCTCACGGTCACCGCCGTACCGGCGGCCACCGATGCACCGAGGGTCAGCGTGACCGCGTCGCTGCTGACTACCACGCTGCTCACCGTCTGGGTGCTGCCGCCCGCGGTCACCGCGAAGGCACTCGTGGCCGGAGCCGAGCCGGTGTTGAGCGGCTCGTCGTAGTAGATCGTGAGCTTGGTGCCGTTGACGGCGGCGGAATCCATCTGAGGGGCGTCCCGGTCGATCACGTCGGCGATGAACTGGAAGATGTGGCCCACCTTGGGCCCATTGGACGAGCCCCGCAGCGGGTTCGCGTCGTCTCCGGGCTCGTACCAGAAGAACGCGTCATGGTTCGAGGGCACCTTGTAGGGCAGCGTGAACGTGACCGTCTTGTCGCTGACGGTCACCGAGCCGGTGGGAGACACCCGCGTCCACGTGCTGATGTCCCAATCGCTTCGCATATGAGACACCGAGAAGCGGTTGGCGGCCGGCACCGAGCCGGCGTCGAGGTCGCGGTCGAAAGTGGCGGTGATCTGGGTGCCCGCCACCTGGGCGTCGGTCATCACCGGAGGGATCACCGTGGACGTCAGCGTGGCGGTAGTGGTGAATGTTGGCACTATCGCGGCGTCACCCGAGACCCCCGCATACTGAAGACCGTCGGTGCTGAGCGCGTTGAAAGTAGCCGGCCGGTAGAGGATCGTGATCTCGCGGCCGGGCAGAACGCGAGCGCCGACCGGACCTGGCGGGCTCAAGTCCATCGTCAGCGTCCTGTTGCCGGTGCCGCTCTGGACAATCCGGTACGGACCCACACCGACGAGGGGAACCCCGTAGGAGGCATAGGTGCCATAGACCGAGATCGCCCAGCGCAGATCACGCAGCTGCTGCGCGCTCAGCGGCTCCAAGTCCCGGCCGAACGTCAGCGACACCGTGTTGGCGCCACCGTTCTCGTCGATGTTGCTCACGGTCGTCGATTCCACCGGCGAGTTGGTGGTACCGCTGCCCGACGCCGACCAGCCGCCGGTGCCCTCGGCGTTTTTCGCCCGCACCTGCACGTGATAGGCCGCGTCTGCCGTCAGCCCCGTGATCGTCGCGCTGGTGGCCGTGGTGGTGGTGTCGGTCTTCTCCGTCCAGGTGGTCTCGCTCTGGAGCTTCCAGCGCCAGTCGTAGTCTGTGATCCCCGGGCCCGTGTTCGTCGGCGCCGACCAGCTCACGTCCAAGCTGGTGGTGGAGCCCGACGTAGCGCTCACCGTCGGCGCCCCCGGTGCCGCCGGCGCCTCGTCCACGTCGGTCACGCTGATGGTCACAGTCGCGGTCGCGGATTCGGTCCCGTCCGACGCGGTAACCGTGACCGTGTAGCTGTTCTTGGTGGCCTCGAAGTTCAGCGACGTGCCGCTGCCCACCGTGATCTGGCCCGACGACGAACCGATATCGAAGCTCGACGCGTCCGCCCCGCCCAGCGAATAAGTCAGCGTGTGACCATCTGGGTCGGTCGCCGTCACCACCGCCCCAACGTTCGTGCCCGAGGTGCTGTTCTCGGCCACCGAACGCGCCACCGTGCTGCTAGCGAACGTCGGCGCCCGGTTCACCGCGATGTCGAACGTGTCGCTGATCGTGCCGCCGAACCCGTCAGAAGCGGTCACCTTCACCGACACCGTCCCCACATCCGACACCGCCGGCGTCCCCGAGAACGTGCGCGACGACGCCGTGAAACCCAGCCACATCGGCAGCGCCGTGCCGTCCGACTTGGTGGCGGTGTAGGTGAGGGTGTCGCCGCTGTCGGCGTCGGCGAACGCGTTGGCCTCGAACGAGAAGCTGAACGCCGTGCCCGGCACCGCGGTCTGGTCCGGGATCTGATTGGCCACCGTCGGCGCATTGTTCGCCGACCCCACCACGATGTCGAACGTGTCCGACACCGACCCGCCGTTGCC
>JAJDYU010000001.1 GCA_022825005.1 Acidimicrobiia bacterium
GGTGCCGCACTCCAGAAGATGGGCCACCAGGGTTGCGATGCCCATCTTCTCCCAGTCGTCCAGCGCCCAGCCCATCTCATACGCGATCGGCCCCACATAGAGAGAAGGGTCGGCGATGCGGCCGCCGAGGATGAACTGCGCGCCCTCGTCTAAGAGCTCCACTATGGGATCTGCGCCTATGTAGGCGTTGGCCGAAACCACCTGGGCGGCGATGGCCTGGGCGGTCACCCCCATCTCGGGCAACTCCAGATCCTGTTCGAGCACATGGTCGAGCACGTCGTCGCCGTGGATCACCCCGACCCTCACCCCGGTGACGCCGTTGAGCTTCAGCCCCCGCAGCACGTCGTCGGCCGCGGCGGCTGGATTGGCGGCACCGAAGTTGCCCACTATCTTTCCGCCCCGGCGTAAGAACCCGGCAAAACGGCGCATCAGCTCGGGGATGCGCTGATCGTGGCCCGCGGTCTCGTCATCGAGGCGGCGCACTTGGGCCAGCGCCATGGTCCGCTCAGCCAGGCAGTCGAAGCCCATGTAATCCACCAGGCCGCTGTCGGCCAGCTCCTGGGCCCAGTCCAGCCGATCGGTGGAGTACGCCGACCCGCTGCCGATGGAGATGCTCCTGCTCATTGCTGAGCCCTTTGGATGAGCTCGAACACGTCGCGGGGCCCGAGGGGGAACGTGTCCACCTGCACACCGAGAGGGGCCAGAGCGTCGGCCACGGCATTGGCTACCGCGGCGGGGGCGCCGATGGTGCCTCCCTCCCCCATTCCCTTGAAGCCCCCCTCGGTGTTCGACAAAGTCTCGATGTGGCCGCACTCGATGGGCGGCAACTCCGGGGCGCTGGGTATGAGGTAGTCCATGAAGGTGGATGCCAGCGGGCTGCCCTGGTCGTCGTAGGCCATGTTCTCCCACAGTACGCCCCCGATTCCCTGCACCACGCCGCCGGCTATCTGGCCGTCGACCACCATGGGGTTGATCATGCGACCGCAGTCCTCGCTGACCACGAAGCGCTCCAGGGACACCAGGCCGGTCTCGATGTCCACCTCGCAGATGCATATGTGGGTGGCGTTGGAAAACGTGAACACATTGGGCGGCTGATACCGATTGCTGGCCTCCAGCCCCGATTCCATGCCCGCGGGGAGCTGGTCGGTGCTGCGGTAGGCGATCCCGGCGATCTCGCCCAGCGTGATGCTTCGGGCAGGGGTGCCGACTACCGAGGCCACCCCGTCGCTCACCTCGATGTCAGCGGCGGCGGCCTCCAGAAGGTGGGCGGCAATCTCTGCCACCTTGGCGTGTAGCTCGCGGGCCGCGCCGATGGCCGCGCCACCGCCGATGACCGCTGACCGGCTTCCGCCGGTGCCGGCCCCGAAAGGGGTGGCAGCGGTATCGCCTTGCACGAACTCGATGTCGTCCAGCGCGCAACCCAGATGTTCGGCCACCAGTTGGCCCATGGTGGTGGCCAGGCTCTGCCCGTGGTCACCGCTGCCCATGAAGATCCGCACTTTGCCGGCAGGGTCTATCCGGATGGTGACCTGCTCGGTGGCCAACGATGCCCACGCCATGCCCGAGGGCTCCACATAGGAGCTGATGCCCAAACCGAGGTAACGGCCCTGGGCCCGGGCCTCTTGCTGGCGCTGGCGGAACCCGTCGTAGTCCACCATCTGGGCGGCCTGGTCCAGGCACTCCCGCAGCGACACGTTCTCGTATACCATGCCGGTAGCGGTGGTGTAGGGAAGCTCGTCGGCGGTCACCGTGTTGCGGCGCCGCAGCTCCAACGGGTCGATGCCCAGCTCGCGGGCCACATGGTCCATCATCTGCTCTCGGGCGGTGGTCTCGCTCAGCCACGGCCCCCGATAGGCGGCCCGCCCGACGGTGTTGGTGTAGGCCGACCGGCTGGCAAACCCGTAGAGGGGAACGCGGTACGGGCCGGGGAAGAACCGGGCCAGGTTGCCCGATGCGCTGCTGTGCCCGCCCACCGCATAGGCCCCGACATCCTCCACATGGCGCACCCGGCACCCCAGGATCCGGGCATCGGCGTCCAGCGCCATCGACACGTCTAACACCTCGGCCCGAGCCTGGTTGGCCGCGATCAGGTTCTCACTGCGGTCCTCGATCCATTTGATCGGCCGGCACAGATGCCGACTGGCCAGCACGATGCAATCCTCGTCCCGGGTGACCATCATCTTCTGGCCGAACCCGCCTCCAATATCGCCCATGCGCACCTGAACCTGGTGATGGGCCACCCCGAGCAGGTTGGCGAAGTGAACGTGGTACTCATGGGGATTTTGCGACGACACCCAGGCTTCCAGGGTGTCGGCGAACGGCGTCCAGCTGGCGATGATGCCGCGGGGTTCCATCGGCGCGTTGGTGGCCCGCGACTGGGTGAACCTGCGGGTCACCACATGGGCCGCTGAATCGAATGCTCCATCGAGCTCCGGTGGATCGGTGGGCGGCATCGACTGGGCCTCGTTGGAGTCGCGTTCGGGGTGGACCAAAACAACGCTGTTCTCCAAGGCGACCTGTGCTCCGATCACCGGCGTCTGCGTCTCTATGTCCACCTCAACCAATTCGGCGGCATCCCAAGCGGCATACGGGCTGTCGGCCACCACCACGGCGACGGGTTCGCCCACATAGCGGACGTCCCCCTCAGCCAGAGCCCGCAGTGGCGGATAGGGCACCTGGTCGCCGATCAGGGCCGCGAACATCGGGCCGGCCCGCGGATTCAACTCCGCCGCGGTCAGTACATCCACTACCCCAGGGTGGGCCTTGGCCGCTTCGGTGCCTATGCCCCGAACCAACCCCCGAGCCACGCTGCTGCGCACGAATCGGGCATGCAGCATGCCCGACACCTCCATGTTGGCGATGTAGGTGCCCCTGCCGGCGGTGAGCCGCCGGTCCTCCTTGCGAAGAACCCGCTGTCCGATAAACCTTCCGGCACTCACTGGGTCATCGGGCCAGGTAGCCGCCGTCAACCGGGAGTGCGACACCGGTCACGAAACTGCTGGCATCGCTGGCCAAGAACAGCGCCACTTCGGCGATCTCCTCGGGCTGCGATGGGCGCTGCAAGGGCACCGAAGTCTCCAGAAAGTCCTTTATCATGGGTTTGACGTCGGTGCCGGGCTCGCGGCCGAAGAACAGCGGAAGCATGGGTGTGTCCACTGGGCCAGGGCAGATGACGTTGGCCCGTACCTTGGGGGCTAGGGCCAGAGCCAGCGACTTGCCGAACGTCACGATTGCTCCCTTGGTCATCGAGTACAGCGGCGAGAACGGCGAGCCCACCACCCCAGATGTGGAAGCGGTGAGGATGATTGACGCGTTGCCCGACGCCTCCAGTAAGGGCACCGCCCGGGCAACGGTGAAGAAGGCCGATTTCATGTTGATGGCCGCGGTCTCGTCGTAGTCGGCCTCGCTCATGTCGAGCCCGGCCGGTCCGGGTATGCCGGCATGGGCGTAGAGAACGTCGATCTTGCCGTGAGTCGAGCCAACCTCGGCCATCAGTCCTTCAATCTGGGCCACATCGCTGACATCAACGGTGAAGGCGCTCGCCGCGCCCCCTGCTTCAGCGATCAAATCCACGGTCTCAGCGGCGGCTTCGGCCCGAAGATCGGCCACCACCACATGAGCGCCCTCGGAGGCCATGCGCCTGGCCGCGGCCCGGCCCATGCCTGAACCAGAAGCGGTTATGACCGCTACTCTTCCATCGAGCACTCCCATTGAGACCCCCGTGAGCAAAAACTCTTCCATTTACGATGATCGATTTAGCCGTCGCAGCAAAGAAAGAACGCCATGAACGCACATGACCCGCTTGACGGCCTGAAGATTATCGACTGCGATTCCCACTTCACCGAGCCGCCCGAGCTGTGGACGGCCCGGGCCCCCGCCGCGATGCAAAACCGAGTGCCCGTGCAGAAGACGGTCGACGGCGTCACCGCGTGGTATCTGGACGGCGAGTTGTGGGCCAGCACCGGCGGCAACACCATCCAAACCGGTCACGAGAAGATCCTGGGCAGCCACGTGGTCCAGCCCTTCGAAGTCATCGACACCAGCGCCTGGGCCGTGAAGGAGCGGCTCGAACTCTGCGACGAGATCGGGGTGCACGCCCAGATCCTCTACCCCAACGGCGTCGGCTTCTCCTCCAACCACGTCTTCGCCATCGAGGATCTGGCCCAGCGCCGGATGGTGCTGGAGATCTACAACGACTTCTTCGTCGACGTGCAGCACGAGTCCAACGGCCGGCTGTTCCCCCAGGCCATGCTCCCGATCTGGGACATGGATTTCACCGTGGCCGAGATGACCCGGCTGCTGGACAAGGGCATCACCGGGTTCACCCTCTCCGACAAGCCCGAGATGGTGGGCCTGCCCGAGCTGTGGGAGCCCTACTTCGCCCCCATGTGGGACCTGTTCAACCAGTCGGGCGCGGTGGCCAACTTTCACATCGGCGCCGGAATGAGCCGAGCTGAGATGGAGAGCATCCGAGGCGCCCGCTTCCAACAGGCCCGGGTGGGCGGCGAGGCCGGCGCCGACGATCTGCCCCGGCCCATTCCCGCGACCCCCAACACCTGGTGGGGGCAGTTCGACCACCAGCGTCGCCTCGCCATCCACGCCACCCAGATGTACATGAGCAACGTGCGCATCATCGTCAACCTGTGTATGAGCGACCTGTTCGACCGCTACCCCAACCTCAAAGTCGTCTCGGCCGAGAGCGGCATTGGCTGGGTCCCGTTCATCCTCGAAGCCCTCGAGTACCAGTACGACGAGATGGTCACCGAAGCCCACGAGCTGGCCCTCAACTCCCGTCGCCCCCGGGAGTATTTCAACGACCACATCTGGGTCATGTTCTGGTTCGAGCGGTCGGCCCCGGCCAAGCTCATCGAAGACGTCGGGGTCAACAATGTGCTGGTAGAGACCGATGTCCCCCATCCGACGTGCCTGTTCCCGTCTCCCCGGGAGCACTTCGCCCGAGTGCTGGCCGGCGTCGATCCCCATATCCGACGCCGAGTGCTCCAGGACAACGCCGCCGAGCTCTACGGCATCGACGTCTAAGGGTTCTCATGCAGTTCGGCATGATCATCAGCGACGTGCCGCGTGACGTGGACCCCATCGAGCAGTTCGACGGCATCCTGCGCCAGGTGGAGGCCGGACAGCGCAACGGCCTCAGCCATTTCGTCATCGGCCAGCACTTCCTGTACGGCGACCTGCGCTGGCTCCAGCCGGTGCCCCTTCTCGCCCGCCTGGCCGCCGAGATCGACGACCACGTGCGGCTGGCCACCACCGTGCTGCTGGCTCCCAAGTACCACCCGGTGATCCTGGCCGAGGAGCTCGCCACCCTCGACATCGTCACTCAGGGCCGCCTCGACGTCGGTCTCGGGCTCGGATACCGAAGCGAAGAGTTCGACCTGATGAATGTACCTATCAGCAAACGGGTCAGCCTGTTCGACGAGTGCCTCGACATCATGAAGCTGTGCTGGGCCATGGAGGACTTTGACTACCACGGCCAGCATTGGCAGATTCGCGGAGCCACCCCCCACATCCGATGCGTGCAGCAGCCCCATCCCCCCATTTGGATGGGAGCGCACTCCCGCAAGGGCGCCCGGCGGGCGGGCAGGGTGGGCGACCGGTTCATCATCCCGCCGGAGTACGACATCCATGAGATGCGGGTCCGTTTGGGCATCATGGCCGCCGGATTCGCCGAGCGGGGCAAGCCGATGGGCCATCAGCCCCTGCGGCGAAACGCCTTCGTCGGCGCCACAAACGAGGAGGCACGAGCCAGATTCGTCGACGTCAGCAAGGAGCGCTACCTCGCGTATGCCCGAAAGGAGCTCGACATATTGGACGAGGAGGCGCTCATGGGCAACTTCTTCGAAGAGGTAAAGCACTCGGTGGCGGTGGGCACGGCCCAGCAGGTGATCGACCACTTCACCGAGGTGGCCCGAGAGCTCCCAATCGACCCGTTCGTGGTGAAGCCCCAGTGGCCCGAGATGCCCATCGACGAGGTGATCGACTACCTCGACACCATGGGACGCGAGGTCATACCCGCGCTGGCCGAAGTCCCGCCCATGCCCGTCGAGGACATCCCCGCCTCGTTGGCCTCGGTAGCCGATGAGGTGGCCGAAGCACTGGAGGCCATGTGACCGCAGCATCATTCAACGAGGCCATCGCCCACACGCCTTTGGGCGACGGGCGCTATCGAACCTCCACTCCCCCGTCGTGGATGGCCTCGGGCCGCGTTCCCGCCGGGCTGGTGGAGGCTCAATTGATGGCCGGACTGGCAGCCACGGTCACCGACCCCCAGTACCGCCCGCTGTCGTTCACCGCCCATCTGCTGCGGGCGCCGGGCGAAGGCGACTACGAAGTGCAGACCGAAGTGCTCCGCACGGGCCGCACCCTCATCAGCACTGCGGCCCGAGTGGTGCAGGGCGACAAGCTGATCGCCACCGCGTTGGCCAGCTTCGCCACCGACCGGCCCAGTCCCGAGTTCGACGAGCTGCCCATGCCCGAGGTGGCCCCGCCCACCCCGGGTCGGGAGACCGACGGCTACGTTCCCGAGTTCGCATATCCCTATGGCGACAACGTGGTCATGCAGGACCGCCTCGGGCCGAGACCATTCACCGCGCCCGATGGCCCCATGGAGCGGGTGGGATGGGCCGGCTTCGCCCAGGCCCGCCCCATCGACGCCCCCGGTCTGCTGATGATCGGCGATATCGGGATGATGGGCTGGTGGGTGCGCCTCGACCGCATGTACACCACCGCCACCCTGGACCACACCACCTATTTCCGGGCCGATCTGTCCCAGGCAAAGGCCAACGACATGGTGCTTCTGCGGTCGCGCACCGGGTTGGTCCGCGGCGGCTACCTGGATTGGGACCTCGACATCTGGGCCCCTGACGGCACCCTGTTGTGCCAATCCCGCCAAATCCTGGCCATCCTCGGATGACCTGACGATGACCCGGCCCGCTCCGCTGCGCATCGTCGACTTCTCCACCCACATGTCGGGGCCCCTGGCCTCGCACCTGCTGGTGGAGATGGGCGCCGATGTCATCAAGGTCGAACACCCGGTTCAGGGCGACGGCAACCGGGGCAACGAGCCCAAGATCGCCGGGGTCAGCGATCTGCACCTCGCCCTCAACCCCGGCACCCGCAGCATCGCAATCAGCACCAACTCGCCCCACTGGGCCGACGTGGTGGCCGGGGTCACTGCCTGGGCCGACGCGGTGATCGTCGGCGCCCGCCCCAAGGACGCCGTTCGCCGGGGGCTCGACTTCCACACCCTCCTCGAGGCCAACCCGCAGCTGGTGTACTGCGTGATCTCGGGTTACGGGCTGGCCGGACCGTGGGCGGAGTACAAGGCCCACGGCCAGAACATGGACGCGCTGGCCGGCCGGGTTGAGGTGGAGTGGAACGACGGCCAGCCCCAAACCAGGGTCGGGTGGCGCTCGGCCGGAGTGCTGCTGGCCGGGGTTTTCGGCGCCATGGGGGTGCTGGCCGCCATCGTCAAGCGAGACCGGGGCGGCGGACCCCAATTCGTACACACCTCCATCTGGAACACCGCACTGTGGTGGAACTGGCGAGACGTGAACACCTGGGTGAACAACGACGAGCCCTGGCATGAGTACCGCTCGCTGGGGTCGCGCTATGCCATGTACGCCACCTCCGACCACCGCGCCCTGCTCATCTGCCCGCTGGAGAGGGTGGCCTGGGAGCGGTTCTGCGACCTCGCCGAGCTGCAACAACTCAGGGCGCGGGGAGAGTGGACCCACAGCATGGACTTCGGATACGACGACGAGTTCCCGCTGATCGCCGAGGCCATCAGCCGGCGCACCTTCGACGACTGGAACCGCCTTTTCGATGAAGCCGAGATACCGTTCGCCCCCATACTCACCCTCGACGAGGCGGTCAGCAGCGACCACGCCGCCGTCAACCGGGTGCTCCGGGGAACCGAGCTTCCCGGAGGCCGAGTTCAAATGGCCGCCTCACCGGTGCAGCTCTCCTCGAGCCCCGACGAAGCCGCCCAACCCGACCTTTCCGACCTGCCGCCGCCCCCCGACCTGGGCGCAGACACCGCCGAGATCCTCGCCGAAATCGGATTGGACAAGCTGATTGGAGAAGACCTGTCGGGAGGCCGGGCATGACCAAGCCCCTTGACGGAATTCGGGTGCTCGACTTCACCCGCCACATGGCCGGCCCCTACGGCACCATGATTCTGGGCGACTATGGGGCCGATGTCATCAAGGTGGAGAGCCTCCCCCATGGTGACGGCGCCCGCGGCGTGGGCACTGCGTTCATCGACGGCGAGAGCGCGCTGTTCCTAATCTGGAATCGGGGCAAGCGCAGCCTCGCTCTGGACATGCGCAAACCAGAGGGGCTCGAGGCGGTTCATCGCCTGGCCGCCACCGTCGACGTGGTGGTCACCAGCTACCGGCCCGGCGTGGCCGACGAGATCGGCATCGGCTACGACGCTCTGTCGGACATCAACGACCAGATCGTGTACATCTCCCTCACTGCTTTCGGACCGGACGGTCCGCTGGCCCCCTATCCGGGGACCGACCCGGTGGTCCAGGCCGTGTCGGGGGTCATGTCGGTGACGGGAGAGCCTGATCGGGGGCCCAACCTGGTGGGGGTCCCGATGGCTGATTTCACCGGCGCATTGGTCACCGCCCAGGCCGCCATGCTCGGCCTGTTCGCCCGACAGCAAACCGGCAAGGGCCAGCTCATCGACGTCTCGATGCTCTTCGCCCTGATGTCGTCGCTCACCACCCGGCTGGCCTCGCACTGGGTGGACGGCGAGGATCCCGGGCGCCATGGCAGCGCCCACAGCGTGGTGGTGCCCTATGAGGCGTTCCAGACCGCCGACGGCCACGTGGTGACCGGTGTGTGGGGCGGCGCCGACGGGTGGGAGAGGTTCTGCCGGGCCATCGGCAAGCCGGAGTTGGCTGCCGACGAGCGCTATCTGACCAACCAGCAACGGGTGGACGCCCGAGCCGAGCTCACCGAATATCTGCAAGGCATCTTCATCACCCGGACCAGCGCGGAGTGGGAGGAGTCGTTCAACCAGCACCGGGCGCTGTTCGGGCCGGTCCACACCTTCTCGCAGATCCTCAACCACCCCCAGGTGAAGCAGGCCGGATTGGTGCAATCGGTGGAGCACGCCACTTTGGGCGAGATCCCCCAGTTGGGTCCGGTGATCGGGCTGCACGACACCCCTGGCGGGATTGCCGGGCCTCCCCCGGTGCTGGGCCAGCACAGCGAGGAGATCCTGGCCGA
>JAJDYU010000089.1 GCA_022825005.1 Acidimicrobiia bacterium
AACCGTCCGCAACCCAGCGGCCCTCATCGAGATCACCGAGTTGGTGGATCGGCTGCTGGACGCCATCGATGGAGAGCTCACCAGCCGCTCCCGGGTGGTAGACGGACTGTTGGACCTGCGTCTTGCCGCTGCTGATCTTCCTGAGGTGGTCGCCCAAGTGGACGACTGCCTGGCCGCGCTTCCCGGCAACACCACGGTGACCAACCTGTGGTGGATGGAGACGCTGGCCGACCTCCGCACGGCTGCTTCTAACTAGTTCCCCCGGTTGGCGGCGGGTCCTGTCACCTACGGCGGCTTGGCCGTCGGAGCGGCCAAGTCCGCCTGCGGCGCCACCCCCCGCCAACCTCCGTTTTACCTCTTGCCGTGCTGAAGGATCGGCTGCACTGACGGAGGAGGGGGGGTACTCTCGCGGGAGGCAAGGGAGGTGGCGAGATGACTGAATCCTCGGCGGTGGTGGGGAGTAGGTTGCTTCGGAAGGAGGATCCTGAGCTGCTTACTGGGGAGGCCCGGTTTGTGGATGATCTGGACCTCACGGGGGCATTGTGGGTGGCTTGTGTTCGGAGTCCTCATGCGCATGCCCGCATTCGGTCTGTTGACCTGAGTGGTGCGCTGGCTGCCGACGGTGTAGTGGCTGCTTATTCGGGGGCTGACCTGGCTGAGTCTTGGGGGCCTTTGCCGTGTGCTTGGCCGGTGACCGATGACATGAAGAACCCGGCCCACCTGCCCATTGCGGTGGACAAGGCCAACTATGTGGGCGACGTGGTGGCAGTGGTGCTGGCCGATGATCGCTACGGGGCGGCAGATGCTGCCGCCTTGGTCGAGGTGGAGTATGAGCCACTCGACGCGGTGGTCGACCTTGAGGACGCCGCGGCCGACAGCCTGGTAATCCACGAGGATCTGGGCACCAACGCTTCCTACACCTGGGAGCTGACTCCTGATGCCGACGCGGTGGAGGCCGCGTTTGCCGCCGCCGACCACGTGGTGTCGGAGCGCTACATCCAGCAGCGATTGATCCCTGCGGCTATGGAGCCTCGGGGGGTGGTGGCGGTGCCTGCGCCGTTCGGAGGCGACATCACCATCTACTCGGCCACCCAGATTCCCCACATCCTCAAGGTCATGGTGGCCCTCACCTTGGGCCTGCCCGAGCAAAAAGTGCGGGTGGTGGCCCCCTCGGTGGGAGGCGGGTTCGGCTCCAAGCTGAACGTGTACGCCGAGGAGATCATGTGTACTGCTTTGGCGCTGCGCCACGGCGTGCCGGTGCGCTGGACCGAGGGCCGCTCCGAGGCCGCCGGGTCCACGATCCAGGGTCGGGGCCAGATCCAAGACATCGAGTTGGCTGCCGACGCCGAGGGCAAGATCAGCGCGGTGCGGGTGAAGCTGGTGGCCGACATGGGGGCCTACCTGCAACTGGTGACTCCCGGGGTGCCCCTGTTGGGTGCCTTCTTGTACCACGGCTGCTATGACATCCCGAACTACTCCTTCGTGTGCACGGGAGTGTTCACCAACATGACCCCCACCGATGCCTACCGGGGGGCGGGCCGGCCCGAGGCTACTTACGCCATCGAGCGGGCCATGGACTCGCTGGCCGCCGCGGTGGGGGTGGACCCGGCTGAGATCAGGCACCGCAACTTCATCGGCCCCGAGCAGTTCCCCTACGAGTCGGCTCCTGGGTTGATCTTCGACAGCGGCAACTATCCCCAGGCCCTGGAGCAGGCCCTGGAATTGGTGGACTACGAAGGACTGCGGGCCCAGCAGGCCGAGCGGCGGGCCGCCAGCGATTCCCGACAACTGGGAGTGGGCCTGTCGAGCTACGTGGAGATGTGCGGTCTGGCGCCCAGCCGGGTGCTGGCCTCGCTGAACTATGCCGCCGGAGGCTGGGAGTCAGCCACCGTGCGGGTGCTGCCCACCGCCAAGGTGCAAGTGGTGACCGGAACATCGCCCCACGGTCAGGGCCATGAGACGTGCTGGTCGATGATCGTGGCCGATCAACTCGGCGTCGATCCCGACGACGTGGAAGTGCTGCACTCCGACACCGCCATCTCACCGCTGGGGCTCGACTCCTATGGCTCCCGCTCTCTGTCGGTGGGCGGCACCGCGGTGCATATGGCGGCCGACAAGGTGATCGACAAGGCCCGGCTGATCGCCGCTCACCAGATGGAGGCCAACGTGGAAGACTTGGAGTTCTCCGACGGCACTTTCCGGGTGAAGGGCCAGCCTGACGCCGAGATGCCGCTCGCCGCAGTGGCCTTCGAGGCATTCACCGCTCACAATCTGCCCGACGGCATGGAGCCCAACCTGGAGGGCCACATGACCTGGGATCCGCCCAACTTCACCTTCCCGTTCGGGACCCATGTGGCCGTGGTGGAGGTGGACACCGAGACCGGCGAGGTGGAGATGGTGGACTACGTGGCGGTGGACGACTGCGGCAACCAGATAAACCCAATGGTGGTAGAGGGCCAGATCCACGGCGGCATCCTCCAAGGGGTGGCCCAAGCTCTGTGGGAGGAGGCCTTGTTCGACGCCGACGGTCAGCCCCGCAACGTGAGCTTCCTGGACTATTTGGTGCCGTCATCGGCCGAGACTCCGTCGTTCCGCACCGATTCCACGGTGACCCCCAGCCCCACCAACCCGATGGGGGTGAAGGGCATCGGCGAGGCCGGCACCATCGCCTCCACTCCGGCGGTGATCAACGCCATCGCCGACGCGCTATCGCCCCTGGGAATCACCGATGTGGAGATGCCCGCCACGCCCGAACGGATCTGGGGACTGATCTCCGGTTCTTGAGGCAAGCCAACGGTTTTCCTATAACCGGGCGGCGGGTCCTGTCACCTACGGCGGCTCGGCACGCGGTGGTGCCGAGTCCGCCTCCGGCGCCACCCCCCGCCCTACCGATGCTCCGAACCGCTAGTTGTTTCTGGAGAGGGCTATTGCGGCGTTGATGAGGCCTAGGTGGGAGTAGGCCTGGGGGTGGTTGCCGAGTAGGCGCTCGGTGGCGGGGTCGTATTGCTCGGGGAGCAGCCCGGTGGGGCCGCATAGGTCGAGGTAACGGTCGAACAGGGCCCGGGCGTCGTCGAGCTGGCCGATGAGCACGTAGGCCTCGATCAGCCACGACGTGCAGATCAGGAATCCGCCCTCGGTGCCGGGCAGCCCGTCGTCGTGGCGGTAGCGGTACACCGTTTGGCCGTCGCGCAGCTCGCTCTCCACTGCTTTGAGGGTGGACACGAAGCGGGAGTCGTCGGGGGGCAGCAGCCCGCTCAAGCCGATCCACAGCAGGCTGGCGTCGAGGTCTGTTGAGCCGTAGGCGGTGGTGTAGGAGCGGCGCTGCTCGTTCCACCCGTTCAAGATCACGTCGGCGGCGATCCGGTGGCGGAGCGGGCTCCAGTACAAGGCCAGCTCGGGGTCGATGCGCTGGGCGATCTTGATGGCCCGGTCAACCGCCATCCAGCACATGACCTTGGAGTGGACGTGGTGTCGGGGCGGGCGGCGCTCCTCCCAGATGCCGTGGTCGGGTTCGTGCCAGCGGGAGGCCACCGCTCCCACCACTGCTTTGACTACCTCCCAGTGCTGGTCGGTGAGGGTCACTTGGGCCTCGCACAGCCGCCAGGCCAAATCCACCACCGGGCCGAACACGTCGAGCTGCACTTGGTGCTCAGCGGCATTGCCGATTCTCACCGGGCGGCTCCCGGCGTAGCCGGCAAGCTCGGGGAGTACGGCCTCCGGCAGGGCTTCGTCGCCAACCAGGGGGTACACCGGGCGGAGCTGTTCGGGACCGGGGAGATGCTCCACCCGGTGCAGGATCCAATCGAGCAGGTGACAGGCTTCTTGGCTGCTGCCCAGAGCCAGCAGCGCGGCTGCGCTCATGCTGGCGTCTCGGGGCCAGCAGTAGCGGTAGTCCCAGTTGCGGACGCCGCCCATCACCTCGGGCAGGCTGGTGGTGGCGGCGGCCAGGATCGCTCCCGAAGGCTGGTGGCACAGTGCCTTGATCACCAGCGCGGAGCGCTCCGCTTCCTCGGCGGCCACCGACGGCAGCGTGAGCTTGTTTGTCCAATCGCGCCAGTACTGCTCGGTGGCCTCGCGGCGATCGGCCTCATCAGTCTCCGACCAGCCAAAACGGCCGGGAACGCCCAGACGCAGCATCAGCTCCAGCGGCGCGCCGTCGAGCTGGACATGGGCTACCGCGGTCTGGTGGGGGCCGTCGTCCACAATGTCCCAGCTCAACCCGGGCGCGGTCAGCATCATGGTCTCAGCGGCGCCGGTGATCTCCAAGCCGTCGTGGATCACATGCAGACCGGTGGGGGCCCGGCCGAAGTCCAAGCGGGGGGCGAACTCGATGGCGATCTTCCCGGTGCCCTCGATGACCCGGACCAAGGTGGTGCGGCCCGCCGACTTGAAGGGTCGCCCCCGGGAGCAGTCCAGGTAGTCGGTAACGGTCACATCTGACCACCGGGTCTCCACCACCATGGTGCCGTCCAGGTAGCGGTGGGAGATGGGCGGGCTGTCGTCATGGCGGCTGATGGAGAAATGCCCGGCTCGGGGGCCGCCGAGCAGTCCGGCGAACACCGCCGGTGAGTCGGCTCGGGGATGGCACATCCAATTCACCGAGGAGTCGGAGGTGACCAGCGCCACTGTCCGCTGGTCGCTGAGCAGGCTGTGGCGCTCGATGGCCAGGTCGTGTTCACCCATGAGCCACGCCCGCCGGCGCTCGGCCACAAGGGCCAGCATCTGAGCCACCGACTGTGGGTCGTGCAGGCGTCCCCGGGCCAGGGTCGGCCCCGGGCCCACCTTCAGACCGAGGTCGGGGCCGGTCAGCCGGGCGAAGGCGTCCTCGTCGGTCACGTCGTCGCCGGCGAAGATCACCGCTTCGGCTGAAACGTCGGTTCTCAGCCGGTCGAGGGCGTCGCCCTTGTTGAGGTCCAGCACCGACAGCTCCACCACCATCTTGCCGGTCTTGACGTGAACGCCGTCCCGGGAGCCTGGTCCGCTCAGCACGTCTTCTACCGCGATGGCCGCGATCTCGGGTTCGGCCTTGCGATAGTGGAAGGCGACTCCGGCCGGCTTGGGCTCGACGATGAACCCGTGGTCGCGCCGGGCGATGTCGTTCAGCTCTCCCAGTACCCGGTCGCGCAGGTCCCGCTGCTCGGGAGACAAGTCGTCGGCGAAGCCGACGTCGAACTCAGTGCCGTGGCTGCCCACCAGGTGGATCTCCTCGGGAAGTCGGCTCAGCGCGGCCAGATCGCGCAGCGCCCGTCCCGAGATCACCGCCACGTGGGTGTCGGGCATGGCGGCCAACTGGCGCAGCGCGGCCACCGACTCCCGGAGGGGCCGGGCTTCGTCGGGGTTGTCGATGATGGGGGCCAGGGTGCCGTCGTAGTCGCATGCCACCAGCAGGACCGGCACTCGGGCCAGCTCTCGCAGCCGGGCGTCCACTTCTTCGGCCGCCACGGTGGGGCTGGCCTCGTTCATTCGCAGGCCTCCAGGCGGGCCAGGAAGCGCTCGGCCCAGCGCTGGGCGGTATTCGACCGCACCACCCGTCGCATGGCTCGCATGGCCGGAACGGTGTCGGCGCCGGTTCGATGGGCGGCGGCCTCCATGGCGGTTTTCAGGCCCTCGATGTCGTGAGGGTTGATCAGCTCGGCGGTTCTCAGCTCCTGGGCCGCCCCGGTGAATTCCGACAGCACCAGCACTCCGGTGTTGTCGGGGCGGGAGGCCACGTATTCCTTGGCCACCAGGTTCATGCCGTCGCGAAGCGGGGTCACCAGCATGATGTCGGCGATCAGGTACATGGCCACCAGTTCTTCGATGGGCTGGCTCTGATGGAGATAGTGGACCACCGGTCGGCCCATCACCCCGAAGTTTCCGTTGACGTCGCCCACCATCTGCTCCACCTCTCGGCGGACCTCGGCGTAGCCGGTGACCTGGGAGCGGCTGGGCTCAGCGATCTGCACCAATACGCAGTCGTCCACCGAGAGCCGCCCCTCGGCCAACAGCTCCCGGAAGGCCCGCAGCCGGACCTCGATTCCCTTGGTGTAATCCAGGCGGTCCACTCCCAGCAGCACGGTGCGGGGTGAGCCCAAGGTCTCGTGAATCTCAGCGGCTCGGGCTTGCACGGCAGGGTCGGCGGCCAAGCCCGCGATCCGGTCGGTGTCAATGCCGATGGGGAAGGCGCCCACTTGGCTGGTCCGGCCGTTGTGCTGGATCAATCTTCCGGTGGTCTTGGCGCCGGTGATTCGGTTTACGGCCCGGCAGAAATTGTCGGCGCCCAGCGGGGTTTGCAGGCCGATCAAATCGGCGCCCAGCAAGCCGTCGATGATCTCGGCCCGCCACGGCAGCCGGATGTACAGCTCGCGGGCCGGGAAGGGTATGTGGAGATAGAACCCGATCCGTAGATCGGGCCGCGCTGCACGCAGCAGGCCGGGAACCAGCAGTAGGTGGTAGTCGTGGATCCAAACCGTGGCGCCGGGGGCGGCGAGGTCGGCCACGGTGGCGGCGTAGCGCTGGTTGACGGTTCGGTAGGCATCCCACCAGGTGCGGTGATACTCGGGAGGCACCAGGGCGTCGTGGAACAGGGGCCACAATGTGGCGTTGGAAAACCCCTCGTAGAACAGCTGGAGCTCTCCCTGGCTGACCCCGACCGGATGGCACTGGAAGCCGTCTACCTCGAATGGGTCAGTTCCCGGGCCGGGAACGCCGGTCCAGCCCGCCCACACCGCGTCGGGATTGCCCGACATGACGGGGCGCAGGGCCGATACCAGCCCGCCGGGGCTTGGAACCCACTTGGCGGTGTCGCCCTCCCACACCCGTCTGACTGGGAGGCGATTGGCCGCGACTACGAAGCTCCACTTCTGGTCGTCGGTGGCCATTCGGCCAAAATATCGCGCTTCGCCCTCAGTCGAGAACCAGCAGTTGGTCGGGCAGCTCGCGGTCGTCGGCGACGTTTATCACCACTCGGCTTAGGGTGCCGGTGAAGGGGAATTGGCCGGTGGTGCGGGGACTGGGTGACGGGGCTTTGGTGAAGCCCACGCTGATACCCACCGCGTGGATGTGGGTGTTGTGGGTTACGGGCATGTCCACTGAGGCGGCTTCGACACCGTTCACCAGCAGCCGACCGGTTCCGGCATAGCTGCCGGTGCGCTCAAAAGCGGCGGTGACGGTGACGGGCCCAGCGGGCAGCGCCGTCTCGGTCTCAGCCACGTAGTGGTCCCAGGCCATGTTGTAGTCCCACACCAGCCGCCCGTCTTGAATGAACAGGGAGAACCCCGACGCCACGTCGCCGCAGGCCACCAGGGTGCCGTCGTCGCCGTCGGCCCGGGTCAGCTCCGCAGTGATCTCATAGGACACGTTCTTGAGGTCGGGGCAGCCGTCGCTGGGGATGTAGGCCCCGTCGTAGTACACGAATCGGGACCGAGTGGTGATGGGCCGGGGCTTGGGCACGTGGAACCGCTCCAAGATGCGGTCGTCGAGGGGCAGCACCTGATAGTCGCGGGCCGCCTCCCACCAGCGGTCGATCAAGGCGGCCAGTCGCTCGGGCTCGGCCTCGGCCAGGTCTCGGGCCTCCGAGAAGTCTTGATCGAGGTGGTACAGCTCCCAGCGGTCGTCGTCGAAGCTCTCTCCCTGGATGTGGCGGGTTACCGCCTTCCACCCGTCGACCCACATGGCCCGGTGGCCGAGCATTTCGTAGTACTGCTCAGGCTTGGCGGTGGGGGCCTCAGCGTCGGTGAAGGAGTACACCATGCTGGTGCCCTCAATCGGCATCTGGTTGACCCCGGCCATATCGGCGGGGGGCTCGAGGCCGATGGCCTCCAACAGCGTGGGGGTGATGTCGCTCACATGGTGGTACTGGGTGCGCACTGCCCCGGTGTCGGAAATCCCGGTGGGCCAGGAGATGATGAGCGGATCCCGCACCCCTCCGGCGTGGGTGTTCTGCTTGTACCACTTGAGCGGGGTGTTGCCGGCCATGGCCCACCCCATGGGGTAGGCCATCCACGAGTTGGGTCCGCCGATCTCGTCGATGTCGGCCAGCTGCTGGGCAACAGACCGGGGCTCGAGCCCGTTGATGAACCGCATGGCGTTCTCGTGGCCCGAGGGGCCGCCTTCCTGGGTGGCCCCGTTGTCGGACAGCAGCACGAAAACGGTGTTTTCGGCCTGGCCGATCTCCTGGAGGGTGGCGATGAGCCGGTCGAGGTGCTCGTCGGTGTGGGTGAGCATTCCGGCGTAGGCCTGCTGCATCCGGGTGGCCAGCCGCTGCTCGTCGACGCTCAGCTCCTCCCATTCGGGCACACCGGGATTGAACGGGGGCAGCTCGGTGTCTTCGGGGATGATCCCGATGTCCTTTTGGCGGGCGAAGCGCTCTTCGCGAATGGCCCCCCAGCCGGTGTCGTAGCGACCGTTGTAGCGGTCGATGTGGGGCTTGGGAGTGTGGATTGGGTAGTGGCCGGTGCCGAAGCACAGGTAAAGAAAGAAAGGCCGCTCGGGCCATGCCGAAGTCTGGGCGGTGACCATCCCAATGGCCTGGTCCACCAGGTCTTCGGTGACGTGGTAGCCGGGCTTGTCGGGAGCGTCGATGTGGTGGTTGTCGGCAACCAGATCGGGGTCCCACTGGTTGGTTGCACCATCCAAGAAGCCGTAATAACGGTCGAACCCCCGCTGGAGCGGCCACTGGTCGAACGGGCCTGCCGGGGTGGTGTCCTCGATGGGGGCCAGGTGCCACTTGCCCACTGCGAAGGTGGAATAGCCCGCGGGGCGGAGCATCTCGGCCAGCGTGGCCGCCCGATTGCTGATGCGCCCAGTGCAGCCGGGGAAGCCGGTATCCCAGTTGCTCACCACCGCCATGCCCACGGAGTGGTGGTTACGCCCGGTAAGCAGGCAGGCCCGGGTGGGCGAGCAGATGGCGGTGGTGTGGAAGTTGTTGTAGCGCAGGCCGTTGGAGGCCAGGGCGTCCATGGTGGGGGTGTCGACCTCAGAGCCGAAGCAGCCGAGGTCGGCGAAGCCGACGTCGTCTAGGACGACCATGACGATGTTGGGGCTATTGGGGGGCGGGGTTATGGGGTCGGGCCACCAGGGGGTGGAGTCGGCGACGGTATTGCCCACGACGCCGCCATAGGTTTGAGCATCAGAAGTCATGTGTGGTTGCTAGCACATCCAGGGTTAAGGTTGGCATTGTGCCAGAGCGGGTTTTGAATGAGCGGTTGGTGGAGTTTGGGACCACCATCTTTGCGGAGATGTCGGCTTTGGCTTTGGCTACGGGGGCTATCAATTTGGGGCAGGGGTTTCCGGATACTGATGGGCCGCGGGAGGTGGCCGATGCGGCGGTGGCGGCCATCCGGGCGGGGCATAATCAGTATCCGCCGGGGCTGGGGATTGCTGATCTGCGACTGGCGGTGGCGGAGCATCAGAAGCGGTTCTACAACCTGGACTTCGACCCCGACACCGAGGTGCTCATCACCGCGGGGGCTACCGAGGCCATTGCCGCCGTCATGCTGTCGCTTTTGGAGCCCGGCGACGAGGTGGTGCTGTTCGAGCCTTACTACGACTCCCACATTGCTGGGATTGCCATGGCGGGGGCTGAGCGGCGGCTGGTGACGCTACGGCCTCCCCATTACCGGTTTGATCCCGACGAGCTGGCTAGGGCCATCGGGCCCCGCACTCGGATGATTGTGGTGAACTCGCCCCACAATCCCACCGGCAAGGTGTTCAACCGGGCTGAGCTCGAGTTCATCGCCGAGCTGTGCCGGGAGCACGACCTGTTGGCGGTGACCGATGAGGTGTATGAGCACTTGGCCTACGACGGCGAGCACATTCCTTTGGTGTCGCTGCCGGGGATGCGGGAGCGCACCATCTCGGTGTCGTCGGGGGGCAAGACGTTCTCGTTCACCGGTTGGAAGATCGGCTGGGTGTGCGCCGAGCCCGAACTGCGCGATGCGGTCACCGCGGCCAAGCAGTTTCTGACCTTCGTCAACGGGGCGCCGTTCCAACATGCCATCGGGGTGGGCCTGCGGCTGGGCGACGACTACTTCGCCGGTCTGCGAGCTAATCTCATGGCCCGGCGTGACCAGCTCACCGACGGGCTGGCCGCCGCTGGCTTCGAGGTGTACCGGCCGGCGGGCGCCTACTTCGTGACCGCCGATGTGCGACCGTTGGGCTTTGACGACGGCATGGACCTGTGCCGCAGGCTGCCCGAGTTGTGCGGCGTGGTGGCCGTGCCCAGCGTGGTGTTCTACGACAACAAGGACGAGGGGCGACACCTGGTGCGGTTCGCCTTCTGCAAGCGACCCGAGGTGCTCGACGAGGCCGTGGAGCGGCTGGCCAAGCTGGGGACCGGCTCATGAAGATCGCCGCCGTCCAGCACGACATCGTGTGGGAGGACCCCGAGGCCAATTTTGAGTTGCTGGCCCCCAGGGTGGCCGACGCCGCGGCCGATGGTGCTCGGCTGGTGGTGCTGGCCGAGATGTACTCCACCGGGTTCTCCATGGCCTCCGACCGGGTGGCCGAGGCTCCTGACGGGCCCAGCGTGGGCTTTCTGGCCGACCAGGCTGTCACCCATGGAGTATGGGTTTGCGGTTCGGTGCCGGTGCGGGATCCATTGGTGGCCGAGCTGCCCGTGAACCGATTCGTGCTGGCGGGGCCCGACGGGGTGGCCGCGGTCTACGACAAGATCCACCCGTTCTCCTACGGCGGCGAGCATGAGCACTATGCCGCCGGTTCCGAGCGCCTGACCGTGACCGTTGAGGGAGTGAGGATCACCCCATTCGTGTGTTACGACCTGCGGTTTTCCGACGAGTTCTGGAGTCTGGCCCACGACACCGACTGCTATGTGGTGGTGGCCAACTGGCCCGCGCCCCGCCGAGCCCACTGGTCGGCGCTCTTGATGGCCCGGGCCATTGAGAACCAGGCCTACGTGTTGGGGGTGAACCGGGTGGGCGCCGGCGGCGGCATCGACTACCAGGGCGATTCTGTGGTTATCGATCCCTTCGGGGTCGAGGTGGCTGGCGCGCCTGAAGGCGAAGAAGCCGTGCTGTATGCCGACATCGACCTGTCGAGGGTGGAGGAAATTCGATCCCGATATCCGTTTCTGGATGACCGGCGATAATCCGCTGGTGGGGGATTCCCAGCCATTGCTCACGGCCCGCTTCGCGGTGCTGTGCCTGGGCGGCGTGTTCTATTTCATGTCGCTGGGACTGGTGTATCCGGTGCTGCCCGGCTTTGTGGAGAACGACTTGGGGGGCGGGCCGGTGGCGGTGGGTCTGGCTGTTGGCGGGTTCGGGCTCTCGGCCGCGGTGGCCCGACCGCTCGTCGGACCGCTGGGCGACTCCAAGGGGCGTCGATTCTTGGGGGTATGGGGCTGCGTGCTGGCCGGCCTCGGCATTCTCGGCAACCTGTGGGTGTCCTCGGTGGCGGTAGCGGTGCTGTTCCGGCTTCTCACCGGTTTGGGGGAAGCGGCGTTCTTCGTGGGCATTGCCGCAGCCGTCCAGGACATAGCTCCAGAGCATCGCCGCGGCGAGGCCACGTCCTACTTCTCGGTCACGGTCTACTCCGGACTGGCCGCCGGGCCGATCATCGGCGAGCAATTGGAATCAGCCCTCAGCACCGATGCAGTGTGGATGCTGGGGGGCGTGCTGTGCGCTCTGGGCACGGGGTCGGCCGCAGTCTCCATGCAGGGCCGCCCCGAGGGCGCCCAGTCGGGATGGCCCAACTCTTTCATCCACTGGCCCGCTACCCGACCGGCCCTGCTGTTGGGACTGGGTCTGATGGGCTACTCCGGGTTCTTGGCCTTCATCAAGCTGCATGTGGACGACGTAGGTTTTGCCCACTCCGGAGCGGTATTCGCCACCTTCGCCATAATGGTGATCAGCCTGCGCATCCTGCTGGCCCGTCTGCCCGACCGACTGGGGCCCCAGCGCACCAGCACCCTCTCGTACGCGTTCTCGGCCTCCGGCTTATGGGTCATCGCCTTATGGACGCAGATCCCCGGCGTGTTCGTGGGCACCGCCCTGTTGGCCATGGGCCAGACGTTCTTGTTCCCGGCCTTGTTTGTGCTGGCCATCCAGTCGGCACCCATCAACCGGCGCAGCCAAGCCATCGGCACCTTCAGCATCGCCTTCGATCTGGCCATCGGTTTGGGCGGGCTGATCCTGGGCGGCGTGGTGGAGGTGTCGTCGTATTCGATGGCATTCTTCGCTGGCGGGTGCTTCTCGTTGATTGCGCTGGTGGTCAGCCGAACAGTGGTTCGACCCCAGTTGCAAACTGCCTATTGACATATGAGGGCTGGCATAGGAGAGTTGCCCCCTTCCCCCTGAGCTTCCCCCATATCGCGCCGAGCGCGCCCCCGATGACCCGAAGGGAAGTTCAATGCGAGGCCCTGCGTTGTTGGCGGCGGCTGCCGCGTGCCTATTTGCCGTGTCCAGTCCCAGTTGGGCTGCCGGATTGCAACGGGCGGACGAAGGCACCTCGGTCGAGACCGAGGGCGGCGAGGTGGAGATTGGGGTGTGGATCGAAGTGGATGTTCCCGATGGGGATAGGAGCGGAGGTGGTTCTGATGATCCGGCTGTCCAGTGCCATTTTCGGCGTGGCAGCGTCTACGACCTTCTCCGATGGGTGGGTCTGAACCCCAGCTATTTCCACATGCTTGACACCGGCAATCAGCTGGTACTGAAGCTCTGCCGGGAAGACGGAGAGTTGGAGTTGGCCACATTCTGGGTATATCAGCCAAGACCGCCTCCGCCGCCAACGTTGATGGATACCGCCCGGCTGCGGAACGAGGCCTGGAGTCGATTGGCCATCCCCGAGCCGATCACGCGAACCGCTCCGGCCGAGGTCGCCGTGGTCCAACTTCCCACCTTCGTATGGGTGCCGGCCGCCGACCGCACTCCGATATCGGAGACGGCCACCACTACGCTGGAGGGTCACGAGGTGAGCCTCACCGCCACCGCCTCCCCCCGCCGGTTGGGCTTTTTGAGAGTGGACATGGGCGACGGGAACACGCTGTGGTGCGATGCCAGCGAAGTGGAGGCCTTCAACCCGGCCCGCGATCCGTTTGATCAGCAGTCCGGCTGCTTCCACTACTACCGGCATTCCTCGGTCAACCAGCCTTTCCTGCGATACCAGGTGCGGCTCACCGCCTACTGGGACGTCTCGGTGTCGTGCGCCTTCAACGGGAGCCCGTGCGCCAACCCGCCCCCCGCCGTCCCAACCCAAGTGCTCACTGCCCGAACCCACCCCCTCGCCGTTGCCGAGATCCAAGCTCTTGGCCGCTTCGGCTAGTCCGATTCTCCAACAAGGTCGCCGAACCCCCTGGCGACCCGCCGGGCTGTCACCGCCGAACCATGGAAAAACCAGGTGACAGCCCGGCGGGAGGGGGGTAGAGTAATCAGTCCACTCGACGCGGGGTGGAGCAGTCTGGTAGCTCGTCGGGCTCATAACCCGAAGGTCGCAGGTTCAAATCCTGCCCCCGCCACTAGCCGGATTCATTTCGCCACCCTCGCCGTCTGAGTACGCGTAGGCTGGGCGATTGTCATGAGCAAACGACTCTTTAATGCTAGCCGAGTGGTTTCTGCTGCTCCCGAGGAGATATTCGCCTTGTTGGCCGACCCGGCCCGCCATGTTGAGATTGACGGGTCTGGAACCCTTCAAAAGCTCATCGCCGGTCAGGGGGCCATGAAACTGGGGTCGAAATTCAGGATTGGCATGAAGGCCTACGGCTTCCCCTACAGAGTGACCAACAAGGTGGTGGAGTACGAGGAGAACCGGCTCATCGCGTGGAGCCACTTAGTCGAGAACCGCTGGCGCTTTGAGTTGGAGCCTGTCGAGGGCGGCACCCGGGTAACCGAGTCGGCTGACTACAGAAGCCTCCGATTCCCGCGCCTCACCATGTGGTTGATCAAAGAAGAGCTCGTCGAAGACTCCATCGCCACCACCTTGGACAACCTCGTCAAGCGCTTCTCTTCATAGTCCAAGCCTGACTCCCTGTGTCCGATCTCTATGACTTCCTTCACTCTTGGCTGCCAAGCAGTGCGGCAAGACGCTCAAACCGGCGGTCTTCATCGCCGGCGATCCGTCCGACCCAGCGCAGAGCCTCGGCGGCATCTATGTAGGTTCCCAGGGCGAGCATGGACTCAATGTCAATCCAGTCCTTGGGCCGATCGAAGACCGCCTTGCAGACGGTGAGGTGGGTGGCAGACAACACCCGAATGGTGTGATCAGCAAAGGGAACGGACACGGCCGCACGGTTGGCCGCATCATGAAATGGGTCGTAGGAGAAGAAGAGATCGATAGGTGTGTTGTCCCACATGATCCGCACTTGGCCATCACGGGCTACCGTCTCGGCTGCGGTGCGGATTTCAGCCCCAAGTTCGCTCAGTAGATCAAGGACCTCAAGGCTCCGGTCCACTGTGACGAAGACATTCAGGTCGATGTCGATGGTGGCTCTCGGCTCAGCGTGGTAGCCGAGCGAGATCGCACCGCCGAAGGCATGAGGGGTGTCTTGGAGAGCATGGGCAACGGCGAGGACCTTTTCTGGTAGGGACAGCCGGGTCACGACGAGTCGATTCGCGGATAGGCAAGCGGTGCGCGATTGCGATGCCCAATGGCATCGGCCAACAGGAGCACATCTACCAGTCGTTCGCCGTGCTCAGCGAAGCTCGTCGGTGGGGGGATGTCGGGCAGTTCGTCAGCCAACCGAAGCTCCAGTCGGCCGCCTGCGGCAGCAACGAGCCGACGCAGCGTCTGAGTGGTCGGATCGCGCCGCCCGTGCTCATAGGCAGAGATCACCGGTTGGCTAGTACCGGCACGTCTCGCCAATTCCGCCTGGTTCAAGCCAGAGCGCCGCCGCGCCACCCGAAGCAATTCCGCCGGTTCCACAACCAGCATTATATATCGACTTGTCTATGCTAAGTTGCTCGAGCGTTCTTGTGCCAACATGTTTCTCACGGCTCCAAGCTCGCACACTTGAATCGTGTTTGCTGACGACCTACACCGTCGAGGATTTCAACGCATTTCTGTCGTCCAACGAAGGTGTTCAAACGGAAAGAATAGCTATCAAGTCTCATGGGGGAGGCCGAGGCGCATGAGGTCTTGGACCGAATCGGATCCCAGGACCTCGCTGCGGCGGCGGGCGATCAGCCACGTGTCATCGCGCTTAACGCACTCGTAGTGGTTCACCGCCAGGCGGAAGAGGATGAAGTCTTCCTCGCCCCGGCGGTGGTAGATGCGGGTGTAGCCGGTGGCTCGGGCCCGGTCGCCGTCGACGTCGACCACGACGGGGCCTGGCGGGTGCGCGGCGTTGGGCAGCAGGTCCTGGTGGGCGCTTGACCGGACCATGTTCGCCACCGCTTCCCGTCCCCTCATTACAAACGTTCGGTCGGTGTCGCCGCCCATGCCGGTGCCGACGGCGGCCACCTCGTATATGGCGTCTTCGGTGAAAAGGGCCATGGCCGCCTCGGCCTCACCGGCGTCGACAGCCAGCCCGTAGCGGACAATGAGTCGATGCACCGCGAGCTCGTCCTCGGCACGGCTGAGGCGGGCCTCCAGCGCTGCGAGTCGCTCCTCGATGGCGTTACTCATGCGGTGCTCCTCTCGATGGGGCCTAGCACCTCGGCGTGGCGGAGTGCGGCCCAAACTGGTTCGATGCCCGGTCCCTCCAGCCGCACCACCGGTTCCCCAGGTGGCCGCAGCGCTGTTGAATGGAGGAACGACTGTCGTTACTCTGTCACACGCAGCACCGGGGACGGCACCATGGCGATGTGCGGCTTCCTGAAGGGGGAATGCCGAACGACGCCAACATCACGGCCCAAGGGGCGTTTAGGGTGGCGCTGTGGACGAAGACGGCGCCGTCTATGAGGACGACTTCTGCTTGGAGAATGGGCTGGCCGGTGAGGCGCTGACCATTCCGTCGGCCAATCCCAAGAACTTCTATCAGGCCATTTCCGACACCGCGGCGATGCCGCGCCTTGACCTCTGGGGCAGGCTCTTTGTCCCCGATGTGGCTGGGCCCTTTCCGGTGGTGATCGTTGTTCCTGGCAGCCTGGGCCTTCAGTCGCATCACCTGTCCCACGCGGCGACGATCACCGATGCTGGAATCGCAGCATGCGCCATTGACCCCTTTGGCCCTCGGGGCGTCGTTTCCACGGTGGACAATCAGATCCAGTACTCCTTTGCAGCTAGCGCCTGGGATGTCTTGGCCACTGCTGAGGTACTGGCGACCCGGCCCGAAGTCGACGCTTCGCGAATCGGAGCGCAGGGCCACAGCCGGGGAGGTTCTGCGGTGTTGAGTGCCGCGTCGGTGCACTTGGCCTCGGCATCCGACGCCCCCAAGCTCGCAGGCGTATACGCCGCCTACCCCTGGTGCGGCCACCAGTTCCTCAACCCAGCCGTGGGCAGCTCTCGGGTACGCGCCATCATCGGAGACCTCGACGATTGGTGCTCACCCACCCAGGTCCAAGCCCATATCCAGGCCATCCGGGTCGCCGGCGGCGACGCCAGCGTGCGGATTGTAGGAGGTGCCCACCACAGCTTCGACCGCACCACCCCCCTCGAGCACATACCCGATGCCGCAGTAGCCCCCGGAGCACCCACCGTCTACATGGCCGACGACGGCGCCTTCATCCTCCCCACCTCCGACCAGCCCGACCCGGCCCTAGTCGATCTCGACGGCTTCCTCTATGCCGCCAAAGCCGGCTTCGCCACCCGCGGCGCCCACATCGCCGGAACCCCCGATCTCGCCCCCCTCTTTGTCGAAGACATGATGACTTTCTGGGTCGATGTCTTGGCGTCAAGCGGCATATGGGCCCGGACTGACCCCAGCAATCGGGCTACCGGTTTCAGTCGGTAGGGTCGTCTCCGATCATTTTCCAGTAGTCGGGATCGGTTGAGAAGTCGGCGATCTCGATCACTCCCAGTTCGAGGAGAACTCCGACGAATACCACGACGCCGAAGACGGGGTCAACGATGTGGAGCGTGCGGATCTCCGGGTGGAGGTCGAAGGGCAAATTCTCGAAGTCCCTGAAGCCAATGAGTGCTGCGGCTAATGGGCCCGACCAGAAGTCCCACTCAGACGGTTGTCCCGTCGCACTTCGCCTGGGGCCGTGCTCTGCTGTGATCTTCTCGGCGGCGAACCTGCCAACTCTGATTTCAGGCATTACTCCGTGTGCTCAAACCCGTAGTGTCTTGCGGCCGACTTGGAAATTCGTGCACTGGTCGGAGTCTGCACTTGCTGATAGTCAAGGAATGCTGTGGAGAACGGGATGGTCTCTCCGACTTCGGTCAGCCGCCAGCCGGGTTCTTGATGGGAAAGCTCGCTGACTTGGGTGCCGGTCATTCCTGCAAGCTGGGCGAGGACGTCCTCGATGGACTGCAGTTCTTCATTGGTGAACACGTCGAGTCTCGCTTCTCGGGTAGGCACCAAACGGTGTTGCGGGCGGCCGAGAAAGTCCTCTTTGACCAAGTTGGCCTCACCGGACTCAATCAACCGGTCGCGCACAGGTAGAAGTTGGCGAGGTGCCGGTCCGTGGGTCAGCTTCTGGAACTCACACCCGGAGATCACCTGGTGGTGGCGCCGCAGGTGTGTGAACTCAGCGAAGAAGAGGACCTTATTCAGCTTCGTAGCGCCACCGGCACGATCTCCTTGTAGCCGGTCGGCGACATGGAGCACCATCTCAACGAATTTCTCTTCGCTATAGGCAACATCCATATCGCCATCGTACCGACAGGGGATGACAGTTTTCCTGGACCCTTTGTCCAGGGATGCTGCCTCTAGAACTGTCAGTACCTACCAGAGTTCGTCGAGGTATTGGGTGGTGCCGGGGATGGTGGGGATGAAGGGGGCGGCTAGTTCTAGGCGGGCGCCTTGGGCGGTGACGTCGTCGGCGAGGGTGGCGAAGGCGTCCCAGCAGTGTTCGGGGTCTTGGTCGCAGAAGTAGAGGCGGATCATCTCGGGGCACTCGCCGGTGAGGGGCGGCATGCCGCCTTCTCGGTTGACTTGGACGAAGTCGATGATCTGGCCGATGGGGCTGTTCTCAGCCAGCAGCTCAAGGTCGCGCCCCGCTCGCAATCCCGCCGCGGCCGCCAGCACTGAGTCGGTGTCGTCGCCTCTGATCCAGGCGACGACTAGCCCTTCGTAGGGGTGGTCGAGGGCTATCTCGGGCGGGACCGGTGTCGGGCCTCGGCCTGCCGACCCGGCCAAGTCGTAGGCAGCGGTGCTGACGTGGTCGCGGTTGGGATTCATCCGGCCTGCGGCGAACAGGTCGGGGCCGACCGAGAACGAATAGCCGAAGGTGTCGGTGTCGCGTCCCTCCTCCATCCAGTAGAGGGCGATGAATGAGCCGTTGTCTACCGGTTCGGCCACCGCGCCGTCGGCGGGGAAGCGCAGATCCTTGAGCCGCCTCGGGGCCACATAGCGCCGGTACCCGAAGCAGCCCGGCGCGGCCAGCATGGCGGCATAGGCGTGGTCGTGTTCGTACCAGCGGTTGTACTCGTGCAGCCCATCGCCGCGGTGGGGCTCGATGAAGGTGATCATCGAGTGACCGAGATGGATCTGGCTGCCGACGGCCAGGTTCGTATCAGACATGTCGTCGCCTCCTGTCGATGCCGCATGATACGGGCGAGTGCGGGCTGCGCAAATGCCGGATAGCCGCGGCGAGCGCCGTTGTAGGGTTCGGCGGTGGTTTCTGTGAGTCCGTGGCTGCTTGAGGACGGGGTGCTGCATATGAACCATGGGTCGTTCGGGGCGACTCCGGCTTCTGTGCTGGAAGCGCAGGAGCGGGTGCGCCGGCGCATGGAGGCCAACCCCACCAGATATTTCGTCGGCGACGAATACCAGCACGAGTTGGACTCGGCCCGCCGGGTGGTGGCCGACTTCGTGGGGGCCGATGAGGCGGGGTTGGTGTTCGTGAACAACGCCACCACCGGCGTGAACGCGGTGATGCGGTCGCTGGAGCCGAGTCTCGTGCCCGGCGACGAGATCCTCATCACCGACCACGAATACAACGCTTGTGTGAACGCGGCGGTGGTCTCGGCGGAGAGGACCGGCGCCCAAGTGGTCACCGCCCGGGCGCCCTTCCCGCTGGAATCCTCCCAGCAGATCGTCGATGCCGTGCTCGGGGCCGTCACCGATCGCACCCGCGTCCTGATGATTGACTCAGTGACGTCGGCGACGGGGCTGGTGATGCCGGTGGCCGAGCTCGCCGCCGCGCTGGAACCCGATGTGGCGGTGCTGGTGGACGCCGCCCACGGCCCCGGCATGATCGACTTCGACGTTTCTGCTTTAGGCGTCTCGTATGTGACCGCCAACTGCCACAAGTGGATGTGCGCGGCCAAGGGGGCGGCGTTGCTCTGGGTTCGGGAGGACCGCCGAGAGGGGGTGTACCCCCCGGTTATCAGCCACGGCTACAACGGCGGCTGGCCATCGAGCAGCAGCCACTTCCATGCCCAGTTCGACTGGACGGGAACCCAGGACCCCAGCCCTTGGCTCACGGTGCCCGACGCCCTGGAAGCGGTGGCCGCCATGCACTCCGACGGCTGGCCCGGTGTCCGGGCCAAGACCCGGGAGCTGTGCCTAACCGGCCGAAAGATCCTGCTCGACGCCCTGGAGATCGATCCGCCAGCCCCGGAGGACATGATCGGGTCCATCGCCTCGGTGCCGGTCCCGCCCGCCGACCATTCAGGATCAGAGATCTTCGACCCCCTCATGGACGCGCTGGCCGACAAGCACAACATCCTGGTACCGGTCTTCGCCTGGCCCGACCCGCCCGAGCGCCTGCTGCGAATTTCCGCCCACCTCTACAACGAGGAATCCCACTACCGGACCCTGGCCGACGCCCTCCTCGCCGAGCTAAGCGCCTGAGATATCGGAGTTGCCCGCGTTCACTCGACCCAAGTGGTCAGTACATGATGGTGCGGGTTAGGTGGTGGGGCCAGAAGGTGGCGTGGTAGGCCTTCCAGAGCCGGAAGTCCACTTGGGGAACTACGAGTGCCGCCGATGGTGGGCGGATGCGATTGATGGCGTCGGTGAGCAGGGCGGTGGCGTAGAGAGTGTGGGCCCGGATCTCCACTTCTTCAGGGCTATCCGCGGCGATCAGGTCGCCTCTGTTGATGGCGGCTTCCAGCTCTGGGGCATAGGACAAGATCTCCATGAGACGCAGTGCGACGGGGACGATGTAGTCGGCGAACGCCGTCATCCGATCCAGATCGGCGACCGCGAAGGCACTCTCGCGGGCCAGCGCCATGTGCAGTTGCCACAGCCATAGCTGGGCCAGCTTGTGCAACTGCACCTCATGGCCGTCATGGGCGCTGACGTCGTTGAACCTGGGGAACTCCAACACCAGTCGCTCCAGCAGACCGTTTCCGTCGGCGTACATGGCGGGCGCACAGTCGGCCACGAACCGATGGGCAACACCGCCATAGTGCTCGGCCAGAACTTGGCCCGCGGCGTTGAGGATCTCGACCCGCTCGTCGAGCATGGGGATCTCGATATTCCCGGTGAACACGCGGCCTAGTTCGGCTCGACTGATTTCGGCCAGGTAGGCGCCTTCGGTCAGCGGCACGCCATTGTCCAACGCCTGGGCGACGCAGGCGAACATGCCCTCGCTATCTGACCAAGTGCGACCCCCATATTCGGCGGCGAACTTCACCCCGGAGTCGAAGTCGGTAAAGGCGAAGTTCATGACCGCGTAGAAGAACGAGACGTCGATGATCTCCGCAGGGTCGGTCCGGCTACTGATTGCCCCGTCGACCGCGCCAGACGGAAAGGCGAACTCCTCGTAAGCCATCCAAGAAGCCACTTGCTCGATGGCCTCAACCGATGTGCGAACGTGTCGGGAGCGCTCGACCACCCCGCGTACCGACCGCAGGACCGGCGAGGACCACACTGGAGATTCGTACACGTAAAGCTCCCTTGCTCGGGTGGTGTCAGAGGGCGAGGTGGAGGCGGAGGGCGTTGTCGAGGTGGGCCATGAGGTCAAAGGGCACTTGACCGATCAGGCGGCCAACTCGCTCGACGGAGATTGACCGGACTTGCTCGGCTTGGGCCTTGGAGTCGCGCTCGAGGCCAGTGTCGCCGGCGGTCAGCAGCACCTGAAACGGGTAGACCCGCTCGGTGCTGGATGTGATGGGAATGACGGTGACGACTCCGTGTCCCAGCCGAGCGGCAGTGGTGTTGGCACCGTCGTTGCTGACAATCACCGCGGGGCGGGTTTGGGCGGCCTCAGCCCCGAGTGTGGGACTGAGGTTGACAATTCGGATCTCTCCCCTGCGCATTGGAGCTATGTGAGTCCGTCAGAAACGGCAGAATCCCAGAGGCGGCTCTCTTCGCTATCCCACTGTTCGAAGGCCTCGGCGTAGTCTTGCGCCAGTTCTGATGCCCGCAGGAGCCGTATCGCTCGGTGCAGGGTGGCTGATCGGGAGGCGATTTGGTGGTTTCGGGCATAGTCGTCGAGGAACTCCACGTCCTCATCGGGCAGGCTGACACTAACTTTCATACCAGAAATACTACTAGGGTAGGACTCAATGGATTCAGTCCGGTTTAGCTTCGACAGTGATCAGGCGCTGGCTGCGGTCACGGGCCGTGAGGGTGGCGTGAGCACAGGGGAGTTGGCCAGTCTGAACTTGAGTTTTGAGGTGGGGGACGACGTGGCGCGCGTTGTCGCCAACCGCAAGGTCGCGGGCGACAGCCTCGGCTTCGATTTCCGGCACCTGGTGGTGCCCCGTCAGGTGCACGGGGTTCGGGTCAAAGTCGTCGGTGAGCAGGACAGGGGTCGGGGGGCCGACTCGGCGGAATTGGGGATAGCCGCCTGCGATGCGCTGGTAACCAGCACTCCGAATGTACCGATGGCCGTCTTGGTGGCCGACTGTGCGCCGGTGGTGCTATTCGATCCCGCTCAACCGGCCATCGGCATCGTGCACGTGGGATGGCGCGGGGCGATAGGGCGCATCGCCCAAAAAGCAGTGGAGACCATGGCTCGAGAGTTCGGTAGTCGCCCCCGGGATGTGCAGGCCGGCATCGGGCCGTGCCTTCAGCCGCTTTCCCTTGAAGTCTCTATCAACGAGGCCATGCAGGCTGAAGGGGAGTTTCACCAGCAGCCCGCGGTTCTCTACGACGTGGGAGACAGGCCGCATCTGGACATCCCGTTCATGGTCAAACAACAGCTGCTTGATGCCGGCGTGTGGCTAAAGAACATCGAAGACTGTCGGATGGACACGCTGGACGCCCGGCGCTTCTTCTCGCATCGCGGTCAGTTAGGCAGAGCGGGACGGTGCATGGGTGTCGCCATGCTGCGGTCGGCGTAGGTGGTTGATCTTCAGTCGGGGATCAAGACCCCGGGGTTCATGAGGTCTTGCGGGTCCAGAGCCTGTTTGACAGCCCTCAGTACATCGATGCCGGCGTCGCCGTGCTCATCGGCCATCCAAGGGCGGCGGACGCGGCCGATGCCGTGGTGGTGGGAGATGCCGGCACCGCAGTCTGTGGCCGCTCCCATGGCGGCGGTCCAGCAGGCGTCGTAGACCGACTGGTACTGGTCGGGATCAGACGGCTGGGCGGCGAAGGTGAAGTAGAGGTTGGCCCCGGATTGGTAGGCGTGCGAGGTGTGGGCCGTGGCTGCGATCACGGTGGGCACCGCGCTGATGGCCTCGACGACCGCGGTGTAGAGACGGGCCAAGTGGCGCCAACCGGTGGCCACCTCGATGGTGTCGGCCACTAGGCCTTGCTCGAAAAGCTCGGTCCAGGTGGGCACGGCATTGCGGTGCTCGAACCAGTGGTCCACCGCTCCTGAGTCGGCTGGCTCGCCTCTCCCCGCCCGGCACAGCTCGGCCACCGCCGCGGCCTCCAACTCCGCGTGACCGGGCGGTCCCTCGTGCAGAAAGATGGCCACGCAGCGGCCCTTGGGCACGTGGTCGCGGAAGTGGCGGCGCGTCTCGCCAGCGTCGTACAAGCGCACCACCGGGGGCCGCCAGCCGGGCACAATCACGCTTCGCACCGCGTCGATACCCGCGCTCATGTCCTCGAAGTGGAACGCCTGGCGTACCCCCGGCTCGGGAAGCGGCCGCAATGAGAAGGTCACTTCGGTGATGACTCCGAGCGTGCCCTCGCTGCCCAGCAGCAGCTGGCGCAGATCGGGCCCGGCCGACGCCCGGGGAGTGGGCCGCGACCGATAGATCGACCCGTCGGGCAGCACGGCCTCCACCGAGTACACGATGTCCTCGATATTTCCGTAGGCGGTGGAGAATTGGCCCGACGCCCTGGTGGCCACCCATCCGCCCACTGAGGACACCTCGATCGATTGAGGCCAGTGACCGATGGTGAAACCGTCTTCTCGCACCCGGTTCTCGGCGTCGATGCCCATGGTGCCCGCCCCGAACGCCGCCAAACCATCCACCGAGTCGAGCCACCGCAGCCCGCTCAAGCGCTCGGTGCTGATCACCACCGAGTCGGACGACGCCAAAACACCGCCCACGCAGCCCGACCCGGCGCCCCGGGGAATCATCGGTACTCCGTGGGCCCGGCACAGCCGTGCCGTCTCGGCCACCAGTTGGGCCGTCGAGGGCATCGCCACCGCCGCAGGCAGCGCCAGCCGGCCTTGCCACTGATCTAACTCGGAGCGGGGCCAGGTGTCGCGGGCTCGGCTTCGGCGGACGTCGTCGTCGAGAAGGAGATCGTCGCCCAGCAGGCCGGCGAGTTCGTCGAGAAGCGTCATCCGGTACTGTCCTGGAATTGGAGTTCGCTGGCATAGCGGGCTTGAACCGATTCGACCTCGGCGGCGGTGCGGGCCTCGTCCCATCCCAGGAGATCGGCCATCAGCAAAGCCGCCGGTGCAACAAGGTCCTCGCGCTCGGCTGGGGTATACCAGGCCGCCCGGGTTCGGCGATAGATCAGATCCTCGAGGGCCAGCGCTCCGTCGATTTGTACCGCCCATTCGACTTCCCCAGCCAACACCCGACCGCCGGGGACGATGGGCTGGTGGCCCAAGGCCAGCACTTGGCTGGTCTCGTTCCCGTAGAGCCGCACCAAGCGGTCGACCAGCGGGCGCTCAAGCCCTGTAGTGGCCGCCACCGTTGCGGCGTGGGCGTCGAGGTTCGATGACAGGTCGCCCCCGGGGATCGGATCGGGGCCCGGCCCCGCCCCCAGCGACCGTCCCAGCCGCTTGGCTACGAAATCGAGCACCGTCTTTGCCATGGTGCGAAAGCCGGTGAGCTTGCCACCCGCGATAGTGATCATCCCCCCGGTTCCCACCCACACCTCCTCTTTGCGGGAGATCTCGGCCGCCTCTTTGCCCTTCTGGGCCACCAGGGGGCGCACGCCTGACCAGGCCGCCACCACATCGTCAAACCCCAGCGGCTCAACGTCGAAGTATCGCTCCAACGGTTTCAGCAGGTACTCCACATCGATCTGCTCGATTTCGGGCCACAGAAGCCGGTCGCCGTGGTAGCTGGTGTCGGTGGTGCCGATGGCCACGGCGTCGCCCCGGGGCAGCACGAAGATGCTGCGCTTGTCGGAAGTGTTCATGATCACCAGGTTCTGCACCGGGAGCCTCTCGGCGTGCACCACCACATGCACCCCCTTGGAGGGATGGAGTCGATCGTTGGCGGCGGGCCTTTCGAAGCGGGCCAGTCGCTCCACCCACGGCCCGGTGGCGTTGACCACGGCTCTGGCGCGGATTTCCACCCGGTCGCCGCTGAGCCCGCATTCGGCCACAACCCCGTCGATCTGGTTGCCCTCCCAGATCAAGTCCACTACCGGCAGCCTGCTCGCCACCTGGGCACCAACGCCCACCGCATCGCGCAGCACGGCCAGAACGAGGCGGGCGTCATCGGTCATGTACTCCCGGTAGGCGCATACCCACGGATACTCGTCCCGCCGGAGGCAGGGCTCTCGCTCGCCAAGAGCGTCCCGATCCCAGCTGAGGTGCCGGTCGGCGTCGGCCACGGCGCCGAGCTTCTCGTAGGCGCCGATTCCGGCCCGGATCTTCATCAGGCTGGCCCGACTGCGGGCCGGCACCACCATCCAGCACGGCTCGGCCAGATGCGGCGCCATCTGATGTACGGCCTGGCGCTCCCGCGCCGTCTCCCGCACCAGCCCGACCTCCCCCATGGCCAGGTAACGCAATCCGCCGTGGATCAGTTTGGAAGAGCGCGAAGACGTCCCCGCGGCGAAGTCGCTGGCTTCAACCAGAGCCACCCGCAGCCCACGTCGGGCCGCATCCCGGGCCACCCCCGCCCCGGTGATCCCCCCGCCGATGATCACCAGATCGAACCGCTCGCCCCCCAACTCGGCCAATTGCCCAGATCGTGAGTTCGGCGTCAGCGACGTCGAAGCAGCGGCTTCAGACACTGTCTAGCTATGTCTGTCGGTTCCCATTACCAGTTCTTCCAGTAGCGGGAAGGGATGGGGCCGGCTTGGTCTTGGTACTTGGAGCCGGCCTCGGAGGAGCCGTAGGGGTTCTCGGCGGGGGTGGTCATGCGGATGAAGGAGATCTGGCCGATCTTCATGCCGGCATAGAGGGTGATGGGCAGGGTGGCCACGTTGGACAGCTCCAAGGTGAGGCGGCCGTTCCACCCGGCGTCGACGAACCCGGCGGTGGAGTGGATCAATAGCCCGAGGCGCCCCAGCGACGACTTGCCCTCCAGCCGGGCCACCAGGTCGTCGGGAATCCGCACCCGCTCCAGGGTGGAGCCCAGCACGAACTCGCCGGGATGGAGGATGAACACCCCGTCGGGCTCGATCTCCACCGGCTCGGTGAGGGCGTCCATGTTCTTCTTGACGTCGATCAGCCCCTCGGTGTGGTTGCGGAACACTCGAAAGTGCCGGTCGATGCGCAGGTCGACCGACGAGGGCTGGATGGCGCCGTCGGCCAGAGGCTCGATCTCGATGCGGCCCGCCTCCAGCTCCTTGCCGATAGAGACGTCGGAGAGGATCATGTCAGCGAGGCCACTCGGATACGGCTTCGCCGGTCGCCATCACCTTTTGGGGGCGAAGAAGCTGCGCACCAACGGCTCGTAGTGCTCAAGGGGCGGGGTGGGATAGGACGGATCGAATGCGGGCATGTCGTATTCGGCACAGAACTCGGCGCAGCGGTCGTAGTGGGGGTGGTCGGCGTAGGCGTCGCGGCTATTGCGATCCAGGCCCACGTGGTGCCAGAAGTAATAGCCCTGGAAGACGCCGTGCATCTGCACCATCCAGTGGTTTTCCTCCGACACGAACGGCTTGAGGATGGCGGCGGCCAGATCGGGGTGGTTGTAGGGGTTAAGCAGGTCGCCGATGTCGTGGACCAGCGCGCACACCAGATACTCGTCGTCCCGCCCGGCCTTCTCGGCCCGGTGGGTGGTTTGGATGCTGTGGGTCAACCGGTCGACCGCGAAGCCCTGGGGGCCGGAGGCCAGGTCCCGCAGCTCCCGCAACACCCGGTCGGCCAGTCCCTGCTCCAGATAGTGGTGGGCTGGGGCGGTTGCCGCCCAGTCTTCAGCGGTGGACTCGTCCATGCGGGTGAACGTGGCTTGAGTCAGCGTGGCCATGTCCGAAGCCTACGACATGGATGTCACAACGACACCCCCGCCATGGGCCGTTTTGACCACTACATTGCAGGGCTGATGAGAGCGGTGGTCTTCGAAGATGGCCAGGTGGTGGTCAGTGAGGTGGCCGATCCGGAGCCAGGTCACCGGCAACTGCTGGTGGCGGTTCGGGCTGCTGGGTTGAACGGTGCCGATGTAACCCAGGCCCGAGGCGGTTATCCCCCGCCGCCCGGAGCGCCGACCACCGGAGGGCTGGAGATGGCCGGCGAGGTGGTGGCCGCCGGTCCGGGCTGCCAACGATTTTCGACGGGTGACCGGGTCATGGCGGTTGTCCAAGGGGGAGGGCAGGCTGAGAGGTGCGTGGTGGACGAGCCGCTGGCCATGCCGGTGCCCGAGTCGATGGACTGGGAGAGCGCCGGGGGATTTCCCGAGGTGTTTGCCACCGCCCACGACGCCCTGTTCACCCAGGCTGGCCTGGCCATGGGGGAGCGGGTGTGCGTTCATGGCGCGGCCGGAGGGGTGGGGGTGGCCGCGGTGCAGCTGGCCGCAGCCGCCGGCGCTCAGGTGACCGCCACCGTGCGCAACCCCGACTCTCGCGGCGCGGTGGCCGAACTGGGGGCACACGCCATTGACCCTGCGGAATTCACTGATGCCGGTCCGTTCGACGTGATCCTCGAGCTGGTGGGCACCCCCAACTGGCCCGCCAACCTGAAAGCCCTGGCCACCGAAGGGCGCATTGTGGTGATCGGCGTTGGCGCAGGGTCGGAGGTCACGCTGAACCTGGCGCTGCTCATGGTCAAGCGCCTCCGGCTGTTCGCCTCCACACTGCGTCCCCGCCCACTGGAGCAGCGCGCCACCGTCGCCCGCTTGGTAGAGCGCCACGTGCTCCCACTCGTGGAATCAGGTCGAGTCCAAGTGCCCATTGCCCGCACCTTCCCGCTGGCCGAGGCGGCCGCCGCCTACGAGTACTTCGCCGTCCCCGGCAAGCTCGGCAAGGTAGTCCTCGTTGCCTAACTGGCAGGCACCGACTACGTCTGGTTGGCTAGAGTGCCGGGCACCTGCGGGTGTAGTTCAGTGGTAGAACCCCAGCTTCCCAAGCTGATGACGCGAGTTCGATTCTCGTCACCCGCTCCACGATGACAGGGCAGATCTACCTGGGCACGGTGGCCATCGAGCCGAACCGCTGGGGTTTGGCCGAGGCTGGCGGGCACCCCCTCATCAGAGTGTCGGAATGGCTGGCGACCATCACCGAAGCCGGGTTCGACGGCTTGGAACTGTGGGAGCGCCACGCTCGGTCGGTGGAAAAGGAGGAACTCGCTGCGCTGCTGGCATCGGAGGTCCCCATCAAGATCTTGAGTTGCTACACGAGTTGGGACGAGCCCGAAGATGCCGACCGAGCCGAGACTGCGGCGTGGATCGAGCGGGTGGGAGCACAGGGCGTCAAGTTCAACGTGGGCAGCGACCCCGACTCCATCGCTGATTACACCGAGCGGCTCCGCCGCTTCGAGGCCGAGGTGCCCGACGGGGCCCGGCTTCTGTGTGAATGCCACTTCGGAACGGTGGCCGAGGACCCCAACGTCGCCCGCGCTATGTTCGACTCCATCGCCGACGCCGACCGGCTAGGAGCCATTGTCCACGTACACCCTGGCGCCCGAGACGAGTGGTCGGAGCCGCTTGGCGTGCTCGGCAGCCGCGTGCGCCACGTCCACGTCCAAGTGGCCGAGTACCCCCAATCCACCAGCGCTGCCGAATTGAGCGAAGTGCTCCGGCCAGCCGCCGAAGCCATAAGCGTCGTATCCCCGACCGCCACCTGGACCATCGAGTTCTCCCACGGCATGTGGGGCTTCGGCCGCGACGACGCTGAGCTCGACAATCCGGCTTACATCCTCCAGTCCGCCCAACGCGACCTTGAAGCCCTCAGAGCCGTGCTCTGACCAGCCTCTTCGCTAGGGGGTCAGTAGCGGATGGCGCGGCTGGGGCAGAGCGTCTCCGCTTCTTCGACGGCCTCTCGCTCAGATTCGGGCGGATGCTTGTCGATGACGTGGGACAGGGCGTCGACGCCCAGCCGGAACACCCGGGGCGCGACCCGCTCGCAGTAGCCCACTCCCTGGCATTGCAGGTGGTCGACGGTGACGTGCAGCTTCTCGGTGCCCATGGCTCGCCTACAACTTGGTCAAAAGGATCGGGAAGCGGCCGTAGGCGTCGTGGTGGCTGGCCTCGGTGTAGGCCGGCGGATCGTCGGGGTCGATCTCTATGCCGGCGTCGTATAGCGCACTGGCAATGTTGACCAGGGTGCCGTCGGTGCCCTCGTCGTTGTCGGTGCGGGCTGAGAGGCCGGTGACCAGGGTGCGCCCGATGCAGATGTGCTCGCCACCACCGAAGGTCAATCCCCAGGGCTTTACCGAGATGACCTCCCGATAGGGGTTGAACTCTCTGGCATCGGGGCCGAACACATTGGGATCGCGGTTGGCCGGGGTGAACAGGCACGCCACCCGCTCGTCTTCGGCGATGGTCTTGCCGTTGCTCAACGTCACGTCCTCGTTGGCGATCCGCAGCAGGGCAGGGGATGGCAGGTGCAGCCTCAGCGCCTCGTGGGCGGCCCGCTTGATGTACTCCCGGTCGGTCACCTTGGCTCGATCTTCGGGGTGGGCGTCAAACCACTCGTCGAGGTGGGCGATCAGGTGGGGCACCGAATGGGTGGTGGTCTGCGTGGCCGCCACCAAGAACAGACAGGCCTCCCGTATGGGCAGCCCCTCATCCCAATCGTCATTCCAATGCAGATAGAGCATGGTGATCAGATCGACGGGCAGTTCGTCTCTTTCGATCTCACCTTGGTGGAATTGCTCGATGAGGGCCCGGCGGCGGGCCACTGACGAGGCGAAGAAGTCGCGGTCGAAGTCGTCGCGGACCGCCAGGATGCGCCTGATCACCTCATCGTGGTCTTCAGTGGACCACTCGACAGTTGCCCCGGTGCCAAGTTGCTCGACGTACTCCCGGAACGCCGTGGTCCGCTCGGGGGTGTCCACCCCGTCGATTCCTGTAGTGGCCGCGGCGATGCGGGCCAGCATGGTGCGCAGCAGCACGCAGAGGTCGGCCCGGACGATGCCGTCGTCGCCCCGGTTGTCCCGGCACTCCTCCAGTGTCTTGCCGATGAGCGGAATCAACTCGGTGTGCTCGTAGTACTCGAGTGCGGCCTTGGCGAACAGCGGGGCCTCCAGCCGGCGGCGCTCGAAGTGCTCGTCTCCGTCGATTGTCAACAGAGAGCGCCCGAAGAACGGCTGGCTTTCCTGATGCGACCCCTGCCGGAAGCTCCGCGACCGCAGAATCTCGTCTATCTCGGCATAGGTGATGAAGTGCTGCAACCCCACAATGTGCGGGGGCGGCGGCATCTCTCGGATGGTGGGCTCTCGAGTCGGCACGTTTGGACCTCCCTGGCGAACCAGAAGATAGCCGGTGAGCAATCGAGCATCCCTTGGGCCACTGGCGGACCGCTAACGTGCGGGGGGCATGCCGGTATTGCTGGGGGCCTTGGCGTCGCTGATGATCGGCGTTTCCGACTACTTCGGGCGGTATTGCAGTCGACGCGCTCACGCCATGACCGCGGTGGGCACCGCATTTGTGGGCGGGCTCGGCATCACGATGGTTCTGCTTGCGGTGATCCCCAGCGCCATCACCGCGGCCGACCTGCTGCTGGGGGTGGCATCGGGGGTGCTTATCGCCATTGCCCTGTCTTGTATGTGGCACAGCTTGGCCGTGTCCTCCTCGGCCATCGCCTCGCCTATCGTGGCCGCCTTCACCTCGTTAGGGCCGCTGATCTACGGACTAGCCACCGGCGAGCGCCCCACTCTGGCGGCCAACATTGGCATTGCGGTGGCCGTGGCCGGGCTGCTCTTGGCCGTGATCGTGCCCCAGACCGTGACAAACGTTGGTAAAGGCATTGCCTATGCCGTGCTGGGCGGCCTGGCTTTCACGGCGACAATCGTGCTGTTGGATCGCACCAGCGTGGATAGCGGCATGTGGCCCGCCGCCACCCAAAGGGCGGCCGCCCTGGCGTTCATGATGATACTCACCTGGACCCGGCGCATCCCCCAGGTCGTGCCCCCCTCCCTGCGCCTGGCCGCCCTGGCCGGAGGCATCGCCGGCGGATTGGGCATGGCGTCGTTCATTGCCGGGGTGCAGCGAGGCCCAGTGGGGGAGGTGTCGGTGGCCGGCTCGCTCTACCCGGTGGTCACCATCGCCCTGGCCGTAATCCTCGACGACGACACCCTGCGCTGGTGGCAGGCCCTCGGCATCGCCGCCGTACTGGCCGGCACCACCCTGATCACCGTGGGATGAATTCCGACAGGGGGCATCCACTTCCAGAATATCGAAGCGTTTCGATGCTGCTGATAACCTGACGCAAGTGACGATACGGGTCGGCGTGTTAAGCCATCTAAGGGGCGAATGAGCTGTGGCAACTATGGCCGATGTGGCAAGGCTCGCCGGCGTGTCCATAAGCACGGTTTCGTATGCCCTCAGTGGAGTCCGGCCTGTCTCGGAAGCGACCCGGGACCGAGTGCAATGGGCAATAGATCAGCTCGACTATCAGCCGAACGTCATGGCACGAGGTCTTGCCGGGCGTCGGACCGGATTTCTTGCCCTGCTGTTGCCCACTGATGAATCGCCAGCAGATCCATTCATGATCGACATCATCGTCTCAGCCGCGGAAGCCGCTCGGGAGCGTGGGTACCACCTCCTGTTGTGGACCGAGCCCGCGGGAGAGTCGGCCGGCGTAAAGGACCTCATGCGGAGAGGACTGATCGACGGAGCACTGCTGCTGTCGGTACGTCTCGACGAAGACCGAGTCTCGGCGCTGCGCGAGGCCGACGTTCCCCTGACATTGATCGGTCGGACCGAAGACCCCGTCGACAGCCAATTTGTGGACAGCGATGCAGAGCAGGCCGCTGAGGTCGCCATCGCCCACCTGGCAGAACTGGGCCACAGGACAGTGGCCTATATTGGACCGCCGCGCAGCGCGTATGAAGACGGCATCGGCATTGTGATCCGCATTCATGATTCGCTCGTCCGGTCGGCTGAGCGACACAGCATCCGATTGATCACGGCCTATGCAGAGCGCAATGTGGCGGCTTCCACTCAAACAGTTACCGACCTCATGTCATCAGAGCCCGACGTGACAGCGGTGCTCGCCCTCGATGACTCAGCGATCGCTGGGGTCCTCGATGGCCTTCGATCAATCGACCAATCAGTGCCCTCTGATGTCTCGATCATCGGTTTGCTGGTCTCTCCCCAGGTTGCCGAACTGGCATGGCCCAAGGTGACAACCGTTTCCCACGACCCCCGGGATCTGGGCCGTTTGGCGGCATTGGCCATGATCGATTCGCTGAATGGCGCAAGCAGCAGAACCGCCCAGGTGTTGTTGCCCAGCGAATTGGCCGAGAGGTCGACCACGGCCCCTCCACCTGCCGCCCGTCTCTGAGCCATGATCAACCTGCCCCTTGCGCGAAGGACCGTGCCGCGCTAATTTATCGAAACGCTTCGACTAAGCGTTTCGATAAGGAGGGATGAATGTATTCCAAGATGATCAAGATCTTGGCTCTGTTTCTTGCGCTGGGGCTTGTCGCTGCCGCGTGCGGCAATGATGACGACGCTCCAGCAGCACAGGAACCAGCCGAAGAGGTGAGCCAGCCGACCAGTGCGCCGGCCGAGGAACCCGCAGAAGAACCGGCCGAGGAGCCGGCGGGCACAAGCCTGATGGATGGAGAGATCCCCTGCGAACAGCAGTACGCCGGCCGGCAGGTGTCGATTATCTCGCCGGTCCGTGACAGCGAGGACGATCAGCCGATTGCCGATTTTGTGGCTGCCTATCAGCCGCTCATGGACTGCACCGGCGTGGAGATCGTCTGGGAGGGCACCGATCAGTTCGAGACCGAGATCAATGTCCGGCTCGAAGGGGGCGATCCTCCTGACGTGATCGACTACCCGCAGCCTGGCCTCATGACCTAGCACGCCCGCCAGGGGCATTTGGTTCCGCTGCCCGCCGATGTGGCTGCCCATCTGTCAACGGACTACATCGCTGGTTGGGACACCTACGCCACTGTGGATGGCGTGATCTATGGCTTGCCGGGCCGGTCCAATATCAAGTCGTTGGTTTGGTACAGCCCGGGCGCGTTCGCTGCGGCTGGATATGAGGTGCCCACCAGCTTGGGCGAGCTGAAGGCCCTGTCGGACCAGATCGTGGCCGACGGCGGCATCCCGTGGTGCATCGGCGCTGAGTCGGGTGTGGCGACGGGCTGGATCCTGACCGACTGGATGGAGGACTTCATGCTGCGCACCCACGGTGCCGAGGTCTACGACCAGTGGGTCAACCACGACATCCCGTTCAACGACCCGCGGGTTGTCGAGGTAGTGGACGCTGTGGGCGCATACGTCAAAAACGCCGACTACCTGGGCGGTGAGAACCTGGTCAAGGCCATCGCCACCACGAAGTTCCAAGACGGCGGTCTTCCGATCCTCGAAGGCAACTGCTACATGCACCGTCAGGCCAGCTTCTACTCCAACCTGTGGCCGGCCGGCACCACAATCGGCGAAGACGGCGACGTCAACGTCTTCTATCTGCCGAGTCCCGCAGACGGCCCCGCCTTCATGCTCGGTGGCGGCGACATCTACGCCGCGGCAACCGACAAGCCGGAGACGTTCGACGTGGTTCGCTACACCGGCTCGTTGGATTACATGACTCGGGTAGCCAATGTGAGGGGCGAGTTGGTTCCGCACCTCGAATTGGACACCAGCGCATACACCGATCCATTCCTGGCCAAGCTCGCTGAACTCCAGCTCGGAGCGGATGTCTTCCGGTTTGACGGTTCGGATCTGATGCCTGGTGCGGTGGGCGCCGGGACTTTCTGGACCGAGGTTACCGATTGGGTTATCGGTGGCAGCACGGAGAACTTCGTGAACAACGTCGAGGCGAGCTGGCCGAGCTAAGGCCCCTCCAATGGCGAAAGCCAGCAGGCGTGGGGGCCGGGTTCTGCCCGGCCCCCACGCTCATTACAACTGCATATAGTCAAGAGTGACGGGGGAAATCGAATATGGGCGACATCGTTAGCGCACTCGTGATCACCGTGATTGCCCTGGCCGCGCTGGCTGCGCTTCTGGGCGCCATGTACTGGGTGGTCGGTCGGTTGCCCAAGAAATGGCGAGAAGGGGCGAGGGCGTGGGTTTTTCTATTCCCCTCCGCGGTTGCCGTCACCATCGGTCTGCTCGTTCCGGCAATCAGAACCATCTACCTGAGCCTTCTCGACGACAACGGCAACAAGTTCGTGGGCTTCGAGAACTACGTCGACGTATTCACCACTACCGGTACTCGGCTGACGGTCTTCAACAGCCTCTCGTGGGTTTTGATCGGCACCATCGCCACAGTTGCGGTGGGACTGGCAATGGCGCGATTCGCCGATGGGATGCGGATTGAAAGCGCCGCCAAGTCGGCCATTTTCTTGCCCGGAGCCATATCCCTGGTCGGCACCGGGCTCATCTGGGGGTTCGTCTACGCCGGGCCGCCATTCGACGTGGGTTTACTCAATGCGGTCACCGAGGGGATCCCCGGATTGCCCGACAGCTGGGGAGGTGGTGGCGACAGGCTGTGGCTCCTCGAACGAGGATTTGGAGGAGTCGATCCTCCCGATTCTGCACCGGGGGTCAATACCTTCCTCCTGATCGTGGTGTTCATCTGGGCCCAAGCCGGAATCTCTACGGTGATCTTCTCGGCGGCCATCAAAGGTGTGCCCGACTCGCTGATCGAAGCGGCCAAGGTGGACGGCGCCACCGACCAGCAGACGTTCTACCGGGTGACGCTGCCCTATATCCGCTCGACGATTGTGACCGTGGCCACGCTCACCACCGTGGCTGGCCTCAAGGCGTTCGACATCGTGGCTGCCACAACCGGCGGCCGGTTCGGCACCAGCACCATTGCCAATGAGTTCTATGTGACCCGCTTTGTGCAAGGTCGAAGCGGGGTGGGCGCCACGCTCGCGGTGTTGATCTTCATCCTGGTGATTCCGGTCATGATCTTGAACCGCAGGGCGCAGGCTCGAGCTGAGGAGATGATGGGCGGATGAGCGAGACAACGCAAATGACGGCGACCAAGCCCTCGTTGGTCCAAGGCCTGCGCGCCCGTCGGGCCAAGAAGCGCCACGAAGCCTCGTTGGGGCGCTCGGCGGCGGCAACGCTGAGCAGCAAGCCGGGCCAGATTCTGGTGTACCTGCTGGTCTTTTTGTGGACCATTCCCACTTTCGGGATCTTCATCTCGTCGTTCCGGCCAGAGATCGACGTCAAGACGTCGGGCTGGTGGAACTGGTTCGCTGATCCGGGCCTTACCCTCGACAACTATCGCAGCGTGTTGTCTTCGGGCCCGGGCCAAGACGACCTTTGGACGTTCTTCTTGAATTCGGTGAGAATCACCGTACCTTCGGTCATCTTGTCGGTGGGCCTCGGGCTGATGGCCGCCTACGCCTTGTCGTGGATGAAGTTCAGGGGCCGCGACTGGATCTTCGTGGGCATCGTGGGCCTGCTCATGGTGCCGCTGCAAATGGCGTTGATCCCCATGCTCCAGTTGTTCTCCGGCGGGGCCCACATCGGCAGCGTGACCATCTTCCCTGACTTGGATCTGACTGGTGAGGTCTACGGCGTGTGGCTGGCCCACACCGCTTTCGGGCTGCCACTGGTGGTGTTCATCTTGAGGAACTTCGTGGCCGCATTGCCCAGAGACATCTTTGAGGCCGCCCGAGTCGATGGTGCGGGCCACCTGACGATATTCCTCCGCCTTGTAGTGCCCCTCTCGGTGCCCGCGGTGGCGTCGGTGTCCATCTTCCAGTTCATGTGGATCTGGAATGACTATCTCATCGCCCTGATCTTCGCGGGACGCGAAAACGCCCCGATCGTCCGCCAGCTGGCCACACTGACAGGCACACGCGGGCAGTCGTATCACCTGCTGACCGCCGCGGGCATGATCTCGATGATCGTGCCGGTAGCGGTGTTCTTCGCGCTTCAGCGCTACTTCGTGCGCGGTCTTCTAGCCGGAGCCGTCAAGGGATGAGTGAGATACCAGAGCCAATGAGCGAAAAGAACACTTGGTGGCGGACAGCCGCCGTCTACCAGGTCTACATACGGTCATTCGCCGACGGAAGCGGCGACGGCATCGGCGACATCTCGGGGCTTCGAGCCCGGCTGCCGTACCTGGCTGACTTGGGAGTAGATGCCATCTGGATCAACCCCTGGTACCCGTCGCCGCTGCACGACGGGGGTTACGACGTGGTCGACTTCCGCGATATCAACCCGCTGTACGGCACGCTTGGCGAGGCTGATCAGCTCGTCAATGAGGCGCATGACCGCGGCATCAAGGTGCTCGTTGACATCGTTCCCAACCACACGTCGAATCTGCATCGGTGGTTTCAAGAAGCGCTGGCCTCACCACCGGGGCACCCGACGCGAGATCGCTACCACATCCGCGACGGTCAGGGTAAGGACGGATCGGAGCCGCCGAGCAACTGGCTCTCGGTGTTCGGCGGCTCGGCTTGGGAACCGACGTCCGACGGGCAGTGGTACCTGCATCTTTTTGATGTCAGCCAGCCCGACCTCAACTGGGAGAACCCAGAAGTACACAGTGAGTTCGAATCAATCCTGCGATTCTGGCTGGACCGTGGGGTCGACGGCTTCCGAGTGGATGTCGCCCACGGTTTGTTCAAGGCCCCCGGCTATCCGGACATCACTGAAGACGGCGACCTATCGGTTCCCCGGCAGCAACTCGACCATCCCTTCTGGGACCGTGACGAAGTTCACGAGGTCTACCGTCGCTGGCGCTCGGTTCTTGACTCCTATGGCGACCGGATGATGGTCGCCGAAGCGTGGGTCCACCCCGACCGACTCCCCCTTTACATCCGAGATGACGAATTCCATCAATCGTTCAACTGGGACTTCCTTGCGGCGGAGTGGGACGCAAAGGAGATGGCACGAGTAGTAGCAGAGTCGTACGAGCGGGCCTCGAAAGTTGGGGCCAGCCCAACCTGGACCCTGTCGAACCACGACGTCATGCGGCACAGCACTCGTTATGGCCTGCCGCCGGGAACCGACTGGCATCGGTGGCCCATGGAGGGTCCCCACGACATTCTAGATGCCGCCGCGGGGCTCCGCCGGGCCAGAGCAGTTGCACTCATCACGCTTTCCCTCCCAGGGTCGGCGTACCTGTATCAAGGCGAGGAACTCGGGCTGCCCGAAGTATGGGACCTTCCCGAATCAGTGTTGGATGACCCCACTTGGGAGCGGTCCGGCCGTACCGTGCGAGGCCGAGATGGCTGTCGGGTTCCGTTGCCGTGGACTTCGGAAGGGCCAGCGCTGGGCTTCAGCTCGGCTGAACCGTGGCTGCCGCAACCGGCCGCGTTCGCCGACTTGGCGGCGAGCGCCCAAGCAATTGACGGGGACTCCATGCTGGCGCTGTACCGCCGGGCCCTGGCTCTGCGCCGAGAGCGGCTCATCACCAACGAGGAAATCGAGATGATCGACCTCGGACCGGACGTACTCGCCTATAGCCGAGGCATCGAGATGACCTGCGTCGTCAACATGGGGCAATCCAACCTGCCCCTGCCCGACGGAGAAGTGCTCTTGACTTCGGCACCGCTCAATGGCGGTGACCTTCCCCCCGACACTGCGGCATGGATATCCATGCAACCAAGTTCAAAAGACTCGACCGACTAGGAGACCCGATTATGGCCACCATCACCCTCGAGAAGATCAACAAGGTCTATCCCAATGGGTTCCATGCCATCCATGACCTCGACCTCGACATCGCCGATACCGAATTCCTGGTGCTGGTGGGTCCGTCCGGGTGCGGCAAGTCCACTGCGTTGCGAATGGTCGCGGGCCTGGAGGAGATCACTAACGGGGAGATGCGCATCGGCGACCGCATCGTCAACGAAGTGGAGCCGAAGGATCGGGACATCGCGATGGTCTTCCAGAACTATGCGCTCTATCCCCACATGTCGGTGTACGACAACATCGGCTTTGCGCTCAAACTGGCGAAGACCCCGAAAGACGAGACCGATCGACGCATTAGAGAAGCGGCCCGAATTCTTGAGCTAGACGAGCAACTTGACCGCAAGCCGGCCCAGCTATCGGGCGGCCAGCGGCAGAGGGTGGCCATGGGGCGGGCCATCGTGCGTCAACCGGCGGCATTTCTGATGGACGAGCCGCTCTCAAACCTCGACGCCAAGCTTCGCGTGCAAATGAGGGCGGAGATTGCCAGCCTCCAACGCGAGCTCGGCGTCACCACGGTGTACGTGACCCACGACCAGGTGGAGGCCATGACGATGGGCGACCGGGTTGCGGTATTGAAGGATGGATTCCTCCAGCAGGTGGATACCCCCCAGAACCTTTATGACCGCCCCCAGAACGTGTTCGTTGCCGCGTTCATCGGCTCGCCTTCGATGAACCTGTTCGAGGGCACCCTGACGCTGGACAGCGGCGGCCAGGGGGGCAGCCTGACTCTCGGCAGCCAGGCGATCTCGATACCCTCCGAAGTCCTCGCTGCTCGGCCGGCGCTGGCCGCCTATGACGGGAAATCGTTGATCTACGGGATCCGCCCCGAGGACATGGAGGATGCCTCCCTCGACACTCGCCCCGATGATCAGTGCATCCACGGCGAGGTCAGCCTCGTCGAGGCGCTCGGTGCAGAGATCCTGGTGCACTTCGGCGTCGATGCTGCTCCGGTGGATTCCGGAGATCCTGACGCGGTGGTAGAACTGGGCGACACTGCGGTAGTGGTGGGACGGTTCAACCCGAGGAGTCGAATTCGCCTACGCGATTCCGCCAAGGTGGCCGTGCATGCGGAGCGCCTCAGCTTCTTCGACTCCTCTACACGCCTTGCGATCTGGGACTGATCCTCACGAGAGTGCTTCGTGCGGCTTCAGCTAGTCACAACGCACGACCCCCAGCCCGACTACCTCGACCTGCCGCTCCTTCAGCCGCTGGCTGAGTGGACCCATTCTGGATTGGTCGAATTTCCGATTGGCGTCCATCGTCACGTTGTTCGCTTCGTCGAATCGGAACACGGACTCTTTGCCCTCAAGGAGTTGCCCGGGCGTCTAGCCGACCGAGAATTCGCGCTGTTGCGCCACCTCGCCGAAGAAAATTTGCCGGTGGTCGAGGTCCTCGGGGTCATCTCCGAGCGTGACTCCGACCTTGATGACATCCTCATCACCCGGCACCTGGAGTTCAGCCTTCCCTTTCGGTTCTTGTTCACCAGATCGGGCATATCCAGTTTGCGGGAATCGCTGGTCGACTCGATAGCGGTACTGCTGGCGCAACTGCATCTCGCCGGATTCTTCTGGGGAGACTGCTCCTTGTCCAACACCTTGTTCCGGCGCGACGCCGGGGCGCTGGCTGCTTGGGTAGTAGATACCGAAACCGGGGAACTGCATGATCAGCTGACGCCAGGGCAGCGAGAACTCGACTTGGACATCGCCCAAATGAACATTTTCGGGGGTCTGCTTGACCTTGAAGCGTCGGGTCGACTTCCACCTGACATCGACCCCGTGGAGGTGGTGGAGAGCCTCACCCGCAGGTATGGCCAGCTTTGGGAAGAGCTCACAGCCGAGCAGTCAGTGGAGGTTGCCCAACGCCATCTGATCGACGCTCGATTAGCCCGCCTCAACGAACTTGGCTTTGACACTGCTGAGGTCTCGATCACGACTGGCGGGTCGGGACCGCAGATCCAGTTTCGGCCTGCTGTGGTGGAGGTTGGGCATCACGTCCGTGAACTTGAGCGACTCACCGGGCTTCGCATGTTGGAGAACCAGGCGAGGCGAATGCTGAACGACATCCGATCCTATGGTGCTTGGCTGGCCAAACGAGACGGTCGTGATCAACCGGAGGCAGTTGTTGCCTATCGCTGGCTCAACGATATCTTCGAACCAGCGATCGAGACTATCCCCCAGGAGCTTAGCGATCGGCGTTCCCCTGGTGAGCTGTTTCACGAGATCCTCCTGCACCGAGATGCCCTCCAATCGAAACTCCAGGCTGACGTCAGCGTGCAGGCAGCTTCGGCCGACTACGCCTTGGAGTCACTGCCATCTTCTATGAGGGAGCGATCTCTAATCGAAGGGGACTGACTCCAGGTCAACCCCGATTTTTCTCCGCAATTTTTCCTGGCCATGAGAATTCACTGATGGTCTAGGGAGAGTTCACCTGGGCTTTATTCGGCTTCTAGCCCGGTAGGGGACAATCGTTGTATGGATGAGCAGTCTTCGCTGGAGCCGCAGGTCAAGCTGACCACTGAGCAGATCTTGTTGATCAAGCAGGCTGCCCAACGGCTGAAGACCAAGTTTGAGGGCACCTTCAACGCGGAGACTATTGAGCGGTACATCACCGACTCGCAGACCCGGCTGGAGAGTCGGGCCAAGTTCGCCACCTGGCTTCCGGTGCTGATCGAGCGCTTTACTCACGACCGGCTGATTGCCTTGGCCCGCTTGGAGGTGGGCACCTTGGACCGTCCGGGTGTGCTGTTCTTGTGCGTACACAACGCGGGGCGCTCTCAGATGGCCGCGGGATACCTGCGTCATTTGGCCGGCGACCGGGTGGACGTGTTCACCGGCGGCTCCGACCCCGGCTTCGACACCAACAAGGTGGTGGTGGCGGCCATGGCCGAGGATGGCATTGACGTCTCCCAGGAGTACCCCAAGCCGTGGACCGATGAGATCGCCCGCGCCGCCGATGTGATCGTGACCATGGGTTGCGGTGATGCCTGCCCCATCTATCCCGGCAAGCGCTACGAGGACTGGGAGTTGGACGACCCCTCTGGGCAATCCATCGAGGCAGTCCGCCCTATTCGAGACGACATCAGAGGCCGGGTCGAGGCTCTTTTGGCCACTTTGGAGCTGACGGCCGTTTCCTAGTTTGCTCCAGCCCCGGCGGCCCTTCGTGCGAGGTCGGTATCAAACCACTAAATTACGGCGCAGCCGGGGAGAGGAGGACGGGAGGGGGGCATTCCTCTCCCCGGCTGCGCATTTCACTAGGCCGAGGCGCGCGCCCAAAACGGCCCGTGAATCAGGCAATTAGGGCTTGGACTTCGGCCACCCTCTGCTGCACTTCGTCGTAGGTGGGGGCCTCGAGATTGAGCCGCAGCAGGGGCTCGGTGTTTGAAGGGCGCAGGTTGAACCACCAGTCGCCCAGGTCCACGGTGAGCCCGTCGAGGCGGTCTTGGCGGGCATTTGGGTAGGCGGCCGCCACCCGCTCGATCACCATTGCCGCGTCGGCCACCGCGGTGTTGAGCTCACCCGAGGCGGCGTAGCGGTCGAGGCTCGACACCAGGTCGGACAATCCGGCCGGGTGGCGGCTGAGAGCCTCCAGAGCCACTAGGGCGGCGATCAGCCCGCTGTCGGCCCGGTAGTTGTCCCGAAAGTAGTAGTGGCCCGAGTGCTCACCGCCGAACACCGCGCCGGTCTCAGCCATGGCCTGTTTGATGTTGGAGTGGCCCACCCTGGTGCGAACTGCCGTTCCGCCCCCCTCGGCGATCACCTCGGGCACGGTTCGGGAGCAGATCAAGTTGTGGATCACCGTGGCTCCGGGATCATGGGCCAGGATCGAACTGGCGATCATGGCGGTGGTCAACGACCCCGACACCGGTCGGGCTGTTTCGTCTACCAGGAACACGCGATCGGCGTCACCGTCGAAGGCCAATCCGATGTCGGCGCCCACTTCCAGAACCCGGCTCTGGAGGTCGCGTAGATTCTCCGGCTGTAGAGGGTCGGCCGGGTGGTTGGGGAAGGTGCCGTCCAACTCGGGATACAGGTGGTCGAGTGTGAGGGGCAGTCCTTCGAACACGGCCGGCACCACCAGGCCGCCCATGCCGTTGGCGCTATCGGCCACCACCAGCAGGGGGGCCAGCGCGTCCACGTTTACAAACGAGCGGACATGGGCAACGTAGTCGCCCAGCAAGTCCCGGCTGGTGCGGGTGCCCTCGGTAGCTGCCGGGTCGGGGCCGGCGATGGCCATGGCCTTGATGGCTCCCAACCCGGTCTCGGCGCCGATGGGCGCGGCGCCCGCACCGCACATCTTGATGCCGTTGTAGCCCGCGGGATTGTGGGAGGCGGTGAACACTGCTCCGGGGAGATCGAGACTGCCCGAGGCGTAGTAGAGCATGTCGGTGGCGCACAGTCCCACGTCCACCACGTCGATGCCGTGGTCCATCGCGCCTTCGCCGAACGCGGCAGAGAATTCTTCGCCCTCGGGACGCATGTCCCGCCCGACCAGCACCGCCGTCGCCCCTGATGAGGCCACGAACCGGGCGAAGGCGCCCCCAATGGCCCGGGCTCCGTCGGCGTCGATTTGATCGCCCACGGTGCCCCGAACGTCGTAGGCCTTGAAAATGGCGTCGTAGTCGTTGGCCATGCCGGGGCCGGCTAGTGCTTGGGGCGGTTCTGCGGCATCGGGGGGCTACTGCTTCTTCAGGTTCTGCTTCATCTCGTCGAGCTGCATCAAGATGGGATAGCCGCTGACGCTGATGGCGTTGCCGTGGCCGGTGTGGTGGACGTCGAACACCGATTGGAGGGCGGTGTAGTAGCCCTGCACATCGAGAGTCTGGTTCACCGCCCGCTTGGCCTGGGCCAAACCGAAGGCATTGTTCGTGGCGATCTGGGCAGCCAGCTCGTGGGTGCGCTCCCAAAGCTGGTCGCGGGGGACCACCTCTCGGGCCAAGCCGATTTGGACAGCCTCCTCGGCCCCTAAGGTGCGCTGGGAGAACAGCAAGTCTTTGGCCCGCCGGGCGCCCAGTTCCCAGGTGTGGCCGTGGTACTCCACACCGCCGATGGCCATCAGCACCACCGGGTCGGAGAATTCCACGTCGTCGGCCACCACCAGCAGATCGAGCGGCCATATCAGGTTGAGGGCGCCGGCAATGGCCTTGCCCTGGATGGCCCCGATGGTGGGCTTGGGGATGTTGCGCCAGTGCCAGGAGTAGCCCAAGTACTTGCGGGCCTCCCAGCGGTAGATCTTGTTCAGCTGCCAGCTGCCGTCGGCCTCGGCCAGCGAAACGGCGTCGGGGTCGGGGGCGCCGCCGCCCAGATCGTGACCGGCGGAGAAGTGCCTGCCCTCGCCCCGCAGCACGATCACCTTCACATCGTCGTCGTACTCCGCGGCCAAGAAGTGGTGGTGCAGCTCATCGAGCATTCGCTCGTTCTGGGCGTTGGCCTTCTCCGGTCGGGCCAGCGTGATGGTGGCCACCGCGTCGGCGGTCTCGTAATCGACGTATCTGTACTCGCTCATGGGTTGTCCTTTGTCGATGCCTGCAAATGTGGGTTCTACCACGGTCTTGGCGTCAGGTCTTGCTGAGGGCGGCCGCTTCGAGCACGGCCAGGGTTTGCGTTGCGATGGGGGCCCAGTCGAAGTCCGGTTGAAGGTCGATCAGGGCTTGGCGGGAGCGGTCCAAGTCTTCAGGGGTGAGCTCGTCGAGGCAGCGGGTGAGGTCTTCGACGGTTTCTCCGTAGCGGATGTCGGTACCGGCGAAGGTCTCGTCGAAGAAGTCCCAGTTGCTGGTGATGGCGGGCACGCCTGCCCCGATGCAGTCGAACGCCGTACCTGTTGTGAGCATCCCGGAGGGGGCGAACGGGAGGATCAACGCGTCGAAGGCCTTCACGCGCCGCAGGTACTGGTTGAAATCAAGATGGCCGAACTCGGCGATGATCCGGGGATCGTCGGGCACGGCCACCGACAGGTCCACCCGGATGACCAGCTGGATGTCGTCCCGGGCGCAAGCGGCTACTGCGTCCACCACCAGTTGGAGGTCCTTCTCCACTCGGGGAGTGCCGATTACCGCAACTCGGAGTCCGCACGGCGCCCAGCCCTCGGCCAGCTCGACATCTTCGCGGGTGGTGCTGGCCACTGTTTCGTACTCGCGCCCCCAATGGCCGTGGGGGATGACGTGGTGCTCGGTGTTGGGGCCGTAGTGGTAGGTGGCCAATGCCACGTCGTAGCCGGCCTGGCTGTGGTGGATGACTGCGTCGGCTGCCTCAGCCCATAACTGGTAGCTGGCCGCGGCCTCGTCGGTCTTGAAGAAGTGGGGCAGCAGGTTGTGCTGGGTCCAAACGATGGCGGTGCCGGTGGACTTGACCTGCTCCAGCACCTCGGCGGTGCGCTGGGGGTCGACGCCGCTCCACCATTCCGGCCAGGCCATGTGCAGCACGTCGATGTCCTGGAGCCTCCGCACCAGCTTGTCGTCGGGGATGCCTGCGCCGAGCGCCACCACCCGGTCGGCCAGCGGGTCGTACAGCGAGCGGTCGTAGGGATGCCCGTGAATGGTGCTGGCCACCCGCAGCCGGGGGGTGACCTTCCAGGTGAAGTTCACCATGGCCGCGGGTTCGAGTTCAGCCTGGTACACCCGGGGCAGCTCACCCCAGAAGCTGCGCCACTCCGCGATCCCCGAGGTGTCGATGGCCAGAATCCGACCGGCGTCGAATTCCACGTCCAACGGCCGTCCGGCGGGCTCGGCCACCGTGAGGGTCAGCGGGCCGGGAAGGTCAGGGTCGTCGAATTGGAGTTGCTCGGAAACAACCAGCGAGCGGCCCTCCACCCGGTAGGTGGCAAAACGACGGCCCGCCACCGTTGGCTCGTCGCTGCCCGCTGGCGCCCACCCGTCGTGGACGATGGTGACCGAGCCCGGGTTGTGCTCCACTGAGGTGGGCAAGCCCGCCGGGACCAGGGGAGCATTGCTGGTGCCGGTTCGGTCGTCTCGGCCCAGTGGGGTGATCACCGGCAGCATCACCGGGTGGCCGGAGGTGGGCTGTTCGAAAAGGCCAGGACTTCGCGGCGAGGGGGCGTAGTCGGCTGAGAATCCGAACACCGTGGGCAGGGCGAACGAGAGCGGCTTGGCCCGGTACGACCACACCGTGGCCCGCTGGGAATTGTCGAATGAGATGAAGCGCTCCGCGGGGAGATAGGAGTCGCCGGGCGGCGCGCTGTGCGCTTCAGGCCTCTGGCGCAGTTCGAGGGCGGAGAGCAGCAGCTTGCCGTAGATGTCCAGGGTCATCTGAATCCGTCGGGCCGGGCCGCGGTAGAACATGGTGGCTCGGTTTTGGTGAGCGGCGATGACCCCATTGGGGAACCACTCCAAAAGATCGTCAAGAGTCGCATCGGCTCGGGCCAGCCAGCGGTCTTGGGGGGCGTCGAGGTCGCGCCCAGCGGCAATGGCGGCCAGCTCGATGGTGATGGCCATGCCCAGCGCACCGATGGACCGCCCCCACACGATGGCCCCTCCGGGCTGGGCCACCTCGTCGAGGTCGGTGAGCACCTGGGAGAGGCCGCGGGCCCATTCCGCCCCGAGCTGGTCGGCCAGCGGCTCTGCGAATAGATACATATCCGGTGTGTAGATGTCGTAATGGACCCAGTTGCCCATGCCGTCGTTCAGCCAGCCGGTGGGGCTAGAGAACATCGAGCGCACCCGGTCGAGCAGATCGGGCAGCTCAGCGGGCGTCTCGCCGCCCTGAAGCTCGGCCAGGGCTCGCAGGCATCGGGAGGCCACCACCGCGAAGTTGGGCGGGATGGCGTCAGTGTCGGCCAGCCGGTCGACGATGCCCGGAGAGTGCACCGCGTCGAGCACGGTCTGGTGGAGCTCGGAGGGGAGGGAATCGAGACCCCCGATGCGCAGCACCGTCTCTCCCACCCGGTAGCTGGCGAACGCCTCCACCGTGGCCGGATCAAGCGAGGCGATCAGCGGTGGGATCCGGGCTCGCAGGTCGCACCCGCCCACCTCGTCGACTCCGCACTCGATGAGCAGCCCCAGCACGTACAACAGGTCGGCGGTGGCGTCGTCCAGAACCGCATGGCCGGCGTATAGCCGGGGCAGCTCCAAGCCGGGAGCGGCGGATTGCTCAAACTCCGCCATCTTGTCCGTTGTCGCCGCTATCAGCCGGTCGGCTAGGGCACCGGCGGTGGTGGTATCAGCCAGAGGGTGTTCGGGAAAGCGAAGGTCCAAGCTCATGCCATGGTGGCCAATCGCTCTTTGGTCACCTCGTTGAGGGCCGGTTCGCCAGCGGACCACCGGCGAATCTCCTCGATGGCGTAATCGGTCATGCGGGCCAATTCAGTGCCCTGGCTGCCGGCCAGATGGGGGCTGATCCACACGTTGGGCATCGTCAGCAGCGGGCTGTCTTCAGGCAGCGGCTCAGGATCGGTCACATCCAAGATGGCATAAAGCCGCCCCGAGGCCAGGTGGGGCAGGAGCGCCTCGTGGTCGATCAGGGGGCCGCGGGCGGTGTTGATCACAGTGGCGCCGTCGGGCAGGGCCGACAGTTGTGCGGGCCCGATCATGTGCATGGTCTCGGGCAGGGCCGGCGCGTGGATAGACAGCACATCGGCGGTGGCGCACAGTTCGTCTAACTCCAGTTTTGCCACCCCCAGCGAGGCGGCTTCTTCGGGGGTCACGAAGGGGTCATAGAGCGTCACAGACAAATGGGGAAAGGGGCGAAGCAGTTCGATCACCCGGCGACCGATCAGCGACGCCCCCACGATGCCGACAGTGCGGCCGTAATTCCCCCACTGGCGGTCGCCCATAGTCGACATGGCCGAGAAGTCAACCGGGCCCCGGCGCCACAGCACCCCCTTGTTGGCGAACAAGATGGCGGCCAGGGTGAACTCGGCCACCGGCTCGGAGTTGGCGTTGGCCCCGCTGGTCACCCGGATGCCCCGGTCCCACACCGCGTCGGTGAGGGTCATTTTGACCGTTCCCGCGGCGTAGGCGAACAGCCCCAGCCGGGGGGCTCGATCGAGCATGGCGGCGTCCAGCGGTGGGCACCCCCAGTGGCCGACGATCACCTCGGCCTCGGCC
>JAJDYU010000047.1 GCA_022825005.1 Acidimicrobiia bacterium
GAACTTCCAGCTCAGCAACTACTGGATGGAATCGCTGGACTATCGCCACTTCACGATCCACACCAACAGCCATCTGGCCCACTACGAAGCCGATGGGTCGATTCGCCTGATCGTGGCCCATGAGGATCCCGGCCTGCCCAATTGGATCGAAACCGCAGGCCACTCGCTCGGCACCATGTCGTTCCGATGGGTGCGAGCCGCCGAGACTCCTCAGCCGCAGTGCCGGGTGGTTCCGTTGAGCAGTTTGCGGGACTAGCGGCTTGACGTCCACCGACTACCAGAACCCCTATCGGCCGCTCCCGATCCGGGCCTTCAACCGGCTCGGCCGCGCTGGCCAGCGCCTCGGACTCCCCGGGCGCCTCGACGTCGACAGACTCGTCAAGTATGCGAAGCGCAAAACGGGCCTCACCGACTTCGGCGACGACGGGCACTTGGAGGCGTTGCAAGTGCTGGTGGAGTCGATCAACGACGAGGCTCGATTGACTCCAACCGGCATGCTGATTCAGAAGTCCAGGCTCGCTGGGGCGCTCATTCAGCGACTGCGGATCCAGGACCTCCTCAAGCGGCATCCTGAGATCGACGACACCAACCTCGGCACCGTCATCATGATCACCGGCTTGCAGCGCACCGGGACAACGCTGCTGCACCGCCTGCTGTATTCCCACCCGGAAATCCGCGGCATCTCCGGCAACGAGGCGCTATTGCCCGTGCCGGCGGCCGAGGATGCCGAACACGCCGAGCGGTCTCGCAAGAGGAGGGCGGTGCTGGCCGAGCGGACGATCTCCTACCTGGCCCCCGACTTCATGGCCGTCCATCCCATCGACCGCGAGCAGCCCGAAGAAGACGTGTTGCTCCTCGATCTCAATTTCATGAGCCAATCGGCCGAAGCCATCTTGCACGTGCCGAGCTACTCCCGCTGGCTGGCAGAACAGGACCATACGGCGACCTACAAGTACTTCCGCCGGGTCCTGAAGGTGCTTACCTGGCCGCGACCGGCCCGCGCCTGGGTGCTCAAGACCCCCCACCATCTGGAGTACCTGGACGTCTTCCTCAAGGTGTTCGACGGTGCCACGGTGGCGCAGACCCACCGCGATCCTCGGGTGGCCGTCATCTCCTTTTGCAGCATGGTGGCCCATGGCCGCGGCATGTTCAGCGATCACGTGGACCCCATCGAAATCGGCCGCCACTGGTGCAACAAGACGCACCGAATGGTTGAGTGGGCCATGAAGACCCGAGCCGAGGCGCCAGGCGAGCGATTCGTGGATGTCTCCTACTACGACTTAGTGCGGGACCCAATTGCCCAGCTGCAACGGATCTACGAGGTGGCGGAATTCAACTTCAACGACGAGGCCAGGGCGCTGGCCGAGCAGTACGTGGCCGCGAACCCCCAGAACCGCTTCGGAAAGCACCACTACCGGCTCGAGCACTTCGGGCTGAGCGAGCCTCTAATGGACGAGACCTTCGCGGCCTACCGTGAGGCCTATGCCATTCCTTTCGAATAGGCCCCTTCGAGTAGGCCAAGCGAGGCTCACCTAGCGCGAAGCGGCCATAGAACAACGATGTACCGTTGGCCATGAGCCAAGCACCAAAGAAGCGCACCGTGGTCAACGCGATCGCCGGGGCGGTTCGCGACTTCCGCAATCTGAAGACACCCGACCTCGAACCGGTTCCCGACAGCGTGCGGATCGACGGCAAGACGTGCCTGGTGACGGGAGCCAACAGCGGGTTGGGCCGGGCGGCAGCCATCGAGCTGGCTCGGCGAGGCGGCCAAATGATCTTGGCCTGTCGTCCCGGACACGACGAGACCTGCGATGAGATCAAAGAGGCGTCTGGATCGGAGACCGTGGAGATGGTCGAGGTGGACCTGGCCGATGTCCGCTCGGTGCATCGCTGCTGCGACGAGCTGCAACGAAGAGGCACCCGTATCGACATCGCTCTCATGAACGCCGGGCTGATGACGCCCACCGCGAGGGAAACCCCGCAGGGGTACGACACCATGTTCGCCGTCCACTTCTTGTCTAAACGGGTGATGATCGACCGGTGGATCAACGACGGCGTCATCCGCCCCGCGGGCCCCGAAAACGAGGCTCCGAGAATCGTGTTCGTCTCATCGGAATCGCACCGTTCCTCTGAGGCCATCGAATTCGACAACCTCGGCCAGTACGCCGAATACGGGATCAAGCAGAGCATGCGGCACTACGGGTTCAGCAAGCTGGTGTTGAGCACCTATGCCACCGAGCTGTCGCGCCGCTTGAACCCGGGCGAGCGCACGGAGGTGGCCGTGCATGCGCTGTGCCCTGGCGGCGTGTCCACCAAGATCGCCCGAGATGCGCCAGCCCTGCTTAAGCCCATCGTCAACCCGGCGCTGCGGCTGTTCTTCCGGTCCCCAGAGAAGGCCATCGCACCGATCATCTACCTCTGCTGTGCGCCAGAGGCAGGAGCGGCCACCGGGATATACCTCCACCTGATGAATCGCAAACAGGTGTCGGACAGCGCCGCCGACCCCGACAACGGGACCAGGCTGTGGGAAGCCAGCGAGGCCATGGTGGCAGGGTCTCGAGGCGCCGACTGAGCGCTGCTCCGCCGCCCCTAGGTCTAGCTGTCGAGATCCCGGTGGTTGATTAGGGGACGGACGCCTAGTTCGGAGGACTCGGTGAGGCGGCGGTTGATGTCCTCGGCCACGAACACCGAGCGGTGACGGCCCCCCGTGCAGCCAAAGGCGATGGTCAAGTACGACTTGCCCTCTGTCACATAGGCGGGCACCAGCAGCTGGAGCAGATCCTCGGTCTTTTGGAGAAAGGTCTCAGCCATGGGTTGGCCGTTCAGCAGGAAGTCCTTTACCGCCTCGTGCTGGCCGCTGAGCGGACGGAGCTCCTCCACCCAGTAGGGGTTGGGGAGGAAGCGGCAGTCGAACACTAGGTCGGCGTCGAGCGGGATGCCGTTCTTGAAGCCGAATGACATGATCCGGGTGGTCACCGACTCCGGCCCCGCCTCCAGCTCGAACACCTCGTCGATGAACCGGTTGAGCTGGTAGATGCTGTACTCGGAGGTGTCCACCACCACGTCGGCCTCGCTGCGGAGGTAGCCCAACGCCTCCCGCTCAGCCTCGATGGCATCGGAAACGCCCATCGGGGAAACATCCGCTGAGGACGCGTCAGGCTGCGACAACCGCAGCGAGTCGCCGGCGAACGGGTGGCGGCGCTTGGTGCTCTCGAACCGCTTCACCAGCTCCGGGGTGGAGGCGTCGAGAAACAGGATCCGCACCGAGCCAGCGGCTGATTCCTGGAGCGCGGCCAGTGCGGGAACCACCTCCTCGTGGTACAAGTTCAGCCCCAGCACAAGGCCCACTCGGGAGATGCCGCTGTCGGGAGCGTCGGCGAACTCCCGCACCTTGGGCAGCAGCGCCGGGGGCAGGTTGTCCACTACGTACCAGCCCAGATCCTCAAAATGGTTGGCAGCCTGCGACCGGCCCGCTCCGGACATCCCGGTGATCACCACGAACTCGGCCACCACTTCAGGCTAACGGTCATGATGGGATCGATCCGGCCATTCCCCAAACACCGGGAGAAAACGGCGAGTCACCCCTGGCGGGGTTCCTTCCTACAGACCAGCACCAGCAAGCGGGGAATGGTCTCGGCCTGGGGATACTCAGGAGCGGCGGCCAGAAATCCGGGCGGCGGCGCCGGCTCCAGCATGCGGTCGATGACCAGTCCCGCGTCCCGCAGAGCGTTCACATAGCGGCTAAGCGGGCGGTGTACGAACGGCAGGAACACGTCCTTTTGCACCTCTTCAACCATCACGCTCTCCCGCAGGTAGGCACCAATGCGCCAGTACTGCTCGGGCGGGTCGAGAATGTGGTCGTCGATCCAACCGCTGCCGGGGGTTTGCAGCAGCGGATGGTTCAAGAACAACAGGAAGCGCCCGTGATCGCGCAGCATCCGGGATGCTTCGGCCACCGCAGCGTCCATGGCTTCGATGTGCTCGAACACCAGGCAGGCCACCGCGGCGTCGAATGACCGATCAGCCAGCGGCAGCGCTTCGGCCCGTCCCCTCACATAAACCGGCCCCCCGCCGCGCCGGACGGCCTCGCCCACCTGGCCTCGAGTGGGGTCCACCCCCACTACTAGCGCCGCACCCTGCTCAGCGGTCACTCGGGACAGCTGCCCCTCGCCGGCGCCCACGTCCAACACCCGGTGGTATCCGGAGAGCAGCTCGGCGGCCAGCGGGACAATCAGCTCGGCGTATTCCGGGTCGGCGCCGTCGGTGCAGAGCGCCTGCCACCACCCGGCGTGGCGCTCCCAGAGGTCTTCGCCTGCGCCTTCCGAGGTCATTGCGGGCCGTGGAGCTTTTCGTAGATCGAAGAGGCCACCGCATCAGGGAGCCAGGTGAGGGCCAGCAGGTCGTTGAGCGACGCCCGCTCCACCGCCCGCACTCCGCCCATCTCTTTCACCAGCCGAGCCCGTCGGGTGGGGCCGAGGCCGGCGATGCCGTCCAGCGAGGAACGGGTCATCCGCTTGCCCCGAAGCTGGCGGTGGTAGTCGTTGGCAAAGCGGTGGCTCTCGTCCCGAATGCGCTGGAGCAGGTAAAGGCTCTCCGACGGCCGGGGGATCTCAACCGGGGCAGGCTGGCCGGGCACGAAGACCTGCTCGAACTCCTTGGCCAACCCGGCCGGGAAGATCTCCCCATCGAGGCCCAGCTCGGCCAGCACCCGCTCAGCCACACCCAGTTGCCCCTTGCCACCGTCCACCACCAGCAATTGGGGCGGGTAGGCGAACCTCCCTCGCTCCTCCACCGGGCGGTCCCGCTCCTCCAAGTAGTTGGTGAGCCGACGGGTGAGCACTTCTTCCATGGCGGCGTAGTCGTCGTTGCCCCCCACCGTGCGTACCTTGAACCGGCGATACTCCGACTTGCGGGGCAGCCCGTCTTCCATCACCACCATCGAACCCACGTAGTCCGACCCCTGGAGGTGGCTCATGTCGTAGCACTCGATCCGAAGGGGGGCCTCGGGCAGGCCCAAGCACACTTGGAGGTCGTTTAGGGCCCGGGCCCGGCTGTTGTGGTCGGTGCTGCGCTTGAGACGGTGGCGGGCGAAGGCGTCGGCCGCGTTGCGGGCCACCGTCTCCTGGAGCTTGCGCTTGGCCCCCCGCTGGGGGACGGCGATGGCCACCCTGGACCCCCGCTGCTCCTGTAGCCATTCTTCATACAGCTCCTGGTTGTGGGGCAGATCGGGAACCAGCACCTGTTTGGGGCTGCCCAGCGGGTTCTCCTCGAAATACAGCCGTTCCAGCACCCGGCTCACCAGGTCATTGCGGCCCAGATCACCGGCTTTGTCCACGATGAACCCCCGGCGGCCCATCACCCGCCCCTTGCGCACGTAGAACACCTGGCAGGCCGCCTCCAGCTCGTCGTCCACCAGGCCGACCACGTCGTAGTCCTCGGAACGTCCCCCCACCATTTCTTGGCCCTCAATGGCCTTTCGCACGGTGGCTAGCCGGTCTCGGCACCGAGCGGCCTGCTCGAACTCAAGGGCGGCCGAGGCCTGGGCCATGTCGTCCTCCAGCCTCTTCACCACCTCGTCGGTGTCGCCGCCCAAAAAGGCGAGTAGTTCGTCCACCATCTCGTCGTAGCGCTCCCGCTCCACCTCCCCTACGCACGGAGCGGCGCACTTCTCGATGTGGTGCAGCAGGCAGGGGCGGCCCAACCGGGCGTGGTGGTTGAACTTGTTGTCGCTGCACGTGCGGATGGGGAAGGTGCGCAGCAGCTGGTCGAGGGTCTCCCGGATGGCGTAGGCGTGGCCGTAGGGGCCGAAATAGCGGTTGCCCTTTTTCTTGCGGCCTCGGATGACCATGGCCCGGGGCCACTCATCCACCATGGTCACGCACAGAAACGGATAGCTCTTGTCGTCGCGGTAGCGGACGTTGAACCGGGGCTGGTGCTGCTGGATGAGGCTGTACTCCAGCATCAGCGCCTCCACCTCGGTATCCACCTGTATCCACTCCACCGACTCGGCCTCGGCCACCATCTGGGCCGTGCGGGGCGGCAAGTGGACCGGGTTCTGGAAATAGCTGCCCAGCCGGGACCGCAGATTCTTGGCTTTGCCCACGTAGATCAGACGACCGTGGCGGTCTTTGAACTGGTACGAACCCGCGGCTTCGGGGATGGTGCCGGGGGTAGGGCGGTTCAACATGCCCTGCCCATCCTACGAGTCGGACAGCAGCCGGATTGCCTCCCTTCGGAACACCCAATCCACCTCTTTTCATTGGCCGATCAAGGCGGGTATGATTTCAACTCACGCTGGCCGGGTATCCAGCGACATATCGAACTCTAAGGCCGACATCCCCGTGGCGAGGCGACCCGGCTGTCCCCACCGGCTGCTAATTGGAGTTCCCGTACCTCACGGAGGTTCCCAAAACATGTTGCGCGTTCAGCGACCGCTCCCTGAGCGGTACACAACGGCATCGCCCTCGCAGTTGGCGGAGTGGATCGGCGACGCCAAGCGGACCCTGGGCGACCGGCTGTTCATTCTCGGGCATCACTACCAACGAGACGAGGTCATGGCCTGGGCCGATGCCCGAGGCGACTCCTTTCGGCTGTCAGTGCTGGCCCAGCAGCGCCCCGAAGCCACCTACATCGTGTTCTGCGGCGTTCACTTCATGGCCGAGTCGGCCGACATCTTGACCGGCGACCACCAGCAGGTGGTGCTCCCCGACCTGAACGCGGGCTGCTCGATGGCCGACATGGCCGACATCGACCAGGTGGAAGAGGCCTGGGACGAGCTGGCCCGGGTGACCGACATCGACCGGGTGGTGCCAATCACCTATATGAACTCGGCCGCCAACCTGAAGGCGTTCGTGGCCCGCCACGGCGGGGCGGTGTGTACCTCTTCGAACGCTCGGGCTGTTTTGACCTGGGCGCTGGAGAGGGGCGACCAGGTGCTGTTCTTCCCCGACCAGCACTTGGGCCGCAACACCGGATTCGACATGGGCTACGACGAGAGTCACATGGCGGTGTGGAATCCCCGCTTCGATCTGGGCGGGCTCACCGAGTCTGAGTGCAAGGAGTCGGTGTTGTTGCTGTGGAGGGGGCACTGTTCGGTACACCAGCGGTTCCAGCCCGACCATGTTTCTGCCTTTCGGGCCGAGCATCCCGACGGGATCGTGGTGGTTCACCCCGAGTGCAGCCGTGAGGTGTGCGCGGTGGCCGACCAGGTGGGCTCCACCGACTACATCATCAAGGCGGTAGCCGCCGCTCCGGCCGGCTCGGTGATCGGGGTTGGCACCGAGATCCACTTGGTGAACCGGCTGAACGATGAGACCCCGGACAAGACCGTGGTGTCACTCGACCCGCTGATCTGCCCGTGCTCCACCATGTTCCGCATCGATGCCGCCCATCTGGCCTGGACGCTGGAAGGCCTGGTGGATGGCAAGGTGCGCAACCGCATCGCCGTGGAGCCGGACATTGCGGCCGACGCCCGCATCGCCCTCGACCGGATGCTGAGTATTACCTAGCGGTTGCCTCTGGGCGGCGGGGCTGGCTGCCCGGCACGCCTAGCTGTCTCGGTCCACGCCCAGCTCGGCGTAGCGCTCCACCGCGTGGTGGTAGTGCTGCAAGCTGGGCTCGTTGCGTCCGAAAAGCACCTCGGCGGTGGCGCCGCTCTTGAGGGCGTTTTGGATCTGGAAGCCCACCCAGTAGTCCTCGTCGCGCACCGCCTGAAGCACTAGGGCGCTGAACTGCTCTGCTGTTTCGCGCTCCTCGTCGGTGGACGGCTCGTGGCGACACAGCACGGTCTGGATGGTGAGGCTGGTGTCGACGGTTGGGCCGGGGAAGAGCTGGCTCACCAGGCAGTAGTCGCCCAGGATCCCGGAGATCGACACGTTGGGGAAGATGGAGTGGATCAGGCGGATGTGCTCGTCGAGATCCCACTCCTCCTCGGGCTGGTCCACCAGCACTGGCAGCGACTTTCGGCCGAACACGATGCGCTGGTGGGGGCCCCAGGTGTCGTGGGCCATGAGGTTGCCGATGGTGTTGAGCCCCACTGTCTTGGGGTGCAGCCGCTCCTGGTGGTACCCCTCCAGATAGCCGTCCCAGGCCACCTTCCAGCCGGGGCCGTCGAGGGTGCGCTGCTCAAAGATGTGCCACTGGTCGAGGTCGAGGGCGGCGACGTAGGGGGTGAAGTCGCCGAGGAAGGCGTCGATGTCGAAAGTGATGCCGGGGGTGAGGCTGGCGAACACGAAACCGGCTTTCTCGGCACAGGCCAGTGGGGTGAGCGAGAGGTGGCCTCGGTCAACGTCGCCGAAGGTGTGGGCACCGAACATGCCCACCAGGTCGCCGGCGGTGTCGTACGACCAGGCGTGGTAGGGGCAGCTCAGCCGCTGCGCCGACCCCGCGGAGCCGGCCTCGCACAGCGGCGACCCCCGGTGGCGGCAAACGTTGAGGAAGGCCCGGGCCGCGCCGTCGGCCCCCCGGGTTAGCAGCACCGGCACCCCCATGACGTCCATGGCCTTGTAGGTATCAGGGGCGGGCAGCTCCGAGCTGAGGGCCAACGCAAGGGGCAGGTGCTTGAAGATGCGCTCGACCTCGTACTCGAAGCGGCCCTGGTCTAGGTAGGCCTCAACTGGCTGGCGCATCACGTCGGGGGCCAAGTCGGTGGTGTTGTCCTGCCACAGGCCGAAGACCCGTCGGGTCAAGTCCCGAATCGCATCGTCGGTGTAGGCCATCTGCCTACTCTAACTTTCGGGGTAATTCCGGCTGGAACTGGGAGTGTTGAGGCGGGAGAGGCCGGACAGTTACGACTGGCGGGCCAGGTATTCCTCGCGCAGGGGCTTCTTGTACAGCTTGCCGGTGGGCAGCCGGGGGAACTCGGCCCGGAAGTCCACCATCCGGGGCACCTTGAAGCCGGCCAAGTTCTGGCGGGCGAAGGCCCGCAACTCCTCGGCCAGCTCGTCGGATGGCTCGACACCGGGCTCGAGCTGCACCACCGCGTGGACGTACTCCCCCATCTCCTCGTCGGGCAGGCCGAACACGGCCACATCGGCCACCTGGGGGTGCAGGGCGAAACAGGCCTCGATCTCCTGGGGGTAGATGTTGACCCCGCCGCTGATGATCATGAACGTGGCTCGGTCGGTGAGGTAGAGATAGCCGTCGGCGTCGAGGTATCCCACGTCGCCCACCGTGGACCAGTTGTCGTGCTCAGGATGACGGGATTCCCTTGTCTTCTCCGGGTCGTCGTGATACTCGAAGGTTGGGGTTTCCTGCTCGAAATAGACCACCCCCGGCTCCCCGGTCCCGAGCTCGCGGCCGTCGTCGTCGCAGATGTGGGGGACTCCCATCATGGCCTTGCCCACCGATCCCTTGTGCTCGAGCCAGTCTTCGGCGCCGATGAAGCACAGCCCGTTGCCCTCGGTGGCGGCGTAGTACTCCTGGATGATCGGACCCCACCACTCGATCATCTGCTCTTTGACCGGCACCGGGCAGGGAGCGGCGGCGTGGACCGCCATCTTCAGCGAGGAGAGGTCGTAGCGGTTGCGAACCTCCTCGGGCAGTTTGAGCAGGCGAATAAACATGGTGGGCACCATCTGGGTGTCGGTCACCGAAAACTCCTCGACATGGGCCAAGAAGCGCTCGGCATCGAAGCGGTCCATGATCACCGCCGTGCCCCCCAGCTCATGCACACCGGCGGTCCACATGAGCGGGGCAGAGTGGTACAAAGGCGCCGGACTCAGGTACACCGAGTTCTCGTCCATGCCCAGCAGGTGGTGCTCGAGCATGCCGATCCCAGACAGGCTGGCGTCGTGTACCTCGACGCCGGTCAGGGGGCGCTTGATTCCCTTGGGCCGACCGGTGGTGCCCGACGAGTACAGCATCACCTCGCCCTTGGGCAGGCGGGAAAGCGGCTCAGTGGGCATAGCCGCGACCGCATCCTCGTACGACTCAAAGCCGTCGATTGTGCCGTCCATCATCAGCCTGTGCCGGCAGTCGGGAATGAAGTCGAGCATCTGCGAAGCGGTGTTGGCCATCGCCTGGGTGGTAATCAGAGCGGTCGACCCGCTGTCATTCACCACATAAGCCGCCTCCTCCGGCGACAGGTACCGGTTGATGGTGGTGAAGTACAGCCCCGACGTCATCGCCGCCCAAAACACCTCGAAATACCGGCGATGGTTCTCAGACAAGATGCAGATATGGTCGCCCTCCCGCAACCCCCGCTCGTGCAGCAGTTGCGCCAGCCGGTTGGCCCCCTCATCCAGCTCCCGGTAGGTGGTGACCTCCCCCGTGCCAGCCATGATCTGCGCCGCCTTGTCCGGCATCGTATGAACGTGCTGTCCCGGATACATGCGTAGGTAGCTCCCCTTCGTTCAACTGCCAGAGGGAGAGTAGCGGCCGCTGACTGAGGCAGTCTCCCTACACCTCGTTGCACCCGCGGAAGCCGGGATCGGGTCCAGAGCGGCGAGGAGGAGCGAAGAAGTCGTTCTCATCGTCGTCTAGCCGATTGCACTTGCGCAGCATCGCCCGCCGCTCCGCCTCCAAGAACAGGTATCGAGCCACGTCATCCGGTGTGTCATCGCTGGCAAACAGATCGCTGGCCACCGGATCTCGCATGAGCTCATGGCGAATGTCGTCCTTGGTGACCACCGTCCCGTCAGGCCCAACAGCCCGCACCTTCTTCAGCTTCCGCCGGTACCACTTGTTCCTCAAGTAGGGGTAGACCAACCCCAACATGAACATCGAGAGCCCAAAGCAGACAACCTGAATCGCCACAAGAAAAGGCGCCATCCTGCATTTCTCCTCAACCTGGAACTGCGAAGGCGCCCAAACGACCGGGCCGCGATAAGTAGTACTTACATTATATTTCCGTATATGTCATTTCAAGTATCCGGCTGGACTGCAATGTGTCTTGGGACAATAATTTCGAGCCCAGGGCCTTTCGCTCTGACAGAGGCACGCGGGAGCGCGACATGACGGCATCGAGGATTTGGACGAAAGACGGTGACGACTGGAGTCTCAGTCCACCTAAGAGGTTCCCCGACGAGGCGACCCTGCACGACCTGATCGAGAGAAATCCGGAGATGCTGCCGCTGTCAGGAGCGCCGCCTCTAGTCATCCTGGGCCGGGAAGTGCCCCTAGGGACGGGTTATGCGGACCTCGTGGGGGTAGAAACATCTGGGAGACCAGTCATCATCGAGGTGAAACTGGCCCAAAACAGCGAAGCCCGCCGCGCCGTTGTGGCCCAGATATTGGCCTATGCGGCTCACCTCCACGGAACGACCCGAGAACAGCTAGAGGACCGTGTGAGAAGCAGCCTGCGGAAACAAGGCCAAAAGTCGCTCGTTGATGCAGTGATGTCGAACCAGGAAGATGCGTTCGACGCTGACGAGTTCACTCAGGCCCTTGACGAACACCTCCAGGAGGGACGCTTCAGGCTGGTGTTTGTGCTTGACGAAGTGCCAGAGCAGTTGATGACGCTGGTCGCCTATCTGGAACACGTCACCGACAAACTTGTCATCGATCTTGTGGCCGTCAGCTCCTTCGATATGCCGGCACGTCTGTGGTGGTCCCCCAACGGGTGACGCCAGAGCGCCACGAGGTGACAGTGGAGGATCGAGGTAAAGAGTCCGGCACGCTCTACCAGGGACACGAGCGGTTTGAGGCCTCCATCGGACAGGCAGATCAACAAGACCAACAGCCGCTTCGCCGCCTACTCGAGTGGGCTCGCAAACTTGAGAGCGATGGCCTTGTCAGTCTCGCCACCTATGAAGGAATAGGTGCGAAGCGGTTCACCCTCCTGCCGCGTCTGAAGCATGAGAAGGCCGGGCTTGTCACCATTTGGAACGACGGAGGCGCCTACCTCCAATTCTGGCGCAGCGTTTTCGAGAGGAACGCGCAAAGCTTCATTGATCAGATCGAGAAGTTCCCGAAGATCCAAATCGGCCAAGGAAACACGACACGCGAGATCAGCGACGAACTATTGGACACCCTGACCAAGGCATACCAAGCAGCAGCCAAGTAGCGGAATCTCTCTATCCTTGAAGCAATGGAGAAGCGCGATGGAAATTGACCGGTACCGCTTCTGGACCGAATGGTCCGAAGAGGATGGCGAGTGGGTCGGCCTGTGCGACGGGTTCCCCTTGATCAGCTGGCTGGAACCCGACCGCCAAGCGGCAGAGTCCGGCATCCGGGCAGTGGTCGCCGAGGCCATAGAGCACCTATCGACCAAAGGCAAGCCGGTACCTGAGCCTGGTGTCGAGTGGCCGCCTCAAGTGGCGTCTGCGCAAAGTCAGACAACAAGTGATGGGTACAGTGCCTGATCCCAACGACGATTCGGAGGATGCCGAAGACCGTCGCGAGCTCGCTGCGGCGAGAGCCGACGACGACTATATGCCATGGGACGAGGTCAAGGCTGCGTTGGGACTCGGGGTGGCCGTCACATCATCAAGATCGCGGACTACCACTGATGAGGGAGGAACCGGACATGGGCGAAATTGAGCCGAGTTTCACTCCAGGGGAAATCCTGAGCGACGAGTTGGAGGCACGCGGCTGGAACACAGCCAGGTTTGCCGAGAACCTGGGAAGGTCTGTCGAATCGACCTTGGCGATACTCGAAGATCGGACAGAGATCACCGCCGAGATTGCCGACGACATCGGACGAGCACTTGGAACCGGCCCCGAGCTGTGGCTGAACCTCCGGGACAACTATCGCAACAGATACACAGATACGGGCCACCGGCCGATTCCGGCATAGGCAACCAGGGTCGCCATGCTGGCGGTGGAGATTGACCGCATCGGGCTGCTGGTCGCCGACTTGGCGAAGTTCCCAGAGATGCTGAACCCCGCTAGCTAGCGGTGGATTGCTGGTGCAATTGCAGGAGAGCCGTCGCGATCTCTTCGATACTTGGCGAGCTGGTCGCGACCGACATCACGAGGTCATACACGTCGTCGTTTGCGACGGGGGCCACGCTGGCTTGGTTGAGTTCCAGAAACACGGCGGTCGCTAGCCAGCCGAGCCGCTTGTTGCCATCGATGAGCGGATGGTTGCTGACAATGGAATGAAGCAGCGCACCGGCCTTGCTCCAAACGTCCGGATATGCGTCCTCGCCAAACGCCGACGCCCGTGGCCGTGCGGCAGCCGCGCCGAGAAGGCCAAGGTCCCGAATCGGCGGAGGATCGCCGAGCAACCGCCGAGCGAGTTCTACAAGATCCTCCGCGTCGAGGTATTCGATGTTGTGGTTCACTCGCCCAGACGTCGCAACGCGTCCGCGTGGCGCTGTTCGATCACTTCGGCGGCAGCAGCCACCCGGTCGCGATGGTCGGCCTTGGCGACGTACTCTCGTACTGCCCTTCGCGCAGCCTCCTGCATGGATGTACCGTCGAGTGCTGCCCGCTCCCGCAGAGCATCCTGCTCTTCCTCAGTCAGTCTGAGTGTCATTGCCATTCGATGAATGGTATCAGCTAGATACCACGCTTCTTACCAGAAAAAGTGATCACCTCGGAGCACATGGCTACCGATTCGGCGAATGGAGCTAGGAGGAGCACGCTAAACCCGCTGAGGATGGATTCCATTAGGTGGAAGACCAACTGTCATAGCTGGTGGGTATAGTTCCTGACATGGCTGACGAGGCTTTGACCAGGGATTATGAGGTCACTTTGCAGCTGCCCGTGACGGACCCGGCGGAGATGTCGGGGGCTGAGCGGAGGGCTTCATTGGTTTCGGTGGGGCGGGCTGAGGCCTGTCTGGCTGGATGGAAGACACGCCTCGTCAATGCGGAGCGGGATCAGCACGGCGTGGAAGCAGTCGAACGGGTTTTGCGTGAAAAGCTGCAATCATCCCGCAGGGAAGCCATTCGGGACGTGAAGTCTTCAGCCCAATTGGCCGGGCTGCCGGTTACCTCGGCAGGGTTGGAGGCCGGAGAGATTCCCGCGGGCCATGCCCGGTTGATTGCTCGGGCGGCTTCTGAAGGGCCAATCGACGAGACGGTGCTAGCCGAGGCCGCTCAGCGGGAGAACTACGACACGTTCGCCAAGACGCTGCGAAGCCACCAACAGGAGATGTCCGACGACGATGGGCAGTCGATTTTCGACCGCCAGCGTGAGAATCGCACTGCGAGGGCGTTTGTAAGCCGCGAAACCGGGATGTTCGTGCTGTCAGGGGAGTTTGATCCCACAACCGGCGCTCACATCGACACGGTGCTGGCTGCCAAAGAGCGGGAGTTGTGGAATGCGGAGGATCCGAAGAGCCGGCGAACTCCCCAGCAGCGGATGGCCGACGCACTGGCTGAGCTGATCCTTGAACCGGGAAAGGGCAAGGCCAAGGGCATCGCGTTGATGGTGGTGGCCGACTACGACGTGGTCAACCAAGAACTGGTCAACGCCCGATTGGCCGACGGCAGCCCGATCCCGACAGCCGAGTTGATCCGACTGGCCTGCGATGCCGACCTGCTGCCGGGTGTGTTCCGGGCCGCCACCCAGGAAATGAACCTTGGACGCAAGCGGCGCACTGCTTCTGACGCTCAGCGGGCGGCCTTGATTTACCGGGACAAGGAGTGCATCGGTTGCGGCGCCAGCGTTCACCGGTGCTTCGCCCACCACGTCCGATTCTGGAGGAACGGCGGGCCCACCGACTTCGCCAATCTCGTGTTGGTGTGCAACAAGTGCCATCACAGCATCCATGACGACGGCTGGGAAGTCAGCTGCGAACCTGACACTGGACGTCGCAGCATCAAACCGCCTCCCGACCCCTTCCCCGACTCCGGGGTGGATACATATCGTCCAGCCCAACGAAATTCCGTCCTTCTGAACTGAGGTCTTCTCAAAAGGGCAGCCCGGCAACGCCCGCAGGTAGGCGTTCTAGCTCGATCCAATGGGCACGAATGCTCGGCACTGCCAAACCGGGAATCGCACCTTGAAAACCGAATAGATGAACCAGAGGGCCAAGCTCGTAGGGTTTGCCATGAGCCAATTCGAGGAGGCGCAACCATGCTGACGGCGGGGATTGACCATGTTGCGACCATTACTAAGGACTCGGATTGGCTTCAGCGGTTCTATGTGGAGAACTTTGGGGCCTCGATTGAGTTCGATGGGCTGGAGTTTCCGGGTGGGCCTCGAGTGTCCATCATCAACATTGGGCCGGACTGCGAGCTGAACGTGTTTGAGATCGAGGGGATGGGTTTTGATATCAGAGGAGGGTGTCGCTTACCAGGTCCAAGCCCTTGAGGGTGTTCTCGTGCCAGTTTGGCTTTAGGCGGCGGATGGTGTTTGTGCATACTCTGAAGACGCATACGGCTTCGCGTAGTACCAGTTCATCCGGGCTCCACCCGAAGCGATCCAACGCAGCTTGCTTGAACCGGTCGTGGTAGGCGCCGCGGGTGTCGGCCTGCTGATTGTTGTCGAAGGCCGAAGCCCACCTCAGGTGAGCTAGGAAGTTGCCGACATCTAACTGCGGGTCGCCCGGACCGGCATCGTCGATGTCGACTAGGGCCACTCTCCCGTCGGCCATCATGACCATCTGATCGTCATAGAAGTCGTTATGGGCAATCGCCGTCGGTTGCCACGAATCGACAAAGGGCCGTAGCTCAGAGGTGGTGTCGGCGAGCAGCTCTAGCGCAGCCTGGTCGCGGCCAAGCGCATGCCGGAAGGTGCGTTCCGCGCGCCGGAAGGCTCCGGCAAGATCGAACGGCCGCCGCTGGGTCGACGAAAAGGGCTGGTCCCACAAGGTCTCCAACCCTTCAAGCATCGCCTCTGGTTCAGGAGCATGACCGTTGCGTAAGGCGTCCCTCATATTCTCGCCGGAAACTTCGGGCACCCACACAACCCCGCCATCAGCCCAACACCCCACAACAGGAGGACTCACGAACTTCGACTGCTCTAGGAGTCTCGCAGCATCGAGAAGGTCGGGGACCGCTTCGGGCCTCACAATGCGAGCGTAGAAATGGGCTTTCTTAGCCCTGTGCCGCAGAATTGCTCGGTTGCCCGGGCGGTACCGGACTGTCTCGACGGCCATGACTCGCCTCGGAATCGTGAAGACGTACTTGTCCACCAATCTGATCGCTGTGCCAGGGTCTGCTGCCAATGCGAGACCCGGCAGCCTGCCGTCTTCGGGATACTTGAATGATTCGGCGGGCTTCCCCGGCCGGAGGTTGACCGTGAAGATCGCGTCGGGGAGGTAGTCCTGTTCTCTCCACTTGGCTTCGTAGCAGATCGAGGCATTTCGTCCGGGAAAGTGGCTGAACTGACGCACGCGGACTCGGTCGGGGTCAACGAGCTGATCCTCGAAAAGATCTCGCCAAGCCTGCCGTACCCACTCGGGATCAAATAGCCTGGGCAGGTCTGGAAGGGCTGGATCGTCCGGGAAATCCACATCGGGGTACAGGGCAAAAGCAGGGGAAGAGGCCCGCTTCGATCTTCTGGCTCTAGTCACCGTTCGCGGAGAATTCTGGGCCAAGATCGCCACTTCGCCGGCGCTTCCTTGACTGCTCACATCATCACTGTCGTCACTTTCCGCGCTGTCGACAGTAGGTGGGGGCGTATCGATCCCGTCGGAATCAGTCCCATCGTTATCCGTCGGCGTCGGCGTATCGATCCCGTCGGAATCAGTCCCATCGTTATCCGTCGGCGTCGGCGTCGGCGTAACATCCTCGCCATCGCCCTCGAGGCCGTCGTCGTCTCTCGCTACTACAGAGCGCGTCGCCAATGTGGCAGTATCGGGCGTGTCTCCCCCATCGCCATTTGGAGGAGTATCATTTTCGTCGTCGTCTCCGTCCCCATCGCCGCCGTCTTCATCCACGGCAAGACTCGACCTCGGGGATATCACCGCTACGTCAGCCGTGTCTCCGCCGTTGCTCAATCCGAAATCAACGCCGCGCAACACCAACGCAATGGCCAAAAGCAGCACAAGCACTGCTATGACCCGCGTCATCAACTTGACCGACTGCTCGCTCCGGAATCTACCCGTACCTAGAGCTTATGCAAGGCGGGACCAGTGCGCTTCTAGAGCGCCATTCGGCATTCTTCCCGGCCGAAGTTCGCGTCCCCCACAGCGTTCCCCAATTGGTGCTGACTCAGATACCCAGGACGGGGCGGAGGAATTTGCCGGTGTAGCTGTGGTCGGAGCGGGCTATTAGTTCGGGGGGGCCTTCGGCTACAACCGTGCCGCCGTTGTCGCCGCCTTCGGGACCGAGGTCCACGATCCAGTCGGCGGTTTTGACCACGTCGAGGTTGTGCTCGATTACCAGCACGGTGTTGCCCTGGTCCACCAGGCGGCTTAGCACAGCCAGCAGCTTGCGGACGTCGTCGAAATGCAGGCCGGTGGTGGGCTCATCGAGGATGTAGATGGTGTGGCCGGTGGGCCTCTTGGCCAACTCGGAGGCCAGCTTCACCCGCTGCGCCTCGCCTCCCGAAAGCGTGGGGGCGGGCTGGCCGAGGCGTATGTAGCCCAGGCCCACGTCCACCAGTGTCTGCATATGGCGGGTGATGGCCGGCTGGTTGCCGAAGAACTCCAGGGCGTCGGCGCACGACATGTCGAGCACCTCGGAGATGGTCTTGCCCTTGAACTCGATGTCGAGGGTGTCGCGGTTGTAGCGGGCCCCCTTGCACACCTCGCAGGGGACGTACACGTCGGGCAGAAAGTGCATCTCGATCTTGATGGTGCCGTCGCCCGAGCAGGCCTCGCAGCGGCCGCCCTTCACGTTGAAGGAGAACCGGCCCGGCATGTAGCCCCGCACTCGGGCCTCGGGAGTCTTGGCGAACAGCTTGCGGATGTGGTCGAACACGCTGGTGTAGGTGGCCGGATTAGACCGGGGGGTACGGCCGATGGGCTGCTGGTCGATGTTGATCACCTTGTCGAGGGCCTCGGTGCCGTCGATGCCCTTGTGCAGACCGGGCGGGATCTTCGACTTGTAGATGCGCTGCATCAGCGACCGGTACAAGATGTCGTTGACCAGGGTTGATTTGCCCGAGCCCGACACCCCGGTCACGGTCACGAAGCAGCCCAGCGGGATGTCGATATCGATGTCGGCC
>JAJDYU010000045.1 GCA_022825005.1 Acidimicrobiia bacterium
ACGAGCCGATGCCGCGCTCGGGCATGTACACCTTGCCGCCGCTGAGCATCGTTTCTCCGATGTAGGCCCGCATCAGCGCTTGGCCTGCGGGCGCGGCATCGCCCAACACCATTTTCAGGGGGCCGCTGAGCGAGATCTTCAACTTCTCGGGCACCTTGTGCCGATCGAGGTAGTCGCCGAAGGTCTCGTCGTCGTCGATCTCGGCGAGACGGCTGTCACTGGCGAAGCTCAGGTATTCCTCCTGGCGATACAACTGCCGCATCACCTTGGATCCGGCCCGCAGGCCCGAGGGTGAGAGAAAGCCCATGGCCAGCGCCGCAGGCAGCTGCCGAACGAAATTCAGGAGCGATTGGTCGGGCGTGGTGGTGACCCAGCGCCCATTGCGGTGGTGCCCGAAGATCATCGTCGACTCCACGAGCGGCAGCCCCAACTCCTTGCAGATGCGGAATGCGGTGTCGTAGGTGGTGGTGAAGACGAATGCCCCCATGTCCAGGGAGAACCCCTCTATCCTCTCTCCCTTGCCGCGTCCGCCCGCTCGCTCGGAGGCCTCGAGCAGGAGGGGAGTGATGCCCCGCTTCTTAAGCGTGTAGGCCGCGCTCAGCCCCGCAAAGCCCCCGCCAACTATGACGACTCGCCTCGTGCTCATCTGAGCGGCTCCCCGAACTAGCTACTGATGCTGCTAGCCTGGCACATTCCGGGCCGTTAGCTCAGTTGGCTAGAGCACCTGCATGACGCGCAGGGGGTCAGGGGTTCGAGTCCCTTACGGCCCACCGAATGGATGTCGCCCAGTCCAGTGATCGACGGCGGCTGGGCTGGTTGCTCGCCGGGGTGGGAATGCTTTCGGTTTCCACCGATTCGCTGTGGATCCGTCTTTCAGAAGCCGATGCCGTCGATGTCTCCTTCTGGGTGGCGTGCTGCTCGGTGCCCCTCTACACCGCGCTGAGCCACCGGGTGGATGGCTGCTGGCCGCAGGAGGCGTTCCGCCGCCACCCCTGGCAGCAGCTGGTCATCGGAGCGCTCACCGGGGGCAGCCAGCTTTGCTTCGTTATCGCCGTCACCCAGACTCGGGTGGCCAACGTGGTGGCCATCGTGGCCGCGGTGCCCCTGATGGCCGCAGTGTGCGCCTGGATATGGCTGAGGGAGCGCATCAGCCGGACGATGGCCATCGCCATCGCTATCACCATGGCTGGCATTGGAGCGATCGTGTCCAGCTCGGTGGGCGAGCCAACCCTCAAGGGCGATCTCCTGGGCGTGGCGGCCATATTGGGCTTTGCGGTGAGCCTGACCATGTGGCGCCGATATCCCGACATGAGCCGGCTGGTGGGCCTGTCCATCGGCGGGGTGATGACGGTGGTGGCCCTGATCTACTGGGCATCGCCACTGTCGCTCGATCTGCGGGCCTACCTGTCGATCGCCGCCATGGGCTTGGCGTTCAACCCCTTCGGCCGCCTGGCCCTGTCCAACGCCCCCCGCTTCGCCCCCGTCGCCGACGTGGCCCTGTTCGCCCCCATAGAGACCGTGGCCGGAACCATCTGGGCCGCCGCATTCTTCAACGAGCTGCCCCGCCCAGTCGCCGCTGTCGGCGCGGTCATCGTCCTCATCGGCGTCTTCTACGGCACCATCGCCACCACCCGCACCCCCCTCCCTGATCTGGACTGAGCTGCTGGTCCCCATTCGTTACGACTTCAAGCGCAGGGCAAGCAGGAACGGCACTTGGGGCTCATCCACGAGACCGATGGGGTAGATGATCATGTCGTCGGCCACTGCGGGCCAGCCGTTGGTGGCGCCTTTGGCCTGGTGGCGCCACACGATCTCGCCGGTGGCCCGATCTAGGGCCAACAGCTCCCCGAAGAAGGTGGAGGTGAACAGCAGGTCGTTCACCACCGTCATGCCGCCGAACGCGTCTGCGGCGGGAATGTCGGGAATCTGGGAGACGATCTCGACGTCCCACACGATGTCGCCTGTGGCGATGTCGATGGCCACCGCGTTGCTGGGGCGGGTGAACAGCTGGGTGCCCTCACCGCCGCTGGTCACCCGGTCGGACTCGTAGTAGCTGGGGGCGTTCACCACCACGGCGTAGAACACGCCGTTGGCCGCTGCTACCGGAGTGACCATGCCGCCCTGGGCGCCGGGCATGACCTCCACCGGCTTGTCGAAGCTCTCCAGGTGGTCGTTTTGGTGCTGGCCCACCGAGGTGCGCCACAGCACCTCGCCAGTGGCCGGATCGTGGCCGAAGGCCACACCGCCCTTGCCCGCGGTCACCAGCACATCGCGGTCCAAGCCGTGGTCTTCGGCCTGGGCCAGGGTTACCAGCACGTGGTCGCGGTCGAAGATGTCGTGGGGGAAGGCCTGGAACCCCCAGCGCAGCTCGCCGGTGGCGGCGTCGAGGGCCACCGTGCCGCTGGTCCACCGGTTGTCGCCCGGACGGCTCGATCCCGCCGGCCAGCCGGGGGCGCCGGGGAAGGGGTAGGGGTTGCCCACCCCGAAATACAGCGTGCCGGTTTCGGTGTCCAGCGCCGGGGGATACCACGCCCCGCCCCCGCTGTTTAGGCTGGGATTGCCCCACAGGTCTTCGTCCTCCACGGTGGCGAACGACCACACGATCTCTCCGGTGGCCTGGCCCAAGGCGTGGATCGTGCCCCTCGCCCCCGCGGGGAAGCCGCTGGTGGCCGCATACACCAACCCGTCGTAGGCGAACGGCTGCACGTTGATCTCGCTGAGGTCTCCGCCGGTGATGTCGGTAGCCCAGATCTCCTCGCCGGTGTCGGCGTCGTAGGCGGCGATGAGCTGGCCCCGCTGGCGCCAGCCGATCTTGGTGGCGAACACCTTGCCCCAGCCCACAACGACTCCCGAGGGGCCGTACATGCCGCCCCGGCGTCCTGCCGTCCAAAGGACCTCCCCGGTGTCGGCGTCGATGGCCTGAACTCCGCCGTCGAGGCCGGCCACATACACCCGGTCGCCCAAGATGAGCGGTGTAGTGGCCAAGTTGCCCCAAGTGCTGCCGCCGGGAACATCGGCAGTCCAGGCCACTTCCAGGCCATGGACGTTGGACGAGTCGATCGGGCTGTCGAACGTGGCCCGGGTGGCGGCGTTGTCCCGATTGGGCAGGGGCCAGTCGGCGGCGTGCTCGATGACTTCAGGCGGGCTGCCGCCCGGCGAATCCTCAGGAGTTGCCTCGGGTGCCGATGTCGTCTCGGGTATTGATGTCGGTTCGGCTTCGGAGGTCGCTTGGGCCTGTGGTTGCTCGGCAGTGGGAGCAGCCGTCGGCGTTGGCGGCTCGGTCGACTTCTCAGATGAAGAACAGGCCGACAAGACCAGTGCAACGGCCAGTGCGGTGGCTGCCAACCTCCGGCCACGGGCGCCCATTCCATCGACTGTAGGGGCAACAGGAACATGGGGCGGTACTGTGGGGGCGACCCCAGCCAAGGAGGAGGCATGGCACGAATTCGGATTCCCGACGGCCCCGAAGAGGAGCTGCACCGACTGTGGATGATGACCCCGGCACTGTCCGGACCGGCATCGGCGTTCAGCGGCGCGGTGTACAACGAGAGCAAGCTCCCCGTGCGGTTGCGGGAGCTGCTGCGGATGAGGATTGCCCAGATCAACGAATGCGTGGTTTGACTGGACACCCGCATTGCGTCGTTGGCGCAATATGAACTGAGCGAGGACGACTACCTAAACGTCGGAAATCGCAACGAATAC
>JAJDYU010000067.1 GCA_022825005.1 Acidimicrobiia bacterium
CAAGAAGAGCTAGCGCACAACTGACAGGAGGCGGCCATGGCCCTGCTCAACATCCGCTACGACTTCCGCTGCCCGGACATCTGCCCGGTGCCGGTGGAGGAGCTGTACCACGCCGCCATCGAGCAGGCGGTGTGGGCCGAAAACTTGGGCTTCGTGTCGGTCACGCTGTCGGAGCACCACGGCTCCGACGACGGCTACCTGCCCTCGCTGGTGGCGCTGGCCTCGGCCATCGCCGCTCGCACCGAGAACATCCACATCATGCTGGCCGCGCTCATCGCCCCGATGCACGACCCGCTGCGGATCGCTGAGGATCTGGCGGTGCTGGACCGGATCAGCAAGGGCCGCATCAGCGTGACGGTGGCCGGGGGCTATGTGCCGTCTGAGTTCGAGATGTTCGGCTATACGACCAGCGACCGGGTGCGCCTGACGGTGGAGATGGTGGAGACGCTCAAGGCGGCGTGGACCGGCGAGCCGTTCCAGTTCCGGGGCCGCACCGTGCGGGTGACCCCCACCCCGTATCAGAACCCCCGACCGGCCATATGGCTGGGCGGCAGCGGAGAGCCGGCGGCCCGCCGGGCGGCCCGCATCGCCGATGGGTTCCTTCCCACCATGCCGGAGTTCTGGGACTTCTACCGCGACGAGGTGATCAAGCTCGGCGGTGACGACCCCGGCCCGGCCACCTCCGGCGGCGTCGGCTACCTGCACATCACCCACGACCCCGACGCCACCTGGGCCCAAGTCGCCCCCCACGCCCTCCACGAGATGAACGCCTACGGCCAATGGGCCGCAGAGTCCGGCGCCGCCACCGGCTTCGAACCAGTCGAAGACGCCGATGCGCTTAGGGCCATGGGCATGCACCAACTCCTCACCCCACCCGAGGCCATCGACATGATCAAGGCCATGGGCGACTTCGACGCCCTAATGTTCCACCCCCTAATGGGCGGCCTAGACCCCGCCCTATCCTGGGAAAACCTCCGCCTCTTCGAAACCGAGGTCCTCCCCCACCTTTAGCGGCCTCTTGGGAAAGAGCCCCAATAGCTCAGTCGGCTTTCAGCCAGTCTTCGCGGGGGATTCCCGCCTGGCTCAAAAGCCGCCTCAACAAGCCGACCCCGATCTCTCCGATGTGCTCATTGGGGATGATGAGAACTTGATCACCCTTGAACATTCGATCGTGCTTAGCCCCAAGTCGAGGCCCTTGCCATCCGAGGCCGCGTATCTTCTTGATGAAGTCAGTTCGGCTGATCGGCGTGAGCCGACGGCTCACGGGTCGAGAGTGAGGCTGATACCGCCCATCTCGGGGATGTCGTCGGCACCGAGTTCCAACTTGAGAAGTACCCAGTCCACCAGCGCCGACTCCAATTCTTCCTCGGCTTCTTCAGGCGTTGAACCACTGGCCCACACACCCCTCGTGCCTGGCACAGAGGCATAGAACTCATCTGAGTCCTCAAGTCGCTCGATGCGGGCCTGCTGTCTAGCTGCCTTGGCCCAAATCTCGACCTCTTGATCCAACTCATGGCTGCGATCAATCAAAGGGGCGTTCATTGCTCAGATCCTATCAATGCCCAGCAAGAAATCAGTTGGTCGCATCGACAGCCGCCTCGACCATTGCTGGCTCGTTGGCGAGATGGCCGGCGTCGACGACAACTAGCTCGCTATCCGGCCAAGCGTCGGCTAGCTCCCTGGCGGTGGTGATCGCGGTGCTGTGATCGAGTTGGCCGTGGATCAGCACTGCCGGAATATCGTGCAGTTGGTGGATGCCCAGGTGGGACCGAAGGGCCTCCATGTCCCTCACCAAGTGAGCAGTGGTGTTGTGCTCAAGGCTCGTGTCGATGTCACCGGCATGCGGAGTGCTGCGGCCCGAACCTCGCTGATCGAACAGCACAATCCGGTAGCTCGACGGGTCGAAGAACCGTCGATGGGTGGGGGTGCAACCGCTCCCTGGCCCGCCATGCACAACCAGAGCAGGCTTGCCATCCGGGCTGCCACAGATCTCCCAATAGACGCTGTTGCCTTCGCCGACGTCCAAATGGCCAACCTCGAATGGCTCAATCTCCGGGAAGAGCCCTGCCACCATCTATCCCTCAGAGGGGACTTCGTAGCGGTCGGTGTAGGGGGCGAACTGGTCGCGGACTTCGTCGGCTGAGAGGCCGAATTGGTCGAGGGTGTAGCGGTGGCGGCCGAAGCGGTCTTGGGGGTTTTCCTCCATCCAGGCGGCCATTCTGCGTCGGCCTAGATCGTCGAGCTCCATGTTGAAATGGCGGTAGATGCGCTCAACTGAGCCGACGGGGTCGTCCATCAGCTCGGCGTACTGGAGATCGAACACGGTGTCGTCTGAGCCGCGCCGGTTTCGGAACTCGGTGCCGGCCTTGATGCCGTGCAGGCACTTGTCTTTCCAGATGCGGCCCACTGCGTTGAAGTCCACCTTGTCGGTGTTGGTGGCGTGGAGGGTGCAGTTGAGGCTGGCCACCGAGCCGACCACCTTCAGGGGGTCGCGATGGGTCCACACCACCCGGGCGTCGGGGTAAACCCCATACAGCGCGTCCAGGTGCCACATGTGGCCCGGTGTCTTCAGCGCCCACCGGTGGGTCGGGATCCCCGACTGCAGCACCTGCAAGCAGAGGCGGTGGAACCCATAGGCGGGCACCATGTCGCAGGTCTCGAACCAGGCTCCGTAAGTGTTGAATGTGCCCTGGGTCTCGAAGTGGATCGACTTGAACTCGCCCCCTAACAGCGTCACGCACTCGGTGGGCAGAGTGGCCGCCATGGGGTGCATGGCCTGAACTTTGGGGGCCAGTTTGGCCAGCTGGCCTGAGCCCTTTACCGACTCGGCAATGCGAGGGTCTTCCCGGTGATTCGACAGCGTGGGCGGCGGGGCCACCACACCGCCCTCCCAGCCCAAGAGCGACCGGTTCTGCGGGTCGAGATCCAGCAGATTGCTGAGCAGGGTAGTGCCAGTGCGAGGCAGGCCGGTCACCACGATCGGGGCGGTCACCTGCTCTTTTGCCACCTCGGGGTGTTGGCTGGCCCAGTCCACCACCCGCAGCCGCAACTGAAGCGTGGAGTCGAGCAAGCCCCCCAAGATCATCCGGCCCAACTGGCTCAAATTGCCCTCTTCGTTGATCGAGTCGACCAAGATCTCGAATCCCTCTTGCCAGCCGTCGGGGCCGAAGTCGTCGAGCTTGGCCGACTCCTGGGCCTTTTCCACCAGAGCATCGGCGTTGAACCGACCGTGCCCGGGACGGATGCGGCGAACGGTGCGGCCATAGCTGTTCATGGCCCTCACTACCCTGGGAAGAGACGATTTGTCAGTTGCCCGGACGTCTCGCTTGGCATCGCTCATGGTGGCGTAGGGTAACGCCCCAATGCCGTCTGGCCTCAGGCGGTGCCGGTGGCGAGGGCTTCGCCGATGCGCAGAAGTTGGGCGGTGGACCCGCCCAGCGCGAGCTCGAGATGCTTGGCCCACACGTAGTAGCGCCACAGGGGGTAGTCGCGGTCCACGCCCATACCGCCGTGGAGATGCTGAGCGGCGTTGGCCACCCGCTGGCCGCCGTCGGCGGCCCAGTACTTGGCCACGGCCACTTCGGTGGATGCCTCCAACCCCTGGTCGAGGCGCCAGCAGGCTTGCAGGGCGGTGAGGCGGATGGCCTCGGTGTCGATGTAGGCGTCGCCCACCCGCTGGCCGACGGCCTGGAACGTGGCGATGGGGCGGCCGAATTGCTCCCGCTCGCTCGTGTAGGCCGCAGTCAGCCGCAGCGCCTCGCTCACCACGCCCACGGCCACCGCGCTCAGCGCGGCAGTGCATCGCTGCACCAGCCAGTCCACCGCCTCTGCGCTGGAACCCAGCCGATCGGCTGGCGCATCAACCAGCACCACCTTGCCCTCAACCAGGCCAGAGGTGGCCTCCTGAGGCACAACCTCCACCGACGGGGCGGCGTTGTGTACCAAGAACAGTCCGACCCCGTGGCTCGTGGATGCGGGAACCAGAAAGCAGTCGGCCTGATCGGCGAACGGGACCATCTCTTTGGTGCCGGTCACCGTCCACCTGTCGCCCGCCGGCGAAGCCGTGGCAGAGGGTTCGCCGGGGTCGCGGCCCGGCTCCACCAACGCCGGCGAAACCAGCGCCGATCCGGTGGCCATCTCCGCCAGCAGATCCTCGTCGGGGTCGAACTCGGCCACCGCCATGGCCGCTACCGGGGCCAAGAACGGCACCCGGGCGGTGGTGCGACCGATCTCCTCCAGCATCAGGCAGGTGGCCAGAAAGCCCAACCCGCCCCCGCCGCACTCCTCGGGCAACGAAACGCCCACCAGCCCGGCATCGCACAACTCCCCCCACACGTAGTCGTCGTGGGTCAGGCCATCGGCCTCCAAATGCTTGTGCCGCTCCGGGGTCGACAAGTCGCCCAGGATCTGGCGGCTCAGATCGGCGACCGCCTGCTCCTGCTCAGAAAAGGAGAAATCCACGAGTTCAGTGTGGCACCCCTCTGACCTGGGGGCGTATTTGAGCAAAAATGGCGGCTCTGTCTCTTAGTCGCACCCTGAGCATTGCATTCTGGCTGCTGGCTGCCATGGCTCTGTTGGCCGCCTGCGGCACCGACGCGCCCCCGTCAGCGACCACACCGGGGGCAACGTCATCGGCCGAAACACCGCCTTCGAGTGCCCCCACGGCCCAATCGACAGCTGACCACTCTGCGGAGCAAACCACTGCGTCACCCACTGCTGAGCGCACCCCTGCCCCTGAGTCCCCGCCCCCCTCTCCCACCCCGGTCAGCACATCACCCCCCGCAAGCCCCACATCCCAACCCACAGCCGTCCAACCCACCGCGCAACCCACGCCCCAACCCGCCCCACAACCGACGACCCAGCCTTCGATCCCAACCCCTGGCCCCACTGTCCCGGCAACCGCGGCACCCACTGCCGCGGCCACACCCACTCCTTCCTGGTCGGGAACGCTCTCCTATGAGGTGCTCGCCACCCACCCTCACGACACCTCGGCGTTCACCCAGGGGCTGCTGTGGTCAGAAGGCCTGGTGTATGAGAGCACCGGACTGCGAGGGCAATCGGTGCTGCGAATCATCGATTTGCCCACCGGCCGCGTGCTTCAGGAAACCGCGGCCGACTCCCAGCACTTCGGGGAGGGTCTGGCCCTGGTCAACGACCAACTCATCTGGCTCACTTGGCAGGCCGGCACCGCCACGGTCCACCACCAAGACACGCTAGAGCAAACCGGCAGCTTCACCTACTCCGGCGAGGGCTGGGGGTTGTGCCACGACGGTGACCGCTTGGTGATGAGCGACGGATCGAACACGCTCACCTTCCGCCACTCCAGCACCTTCGAGGTACTGGGATCAGTGCCGGTATCCCGGGCCGACGGCACCCCGGTGAACCGGCTCAACGAGCTGGAATGCGTCGGCGAGGATGTGTGGGCCAACGTCTGGCTCACCGACCGGATCGTGGTGATCGACCCCGAGACCGGCGCGGTCACCGCCGAGGCCGACATGGCCGGGATCATCAGCCCCCACCCGGCTGACGCCGACAGCAACGACGTCCTAAACGGAATCGCCTACCGGCCCGACACCGGGACGTTCCTCATAACCGGCAAGCGATGGCCGACCATCTTCGAGGTCCGCTTTGAGTAACGCACCGATGGTCGCCGGGGTGGACGCGGCCAAGGGCGGATGGGTCATGGCGGTCACCGTCACCACTCCCGGCGCCCCGGTGGCGTTCTCGGTGTGGCCGTCGTTCGCCGGCGTATGGGCCGAAGCCCGATTCCAAGGGCTGCTGGCAGTTGGCGTAGACATGCCCATCGGACTGCCGGGCCAAGACCTGCGCCGCTCCGACATCGAGGCCCGAGAGCTCCTCGGCCCCCGCCGCTCCTCGCTGTTCTGGACTCCGCCGCTGTGCGCGCTCAACGCCGCCGACCACACCGAGGCCAATCGGCTGTCAAGAGGAGGCACCAGCCGGGGTCTGTCCATCCAGGCGTTCCACTTGCTCCCCAAAGTACGGGAAGTGCGAGCCGTGCTGACCCCTGAAGACCTCGCTCCTGAGGCCCGGCCCCAGGCCGCTGAAGTCCACCCCGAGACCAGCTTCGCCGTGCTGGCCGGCCAGCCGATGTCGGTGTCCAAGCGCCAATCGGCCGGACAGGCTGAGCGCATGGCTGCGCTGGCGAAAAAATTCGACAACCTCGGCACAGCTCCCCCATCCCTTCCGGGCGCAACCCCCGACGACCTGCTCGACGCCGCGGCCGCGGCCTGGACCGCCCGGCGCATGGCCACCGGCACAGCCATGGTCTTGGGGCCAGAAGAGACCGACGCCACCGGCTACCCGATGGCCATCTGGGCCTGACTGAGAACTACGACAGCTCGGTATACCCGGGAGTCTCCAAGTGGGGGGTCTTGAGGTACACCTTGGCCTCGGGCGACCCCTGGAAGCGGCCGTGGCTCCAGCGCACCTCCACGTGGCCGTCCACGTGCACCGGGGTGTCGGTGTCCTTGACGATCAGGTCGCCCCGCCAGCGCACCACCGGCTGCACCCGGGCCTCGGGCCACACGTCGAACGACTTGAATGCGAACTTCTGGCGGAAATCCCACGGGGTGTCCACCCGATAGCGCACCGGTCGGCGGCGGTGGTCGGTGCCCAGCACGAAGTAGGGCGCGGGCTGTAGCCGCAGCAGGCGCCACAGCGCCTCCTCCCGGCGAGTGGCCCGATGGCCTAGCGCCTTGAGCCACCGCTCGGCCGAGGCCTGCGAAACCGCCACCGAGAACCAATGGGCCGCCTCAGCCAGTGGCTCGGGCCAGTGGCGGGCAAAGGGCCGCTTCAGGCGCTTGTGCTGGTCGGCGTTCAGGTCGGTAACCGATGACGGGAGGTCGTCGAACCCCTCCTCGTTGCTGGCCAAGTACTCGCGGGCGGCCTGGTAGAGGGCCTGGTATTCGGCCAGAGCCACATTGGCGTACCAGTCCCCTGCCCCTGTTCGCCTCACCTCCAGCAGCCGCTCGAACAAGTGCCCCGGCGACACGTTGTGCAGCAGCCTCGACCCGTACTTGCAGCTCACCAGATACACGTGGTCGATCCGCAGGTCGGCCGGCGTCTGCTCATAAGAGGGCGCCTGGTGCGGCCCCTTCCACTCCACCCGCTTGGGCTGCTGGCCCCGCAATCCGTCTTCTGCGGCGGCGAAGGCCACACCGTTGGCCCACGCCTCCTCAAACTGCACCCCGTGCTTGTCGTCGGCCCGAGCGGCGATCAGCTTGTCGTAGTGCCGGTGCTCCACCCCCACCATCGCCTCAGGGCGAATCGCCAGCGCCTCGTCCACCGACGCCAATCCGAGCATCCCCAACCCGGTGACGATCTCGGTTATCTCGGTTCGAAGCGAAGCCATCTCCGCCCATCTTGGTCGCTGGACCGCACCGGTGCATGCAGTCCGACGGAAAACCCGACCCGAGCACCGTGTTCTCAGACAAGATGCCAAACCGCCCCAATAGATGGCATCCTTAGGAGGTTCCCCTGAGCCCCCACGGAGCACAATGACGTTCAAAAAAGGTGACAAGGTCGTCTACCCCCACCACGGTGCCGCAACCGTGGTCAAGCGGGAGATGAAAGAGGCCTTCGGGGAGAAGACCGAGTACCTGGTGCTGCGCATGGCCCACGGCGAGATGGTGCTCTCGGTGCCCGTGGCCAAGGCCGAAGAAGTGGGGATGCGCTGGCCCATCTCCACCGAAGACGTGGAAGACCTGTTCGAGGTGCTCCGCAAGCGCGATGTGCGCGAGCCGGCCAACTGGAGCCGCCGGTTCAAGAACCACCAGGAGAAGCTCAAGTCGGGCGACGTCTACCAGGTGGCCGAGGTGGTGCGGAACCTGGCCCTGCGGGACCAGAGCAAGGGGCTGTCGGCCGGAGAGAAGAGCCTGTTCACCAAGGCCCGCAACGTGCTGGTGTCGGAGCTGAGCTTCTCCCTCAACGTCTCCGAGGACGAAGCCCTCGACAGGGTGGAGCAGGCCCTGTCCTGATTCCCCAACGGGAAAACAAGCTTCTCTCCCCCACCCCGCCTCCGAGTACGCTGGGCGCCAACACGGGCTGTGGCGCAGCTTGGTCAGCGCACCTGCTTTGGGAGCAGGGGGTCGCCGGTTCAAATCCGGCCAGCCCGACCCCACGACCGCCAAGCGGGGGAAACCCGACCACTTAGAATGGCGGCCATGTCCGCCGCTCCCAGCTTCTTCGACGAGGCTGTCGACGAGCAGGGGCGCACTCGGGATCACTATCGGCCGGTGCAGGAGTGGTTCGACCGGCTGACGCTGGAGCAGGTGAAGGCGCTGGAGGAGCAGCGCAATGAGTCGTTCCGCCGCCAGGGAATCACCTTCACGGTGTACGGGGGCGACGAGGGCACCGAGCGCACTTGGCCCATGGACCTGTTCCCCCGGGTGATCGACGCCGAGGAGTGGGCCATGCTGGAGCGGGGGCTGATCCAGCGGGTCACCGCCCTCAACCGGTTCCTCGACGACATCTACGCCGGC
>JAJDYU010000055.1 GCA_022825005.1 Acidimicrobiia bacterium
CGCCTGGGCCCGGTCGTAGATGAGGTTCATCTCGGCCCAGCCCTGCTGCTTGATGGGGTGGGAGCGCCGGGCGGTCGGCCCGCCGTCGCCGATGAGGTACTCGGCGGTGGCGTCCATGATGGCCCCCATCAGGCCCATGTAGGCGAACGACAGGGTCATGAAGAAGTACGGCCACCGGGCCGCGGCTTGGTCGAACATCCCCGGCGGGATCCACTCGCGCTCGGCGGGTACGAACACATCCTCCAGCAGCAGGTTGCGGGAGTCGGTGGCCCGCATCCCCAGCGAGTCCCACTCGCCCTCGATGTGCAGGCCCTCGGAGTCGGCGGCCACGCCCAGCAGGCGGACTCGGGGGTCGCCCTCCACGACGCACACGACGTTGTGGATGTGCGCCGCCCCGCTGAGCGAGGCGAAGATCTTCCGCCCGCTCACCCGGTGGCCGCCGTCCACCGGCACGGCGGTGGTGGCATACCCCTCGGTGGCCCCTGCGGCGATCCCCTCCGAGAAGGGCTGGCTGTGGATGTGACCCTGCTCGACGATGCCCTGCCACAGCCCGGCCCGGCGTGCGTGCAGCGCGGACTGCTCTTGGGAGTCGAGATCCATATCGTCGGCGATCTGTCCCACCAGCAGCGTGGTGCACACGTGCATGTTGAAGGTCAATGCGGTGGCCGCACAGTGTCGCCCGAGCTCCTCGGACGCCAGGGCATAGCCCACGAAGTCGGCGCCCAAACCGCCCGCCGACTCGGGAACGCAGATGCCCAGCAATCCCGCGTCCGCCATTTCGCGCCAGTTGTCAAAGGGGAAGGCGGCGTCCCGGTCGTTTTTGGCGGCGCGTGCTGCAAGCCCCGGGCCTAGCGCTCGAATCCGCTCTACGAGGGCGTCTCGCTCTGGGGTGAGCACTCCATCTTGGGCGGCGAGATCGGCGAGCGTCATGGCGCCACCCGGCGTTTGGCAGGCAAAAATCCCTTATCCACAGCCTCGACTCTATTGTCTAGAGGGGAAATACATACCCAATTGCCCCACATCAAGGGCTCGGGGGGACTGTCAGATTTTCTGTGTAACCGGCCGTGCTGACGTGGCGGCGAGGCCGGAGCCGCTTACGAGGCCAGTTGGACAGGGGTCGTGGAGCCGTACTTGCGGTGGGCGGCTTGCTTGGAGACGCCGAGCATTTTGCCGATCTCCGACCAGCTTCGGCCCCTCTTTCTGGCATCTGCGACTGCTCGGGCCAGCGCCTGGTTGATCTCGTCCTGCTGGTTGACCAGCGCGGCGATGGCCCCCATCGACTCCAGGGAGGCTGGTTCGAGGTCTTCTGGTTCGACTTCGTCAGCCCACTTCTCAAACGCGGCCAGCCTGTCCGCCAGCCACCTGTTTTGGTCTTGATCCATCGTTCCCTCTCTCATCACAGAAACTTCCCTTTGGCGGCCATAGCAGGTTAGTGGTCCATGTTCGGAAGGTCAACATATGTTGACGGCTGTTGGCGGGGGGTCGCAGGTTGACCGATGGCTGGCCCCACCCTGACTAGGGGCATGACATCAACCACCCTGCCAACCACAAAGTCGACTGGCAGCGCTGACCGGTTTCGGCTATTCGAATAGGTCGGCGTGTGTGCCGGTGCGCACCAGGTGCAGCTCGGTGCCCTCCACGCGGTAGATGAGCAGCCAGTCTGACTCCAGATGGAGTTCCCGGTAGCCCTTCCAGCTGCCTCGCAGCGGGTGGTCGCGGTAGCGGGTGGGCATCTGTTCCTGGTTGACCAGCAGCTCAAGCGCGTCGCGCAGTTTGGCGGGGTTCTTGTTGCGTGATTTGGCTGTTTTGACGTCGCGTTTGAACTGGGACGACCGGACGGGGGTCAACACATCAGAGGTCGAGGTCGTTTAGGAGTTCCTCGGTGCTCTCGAAGCGCCTGCCTCTGCCCTCGTCCAGTTCGGCCATGGCCTCGATGGTGGCGGCGTTGGGCACTTGGACCGCGAATGGGAGCCGTCTCTCTTCCGCGACGCGAACCATGAGCAGGCGGATGGCGTCCGATATTGACAGCCCCATCGCGTGGAGGGCCTCTGCTGCTCTTGCCTTGGTGTCCCGGTCGATGCGGGCCCGCACGACGGTGTCAGCGCCCATGGTGGCTCCTCCAAAAAGATGCTTGGTGTGGCCTCATTGTAGCTACAGCCTCAATGTTTTTCAAGAGACTCGGGGAGGACCGGGTGGGGGTGCGGTGGTTGGGGGGTTGTGGTGAGTGGCTATTATTTTGTAGTAGCTGTTTGTATACTCTTTGGTGCGCTGGGCGTGGGCGGGGAGTGCTTTGGCCGAGCGACGGAGGTTTCGTTCCGATGGAGATGGAGAGTCTTGTGGGCGAGGGTGCGGTTGTTTCTGGTTCGCCGGGCGGCGCGGGGCGTGCCGGTGACGGCGCGGTGATTTCTCCCCCCCCCCCCCACTGTTCGCCTTGTAGTTTTCGGGGCTGGCCGCCCCGCCGCCGCGGGGGCGGCGGAGTGAGGGCCCTGTTCGGCGGGGGTTCCGCCAACCCGTCAGGCGGCCATTGGCGCCGCTCAGGCGGCGCGGCGCTGGTGTGGGTTTTGTTCGCGGTCGTGCTGGCCGCGGCGGGCGCGGGCCCGGCGTCGGCGCAGTCGGACACGACCGCGCCGTCGCTTCAGAGCGCGACGCTGCTCGGCACGAAGGTTACGTTGGCCTACGACGAGGCGCTGGACGGGAATTCCACGCCTGCCGCCAGCGCCTTCACGGTGAAGGTGGACCAGACCGACGACAGTACGGACAACCCGGTGGCGGTGACCTTGGCGTCGTCCAACCCGGTCGCCGTCTCGGGCATGGAGGTGACGCTGACCCTGGCGTCGGCGCCCACCCTTGGGGCGACGGACGGGAAAACCACGGTGAGCTACACCGCGCCCTCTGCCAACCCGATCCAGGACTCTGCGGGAAATGATGCCGCCAACCTGAGCGATCAGGCGGTGAACTGGGCGCCGGTGCTGGCCACGGGCATCTTATCCACCGCTGGTCCTATCAATGCGCCGGCCGGGACTCTTGTGCATCTTGCTGTCGAGGAGGCCAATTTCGTCGACCCCGACGGAGGGACGCTGACCCACACGCGGGAATGGACCCGCGACGATGTCCATATATCAAGGTCATTCAACGCCACCATCGGGGCCCTGTTCTTCCGGCCCAGGTTTGCATGCGATCTGGGGTTGATCGATCCGCCTGTGGGCAACCCACAGATCACGATCGCGACTTGGACCGCCACCGACCCCCAGGGCGCGACAGTGTCGAGGGCGCACGTGTACTCCACCAGCTGGGCGTGCTACTTGGGCGACATGACGGTGGATGGCTCGACGCTGACCATCGCCTACGACAGAAACCTGAACACGACCCTCACGCCGCTGGCAAGCCGGTTCAACGTCCAGAAGGGCGGCAGCCGCGTGACGGTCACCAACGTGGCGGTGGCCAGCAGCGCAGTGACGCTGACGCTGGCCGAGGAGGTGGAGGCCGGCGAGACGGTCACGCTGACCTTCAACAACGACTTCGTGCACGGTGAGACGCTTCTCACTTTCACGGGCACCAGCCGCACTGCGTCGTCGTTCACCCGCCGGGACGTGACGAACGTCACCGCACCCGATTTGACGTTCCAGGGCGCGACCGCGGGCGGGACGACGCTGCGGCTGAGCTTCAGCCAGCCGCTGGACACCACGAGTGTGCCCCCCGCGGCGGCGTTCACCGTCACCGCCGACTCCAGCCCCGTGCAGGTAACCGACGTCGCCATCAGCAACCCCGTGATTCTCACCCTGAAATCGGAGGTGACCGCGAACCAGAAGATTCGAGTCGCCTACCACCGCGCCACAGCGGGCGCCAGCCCGCTGCAGAACCAGCACGGCGTCATCGTTCCGAGCTTCGGCAGTCTGCCGGTGAACCAGCCCTCCGTGAGGGGGTCGTGGTTCACCATCCCATTCCACAGGAAAGTGCAGCATTTCTCGACTCGGATCGATGACAACGGCGACTACACAGGCAGTCCGGTGCAGGGGGGCTGTACGGGGAATTTCGCGGTGATGGTGGACGGCGAGGCGTGGCCTGAGCCGTCGGGTTTGCAGTGGGGCGGCGGCGACAGCCGCGGCGACGGCTGGGTCAGTCTGTGGAATCAGGGAGTGTCGTCGTATTCGAGGTGCGATCCGCATTCGGTGCTGTTGTGGGTAGGCGAGCGGATCACGTCGGGCGCGAGCCAGGCGATCAAGACGGGCCAGCGGGTGACGCTGGCCTATGGCGGCCCGGTCCTCAAAGACGACGGCACTTTCGTCGCAGGCCTGAGGTACGCCGACGACGACACGCCGGTGCCGGCGTTCACGGTGGACGTGATGAACTATCACGGCACCGCTTCGGTGGACGGCAATGTGTTGACCATCGAGTTCGGCGTCGCCCTGGACGAGTCGGTGGTATTGGACCCGGCTGATTTCGAGGTGACCTCCTCGCACGCCTTTGGGCGGTCTGTGCCGGTGGTGAGCGCGAGCATCTCGGGCAACACGGTGACGCTGGTGTTGGCGGAGAGCATTCCCAACCACGCGACGGTCGGATTGTTCTTCGGCAACCGCGCCCGCGACGCGCATCTGGGGTTCGAGCCGATCCGCAGCGATATACGCGACCTCGAAGGGAACGATCCCATCCATGTCCCGATCGAGCAGGTCGACACGCTCGAGGGGATCACCCCGCTGTTCGCGTTCCCGTCGATTCCGGTGAGGGTGTTGACTGCGAACACGGCGCCTGTGGTTGTGGCGGCGGGGGTGGATTTCGGGTCGCAGGTGTTGGTGCGGTTCAACGAACAGATGGACACGGGCGCGTTCGCGTCGGGTTCGGCGTTCACGGTGACCGCGCGCTTGGCGAGCGGCGCGACGCGCTCGATCGGGGTCACTGGGGTGCCCGGCTATGCGGGGTCGAAGCTGCGGTTGCATTTGTCTTCTGCGCCGCCTGAGGGTGCGGTGTTGACGCTGTCGTATCGGAAGCCGTCTGCGTCCAACAACCAGCTCAAAGACGCCGGCGGGTTGGCGTTGGAGAGCTTCTCGGGTGTGCCGGTGAACAACGGCCAGCCGAGAATCACCTCAGTCGATATTGCTTCGGATCCGGGGTCTGATGGCGTGTACACCGCGGGGGAGAAGGTGCGGGCGCGCGTGTCGTTCAGCGACAACGTGATCGTGAACACCTACCATGGCACGCCGCGGCTGCGGGTCCATCTGGGCGATTTCCAGCCCGATCTGCGGTGGGCTTCGTTCGAGAGCGGGTGGGGCACCGACCAGCTCGTGTTCGCCTACACCGTGAGTGCGGCCGACGCGGCCGGCGGGGGGATCGCGCAGAGCTCGCTGGGGGTGAAGGCGAACTCGCTGGAGACCGGGGGCGGCGAGATCTGGTCGCGGTATGTGCGGGCGAACCGCAGCGCCGTCTTGTCGCACCCGGGCTATCCCCGGAGGCCCGACCCGGCGCCGCCTGCGGTGACCGCGGTGGCGATCACCTCGGATCCGGGGTCGGACCGCACTTACGCTCTGGGCGATGTGATCGAGGTGGGTTTGACGTTCAGCGACCCGATCCTCGTGGATCTGTCGGGTGTGGTGTCGACGGACAACGACGCGGGCAACGACCGGCCGACGCTGGCCATCGACTTGGGAAACCGGGTGGGCGACCAGAAGCTGGCGTACTACCAAAGCGGGCACGGCACGAACCGGCTCACCTTCGCCTACACGGTGACCGCGGCCGACACCTCGACTGGGGGCGTGGGGGTGCTGGCGGACACGCTCAGGCTGCGAGGCGGGCTGTTGAGGTCGTATTGGGCGTGGTCGGACCACGAAGCGGACATCTCGCATCGGGGCCTGGCGGCGAGCCGGTCGCATCTGGTGGACCCCGCGCCCGGCGCGCCGGCGATCGTGGGCGTGAGAGGGCTGTGGAACTCGAGCACTACCGTGACGCTCAGGTTCAACAAGGAGCTGGACACCAGCTACGACGCGTGGCCGGGCTCGATCGCGTTCGAGATCACGGTGGACGGCGAGCGGCGCCGCGTGGCCGCGGATGCCTATCCGCACGTCGACTACGACGACGGGAGGATCATCAGGTTCACCATGGCCGAGCGTCTGGGCATAGGCGACAAGAAGGTGGTCTACACCAAGCCGTCGGCCGACGCGCTGCGGGACCTGTTCGGCAACGAAGTCGAGAGCTTCGAGTGGCCGAAACCGGTGGAGCCTCCGCCTCCGCAGGCCACCGCGTGGCTGTGGGGGGCGACCATGAGCCCGAGCAACATGCCGAGGGGCCTGGGACGCGGCTGCTCGCAGGACGCCAGCCTCTGCCGATACAACACCAACGATGTCGACTTCGAGTACGAGGGCACCACGTATGAGATCGCCGCGCTCCGCCAGGCGGGCCACCTGCTGCGCGACACCGACGACGACGACTCGTTCTACTTCGCTCTCGACCGGCCATGGCCCGCGGCCCTGCGCGACGACGCGGCGCTGTGCGTGGGCACGGCGAGGCTGGTACTCGCCGACGCGGAGTACCAGTCCGCCAACCGCATCGCGAGATGGGCGGCCGAACACCACGCGACCGCCCTCGCCAACGTCAAAACCCAGCTGGCGGCCAGCCCGGTCACAATGCGGCTGTACGAAACGGCACAAGGAGCCGACACGACCTGCCCTGTCACGGGCCAACAGCTCCAAACCTCGCTCAGCACCCTGGCCGCCCCAACGGTGGCCTCGGTGGCAATCGCCTCCGACCCCGGCGCCGACGGGATCTACGGCACAGGCGACACCATCGAGATATCGGTCACGTTCACCGGGGCCGTCGACGTGACCGGCAGCCCCCGGATCGACATCGACATGGACCCCGCCGCGTGGGGCACCAAACAAGCCGCCTACAGCGGCGGGTCGGGCACCGCCACCCTCACCTTCGCCCACACCGTGGCCGAGCCCAACTACTCGTCGCAGGGCATCGCCGTGCTCGAGGACACCCTGGCGCTCAACGGCGGCGCCATCGCAACCGCGGGCGGCGCCGACGCCGACCTGTCCCACACAGGACTCGCCCACGACTCCGCGCATCGGGTGGACTGGCAGGCGGCCTCCGACAGCGACACCTCGGGCCTTTTGCGCCTGTCCGAGCCCGAACCCGCCACCACCCCCGAGGTGACCGCGGTGGCGGTCGCCTCCGACGCGGGCTCAGACGACACCTACCGGCTCGGCGACGTGATCCGCATCACAGTCACCTTCAGCGAGGCCGTCGACGTCACCGGCACCCCCCGGATCGACATCGACATGGACCCCGCCCCATGGGGCACCAAACAAGCCGCCTACCAAAGCGGAACCGGCACCACAACCCTCACCTTCACCCACACCGTGGCCCAGCCCAACTACTCCCCCCAGGGCATCGCCGTGCTGGCGAACACCCTGGCCCTCAACAGCGGCGCCATCCAATCTGTCGCCGCCGACATCGACGCAAACCTCACCCACACCGGCCTAGCCCACAACCCCAACCACAAAGTCGACTGGCGCTAACCGAAAAGCGGCTGGCCCGCATCGACGGCCACCTGCAACTCCCGCCGCCCCCCGAAGAAGGCGAAGCCGCCTGACCGCCGGCTCTAGGCTGACGGGTCGAGTACTGAGATCAGGCGGGTTTGGCCGGCCCATTCCACGATCTGGGCGTCGGTGGTGGCCAGCGTGAGACCGCCCACCATGGCGGTGGCCGCGATTAGCTGGTCGGCCGGGTCGCGGTGGAAGCCGGAGTTCATCAACAACACCGACTCCACGGCGATGTCGCCGTCGACGGGGATTTCCCTCAAACCGGTTTGCAGACGCTGTCGCCGCCACACCGAGGGGTGGCAGCCCAGGTCGATGCGTTCGTGGTGGTGAAGCCGCGTGGTCTCGATGAAGGTGGCGGCCGAGACGGCTACCCCGCCGTCGGCGAGGGCGGTTTCCACCTCTGCTTTGAATGATCCGCTGATTTTTGTGCTGTCGGTGACCAATCTCAACAAGACGTTGGTGTCCAACAAGATGCTCACCCGCGTTCCTCAGGATCGAGGATTCGCTCGGGGCGGGCGATCACATCCCAGTCGTCTGGGGGGATGGCCGGTTCGGTGTCGATGTCGCCCAAGATTCGAAGCTGGCCTGAGCACGACCCCACCAACCGGGGTCGCTCCTGTCGAAATGGGCTGACCCGCACCACCGGTCGGCGGTGCTTGGTCACCACGATGTCTGCGCCGGTGTCTCGCACTTCGTCCATGAGGCGCAGGCAGTTCGTCTTGAACTCTCCCGCTGGGACGATGCGCTCAATCGAGGCGCTGCCTTCCGGTTTCTCCACAACCCAACTATAGCCATATTTATGTGACCATTGCCAAAAATTTGAGGGACACCGTTCGTTCAACTCCCACCGCCCCCCGAAGAAGGCGAAGCCGAAGCCGCCAAACCCCCCGCCCCGGGGCATTTGGCGCTGAACGCTGAGCTGAGGCACAGATAGGGCATCCCGTCTGAGCGGCTCGCCTGTGTTAGCCCAGTTGAGTCGTTTGGTACCAAACTAATATACTGCCGGCGTGGCCGATCTCCAAGGGTTCATGTATCCCCGCACGCCGACTGGCGCGGGCAGCATTTTGCCGGGTCCGCCGTGGCACTACTCGGGGGAGATGCTCACCGTGGAGTTCCGCACCGATCCGGCGAATGTGGCCGAGCTCCTCCCCGAGCCGCTGGAGCTGGCCGACGACGATCCCGGCGCCGTGGCCCTCATTTGGGCCGACTGGCAGAGTTGCAGCGACACCTTCGAGGAGATCCTCGACCCGGCCCGGTCCCAGTACAAAGAGGTGTTCTTGGTGGTTCGCTGCACCTACCAGGGCCAGATCTACAGCCGGGCGGCCTACATCTGGGTGGACAAGGACTTCGCCATGGCGCGGGGCCACGTCCAGGGCTACCCCAAGAAGATGAGCGAGATCTGGATGACCCGCCCGGTGGCCTACGGCAAGGCCGGACCCCGGCTCGAGCCCGGCGGGCAGTTCGGCGCCACCCTCAGTACATGGGGGCGGCGGATCGCCGAGGCCCGGTTCACCATCCGGGGTACTGTTGACGCGCCCGGATTCGTCAACAGCCACCCCATGCTGCACAGCCGCCAGATGCCCGCCATCGAGATGGACGGGCGCGACTCGCTGGACGAGCTGGTCACCATGCGGGGCTACGACGCCGACCTCGGCCCTGTGTTCAGCGGCGACGCCGAGCTGGTGCTGCCCGACAACCCCACCGAGGAGCTCACCCGCTTGGCGCCCTTTGAGATCATCGGCGGCTACTACCGGCAGGTGGGCAACTCCATGGCCGGGGGCACCACGCTGTGGGCCGCCCCCAACCCGATGGAATCCGAGTGATGGCCATCCCGTCCTACGTCGACGACTACCTGGCCGACCTCGGTCCCGACGACGCCGACATCACCGATCACGACACCTACGTGGCCGGCGTCCCCCACTCCACGTTCACCCGGTTGCGGGCAGAAGACCCGGTGCACTGGACCGAGGAGGCCGACGGGGCCGGATTCTGGTCGATCCTGCGCTACGACGACTGCCTGGCGGTGAGCCGCGACGTGCAGACGTTCACCTCGTCGCTGGGCATCCGCCTCGAGGAGATGGACGCCGAGCAGACCGAGGCCCGGCGCACCATGATGGAGATGGACCCCCCCGAGCACACCCGGCTGCGCCGCCTGGTGAACAAGGGCTTCACCCGCCGGACGGTGGAGACATTCGAGGACTCCATCCGCGAGCTGGTGGGGGAGGTGCTCGACAAAGCGCTGGCCAACGACGAGTTCGACTTCGTCCACGACATCGCCGAGGAGCTCCCCATGAGGATGCTCGGCCGCCTGCT
>JAJDYU010000091.1 GCA_022825005.1 Acidimicrobiia bacterium
GGTAGGGGTCGGACCCCAAGATCTTGATGCCGGAGTGGAACACGTAGCCCAACGACGGGATCACCGCTTCATCACCGGAGGAGTTGCCGCAGTTCACCAGCCGCCCACCGATGCCCAGGGCGAACAACGACGGCCCGAACAGAGCGGTGCCCACATGGTCGAACACCATGTCCACTCCCGCCCCAGCGGTCAGCTCTCGGGCCCAGGCGGCCACGTCGCCGGTCCGATTGTTGAGCGCATGGGAGGCCCCCAGCTCAAGGGCCCGCTGGCACTTCTCGTCGGTGCCCGCGGTGGCCAGCACGGTGGCCCCGGCGTTTACGGCGAATTGGATTCCGGCCACTGACACCCCTGAGCCGGCGGCGTGGATCATCACCGTCTCACCCTCGGTGAGCCCGCCCACCTCGAACAGGGCGTGGGCCGCGGTGAGGTAGCAGGTGGGGAAGGTGGCCGCCGTCTCCAACGACATGGCGTGGGGCACTGCATAGACGTGCGAGGCTGGCACCAGGCACCGCTCGGCGTAGCCGCCGTCGGCGGTGGCGCCGATGATGCCCAGCTCGCCGTACAGGTCGCCCCGGCCCGCCAGCTTGGAACGGTCGTCCACCCCGGCGAGCGACGGGTCCACCACCACCCGGTCGCCCACTGCTATCCCGTCGACCTCGGTACCAACTTCCGACACCACCCCGGCCACGTCCATGCCCGCGATGTGGGGCAGGGTGAAGCCGGGCATGGCGAACCAGCCGTTGCGCTGCACCACGTCGAGTCGGTTGAGCGCGGTGGCCACCACATCCACCACCACGTCTGTTGGACCGGGTTCGGGGTCGGGCACTTCCTCGTAGCGGAGCACCTCCGGTCCGCCGGGCTCGTGGTATCGCATCGCCTTCATCGCCGCTCTCCTTGGTCTCAGCCCGACTATTTCAGACCGCGGATGAAGGGCTGAGCCAAAGCGGCGGGTGGCCTCACCCTCCGGGCGAAGATGGCCATGGCCCCGATGGTCACCAAATAGGGCAGCGCCTGCAACAGCTCGGTGTTGAGCTCGTAGCCCAATCCTTGCAGCGACAACTGGAAGGAAAGGGCACCGGCGAACAGGACGCAGCCCCCCATGGTTCCCCACAAGGTCCAGCCGCCGAATATCACCGCGGCGATGGCGATGAACCCTTGGCCGCCGATCACGGAGTCGTCGAAGGTTGCTAGACGGGCGAACAGGAAGTAGGCGCCCCCCAGCCCGGAGGTCAGCCCGGCGTAGTAGATGGATTGGCGGCGGCGGCGGTTCACGTCGATGCCGCTCACGTCGGCCGACTGGGGATTCTCCCCTGCGGCCCGAAGCTCCAGTCCCCAGCGGGTTCGGTACACCAGCCACCACGACAGCGGCACCAATCCGTAGAGCAGATAGAACGGCCACGGCTCGCCGAACAGCGCCTGCCCGAATAGGGGGATGTCCACCAGGATGGGGATCTCCACCTCAGAGGCGTAGTCGGCTCGAGGATCGATCTCTCGGTCCAAGAACCCGGTGAGGCCCACTACCAGGATGTTGAGGGTGAGGCCGACCACGAACTGATCGGCGGTGAGGCGATGGCTCATTTCGGCCTGCACCACCGCGATGATCAACCCGCCAACCGCGCCAAGCATCAAGCCCACCGCTACCGAATCAGCCAGGTGATAGCCGAGCGCGCCGGCGAAGGCGCCGCTGAGCAGCATCCCCTCCACTGAGATGTTGAGTGTCCCGGATCGCTCGGCCACCCATTCTCCGGTGGCGGCGAAGGCCAGCAGCGCGGCGAACAGCGCGCCGTTGATGTAGGTGGACTCGCTTGACAGCACGTCGCCCACGGCGGAGAAGAAGTCAATCAGCACCATGGATCGCCCTCCCCGTCAACAAATGGCATCCTGGCCATCAGCACAACATCACACCCTCTCCGTAGCCGCGGCCCGGGCCCGTCGGCGATCTCGCAGGAAGACCACCGCGGGGGGAACCAGGAGGGCCAGCACCAACAGCCCCTGCACTACGTCGGTGATTCGGCTTTCCACCCCGGTGCTGTTTACGAAGCCTGCCCCGGTGCGCAGCATGGCGAACACGAATGCAGCCACTACCGCGGGCAGCGCCCGCTCTCGGGCCATCAGGGCCACTAAGAGGCCGGTCCACCCGATGTTGTCGGAGAAGCCGGGCACCAACCGGTAGTTGCCAAAAGAGAATCCCCCGCCGGCGAACATGGCCGCCCCGGCCAGACCGGCGAAGGCCCCGCCGATGGCCAGCGCGGTGGCGCCGTAGACAGTGGACGACACGCCGGATCGCTGGGCAGCCCGGGGATTGTGGCCCAGCATCCTCAACCGAAAACCCCAAACCGTGCGGGCCAGCACATAGGCCACCGCCAAGGCCAGCGCCAACGCCACATAGACGGTGATGGGGAACTCGTTGCCGAATATGTCGGGACGGGGGATCCGGTTGTTCTTGGCTAGTTGCTCGCTCACCAGGTTGCGGTTGCCGCGACTGGCCTCGTCGGCCAACAGCAGCCATTGCCACTTCAAGCCGTAGCCCACGGCCTGGATGGCCACAAACACCAACAGCAGGGTGCTCAGCACCTCGGGCACCCCCCGCCAATAGCGCAGCAGACCGGCCGCCGAGGCCCACACCGCCCCGCCCAACGCGCCGAACAGCAACAACAGCACCACATTCAGCGGGCCGGGGCCGCCGATGCGGAAGCTGAAATACACCGCGAAAGCTGCCCCCATGAGCAGTTGGCCCTCTTGGCCGATGTTGATCAGGCCAGCTTTGGCCGAGATCACCGTTCCCAATGCCACCAACAGCAGGGGTGCGGCCACTCCCAGGGTCTCCCCCCAGCGCCCGGGCGCCTTGATGCTGCCATCCACCAACGCCTCAAGCACCGGCCACCAGTCACCGCCGGTGGCCTCCACGATCACGCTGGAAATGGCCAGGGCCACAACGATGCTGAGGGCATACAACACCACCCACTCAGCTAAGCGAGCTCCCCGGGTCATGCTTCGCTGCCGCCCATCAGTAGACCCAGGGTTTCAAGGTTGGCGTCGTCGTGGGAGAGCTCGCCCACGATCCGGCCCCGGGACATGACCAAGATCCGGTCGGCCAACTCCAAGATCTCCTCCAGTTCGCTGGAGATCAGCAGCACGGCCACACCGTCGACCGCCGTCTGGCGCAGCCGATCGGTCATGTACTCGATGGCCCCCACGTCCAACCCCCGGGTGGGCTGGGCGGCCACCAGTACATCGGGCTCGGCGGCCAGCTCCCGGGCCAGTACCACCCGCTGCTGGTTGCCGCCCGACAGTGACCACAGCGGAGCGTCGGGCCCAGAGCAGCCGATGTCGAATTCGCTGATCATCTGCTCGGCTGTCTCAGTTGCCCGGCCCTTGTCCATAACACCGTGGCGAGCCACCCGGTAGGGGTCCACCATGAGCAGGTTTTCGGCCACCGTCATGTCCAAGACCACACCGGAGTCGTGGCGGTCTTCAGGAATCACCGCCACCCCCGCCTTGGCCATGGCACCCGGTGAGCCGGTGGGCACTTCCGCGTCGTTCACCACCACCCGTCCAGCGTTCAGCGGAACGAGGCTGGACAGCAGATCGCCCAGGGTCCGCTGACCGTTTCCCTCTACGCCGGCCACGCCCACGATCTCGCCTGCTCGAAGGTCGAGGCTGATGTCATCCAGCAGCCGCGCCCCTCCCCGACCCCGAACCGAGACTCCCTCAATCCGCAACACCGGCTCATCTGAGATCACCGTCTCCACGGGCAGCCGGTCTTCGGGGCGGACATCGGCTGTCTCATCAACGTCGGCGATGCCGAAGGCCGCCCGCTCGGAGCGCAGCGACACTTCCCGGCCCACCATGGCCCTGGCCAGGCTGCGGGCGTCAGCCTCATGAGTGGGCCGGTGATCCACCACCCGGCCTTGGCGCATGATGGTGATCTCGTCGGTGGCGTGCAGCACCTCGTCGAGCTTGTGGCTGACCAACACCACCGCCCGGCCCTCGGCCGCTACCACCTCCCGTAGCGTGCTGAACAGCTGCTCCGACTCCTCGGGGGTGAGCACCGAGGTGGGCTCGTCGAACACCAGGATGTGGGGATCGCGGCGCAGGCACTTGATGATCTCCACCCGTTGGCGCAGTCCAGCAGTGAGGGTGCCCACGCGAGCGTCGGGGTCAATGTCCAACCCGTACTGCTCGCTAATGGCCGCAACCCGACGGCGCACACCAGAGGAATCCAATTTACCGGCCTCGCCGAGAGCCACGTTCTCCCACACCGACAGCTGGTCCACAAGGCTGAAGTGCTGATGGACCATGCCAATACCCAGAGCAGCGGCAGCCAGCGGATCGTGAATGGTGCGGGGCTGACCGTCGATAAGGATCGAGCCTGCATCGGGCAGAACCAGCCCGATGAGCACCTTCATCAGGGTCGACTTGCCGGCCCCGTTCTCACCCAGAATTCCGTGGACGCGGCCTCGGTGCAGGGTTAGGTCAACCTGGTCGCAAGCGACGATTCCCCCGAAGCGCTTGGTTATCCCCGTGAGTTGAACGGCAGGCGCCGAGGGGTCAGACCCCCCAGCGCCTGTCATTCCTGTCGTTGCGTCGGTCACCCGCCGCCGTAGGCGGCCCCGGAGATTCCACCGAGCACGCCGAGCAGCTCGCCATCCGTGTTAGCTGCTTGGAAGGCATCGGCCAGAAGAGTCTCCGCTTCGGAAGATGCGTCGCACAGCTCACCGCCATTGAGGCCTTGCTCGGTCGGGAACTGATAGGTACCCCCTTCAGCCAGCGTGCCGTCGAGAATCAGCGGCAGCACCAGCCGGGCGTAGCGACCGGCATCGAACACAATCGTGCCTGTCCAGTTGATCCCGTCGTCGCGAGAACAGATGTCACCTGGACCAGCCGCGAACACCGCAATCCCCTCGTCGGTGGCAAGCTGACCCACCGGGTTCAGTGCCCCGCCCAGATACGCGTAGGCCAGCGTGGCGCCCTCAGCAATGGCGTTGGTTAGCGCGGCGGTGGCGTTGGCCGAGTTGTCGAAGTCAAACGGGAAGGCGCCGGTGGCCACGTACTCCATGGTGAACGACGGGTCCACCGATTGAAGGCCGTGCACGGTGGCGTTATACGCCTCCTTCTCGAAGCCGAGGTCGCAGCAGCCCAAGAACACCGCGGTATCGCCGCCGTGCTCCTGCAACGCCGCCCCCATGGCCACACCGGCGGTGTAGTGGATGGGAGCACCCCAGTCGGTGGCCTGCGCCAATCCGGGGGTCTCCGGGAACCCAGCCCCGCAGTTGCAGTACCAGAAGATGTCGGGATACTGGGCAGTGAGGTCGGCCAAGGGCTCGGCGATCTCGCTGGCCCCAACCAGGATTACGTCCACCCCTTGTTCGGCAAGGTCAGACATGGCCTGGGCGGCCTCAGCAGCCCCGATGTTGTCACTCACGATGGGCGGGGCAAAGCCGTTCTCGGCAGAAAACTCCTCAGCGAAATCCACCAGAGCCTGGTAATAGCCCTGGTCGTCGCGGGGACCGGCAGCGGCCACGCCGATAGTGAGAGTGCCGTCACCATCCGCATCAAAAGTGTCGAGAAGCGCTGGATCGACTGAAGACCCACCGTCATCGTCATCGTTGCCGCAGGCGGCTGCCACCAAAGACACCAATGACAGCAGGATCGCCATCAACCACAGTTTCCGCACCCATCGCCGTTTCATTGTTCCCCTCCTCAGGCTGACAATGCTGGACCATTCGGCCCGGTCATCGCCCAGCAGCCTAACCGATGCGTTGTTGCCCGCACCTGCCTGCGTTACGCTTGGTCCAGCTTCCCCCAGCAATCCCGTCTGAAGAAGACAGGAGAACCTCATGGAACAAGTCATCATCGCCCTGCTGGGGGTCAGCATCACGTTGATCCTCTACCTCGACCGTTGTCGGCGGGCCGACATTGCCCAATTGCGTCAGGTTACGCAGGATGGGTTCGCCCAGTTCACCAGTGCGGTCATGGACCTACATGGCCGAGTGGGCCGTCTCGAGGGTCGGACTGAAACCAAGGAAGACCCGTCGCCGTAGCGTCGAACTAATCGGTCGAGGCTAGCTAGCTGCTGGCAGGCCAGTGCTGGCGGTAGCGCTGCACGAGCCAGCGGTTGAATTGAACGTGGGTTTCCTCCTGCCAGGAGTACCGTCCCCGCACGGCGAAGCGGGACCGCAGGCCTCGCTGAACCTTGGTGGTGGCGTCTTGATCTTGGGCCACGAACACCTGCACTCCCTCGTCGCTGGCTTGGAAGAGGTGGTCGAACATGGGGTGCTCCAGCGCGCTGGGATGCAGCAGGTAGCCGATCTCCACATCGATGGTCTCGGCCGATTTGGGTCGCACGATGAAGAAGAATGCCTGGTCGGGGGCGGTGCCGAAGCACAGGGTGGGCGGAATCAAGGCGAACGTCGACCGCCACCGCTCCTCTTCGGTGAGCTGGGGGAACACCGGAAGCAAAGCCTTGCGGGTGGCGTTGAAACCGCCGTCGATGTGGGTGTAGCCGTTCTCCCTGAAGATCACGTTGGAGTCGTCCGACCACGGCACCGGGAACCGGGCCATCTCCGAGGGACAGAAATCTTGGATCACCTGGTGGAGGCGGTTGGCGTGGTAGCCGTCGTTGAAGTTCTCAAACATGACCTTCCAGTTCCAGGGCAAGTCTTCGAGCGTGAAGGTGCCCGGGCAAACGCAGTTGTCGAGTTCGTAGTTGGTGAGGTACGACTCATACCGCTCCAGGGTGGGGGCCAGGGGCTGAGCATCTGGATTGAAGTTGACGAATACGAATCCGTGCCACAGCTCAACCGCCAGATTGGGCAGGCCCCAGTCGTCATTGTCGAAGCCCTCGGTTTGATCCATAGCCGGGGCGCCCATCAATCGGCCGTCCAACCGGTAATTCCAGTGGTGGTACGGGCACCGGAAGGAGCGGCTGTTGCCTTCCCCCTCCACCACCTGCATGCCGCGGTGGCGGCAGATGGCTGAGAACGCCGCGATGCTGCCGTCCCGCTGGCGGGCCACGATCACTGGTTCGGTGCTTACCGTGGTGGTGAACCAGTCGCCCGTTTCGGGAATGCGGCTGGCCACCCCCACGCAGCACCACTCGTGCTCGAACAGCGCCTGGCGCTCGAAGGCCAGGAACTCCTCGGAGGTGTAGATCTCGGGAGGAAGGGTTACCGCAGTGGCTACATCGGTGATGGAGTCGTCGAACGAGGCCAGTAAATCGCTGGTCAACATGGTCATGTGGTCACCCCCTTGTCGCCTCTGCCTCTTGTCGCAGTAGGAATTTACGAATCTTGCCGACGCTGGTGCGAGGCAGCTCATCCATCAGAGTAAACGACCGGGGCAACTTGGCCTTGGCCAGCCGCTCTTGGCACCACGCCAACAGTTCGCCGTCGGATGGAGGTACGGCTGAGTCGGCCAATACCACAAAAGCCACCGGCACCTCGTCGCGCACCGGGTCGGGCGCCCCCACCACCGCGGCTTCCAATACCGCGGGGTGGCTGGCCAGCACCGACTCCACCTCCACGATGGACACGTTCTCCCCCGCCACCTTGAGCACTTCGGAATGGCGGCCGTCGAAGTAGTGGCGGCCGTCATCTTCGAGACGGGCCCGATCGCCGGTGCGGAACCAGCCGTCGTCGGTAAACGAGGCTGCGGTGGTGACTGGGTCGTCCAGGTAGCCGGCGAACAGCGTCGATCCGGGCTCTCCCCCGACCAGCACCTCGCCGTCGCGCACGATGACCTGGCAGCCGGGGGTGACCTGTCCCATGGACGACGGCACGGGATTACCCGCCGGCTCAGTGAGCACAGCGGGAATGGTCTCGGTCATGCCGTAGAGCTGGCGGGGCCTGCAGCCGAGCCAGCCGGCCAAGGTTTCGTACTGGTCGTCGGCGATGTTCTGGGCGTACCAGCAGTGGCGCAGCCCCACGCCGTCGACCGGGGCGCCCCGGGCCAGGATCATCCGCATTGGGGCGGCGAACAAGCTGGCGCAGGTGGCGTGGTGGCGGGCGGCCTGGGCCAGGAACCCGCTGGCCGAGAAGGCGGGCATCAGCGCCACTGAGGCCCCAGTCCAGATGGCCGAGGCGAAGGAGTAGTACTGGGCGTTGGCGTGGAACAGGGGAAGCACCACCAACTGGCGGTCGTCGGGGACCAGGTCGGCCCGCTCGGCCATGACCTGTCCGCAAAAGGCGTAGTTGGCCTGGGTAATCTCCACCCCCTTAGGCCGCCCGGTGGTTCCCGAGGTGAACATCACCGCCGCCCGGTCCCCAGGATCCACTGCGGGCCAGTCCACCTGAGCGGTTCCGGTGAGCGCGTCGAGACTGCCGCTGGCCTCGTCCACCTCGGTGATGGCCAGATCAGGACTCGTTTCGGCGGCCTGGCGGTAGACCTCAGCCCGGTCGGTGGCGCAAAAGCCCGCCGTAGGCCTCGTGCGCTCGATGTGGTCGGCCAACTCCGGCACCTTGCCCATGGGGTCGGACGGCACGATCCACGCCCCCAGCCGGTTGGCGGCCAGCCACAGGGCCACAAACGCCGGGGTGTTGGTCAGCGCTAAGTGCACCGAATCGCCCGGGGCCACCCCCCGCTGGATCAACCCGGCGGCAACATCGCCGATGGCGGCGTCGAACTGCTCGTAAGTCCAGGATGCGACAGACCCGTCAGGCCGCTCGAAGATCAAGAAAACGGCATCGCCATCCCGCTCGACCGTCCGTTGCCAAACGGACGAGAACGTGACCGGTTCAGCCATCGGGGGTTTCGGGCGCTCCGTAGCCTCCGCCGCCGGGGAGGTCGAGGCGCACGACATCATCGGGGTCAAGGGTGATCCGGCTCTGGGTGGTAACCGGCTCCCCGTTCACTTGGAACGAGCCCGCCTCTCCGGGGCTGCCGCCGAAAATGCCCTGCGGCGGGTCGGACAGGCGGCTGGTCACCGCATTCAGCAGCCAGGGGCGGGAGGTGTCCACGCTGAACTCGATGGTCTGGCCTTTGCCGCCTGGCTGGGCCCCCGGCCCCTCAGAGCCGGGGCGCAGGGCCTTGCGGGTGAAGCGCACCGGTGCGGAGGCCTCCACCACCTCGATGGGCACGGCGCTCACCCCCGTGGGATAGGAGCAGGCGTCTAGGCCCGGCTTGGACGCCCGGGCGCCCACTCCTCCGGCATAGGTGAACATGGCGGTGATGAACGGGGTGCCGTCGTCGTGGTTGCCGCTCACCTGCATGGTCCAGACCGCGCCCGCTCCCTCGGCCATGGACTCCTCGGGCTTTACCTGGGCCAAGGCCTTGAGCAGGGCGTTGGGCAAGAACATCCCGACCACATGGCGGGCGGTGCCCGGCTGGGGCAGCACTGCGTTCACGATTGACCCCTCGGGGGCGGCCATCTTGATAGGGGCCAGGCTGCCGTGATTGTTGGGGATCTCAGGGTTCAGCACCGAGCGCACGGTGAATGTGGTGTAAGCGTGCGTGTAGTTGCGGACCACGTTGATGCCCCACGGGCTGGCCTCCGACGTGCCGGCGTAGTCCACCATGATCTCTCCGGCATCGGGATCCACCCGCAAGGAGCACACGATGTCGATGCGGCTGCCGTCGGCCAAGTCCAGCACCGCGTCGGCCTGGTACTCACCGACGGGCAGTTCGGCGATGCTGGCCCGGGTGGCCGCCTCGGAGCGGTCGATAATCTCGTCGGCCAACTCCTCGATGTCGTCGAGGTCGTAGGCGTCGCAGAGAGAGGCCAGCCGCTGGGCGCCCACCTCGCCCGACGCCATCTGGGCATGCAGGTCGCCGGCCATGTGGTCGGGCTGTCGGACATTGGACAAGATGAACTTCCACACATCCTCGTTGCGCTCACCGGCCTTCATGAGCTTGCAGATGGGTATCCACAAGCCCTCTTCGAAGCAGTCCCGGGCCCCCGCGCCGATGCCGTAGCCCCCCACATCGGTGTGGTGGATGGTGGAGCCGAAGTAGGCGATAGGAACGGGGTCGCCCCCGGCAGCCGGGGCACGCCACACCGGCACCAGCACGGTCACGTCCAGCAACTGGCCTGCGGTGAGGTAGGGGTCGTTGGTAACCAGGACGTCGCCGGGCTCGAGGGCCTCGGGGGGGAATTCGTCAAGCATGTTGGCCGCGCCGATGGCCAGGGAGTTGATGTGTCCGGGGGTGCCGGTTACCGCCTGGGCCACCATACGGCCTCGCTTGTCGAATACTGCGTTGGCCAAGTCGCCGGCCTCCCGCACAATAGGGCTGAACGCGGCCCGCTGGAGCGCCCGGGCCTGCTCGTTAACCACTGAGATGAGCGACTGCCACAGGATTTCCAGTTGGATAGGGTCGTAGGTGGTTTGGGTCACTGCTCCTCCCGAACGGCAACAAGGCTGGCATCATCGGCAACCGTCACCTGCCAACCAGGGCGAATAATCGACGTCGTCTCCCGCTCCTCCACCAGGGCCGGGCCGGCAAAGGACATGCCGATCTCCAGGTCGGCCCGGCGGTAGACCGGGACTTCGACCGCGTCTTCCTCTCGGCCGAATACCGCAGTGCGGGTGGATGCTGGCTGGGGAGAGCGGCCGGCGGCGGCGGGCGGCGATTCGGCATCTGATATCTCGGCCGGATCGGCCCGGGCTGACAGACGCCAGGTGACCACCTCAATGGCCACGTCGTCGATGGTCATGCCGTAGATGCGGCGGTATTCGGCCTCGAACGCCCCGACCACATCGGCGTCAGCGGCCTCCCAAGCATCCCCTTCTCCCACCCAGACGGTGATCTCGTTTCCCTGGCCGGTGTAACGGGCGTCTATGCCATAGCGGAATCTGATGTCGGCCTCGGGCACGCCGGCGCTGAGCAGCACGCGGCGGCCCTCCTCCCGAAGCTCGTCCAGCAGACCGTCCCGCTCCGCGGCTGCCACCTCGGTCAGCTTCACCGGCATGGAGCGGGCCAAATCAATGCGCACGGGCGACACCAGAGTTCCGAAGGCCGACAGTACGCTGGCATTGACCGGGAACACCACCCGCTCGGAGTCCAACAGCTCGGCCACCCGGCAGGCGTGGGGCGGTCCGGCTCCGCCGAAAGCCAACACGGTGACCCCCCGCAGATCCACCCCTCGTTCCACGGCGTGCATGCGAGCAGCGGCCGCCATGTTCTGGCTGACCACCTCGTACATCCCCGCCGCGGTGTCTGTGATCGAGAGGCCCAGACCGTCGGCCAAGGGCTCGACGGCCGCTTGGGCAAGGCCGGCGTCCAAGGGCATGTCGCCGCCCAGGAAGGCATCGGGGTCTAGCAGACCCAACACCACGTCGGCGTCGGTCACCGCGGGCTGGTCACCCCCCTGTCCGTAGCACGCCGGACCAGGATCGGCCCCCGACGACTCAGGCCCCACCTTGAGCAGGCCGAACTGGTCGAGGTGGGCCAGGCTGCCGCCCCCCGCGCCGATCTCCACCAAGTCGACCGAGGGCACCGACACCGGAAAACCCGACCCCTTCTTGAACCGGTACCGCCGGGCCACCTCGAAGGTGTTGGTGAGCGCCGGCTCGCCTTCCTCCACCAGGGTGGCCTTGGCGGTGGTGCCCCCCATGTCGAACGCCAGCAATCTCTCCTCCCCCATGCGGCGGGCAAACCATCGGGCAGCCAGAGCGCCGGCGGCCGGTCCAGATTCCACCAGCCGGATCGGGGCGGCGGCCGCGTCGTCGGCCGACACCACTCCGCCGTTGGAGAGCATCATCAGCACCGACCCGCCGAATCCCTCGGCCGACAGCCACTTCTGAAGCTCGTCGAGGTACGGGCCGATTATGGGCATGGTGGAGGCATTGCAGGCCGCGGTGATCATGCGGGGGTACTCCCTGATCTGCGGCGAGATGTCGGCTGAGGCGCACACCGGCACTCCGAGCTCCCGGCGCAGCTCGCTGGCCAGCAGCCGCTCATTGGCCGGGTTGACGTAGGAGTTGAGCAGGCATACGGCCACCGATTCGACGCCGGCTGCATCCAGCTCTCGCACCAGAGCGGCCATGCCGGACGCCGACGGCACTAGCAGCACCTCGCCGGTGGCCGCGGTGCGCTCATCGATCTCAAAGGTGAGCTCCCGGCCGATGGGCGGGTCGGGAAACTCGATCTGGAGGTCGTACATGTCGTAGCGGTGCTCGTCGCGGATCAGAAGGGTGTCGCCGAAACCGGTGGTGGCCACCAGGGCGGCCCGACCGGTCTTGTTCTCGATGAGGGCGTTGGTGATGAGCGTGGTGGCGTGGACGATAGGAGCCGTGATCTCCCCGGGGGCCACACCGGCTCGGCTCAAAAGCTGGCCCACCGCGGCCTGTACCCCTTCCAGGGGGACGGCAGGGGTGGTGAGGGCCTTGTTTACGGTTACCTCACCGGTGGCGGCGTCCAACAGCACTGCGTCGGTGAACGTGCCCCCGATGTCAACCGCCAGCCGCCAATCGGACATCGAGCTAGTTCCCCAGCTGCCAGGTGAGAGGATCAAACATGGCCTAGCCCACGAGCAGATCGTCGCGGGGCGGGGCGAACACGTCGAGGATCCAGCACTCCCCGTATTCGTCGTCGCCGATGAACACGGAGTCGCCGTGCCACACTCCCTTGGGGGCGATGTAGGCCTCGCCCTCGCCCAGCACCACCCGCTCGGTGCTGTCGGGATCGTCGTTGATGCGGAAGTCGAGCTTGCCCCGCACGATGATGCCGAGCTGTTCGTGGTCTTCGTGGCGGTGCAAGAACGACCCAGTGGCCCCGCCCGCAATGCGCCAAAAGCAGAGCTGGAGCCCGTCACCAGTGATGACCCGGCGGCGGAAGCCCTCCCGATCGGTGTCGGTGAACAAGTCGTCGTCGTAGAAGTAGCAGTACTGGTTGGTGAAGTTCATGGAGATGGCCTTGATTTGTCGTCAGCAGCGAGCGCGGCAAACCGTTGCTGCTCCTGAGCGAGATCTAGGGGCCGGATGATGGCCTGGTTCTCCTCGTCGCCCCAGTGCGCGGCGGGCACCAGCCACATCACCTCGAACTCCAGGCCGTCGGGGTCTTTGGCATAGAGGCTCTTGTTGGCCCCGTGGTCGCTCTCGCCGTAGAGGGCGCCCGCGTCCACCAGCCTCTCGCGGATGGCGGACAACTCCTCCAGAGAAGGCACCTCCCAGGCGATGTGGTACATCCCCACCGACCGGCGGCCAGCTGCGGATGGCTCGGCCCCGTCGCCGATGGAGAAGAAGGCGATGTCGTGGTGGTTCTCCGACGCCGGTGCCCTCATGAACACGAACTGCCCCGGCTCGTCGATAATGGTCTCAAACCCCAGCACATCGGCATAGAACTGCTGCTGGCGCCGGGCATCACGCACATACAGCACCGCATGGTTCATCCCCGTGATCATGAACTAGCCCTTCTCATCGACCCCAGCCTATTGCACTCCTTGTCGGAGATTCCCGGCGGCGAGCTATGACTACGGCTCGAAGACTTGGAGGTCGGGGCGGTCTTCTAGGAGGTAGTCGTTGGTGAGGTCTTCGGTGAGATGGCGGCCGTGGTAGGCGTCGAGGGCGTCGAGGGTTAGGCCGTCTTCCTGGTAGACGGCCAGTTCCCGCTCCGGCTCGCTGAGGCGACTCACGATGTCGCCGGAGATGTGGAAGGTGCGCCCGGTCACATGGCGGGCGGCGTCGGTACACAGCCACACCACCAGCGGGGCGATCTTGCGGGGGGCCAGTGCTTCGGGGCTGGTGTCGGGGGCTGGGGCGGAGGCGGCGCCCCGAGGGGCCATGGTGAGGGCCATGAGGTCGGTCCACCGGGCGGTGCGGATGGCGTACTCCGCGGTGGACGCCCCCTCGGCCCGGGGTCGGATGGCGTTGCACCGCACCCCGAATCGGCCCAGTTCACGGGCCGCGGTGCGGGTCAAACCGATCACGCCCTCTTTGGCCGCGGAGTAGGCGCAGTGCGACGGGTGGCCGAAGCCCGATCCCGAGCTTGTGTTGATGATCACGCTGGTGTCCTGTTGCACCAGATGGGGTGCGGCGTGCTTGATCATGGCGAAGTAGCCCTTGAGGTTCACCCCCACGGTCAGATCCCATTCTTCTTCGGTGAATCGCCAGATGTCGTTGTTCCGCCCGGCGGTGGCGTTGTTGATCAGGATGTCGAGGCGGCCGAAGGCGTCCACCGCCTGCTGCACGATCTCGGCTGCGCCGTCCCAGGTGGCCGAGGTGTTGCTGGCCGCCGCCTCTCCCCCGGCGTCGTTGATCTCCCCCGCTACTCGCTCGGCATTGGCCGCTACCCCATCGGGGGTCTTGCGGATTCCCAGGTCGTTTACCAATACCTTGGCTCCCTCAGAGGCCAGCAGGTGGGCGTGCTCCCGCCCGATGCCACCCCCCGAACCGGTCACGATTGCCACTTTGCCTTCTAAGCGATTTCCCATGCCGGGCACCCTAGTGGCGCCAACGAGACGCCCTCAGGACTGGTTGAACGATGCTGCCGCGTCGCCGGGGCGCATCACGAAGAACTCCATGCCGTCGGGTCCGCAGGTGAAGGAGTACTTGTGGTTGGCAGCCAGGATGACCGAGTCCTTCGGCCCCAGCTCCATCGACGGGCCGTCGGCTCCGTTGGGCCACACCTCGCACCCGCCCGACACCACAATCAACAGCTCGTTCTGGTCATGGCTGTGGGGAGGGACGTGGTAGCCGGCGGGCATGGTGCTGTACTGGCACCAGAAACCCCCTTCCCCCTGGGCCACTCGCTTGCGCCCGGCACCGACCTTCTTGGCCTCTTCGATCAGCTCCTTGGGGGTTTCGGTGTTGGCGGACTCGTCCACCCATTCGATGTCGTCGAACTTCAGCACTTTGGGTTCTGTGCTCATGGCGCTCCTTCGCTATTGGGCCGGTGGGCCGTGGACAAGTTTGGCGAATTCGGTGGCGAACAGCTCCGAGGTGCCCGACTGGTGGTTGGCCCGCCATTGCCGCCACGGGCACACGTCGTCCCAGCGGTGCAGCACCTCGAAGTCCAAGTCGGCGATCACCAGCCCTTCGGTGTCGCTTCCCTCGGCATAGATGTGGCTGAAGTCGGGGAAATCGGGGCCGCAGATAAGGCTGTGGCCGGCGTAGTTGGCCGGCAGCGCTCCGTCGAAGCTGTCTTCCAGGCTGTCGCCGTCGTCGATGCCGCCCACCTGGTTGGCCGAGATGGTGAAGACGAAGTTCTCCTGGCCGCGGGTGGCGGCCACCCGGCGCATGGACTCCACCTTGTCCGGCCCTCCCGCGAAGGCGGCGGTGGGATTGACGATGATCCTGGCCCCTTGCAGGGCCAGAAGACGGCTGCCTTCGGGGTTAAGCCAGAAGTCGTAGCAGATCTGCACCCCGATGGGCCCGTAGCGGGTCTCGAAGACGTCCAGGCTGGTTCCAGGCCGAAACGACACCCCCTCGGTCACGAACGGAAGCGAGCCCAGGTGCAGTTTGCGATAGATCCCGAGGATTCCCTCGGGGCCGATTACTGCGGCGGCGTTGTAGAGGGCGTCGGGATCGTCGGGATCCTGCTCGATCATGCCCACCACCAGGTACATATCGTGGTCGGCGGACAGCCGGGCCAGAGTTTCGGTCGACGGCCCGGGCACGGTCTCGGCCAATGACCGATGCAGTTCGCACGGCCCGCCCAGACGTTCGCAGTCGTCACAGTGGATCGCCCCGGTCAGCGCCTCCTCAGGGAAGACCAGCAATCCCACCCTCGCCTCGGCGGCCTCGGCAATCCAACCGGTGATCTTTTCCAGGTTGGCGGCCACATTGCCGGGAACGGGGGTGAAATCCACCGCCCCCGCCCGCAGCCGGGTCTCGTAGGGGGAATAGCGCTCTGGGATCACAGTCGTATTATCTCCCGATTGCCCGGTCAGCCGCCGCCGGGTGTGGTTTTGGCCGCGGGGCGGACCTTGGGGGCGTTCTTCCAGTGGGGCACACCGTGCTCTTCGGTGGCTATCCACCATTCGCCGTTGGTAATGGAGGCCCAATGGGAGTGGTTGAGCTGGTGGAGGGTGAAGCACGCCGACAAAGCGGTGTTGAACCCCTGGGCGTCCATGGTCTGGTTCACCGCCTCTTTGATCAACAGCGCGGCCATGGTTGGCACCGCGGCGATGCGCTGGGCGAACTCCAAGGTCTGCTCGTTCAGCGTCTCGTTGGGGAACACCTTGGACACCATGCCCATGGCGTGGGCCTCGTGGACGTCGATGGAGTCGCCGGTGAGCAGCAGCTCTTTGGTCTTGCGGGGACCGAACTCCCACGGGTGAGCGAAGTACTCCACGCCCATCATGCCCAGCCGGGTGCCCACCACATCGGCAAAGGAGGCGTCCTCGGCGCCCACGATCAGATCGCAACTCCACATGAGCATCAGCCCGGCGGCCAGCACCGGCCCCTGCACTTGGGCAATGGTGATCTTTCGGAGGTTGCGCCACCGCTTGGTGTTCTCGAAGAAGTAGTGCCATTCCTGGAGCATCAGCTTCTCCGAGCCCCGGCGCTGCCCGCCGTTGATCTGCCAGGAGGGGTGCTGGTTGGGGCCGGGCATGCGCTCCTCGACGCTCTCTTTGGTGCCCATGTCGTGGCCGGCCGAGAACATGGGGCCCACCCCGCCCAGGATCACCACCCGCACGTCGTCGTCGGCTTCGGCCACCAGGAAGGCCTCGTTGAGCTCCACCAGCATCCCCCGGTTCTGGGCGTTGCGGGCCTCGGGGCGGTTCAACATGATGCGGGCGATTTTGCCGTCGTCCAGCGTCTCGTAGGTCAAGTACTGGTAGTCCATTTCCCTAGTCTCGCCCATCCGAAGATGCGGTGCGCTGCCGGGCGCGGCTCTAGGGTCCCTGGTTCTATTGTCACTGCTGTCGTCCCCCACCTGAGGAGCGCCCATGGCTGAGCAGGCGAGCATCGAATCCCATCACATCGACACCGCCGGTCTGCGGTTCCACTATCTGGCCGCGGGCGACGAGGGCGCGCCGCCGGTGGTGCTGCTGCACGGCTTTCCCCAGACGTCTCACATGTGGCGGCACCAGATCCCGGTGCTGGCCGAGCACTACCGGGTCTACGCCCCCGATACCCGGGGCTACGGCGGCACTGACAAGCCCTGCGTCCGGGTGACCCGCGATGTGCTGGCCCGCGACATCGTGGACTTCGTCGACGCCCTGGGCATCGAGCAGTGCTCGCTGGTGGGCCATGACTGGGGCGGGATCATCGCCTTCAAAGCGGCGTTGGAGCACCCCGACCGGTTCACCCGGCTGGGCTTGGTGGACACCCTATGTACGGTGTGGATCCCGTGGGGCATCCACGGCTACTGGTTCAAGTGCGAGCCCGAGGCCGAGCAATTCTGGGAGCGCCATGCCAGCGAGTTCATCATCTCGGTTTTCGGCGGCGTCGAGGGCAGCTACGGCCCTCCGCCCGACTCACCGTGGAAGGCACCGGTGGCCGACAACGAGGCCCAAGACCCCGGCGGGGCCATGGCCGACTGGGACCCTTCCCAGCATTGGAATGCCCACGACGTGGAGCACTACCGAACGGCCTTCGACCAGCCCGGATCGCACTTCCACGCCGTGTCGTACTACCGGGATGCCCTGCCATTCCACTTCCCCGACGCCGACGGCAACCTGGTGTATCGGACCCCGGCCCAAGTGGCCGAGATGTGGAACCACCCCGGCCTGCTCTTCAACCACCCCGACTTCGGCGTGTTTCCGGTGTACGGCCCCGAAGACCTCGGCCGCACGTACCCTCACCCCGCGCTGTACCTGTATTCGGCGTTCCTCATGCCCCAGGCGTTCGAAGACGGGTTCCCTGCCGACGACCACATCCCTCACGGCAACCCCTACGCCGACTCCTTCGTGGACCACTTCCCCGACTACCGGGCCCGCCCCGCCGGCAGCGGCCACTTCATCCCCGAAGAAGACCCCGAGCGCACCAACGAGGTGCTCTTGGCCTTTTTGGCCGGCGAGATCTGACGAGGCCGGAGCTAAGCCCGGTTGAATCGGCGCAGGCGCAGGCTGTTGGTGACCACGAACAACGAGGAGCCGACCATGGCTGCGGCGGCCATAATCGGTTCCAGCACCCCGGCTACGGCCAGGGGAATGGCGGCAATGTTGTAGACGAAGGCCCAGAAATAGTTGCCCCGGATGGTGTTCATGGTCCGGCGGCTCAGAGCGATGGCGTCGGCCACCACGCTCAGATCAGACGACATGATGGTGATGTCGGCGGCTTCGGCGGCCACGTCGGCCCCGGTGCCGATGGCGATGCCGATGTCGGCCTGGCTGAGGGCAGGAGCGTCGTTGATGCCGTCGCCCACCATGGCCACCCGGCGGCCCTCGGCCTGGAGGCGGGCAATCTCGGCGGCCTTCCCATCGGGTCCTACACCGGCCACCACCCGGTCGATGCCCAACTCGTCGCCTGCGGCTTGGGCCCGGCGGGGATGATCGCCGGTCAACAGCACGGTGTCGAGTCCCAGGGACTTGAGCGCGGCCACCGCCGGAGCGGCGGAGGGGCGGAGGCGGTCGTCCACGGTGATCACCGCTTCGGCCACTGAATCCCGGCCCACCAGTACCGCTACCCGGCCCATGGCCTCGACCTCGGCGGCGGCTCCGTCCACGGCCTCGGGCACCTGATCGAAGAGCGCCCGCTTGCCCACCCGGACCTCGCTGCCGTCCACCGTGGCCACCGCCCCGGTGCCGGGGTGGTTCTCAAAACCGGTTATCGGCTGTCCGTTGTCAGCCGCCGCAGCGATGGCCCGACCGATGGGATGCTCCGAGCGAGACTCCACCGCGGCAGCCAAAGCCAACAGCGCGTCGGGGTCGCGGCCGGGGGCGACAATCTCCACAACCTCCATGCGGGCCTCGGTGACTGTTCCGGTCTTGTCGAACACCACGGTGTCGAGATGTCGGGTGTCCTCAAGCATCTCGCCGCCCTTGACGATGATCCCGAGCTGCGATCCTCGTCCGGTGCCCACCATCACCGCCAATGGCGTGGCCAGCCCCAACGCGCAGGGACAAGCCACGATCAACACCGCTACCGCGGCGGTGAACGCCTCCGACGCCGGCTGGCCAGCGGCCAACCAGCCGATAAGCGTGCCCACCGCGATAACCACCGCGGCGGGCACAAACACGGCCGAGATACGGTCAGCCAACCGCTGGATGCGGGTGCGGTTGGTCTGGGCTTGCTCCACCAGCCGCATGATCCGGGCCAGCACTGTGTCGGCCCCCACGCTGGTGGCCTCTACCACCAGCGATCCGTTCGCGTTGACCGATGCCCCGAGTACGGCGTCGCCCGGGCCGACCTCCTCCGGAACCGGCTCGCCGGTGACCATGGAGATGTCCACCGCGGAGATGCCGTCGACTACAACACCGTCGGTGGCGATCCTCTCCCCGGGGCGCACCACGAATCTGGCGCCCACTTCGAGGCTGGCCACCGGCACATCGGTTCCGTCCTCCAAGCGGGCCACCGGAGCCACTAACACAGCCAGAGCCCGCAATGCGTCTCCCGACCGGCGGCGGGCCCGTTCTTCGAGATGGCGGCCGAGCAGGATCAGCACCACGATCACCGCGCCGGTCTCGAAATAGAGGTGTCCGTCGCCGATCTGGGCGGCCAGCACCATCGTCGACCAGATCCACGCCGCCGAGGTGCCCACCGACACCAGGGTGTCCATGGTGGCGGTCCGGTGCTGGAGCTGCGCCCACGCCCGACGATGGAATCCCCAGCCCGACCCGAACACCACGCCAGCGGCCAACACTGCGGCCAGCCAGTCCGACGCTTGAAAGCCCAGGTCGAAGGCCAAGGCATCCACCATCGTCAGCAACGCCACCAGGGCACCAAGCACCGCGGCGAGAATCAGACGGCGCCCCTGGGTGGGCTCCACCGAATGCCCATCGCTGAAGCCCTCGGGCAAGCGGGCGCCGTAGCCGGCGGCAATGACCGCGCCCTGCAATTGGGCATCGTCGACGTTTTCGCGACAGGCCACCGAAGCCCGACCCGAGGCGTAGTTCACGCGAGCCTCGACCACTCCCTCTACTTCGGTCAGGCTGCGCTCGATCTGCGCGACGCACGCAGAACAGGTCATGCCGTCCACCAGCAGCGTCGTCCGGCGCATCGCCATGGATCAAGCTTACGGTTTGAGGTGAGGAATTATTCCTGGACCAGCTCGATGAGGGTGCCGAAGGCCCCTTTGGGGTGGATGAAAGCCACGGTGGTTCCCCTAGAGCCGGGCCGGGGTTCGGAATCGATGGGAATGGCACCGGCGGCGACCATGGACTCCAATGCGGCCGCACAGTCGTCTACCCGATAGCCGACGTGGTGGATGCCCTCACCCCGTTTGGCCAGGAATTTCGCCACGGGCGAGTCCTCTCGGGTGGCCGAGGTGAGCTGGACATACGAGTCGGCCACCTTGATCAGAGCCTCTTCCACACCGTCGTTCTCCACGATCTCGCGGTGCACCACCGAAGCCCCAAATGCCGCCTCATAGAACGAGACGGCTTGCTCCAAGTCGTGGACCGCGATGGCGACGTGATCTATCTCCGTGAGAAGCATGGCCCGGTCAGTTTAGGCCGACCCTCGGTCTATTCCTGTTGTTCGAGCCTGTTGGTCAGGCCACCTCGCGCCGGGCTGACTCGCCTTCCAAGGCATCCCAGAGCTGGTCGCGCAGGACTTCGGCGTCGATGCCTTCCAACTGGTTGGCCGCCACCACGCCCTCGATCATGTCGGCCAGTACCGCTTCCCAGATGCGGTTCCGGACCATGACCGAAACCGTCACTGAGCCGTCTCCATGGCGGGCTAGTGTGCGGCGGCGGCCAACTTCCCGAGGCGGGCTGCGAAAGCTAGGCACAACCATCTCCTGTCCACGCGCCGCCAACCCCAACTGTCGGGCGGCCTCGGCAAAGGCCAGACACCGGCCGGTTCTGTTCTCTTGTGGCCGATTATCGCCGTGAATGACCCGCATCCCCCGGGGCTCTCCCTCCTGGCCCTCCTGGCTTTTCTCATTGATTTCTCTCATGCACCCAGTATCCCGATAGGAGTGACAGCTTCTGCTTTGGGCCCTAATTCAGATCGAGGACCTTGGTTCGGCCGCTGATCACCCACCACAGAGCGGTGGCGGCCAAGAGAACACCGGCCCCGCCCACGGCAATGCGGGGGCCGATCACGTCGGCCAGAAAACCCTGAAGCTGGGCGCCGAGCGGCAGACCGGCCAGCAGAGTGATGAGGTAAAGGGCCAACACCTTGGCCCGCAGAGCCTCCTCCACCTGAAGCTGGATCACGGTATTGAGAGTGGCGGCAGTAGCGATGTGCGATGCCCCCAATACAGCCAGAGCCACCACCGCCAACCAGTAGTGGGGCGACACCGCGAATCCCAACAGCGCGATGCCGTAAATCGGCCAGCCGAATCCCACTAGTCGGCTGCGGGGCAAGCGACTCCCCCTGCCGGCCACGAACGGAGTGTTGAGCATCGCTCCCACTCCGGTAGCCGCGGCCAGGATGCCGTATTGGGTCTCGCCCACCTTGAACACGTCATTGGCAAAGATCACCACCAAGTGGATGATTGGCTGGCCGAAAAAGGCAATCACGCCAGCAACCAGGATGGACAGGCGAATGCCGGGATTATCGGCGGCGTAGCGCACTGCGGCTGCGGCATCTCTGAATACATTCGTTCTTTGGCCGTCCGCCGGAGCCAGTCGGGGCACCCGGATAAGGACCAGAGCCAAAATCGCGGGCAGATACGTGAGCGAATTGGTGAAGAAGCACCAACCAGGACCGCCTATCGCCAGCACGATCCCACCGATCATGGGCCCGACTGCCCGAGAGGCGTTGAACTGAGCCGAGTTCAATGTGACGGCGTTCAAGAGGGCGCCGCGGGGCACCAACTCACTGACGAATGCCTGCCAGGCGGGGAGCTGGATGCCGTTCAGACACCCGTTCACCACCCCGAGGGCGATGTAGGCCAGCGGCCGGTCGACGCCGGCGGCCCACATGGCCGAGAATCCCAGCGCGATCAGAGCTTGGGCTGTGTTGGTAAATGCCAGCATGATTCGCCGGGGGAAGCGGTCGGCCAGCGCCCCGCCGACCATCCCCAAGAACACCGCTGGCAGGGTCTGCATCATGGCGGCCAATCCCACCCAGGTTCCGCTGTCGGTAAGGTCTTCGATCACAAAGGCCAGCGCGATCATCTGCACCCAGACACCGGAGTTTGAGATAAGGGCCCCGGAGATGAACAGTCGATAGTTCCGGTACGACAGCGCTTGCCGCGCGCGACGGGGCTGCCGGGAATCGGTCACTGCGCCAACTTATTCGCTGCACCCCTATTGTCATGGCATGGCTCTTGTGCTCTGCGAGATCGACGACGGCGTTGCCACCGTGACCCTCAACCACCCTGAGGTGCGAAATGCGGTCAGCTTGGAGATGAACGGGGAGCTCGACGCGGTGTTCGACAACTTGGAAGCCGATGAGTCGGTGGGAGCAGTTGTGCTCACCGGCACGCCCCCGGCGTTTTCAGCGGGTGCCAACCTCGATGAACTGCTGGCTGCTGACGACCCCAAGCGCCTGAGCTCCATCTATGCCGGTTTCTTGCGGGTAGCCCACACCCCGTTGCCCACCGTGGCCGCAGTGAACGGTGCCGCAGTGGGAGCAGGAATGAATTTCGCTTTGGCCTGCGATGTGATTCTGGCCGGACACAGTGCGATGTTCGAAAGCCGGTTCCTCCAGATCGCCATCCATCCTGGCGGCGGCCACACCTGGCGTTTGCGCAACATCTGCGACCGCCAGACGGCCATGGCCATGGTGCTGTTCGGCGAGCGGCTCGACGGACCGAGGGCCGCCGAGGTCGGACTGGCTTGGAAATGCGTGGGCGACGAGGCCCTGCTGGATGAGGCCCACCGATTGGCCCGACGTCCGGCCCGGGCCCCCCGAGGGCTCACCAAGGCCATGAAGCAGACCATCCTCGATGTGGGCGGGGTCACCGACAGTGCGGCGGCGGTAGCCCGTGAAGTCGATCCCCAGGCGTGGTCGATGGCTCAGCCCGAATTCAAAGAGCGGGTGGCGGCCCTCAAGGAGGCCATAAGCAAGTCGGACTAGCCGGCTAGCTCATCCAGCCGGCCACCAACTCCGGTCCCCGCACCTGCCACTCCTCTGCGGTGATGCCGTAGCGAACATGGTCTTCCCAACAGCCGTTGATCTCCAGGTAGCGCAGAGCGATGCCCTCATTGCGGATGCCCAGCTTCTCCACCACCCGGCGACTGGCCTGGTTGCGGGGAATGATGTTGATCTGCAACCGGTGCAGCCCCAGCGTCTCGAAGGCGTAGTCAAGCACCACCACCAGAGCCTCGGGGGCATACTCCCGCCCGGCGTGGCGATGGTCGATCCAGTACCCCACATGACCGCTCTGGAAGGGCCCCCGCTGTACTCCTGACAGGTTCATCTCCCCCACCAGCCGACCGTCGGCAAACACTCCGAACCCATAGCCGGCATCCATCTGGCGCTCACGGTCACGAGCGCTGCACCGGGCCGCAAAGGCCAGGCGATCTTCCACCACGTCGGGCTGGGTGCTAGGCGGCTTTGGTTCCCACGGGGTGAGCCACTCTCGATTGGCCCGGCGCACCGCCTGCCACTCGACAAAGTCGCTCTCCACCAGCGGACGCAATTCCACTCGAGCCCCGCGAAGCACCTCCCCCTCCCGAGTCCCCCGAAGCCGAGCCCAAGTCCGCACCAACCGCAAACCTACTAACTCCTTACCAACAACGTGGGAGGTACGCGCGGTAGGCGGGGCGGCGGGCCAAAAAATCGGTCGTGGTGGGGGGTGGCACCGGAGGCGGACCTGGCCGCACCGTCGGCCAGGCCGCCGCAGGTGACAGGACCCGCCACCACGACCCCGAAAAAACAGCCCGCCGCCCCGCCGGTTGCTGGTAACGACAGAACCCGCTAGTCCAACAGGCTCAACACCATCCCATCAAGAATGTCAGCCTCCGACACCAAACAAGACTCAAACCCAAAGTGCCGCATGATCTTCACCAGAATCGTCATCCCCCCCACAATCACATCCACCCTGCCCGGCTCCAGCCCCGGATTGAAGGCCCGATCAGCCCGAGACTCAGTGGCCAACGTCCGGAACACATCCTCGGCCGCCGCCTTGGTCAGCTCGAAGTGGTGGATCTTGTCCCGGTCGTAGTCATGCAGCCCCTGTTCGACAGCCGCAGCAGTGGAGATCGTGCCCGCCAACCCCACAAACGTCCGGGCCTGCCGGGCAGCGGGCATCTCCCGATCCACGTCGTCGAGGTAGTCGCCGGTCACCGATATACAGGCATGCAGCTCCTCAGGAAGCGGCGGGTCGCCATGGAGGTATTTCTCAGTGAGCCGCACACACCCCACATCCAAAGACATGGCTGCCTCACAGACAGTGGTGCCCACGCTCAGCTCAGTTGAGCCTCCCCCCAAGTCGACCACCAGAAACGGCCCCATCTCCGGATCGAGTTCGGCGGTGGCCCCCCGAAATGAGAGCTGCCCCTCGGCCATTCCGCTCAGCAGCTCGGGACGACTGCCGATCACGGCCTCGCCAGCGTCGAAGAACTCATCGCGGTTGGCCGCATCCCGGGCCGCCGATGTGGCGGTGATCCGCACGGCCTCCACTCCGTGGCCATCCATCACCTCCCGGTAGCGGCGAAGGCAGTCCAGCGTACGCTCAATGGCCGCAGGGGCCAGCCAGCCAGTCTCATCCACACCCTCTCCCAGGCGGGTGATGGTCATGAGCCGGTCCAGCGTCTCGGTACCGCCCCGGCTGACCAGCAAACGGGTGGAGTTCGTCCCGCAGTCGATGGCGGCCACTACTGGCGAACTCACGTCGGATCTTCGGCTTCCAAGTTCTCAGCCACCCAACGACCGACCGGATCGTCGCCCCCGGCTAAGAACCAGGCGTAGTGGGCGTGCAGGCACTTGACGCCTTGGCGGGTGCCGCCCACACCGGCGGAAGGTCGGTGCCCCCCATAGCCGTCGGGGATGGCGGCATCACGCTCGGCGGCGTACCGGCGATGGGCGGCGGCCAGCTCATCGGGATCGACAGCGGCCTCGGCCCGGCGCACTCCCCCAGCCGATTCCAGCCGGCTCACCTGAAGCACGTCGTCGGGGCCGACCAGCCAGTAGCGCGTGGGCATAGGGGTGCCATCATCCAGAATGGGAGCGTTCCTCAGCACCCGAGGAGTGCCGTCATCGGCTCTGACCACTACCTCGTAGGGAGCCCGGGGGGCGCGGCCCAGCAGAGCCTCGACTTGGTCGTCGTTTCCCAAGCGAAGGGTCAGCCCTTCTTTTTCTTCCTTCTCTTGAAGATCTTCCTCACGATCCAGAGAGCGGCGATGATCCCGGCGATGGGACCGAACTTCTTGGCTGCCGGCGGGCCGGCTACTTCCAGCAAGTCAACCGCTTCGGGCTCGGGGCGGGATGCAGCGCCAGCGCCTGAATCGCCAGCAGAAGCGTCGTCGCCTGAGGAGGAATCATCTGTAGAGGCTGAAAGCATGGCTTCTAGATTATCGGCAAACTGATCCATGATCTTCGCACTCACGTCGGGGATGAGGTTGCGGCCGATCTGAGCCACCTTGCCAGTGATCTTGAGGTCGGTGGTGACGCCCACTTTCGTCCGATTGTCGTCCAACGCCTCCAGCGTGGCGGTGATGTTGGCGCTGGCGTTTCCCTGCCCCCTGGTCTCTCGACCTTCGGCCAGGATGACCACCTTGAGGGCGTCTTGATCTCGCTCCACGAAGGTGGCCTTGCCCTTGTACTGGGCGTTGACCGGCCCGACCTTGACCTTGACCACGCCCAGGTACTCCTCGCCCTCTATCTCGGTGAGCTGGGCGCCGGGCAGGCAAGGGGCGATCCGCTCCACATCATTGAAGGCGTCCCACACATCGCTGGCCGAGGCGTTGACTTCGATCTCGTTTGTCATTTCCATGCTTGCAGGTCCTCCAAGTTCACATTTCTCAATTCGACTCCGAACCCTTCAAGACCATGCTTCTAGATCCTTAACAGTGTCGAAATCGACCGGCTCTCCGGGACAGGATACTTCCGTAACTTCCCCGGGCCTCATTTGCATGAGCATTCTGGCCCCCACATCACCGCTAGTGGGCAGCAGTGGCCAGACCGCCGCTCCCAGCTTCACCGGGGGGCTTCGGCGGCCCCGATACACGGCGGTCACCAAGTCGCCCTCGGCCTCGGCCACCGCCCGCCAAGACTCGGCGCCCACCAGCGGCTGGTCGCCCAGCCCGATCACCACCGCGTCGTGGCCGTCGTTTTCGGCAGTGAACACCCCGGCCCGCAGCGATGTGGCTTGGCCCAGCTCCCAAGAGTGGTTCTCCACCAACACCACACCGTCGGGAATGAGGTCGCGCAGCTCCACGGCTCCGGTCACGATGTACACCTCGTCGAGCTCGGCCTCCAGCGCGGCACCGAGGGCGTGCTGCACCACGGTCAGCCCCCGAAACGGGGCCCGCAGCTTGTGGGTGTCGCCTCCGAATCGGGTTCCGGCGCCCGCGGCCAACACAACAGCGGCAATGGTCACGGCCCGAACACCTCGCCATTGGGGTGGAATGCGGCCCAGGCGAACCAGAACTCGTTGGTGTGCACCACCGGCTCGAGCCGGGCGCCAGCCAATTCGCCATCAACCGCCTGGCCGAGCACGTTCCAGGTCGACCCCGTGCGGTCATCGGTGAATTGGCCGTTCCCGGCCGAGGCGAACTCCAGCGGCTCGCCCTCGATCCGCCGGTCGAAGGCCAGCGCGGCCCCCACGTCCACCCCGTCGGCGGTGACGGGGGAATCCAGCGCATCGGCGGTGCCCGGTGACCACAACACCACTACCGGAACGCCGGCCACGAGGTCGTTCACCGCCCCATTGGCCTGCACCACGCTGAACGGGTAGGCCTTGTTGTGGCCGTCCACTGTTACCCCGACGGTGCGCTCCAAGGCGGGGTAGCGGTCGTCCAGGATGGTGGAATCGAAGAAGCCGGGAATGGGCGCCGACCGGGAGGTGTACTGCACGTAGGGGTTGCGACCGTAGCTGCTGGCGGGACGGCCGGGCGGGGCCAGCACCACCCCATCGGGATAACCGGTCTTGAAGTCGCCCCACGACACGATGGCCGACGGGATCACGTCCAAGCGATGACCAGCGAAGGCCCCCACCAAACCCTCGCCGCCGATCTGCTGCCACAGCGATTCGGTGACGTCGTCCCACATCACCAGGTCGCTGTTGCGCAGCAGTCCAGAGGTGCCGAAGCGCAGTCGCTGGCCGTCGACCACCGGATCGAACACCAGGGCGCTGTTGCAGAGCGGGCAGTAGGTGACCAGCACCGGGCGGCCATCGACCTCGTCGTTGACGATCTCGTGGACTATGAGCATGGCCAGCGGATAGAAGCGGGCGGTATCGCCCATCACCAGCAGCAGGCCTGGTTCGGGGTCGGTCCAGCCGGCCTCCGATGCCGGGGCGAACTCGGGGTTGTCGATGGGCGGGATGCGGTCGCGGATGGGGACGACCTGGATGCCGATGCGCAGCTCTTCGAGATCGATGGTGCGGGTGGACCAGTCGGTGGCCCAATCACCCGACACGAAGGCCAAGTCTCCGGTGGGCCCCTCGCCCCCGGTGATCACCTGGGGCGTGGGCAGGGCAGGAATTGGGGCAGATGTGGGGGTTGGAGTAGCAGCCGCCGCCGGGGACGCCGCGGTGGGTTCGGGTGCCTGGGTTGCGTCGACAACCGCCGTGGCCGTAGGCGCTACCGAAGCGGGGGTGGGGTCGGCGGCCGGATCGGAGCTGCCACAAGCTGAGAGCACCAGCGCCGCCGCTACCAGCGGGGCGAGATGCTTCATCCCTCAGCCGGCGGGCGGTGGATGGGGCCTTCGCTGTCGCGCAGCGAGGGAGCGACGTGGCCGGTGCGGTTGGCGATGATCTCGGCGCACACCGAGATGGCGGTCTCCTCCGGGGTACGAGAGCCGATATCCAGCCCGATTGGGGCCATAAGCCGGTCGATTCCCTTCTGGTCCACCCCCACCTCGTGCAGGCGCTCCAGGCGCGTGGCGTGGGTGCGGCGGCTCCCCATGACCCCGATGTATCCCACATCGGTGGCTACCGCCCGCTGCACCGCGGGCACATCGAACTTGGGGTCATGGGTGAGGATGCACACCGCGTCGTGGGGGCCAAGCCGGTCGCCGTAGTGGTCGAACACCTCGTCGGGCCATGCCACCATCACCCGGTCGGCCATGGGGAACCGCTTGACGGTGGCGAACACCGAACGGGCGTCGGCCACGATCACGTTGAACCCCAGCAGCTTGCCGGCCCGGGCCAGCGAGGCGGTGAAGTCCACTGCCCCGAAGACGAGCATGATCGGCGGCGGCGAGAACGACTCGATGAATACCGACACGTCGGTCTCCCGAGCCTGCCCCTCGGCGCCATAGTGGCGCACCCCGGTGCGGCCAGCGGCCAATTCGCCCACCGCGTCACGGCTCACGATCCGATCCAGCTCGGTATGGCCCAGCGTGCCGACGATGTCGCCGTCGGGCTCCACCACCAGCTTGGCCCCGGCGTTGTGGCCCTCGATGACGGTGGCCAGCGCGACCGGCCGCTCGTCTTGAATGGCTTCTCTCAGCCGTTCGTAGAGTTCGGTCACCGCTACCAGTCCAACGGCTCGATGAACAGGTGGATGGTGCCCCCGCAGGTGAGCCCCACCGCGAAGGCCTCGTCGTCGCTGTAGCCGAAGCTGACCATGCGCCGCTCACCGCTTTCGAGAATGTCGAGGGCCTCGACCACCACCGCGCCCTCCACGCAACCGCCCGACACCGAACCGATCACGTCGCCGTTGTCGCTGACCGCCATGGCCGCGCCGGGGTCTCGGGGGCCAGAGCCCTCCACATTGACCACCCGGGCCAGCGCCACCTGCCGGCCTTCGGCTCGCCAGGCATCCAGGTCGGCCAATATCTCCTTCATCCTGAAGCTCCGATCAGATGAGCAGGGTCCGCCGGCGCCCGGTCGTCGGCCAACACCTCGGCCAGCAGCTCCAGAGAGCGCAGCGAATGGCCCTCGATGAAGTCGTCGACATGGGGCAATGCGGCGGCCATGCCCTGGGCCAATGGCTGGTAGCCGGGGGTGGCCTTCAGCGGATTCACCCAAACAAGTCTATGGGTCACCCGGTGCAATCGGGCCATCTGCTCGGCCATCACCTCGGGGCTGCCCCGGTCCCAGCCGTCGCTCAGTATGACCACGGTGGCCCCTCGGGCCATTCCCCGGATGGCCCACATCTCGTTGAACTCGGCCAGGGTGTCGCCCAGCCGGGTCCCGCCCGACCAGTCGCTCACCGCGTCGGCTGCCGCGCTCACCGCCCGGTCGGGGTCGTGGGAGGACAGCTCTCGGGTGATGCGGGTCAGCCGGGTGCCGATGGTGAACACCTCCACCCGGCGGCGTCCCACCACCGCGGCGTGAACGAAGCGGATGAGCGCCCGGGCGTACGACTCCATCGACCCGGAGACGTCCAGCAGCAGCACTACCCGGCGGAGCCGCTCCCCGGGCTCGGTGTACCAGCGCCGCACTGGCTCCCCGCCGCTGCGGATGGCGGCCCGCACTGTTCGGCGCAACTCGGGGTGCCCGGCGGTGCGGTGGGTGCGGCGACGGCGGCGAGACCGGCGGGTGCCGCCGATGCGGGTCATGGCGGCCATGAGGCGGTGGGCCTCGTCGAGCTCATCGTCGCTGTAGTCGGCGAAGTCCTTGTCGCGCAGCACCTCGTGGCGGCTCCACCGCAGCGTGAGGGATGGATCGCCGGAATCGTCCTCCCCACCATCGTCTTCACCCTCATCGTCGCCGTCGTCGTCAACCACCAGGGTGATGGGCTGGGTCACCTCCACCACCGGAGTGGCCACCAGCTGCTGCCCGCCGTAGTAGGCGTCGAAGATCTTGTCGTAGAGCTCGATGTCGTCGGGCTCGGTCACCAGGGTTGCCCGGCCGGCCCAGTACACCGAGCTGCGCTGCTCTAGTCCTACTGCGCCGAGGGCCTGGTAGTAGTTGACCGACGACCCCACGGCCACGTCGATGCCCGCGCCACGAAGGGCGTTTACGAAACCGACGGCGACTTCGTCAACCCGCACGGGAAAAAGCGAGTGCTGGGATCAGCGTCGACATGGCCAGCCGGACAGAACTCATCCGGCTCGTGCTATGGCCTGCTCAATCAGGCCGCCGATGCCCTGGTCAACCACCCTCTGCTGGTCTTCCCGGTACTTGAGCACCGCGCCCAGGCTGGCCTGGGTGATCTCGGGGGTCAGTTCGGCGGCACCGAGTCGGCCCAATGCCAGGCTCCAATCGATGCTCTCGGCCACGCCGGGCGGCTTGTACAGGCCCAGCTCCCGGAAAGCGCCCACCGCAGCCGCCACCTGGCGGGCTAGCGGCTCGCTCACCCCGGGCGCCCGGCGGCCGATGATGGCCACCTCCCGCTCAAAGCTGGGGTGCTCCACCCAGTGGTACAGACAGCGCCGTTTGAGAGCGTCGTGGACGTCGCGGGTGCGGTTGGAGGTGATGATCACCCGAGGAGGTGTGGCGGCCGCGAACCGGCCGATCTCGGGCACGGTCACCGCGTAGTCCGACAGGATCTCCAGCAGGAACGCCTCGAACTCGTCGTCGGCCCGGTCAACCTCGTCGATCAACAGCACCGGGGGCGGACCCTCGGTGCCGGCGATGGCTCGCAGCAGGGGGCGCCTGATCAAAAAGCGCTCGGAGTACAGCTCGTCTTCCAGGGCGTCGGCCGTTTCCCGGGTGGCGCCGCCAGTGGCCTCTGCGGTGCGCAGGTGCAAGAGCTGTCGGGAGTAGTCCCACTCGTATACCGCCTGGGCCACGTCGATTCCCTCGTAGCACTGGAGGCGGATCAGCTCCCCGCCGGTCCACGCGGCCAGGGCGTTGGCGGTCTCGGTCTTACCCACGCCGGGCTCGCCCTCCAGCAACAGGGGGCGGTTCAGGGTCATGGCCAAGAACACGGCCGTGGCCAACCCCTCGTCGGCCAGGTAGTCGCAGGTCTTTAGCCCATCGGCCACTTCAGCGGCCGAAGACGGCTGAGGGCCCAGAGGCTGGGCGTTAGCGTCCAGCGGCTTCGAGCGCCCGGCGGGTGAGCACCCGGGCGAGGTGCTCGCGGTACTCGGGTCCGGCGTTCAGGTCAGATGGCGGATTGGTGCCCTCGGCCGCTGCTTCAGCGGCGTCGGAGGCCGACGCGCCCCCGGCTAGGGCGGCCTCCACACCGGCGGCCCGAACAGGAGTGCTGTCCATGTTCACCAAGCCCACACCGGCGCTGCCGTTGCTCACGATGGCCGACACGCCCACGATGGCCCAGTCTTGGGCCCGGCGGTTGAACTTCTGGAAGCCCCAGGTGGCGTCGGGCATCTTTGGCACCCGGATCTCGGTGAGCAATTCGTCGTCGCCCAGGGAGGTCTCCAGAAAACCGGTGAAGAAGTCGTCCACCGCGATCTCCCTCTCGCCGCCCGGTCCCCGGGCCACCAGGGTGGCCCGCATGGCCAGCATCACTGACGGCAGGTCGGATGCAGGATCGCCGTGGGCGATGGATCCGCCGATGGTGCCCCGGTGGCGCACCTGGGGATCGCCCACATGGCTGGTGGCCTCGGCCAGCAGCCCGGCCTGTGACTGCACCAGCGCGCTGGTCTCCACGTCACGGTGGCGGGTGAGGGCGCCGATGGCCAAGTGGTCACCAGCGTCGTTGATGTAGCTGAGGTCGTCGAGGCGGCCGATGTCCACCAATACGGCGGGGGTGGCCAACCGCAGCTTCATCAGCGGCAGCAGGGAGTGGCCGCCGGCCAGCAGCTTGGCCTCGTCGCCGTGCTCGGCCAGCGCGGCCAGCGCCTCTTCAGCCGATCCGGCCCGGATGTAGTCGAATGCCGCAGGAATCATGACGAGGCCTCCGCGCAGTGCAAAACGGCTTTGACGATGTTGTGGTACCCGGTGCAGCGGCACAGGTTGCCCTCGAGGCCGATGCGAACTTCCCGCTCGGTGGGGTCGGGGTTCTCATCCAGCAGCGAGACGGCCGCCATGACCATGCCCGGCGTGCAGTAGCCGCACTGGAGGGCGTGGCACTGGCGGAACGACTCCTGCATGGGGTGCAGCACATCGCCGTCGGCCAGACCCTCGATGGTCAAGAGGTCTTGCCCGTCGGCCTGCACGGCCAGCATGGTGCAGGATTTCACCGACTCGCCGTTTACATGGATGGTGCAGGCGCCGCACGAGGAGGTGTCGCACCCGATGTTGGTGCCGGTGAGGCCAACCACGTCGCGGATGTAGTGAACCAGCAGCGTTCGCGGTTCCACATCATGCGAATGGCTGTCCCCATTGATGGTGACCGTTACTTCCACGGCATCTCCCTAATCGTCTTCCGGGTCCGCGAGGAAATCTAGTACACCCACCCCCGCTCTGGTCACCCCGGAAGCCAAGCCTTTGACCGCAAATGGGTCAGGCGGGGCGCCAGGCGAGGAGGGTGAAGGGGCCTTCGTCGTCGGTGTGGTCTTCGAAGGCGACTTCGATGGGCTGGCCACCGGCGGGCTCGTCGTCGCCTTGCCAGGTGGCGGGCAGGCATAGGTCGTCCTGTTCGTTTAGCCGGCCCAGCACCACGGTGTAGGGGGAGGCGAATCCGGGGAGGAAGGCGTGGTGGTTCACCACCCAGCTCTCCACCGTGGCCCGGCCCGACAGCGGCGTCCACGTGTACTCGAAGGAGGCGCAGCGCCCGCACATGGCCCGAGGCGGCCACCGCCATGCCCCGCAAACGTCGCAGCGCTGCAATTCGAAGAGGTGCTGGTTGATGCGCTCCCACCACGGGGCCGAGTCCCGTTCGGGGTAGGGCCGGGGCTTGGGGGCTTGGTCGGCCGGGTGGTCAACAGCAGTCACGTTCCCAGACTGCCACAGTCCCGACCTAGAGTGGGCCGAGCCCAGCCCAGATCGCTGGGCAGCACCTACTCGGAAAGACCCAGAACAGACCAGTTGCCCAAACATGACGGCAGAGCCATGACGGTAGAGCGAACAGCGGCTTATCAGCGGGCGTCTCGGACGCTGATGGCCTCCGTAGTACCCACCTCGGCGGCGATGGCTTCGGGATTTGCCGCGGCTGCGGTGCTGGCCAAAGAGATCACCGACAGCGAGACCCTGGCCGGGGTGGCAGCCGCCATGATGCAGGTGGGCAGCGTGGTGATGACCGTCCCCCTGGCACGCCGTATGGCCCGACTCGGCCGCCGCCGGGGCTTGGTGGCCGGGTGGTCGATAGGAACGGTGGGAGCCACCCTGGCCTTTTTGGCTGCGGTGGCCGACTTCTATCCGCTGTTGGTGGTGGGGATAGTCGGCATCGGCGCGGGCAACGCCACCAACTTGGCGGCCCGATTCGCCTCGGCCGACCTGGCCCCCGACGACCGGCGGGCCCGAGCTATCGGGATGCTGGTGTGGTCAACCACGTTCGGCGCAGCATTGGGACCCACTATCGCATTGGGGCCTGCGTCGGCGGTGGCCGGGTTCTTCGGGCTGCCGGAGCTGTCTGGCCCCTATCTGCTGGGAATGGTCCTCTTCGTCATCGGGCTCACCGTCACCCATACATGGCTGCGCCCCGACCCGCTGGAAGTGCTGGGCACATTGGGCAAAGCCGCCGCCCGGCCGGCACCGCTGCGGGTGGTGGGACGGCGAATCGCTACCGTGCCCGCCGCCCGGCTGGCGGTGATCGCCATGCTCACCGGCCAAGCGGTGATGGTGGGGGTGATGACCATGACCCCGCTGCACATGGACAACGGCGACCACCATCTCCGGGTGATCGGCTGGGTGATCTCGGTACACGTCATCGGGATGTTCGCCTTCTCCCCCATCGTGGGCTGGCTGGTAGACCGCATCGGCCCCTATCTCATGGTCGGGCTAGGCGGTGTGATCCTGTGCATCGGCGCGGAGACTGCGGCCCACAACAGCGCCGAGGACAGCGCCGGGATGTTCGCCGGCCTCCTGCTAGTGGGTTTGGGCTGGAGTTTCGGGCTGATCGCGGGGAGCGCGCTGCTCACCTCGGCGTTCCCGGTAGCCCAGCGTGTGGAGATGCAGGGAGGCGCCGATCTATTGATGACCGGTGGCGGGGCGATCGCCGGTCTGTCCTCGGGCGTGGCCATGGAGCACTTCGGCTTTCACTCGCTGAGCCATTGGGCCGGGCTGGCCGCCTTGCTGCTGGTGGCTGCCGCAGCCGCCGCCTGGTACGCCGCTCGGCAGGAGCGAGCCGAGCCGGTACCCACCGGGTAGACGACGCCTTCGCTGTCAATCAGCTGTCGCGGCGAAGGATGATGGCCGAGGAGTTGCCGGCTACATAACCGGGCTGGCCGGTGGACAGGGCCACCTCGGCATCGGGAACTTGGAAGCGCCCAGCCGTTCCTCTCACTTGGCGGACAGCCTCATGCAGGTTATTGAGGCCGTGTACATACCCCTCTGACAAGAACCCGCCGTGGGTGTTCACCGGCACCCGCCCTCCGGGGGCGGTTCCCCCCTCGGCGATGAAGGCGGCCGCCTCGCCCTTGGGGGCGAACCCGTAGTCCTCCACTTGGACCAGCACCAGATGGGTGAAGGCGTCGTAGAGGGAGGCGTATTGGATGTCGTCGGCGCCGACCCCGGCCATCTCGTAGAGCCGACGGGCCATTTTCGCCGCGACGGAGGTGGTCCAGTCGGCCTGCACCCGGTTGCTGTGCATCATGTGACCGCCACCCCAGGTCATCCCCGAGATCAGCACCGGCGTCTGGCGCAGGTCGCGGGCCCGCTCGGCGGTGGTGATCACCACCGCGGCGGCCGCGTCGGTCTCCAGGCAGCAGTCGAACAGCCGGAAGGGCTCCACGATCCAACGGGAGGCGTAGTAGTCGTCCATGGTCATGGGGGCCCGCATCATGGCCCGCTCGTTGTGGATGGCGTTGGCCCGCTGCTGAACGGCGATGCGCCCCAAGTCCTCAGAGGTGGTGCCCCAGCGGCTCATGTGGGAGCGGGCGAACATGGCATACCACTGCGGCGGGGTCACCCAGCCGATGGGGTGCTGGTACTGGGTTTCCACGATGGCCGGCGGCGGGCGACCAGTGCCGCCCATGCGGTGCTCGGAACGGGCATTGATCGAACGCCACACCACGATGTGGCGGGCATGGCCCAAAGCGGCGGCGCTGGCCGCGTGGCCCACCACCGAGTGCGATGTGGAGCCGCCGCCAAACTGGTCGCAGTACCAAGACAGGTCGTCCACCCCCAGGCACTGGGCCACGATGGAGGCGGTGATGGAGTCCTGCACCTGGTGACAGGCCACCCCGTCGATGTCCTCCCGGCGCAGCCCGGCGTCCTCGATGGCGGCCATGATCGCCCGCAAAGCCAGCGTGAGGGTGCTCACGCCTGAGTTCTTGGACAGCTCGGTGATGCCGATGCCCGCAATGGCCGCCTTGTCGCGGAAAGGGTGAACGCTCACTGTGACGACACTAGAGCGCAGCCACTAGGTTCAGCGGCGTGAACGACTATCCCATCCACGTTGGCAGCATGCTCTTCACCCTGGTGGACCCGAATCCGGGCCACGAGAAGGAGTACAACCGCTGGTACGAGCGAGACCACTTCTACTCCGGGTGCATGATCGGGCCCTGGATGTTCGCCGGATCCCGGTGGGTGGCTCCTCGGGCGCTCAAGGACATGCGCATCACCGACGGCAGCGGCGAGGTGTCACAGGCCGGCCAGGGTTCGTTCTTGGCGGTGTACTGGGTGCTCGACGGCCACGACGAGGAGCACTGGGAGTGGGCCAGCGAACAGGTGCACTGGCTGTATTCCAACGACCGGGGGTTCGCCGAGCGCACCCACCGCCACACCATCTTGGCCGACGTCGGCTGGGCCACCTACCGCGACGACGACCCGGTTCCCCTCGAGCTGGCCCTCGACCACGGCTACGCCGGCATCGGTGTGGTGGCCATGGACCGGGCCGACGGGGTGAGCGAGGACGAGCTGCACGCATTCCTGCGCGACAAGGCCATGCCCGAGATGATGGCCGGCTCTCCGGTGGCCATCGGCTCCACCTGGAAGCCCCGCCAGCGCGACGAGATCACCTCCAATTCCCCCATGGACCTGGGTTCGGGCACCGGCACCGAGGCCCGCACGCTCCAGATCTTCTTCTGCGACGAGCAGCCCGACGGCTGCTGGGACTCGTTCCAGGGCTATGTGGATGCCGTCAACGGCTCGGGATTGGCCGATGTCTGCTGGGCCGGTCCGTTCTACAAGACCGTTGTGGGCACCGACACCTACGTCGACCAGCTCTAGGACTGGTCCCCCAGCCCTACTGGTAGGACACGAACGCCGGGTAAGGGGTGAGATCCAGCACTTGCTCGGTTGTGGCCATGGGCGAGTCCTCGTCGTAAAAGTTCTTCCAGCCCCAATGGAACTGGTCGGCATCAAACTCCCTGGTCAAGACATTCCATGTGTTGTACTTGGAAGTCAGCGGACCTTGGCCGTCCATTTGGATCAACACCGCCAGCTCGGGTGGAGTTTCAATCTGGTTGCGGTTGGAGATCATGTCCAACCGGAACTGGTGGACGATCAGGAGCTTCTGGGGCAGGGCCTCTTCCCGGACGATTCCGGCCAACCACTCCACCACCCGGTTGACCTCCGAGGCATCGACACTGCCGATCTGGCGCAGGTGGACCTGATCGGGTTTGAGCCGCCACTCAGGATCGAGCGCTAGGCCTACATTGGGCAGGCGAAGGAACTCTTCGTAGTACTTGGCCTGGGTGAGGAAGTCGGTTCGCCCCGGCTGGAGGTCCAACACCACGTACATGTCGTTGTCCGCCGCGGTCTCGATCCAAGGCCTGATCACGTCTCGGGCGGTTTCTGCCGAATAATCGCCATCGCTGCCGGCTGATGCCGAGGCAATGGTGGCGATGATCTCAAAGGTGGGCAACACCACCGAACCGTCGGCGTCGTAGCCCTCGACAATGGACTGGAGGCGCACCACTCCCTCCTCGGCGCTCTGCTCCCCCAACGCGCCGAGGGCCGAACCTGTTGGATGGCCGTACATGGCCACCAGGCGGCGGTCAAAACCCGCGTCGAACATGAGCAGGCCGCCGCCGGGGATTTCGTCGCCCCGGCGGACGACGGCCAGCTGCCAGGCCAGGTCATCGCCGAAGTCCGAGAACGCCTCCACCTGGGCAGCCTCGTGGATCGTCATCCTGGTCTCGGAGGGGTAGGCCCGCAGATCGCCGTTCACCACGATCACACTGGCCCCGATGGGACGGCCGAGGGCGGCCAGCGTCGCAACTGGACCGCGGCCGTCCACCAGCCACACCCGGCTATCGATCCCACCCTGGGAGACGTAGGTCGCTTGTTCATCTACCGGCACCAGAAGGAAGTGGAATTCGGCCAGAGATGTCTCAAGGACCTGCTCCTCGAACCCAGCCGCCACAACGAGTTGCGGTGCCAGGCGCCGCAGCTCATTCATCAATGTGGGGTCGAACCACGATTCCACCAGCAGCAGAGGGCCTTGGATCCCGCGCGACGCCAACGTGGAGATCGCCGCGTGATCCCTAGCCAGCGCGATGCCCACCTCGTGGGCGCACTCGTAGGCAGCCTGCGAAATCTCGACGCTGGCCGGGGCTAACTCAGTGGTGGACAAGCGGAAATCATCGGAAGCCTGAGGCGAGCACTCGCGATCGTCCCAGATGGGCTCAGGGTCCGGGGTGGGCTCAGGGTCCGGGGTGGGCTCAGGAGCCGGGGTGGGCTCAGGGGCGGGGGTGGGCTCAGGAGACGCCGTCGGCTCGGGGACCTCAGAGGGCTCAGGAGCCTCTGGCGTGGGGACAACTGCGGTGGGGGTTGCGGCGGGTGCAGGGCTCGACGCGGGAAGAGCGGAAGTTTCGGCTGCGCTGATCGGCTGAGAATCCGATTGGTTTGTAGAGCGGTCAGAGCAGGAAGTCACCAACAGCAAGACTGCTATGAGAACAACAAACCGACCGGCCAATTTACAACTCCCGATCGGAGGCTAGCCCGACCGCGACCCACTTTTATGTCACTCTCTGACCTGGGCTTTTACCCTTGTTCAGCCCACCAGGCGTCAAGCCGTGCCTCGGTGGCAGGACGGTCCAACTCAGGCTCAGCCCGCTTCAGCTCCAATAGGAACTTGAGCGCCGCGCCCACCTCGGGGCCGGGGCCGATGCCATAGCGCTCCATAACCTCGTTGCCGTCGATCAGCGGGCGTTCGGCCGCCCGGCGCTCCTCCTCGGCCAGTCGGGCGATTCGGGCCTCCAAATCGTCCACGTGGTGCTGGAGGTCGGCGGCCTTCTGGCGATTCCGGGTGGTGCAGTCTGCCCTCACCAACTCGTTGAGGTAGCCCAGCAAGGGTCCAGCCTCCCGGGCGTAGCGGCGCACGGCGGCGTCGCTCCAGCCGTCGGCGTACCCCTTGAACCGGCCCGACAGCCGCACCAGCTCACTCACGTCGTCCACCACCTCTTCGGGATATCCGAGTTCGGAGAGCCGTTTGCGGGTCATGCGGGCCCCCACCGCTTCGTGGTGGTAGAAGGTGACCGTTCCCCGTTCATAGGAGCGGGTGCGGGGCTTGCCCACATCGTGGAACAGCGTGGCCAGCCGCAGCACCAGATCAGCGCGGGTCTTGGCCACCACCGCGATGGTGTGGGCCAGCACGTCTTTGTGGCGGTGGATCGGGTCTTGCTCCAAGCGGAGCGCGGGAAGTTCGGGGACGATCTCGTCGGCGAGGCCGGAATCAACCAGGTGCCACAGCGGCGGGGCAGGGTCTTCGGCCAGCAGTGCGGCCGTCAGGAGTTCCCTGCGCTCGTCGACGTTGGTGGCTACCGCTCCTCCTTGAACACGACATGCTTGCGGGCCACCGGGTCGTACTTCTTAAGTTCGATCCGCTCCCGGTCGTTGATGCGGTTCTTGGTGGTCACATAGGTGTAGCCGGTTCCCGCAGTGGACTTGAGCTTGATGATGGGGCGCTTGTCACTAGCCATGGCAATCAGACTCTTTCCGGATTCGACTGTGGCAATTGGCCGCTCTTTTGGATAGCCATGGCTCAGAACTTCTCCCCGCGCTGGCGCATCTGGGCCACCACTTTGTCGATGCCGTGCTTGTTGATCGTCTTGAGGCCTTTAGCCGACACGTTGAGGGTGATCCACCGCTTCTCCGATGGCACCCAGAACCGGTGCTTGTGGACGTTCGGGTTCCACCGGCGCCGCGTCTTGCGGTGCGAGTGGGACACGTTATTGCCGAACGACGGGCGACGACCGGTCACCTGGCAGACCTTGGACATAGGGAACCATGTTACCGGCCCCGCTACCGCCACCGGCAAGCGGATAGGCGCAGTCGCGCCCAATCTCGACAACGATCTCTGGAGTCGGTCGGGATAGGGTCGCCGCCATGAAACTCGGACTGGTCTGGGGATATTGGAGCCGCGGGATGCCCGAGGGCTTCGTGCCGCTCACCCAAGAGGCAGAGCGGCTCGGCTTCGACTCGGTGTGGACCGCAGAGTCGTGGGGCTCCGATGCCTTTTCGCCGCTGGTGTGGCTGGCGGCTCACACCGAACGCATCCGCCTGGGCACCGGCATCGTCCAACTCGCCGCCCGCACCCCCACCGCCACCGCCATGCACGCCGTGACCGCCGACCACCTCTCCAACCAGCGGCTCATCCTGGGGTTGGGCGTGTCCGGCCCCCAAGTGGTGGAGGGGTGGTACGGCCAGCCCGGCAACCGCCCGCTGGCCCGCACCCGGGAATACGTGGAGATCTTGCGGCGGGTGTTCGCCCGGGACGACTACCTCACCTTCGAGGGCGACTACTACAACCACCCCTACAGGGGGGAAGGCGACACCGGCCTGGGCAAGCCGCTCAAGATCATGACCCATCCCCCCCGGGCCGACATCCCCATCTTCATCGGCGCCGAGGGCCCCAAGAACATCGCCCAGACGGTAGAGATCGCCGATGGCTGGCTGCCGCTGTACTACTCCCCCTTCCGCCCCGAGGTGTACGCCGAGTCGATTGCCGGGCGTTCCGACGACTTCGAGATCACCGTCCACACCACCATCAAGGTCACCGGAGACTCCGACGAAGAGTTGGCCGAGGCGCTGTTCCCCACCAAGGCCTCGCTGGGCTTCTACATCGGGGGGATGGGGGCCAAGGGCCAGAACTACCACACCAAGCTCATGGCCCGAATGGGCTTCGAAGAAGAGGCCTTCCATGTCCAAGACCTGTTCTTCGAGGGCCGGCGGGAGGAGGCCATCGCCGCGGTGCCCGATCAGTTCGCCGATGAGATCTCCCTGGTGGGTTCTCCGGAGCGGATACGCGACCGGCTGGCCGCCTGGAAGGAGAGCCCGATCACCGGCATCAACGTCGGCGCTCGAAGCGCCGAGGAACTGCGCACAATCGCCCAGGTCATCCTCGGCTAGCCCAAGCCTGGAATAATGACCCCATGACTGAGCCAATCACCTTCTACTTCGACCCGCTTTGACCATGGTGCTGGCAGACAGCCCGTTGGGTTCGTCAGATCGAAGACGCCGGTGAGGTGAGCGTGACCTGGGGTTTGTTCTCGTTGGCCATCGTCAACTTCGACAAGCCCATGGACGAGTTCGACCCCGATCGAGGGGTGGGGGTGCGCTCGCTGCGTACCGCGGTGAAGGCCCGCGAGGTGGGCGGCAACGACGGTATCGGTGCCTACTACCAGGCCATCGGCCACCGGGCGTTCGACTTGGTGGAGTCGGTGGACGAACTCGACACCATCAAGGCCGCCGCGGTGGACGCAGGCTTCGACGCCAGCCTGGTGGACGATGCCCTGGCCGACGACAGCACCTGGGAGACCCTGAAGTCCGAGCACACCATCTTGTGCGATGAGACCCGCAGCTTCGGCGTGCCCACCATCCGGTTAGAAGGCGGCCAAGGCCCGGCCCTGTTCGGCCCAGTGATCAGCAACCCGGCCGAGACAACCGAGGAGGCCGTGGAGCTGTGGCGCCATGTGCGGTGGCTGACCGCCTACGACAATTTCGCCGAGCTCAAGCGCGACCGCCTGCCGCCCGATCTGGAGGCCTACAAGCGAAGGTATGGCAACGGCGGCTGACGCTGTCGCCGAATCGACTGGCCCTCAAGCCGGGCCGAATCGGCCCCTGTGGCGACTGCGGGGCGCCCGGTGGTTCGCCGCCGCGGTGGTGGTCGCCCAACTCGCGCTGGTGGCCAACGGCTACCGGGATGCGCACAACTACTTCGCCTTCCAGCCGTTCAATGAGTCGAGCACCTACGCGGTGGAGCTGGCGCGGGTGCTGGACGACGGCCAGCGAGTTGCGGTGCCCAACGGCCGCTGGGAGGGCTACGACTGGAACGAGCTGATCGATTGGGGGCCGCTGCGGTCCCCGTGGCGCCAGCGCCACGCCTTCTCCGGGGTGGACGCGGTGGTGGACTTTTTGGATCACGCCCTGGACTGGATGGCCGACAACACCCCCGGTGACACCGAAACCCGCTACTGGGAGGCCACCGTCACCTACTACCGCAACGCCCGCGGCCCCCATGTCACGGTGATCCGCAGCCACGACCGAGAGTTGGGCGGCCCGTGACGGCCACGACATCTTCGGTTGCGGCCGCCCATCGGCCGGACCGGTTCCACCGCTGGCTGAGCGATGTGTTCGACCAGCCCGCCAGCGTGCGGGGCGCAGCGGTGCTGCGCATCGTGCTGGGTCCGTGCGTGATCTGGCACCTGCGGCCGTTTCTGGCCGATGCACTGGACGGCATCACCTACCACGACCGCTTCCAGCAGCCGTGGTGGGCGTGGTATCCCAATGCGCCCGAAGGGTTGTATGTGGCGCTGTTGTGGATCGGGGTGGCTGCTGCGGTGCTGATGACGGTGGGCTGGTGGTCGCGCATCGCCACCTGGGTCGCCTTCGCGGTGGTGGCCTACAACCTCTTCTTGTCGCAAACCCACTTCCACCACAACCGGGCGTTCCTGGTGATCCTGTTGGCCGGGGTGGCCCTGTGCGACAACGGCCGGGCGCTGTCGCTGGACGCCCTTCGCCGCCCGCCGCCCGATGACCGGGCCTTGGTGTGGCCGATATGGCTGCTTCGGTTTGAGGCGGCGGTCGTCTACTTCGCCTCCGGGTTCTCCAAGCTGATCGACCCCGACTGGGTGGGCGGCCGGGTGCTGCACGACCGCTCCGTCCGCTACCAGAACGAGGTGCGCGATGCCCTGGGCGACACGCTGGCCGACCCGGTGCTGGAGGTGGTGACCGCTCGGGCGTTCCACTGGGTGCTGTCGCCGGCTGCGGTGGCCACCGAACTGTTCATCGCCTTCGGCCTGTGGTTCCGCCGCACCCGGCTGGTGGCGGTGTGGGTGGCGGTGGCCTTCCATGTGGGCATTGAGGTGACCTCCCACGTGCAGGTATTCAGCGTGATCGCCATCGGCGCTCTGGCCCTGTGGGCGGTTCCGTCCACCCGCGACCGCACCCTGGTCACCCCCAGCCGCTGGGTGAGATGGCTGGACTGGATGGCCCGGTTCGACATCACCGTGACACCGGGGGCATCGTGGTGCATGGTGGATCGCGACGGCACGGTGCTGGAGGGGCGAGAGGCCCGCCAGTTCGTGCGGACCCGGCTGCCAGCCACGTTCCTGTTCTCCCGGTTCTGGCGGTACCGGTGAGCGCTCTGTCGTCGTTGCGGCGGCTCTGGTCTGGTCGGGCCTCGCGTCGGCTCATCGTCTGGGCGGTGGTGTGGGTGTTGATCGCCGGTCTGCTGCGGGTGACGCTGGCCGCACCCGAGGTGTGCCCGCAATATTCCCCCGGCGACGGACAGACTGCCATCGACGCCGGGGCCGACTGGATCGTCCGCACCCAGGAGCCCAGCGGGCGCTACCTGTACGAGTACGACCGGCGCACCGATTCGGCGGTGCCGGGCTACAACCTGGTCCGCCACGCCGGAGGCACCATGTCGCTCTACCAACTGGCTATCGCGCAACAGGGCCAAAACCACCAGGTTGTGGAGGCCGCCGACCGGGGCATGAACTACCTGCTGGAGCGGGCGGTGGACACTGGCAACGGGGGCATGGGGCCGGCGCTGTCGCCCCGAGGGCCGGTGAAGACCGGGACGGCTTCGCTGACGCTGGTGTCGCTGGCCCATCGGCGCATTCTCACCGGCGATCCTCGCTACGACAGTGAGATGAGGGCGCTGGGCCGGTTCCTGATGGGCCAGCAGCTGCCCGACGGCGGAATGCTCAACTTCTGGGATCCCAAGACGGGCGCACCGGTGCCCGGAGAGCGGTCCCGGTTCGCCACCGGGGAGGCCGCTTGGGGCCTGGCCCTGATGCACGAGGCCTTCCCCGGTGAGGGCTGGGATGCCCCGGTGTGGGCCATCATGGACTACCTGTCCACCGAGCGCGACGAGTTGGAGGAACTGTGGCCCCCGCCGTGGCCCGATCAGTGGGCGGCCTACACCCTGGGCGAGATGGCCGAGTGGGGCTTGGAAGACCACCACTTGGAATACGCCCAGCGCCTGGCTGGCCGGTTCAGCCAGATGATCCGCTGGGACGCCCAGCGAGAGGGCGTGGCCAAGGTCTCCCACCTGCCCATGCCCCGCGGCGGCGGCTACGGGACCATTCTGGAGGGGCTGGGCGCGCTGGAGTGGCTGTGGCTCAACGAGCCCCGGCTGGCCGACGCTCCGCTGCGGGATCGGCTGGAGTGCGGGGCGGCCCGCCTGGCCGAAGCCCAAGCCGCCGACGGCGCTTGGTACTACGACGACCTAACCAGGGTGGACGACCAGCAGCACGCCGTCTCCGGCCTGTTGCTGGCCGATGTCAGTTTCAACCTCGGAGGAAACAAGCCATGAAAGCAGGAACACCATGAGCGGGCTCGGGTTGCCATCAACCGATTCGATTGACAAGGCCAAAGCTACGAAAGGGCGGCTGCCATGAGCGGA
>JAJDYU010000083.1 GCA_022825005.1 Acidimicrobiia bacterium
GGTGTCCGGGCTGTGCGGTTCGGGAATCATCGAGGTGATTGCGGAGATGTTCCTCGTCGGGATCATCGACCACCGAGGTGTCATCGGCGGTGAGTTGGCCGAGCGCAGCCCCCGCATCATCGCCGACGGTCGTACGTTTTCCTATGTGCTTCAAATCCAGCCGGTACCGCTGTTGGTGACCCAAAACGATGTGCGAGCAGTTCAGTTGGCCAAGGCCGCGCTACGGGCCGGCATCGACCTGCTCTTCGAGCACGCCGGTGTCGCCGAGGTGGCCGACGTGAGGTTGGCCGGTGCGTTCGGCGCCCACATCAGTCCGGTTCACGCCATGGTGCTGGGCTTGGTGCCCGACGGGCCGGTAGAGGGGGTCAAAGGGGTGGGGAACGCTTCGGGGGCGGGCGCGGCCCGGATGCTGGTTTCGGGATCACAGCGGGCCGAAACCGAGCAAGCCGCCCGGGAAGTGGTCAAGATCGAGACCGCCACCGAGGCCCGTTTCCAGGAGTTGTTCGTGGCCGCCATGTCGCTGCCCCATGAGACCGCCCCCACCCCCCACTTGATGCAAGCGGTGGATTTGCCATCGCGACCAACAACCGATAGCGAGACTGCCGGACCCAAGCGGCGCAGACCAACCCGCCGGCGGCATGCGACTCAGGAGCAGCGATGAGCGAGCGACAAGGAAGGCGGGGCGGCGGTCGGGCCGGCCGCCAGGCGGCCCGGGCGGCCAGCCAGGTTTTGGCCGCCCCCGTGCTGGAGCGGCGCTTGGCGCCGGTGGAGATCATCGACGAGGCCGGCCTGGCTCAAATCGAGGAGAACGCCGAGACCATCCTGGCCGAGGTGGGCGTGGCCTTTCAGGACTTCCCCGAAGCTCTGGACCTGTGGCGGGACGCGGGTGCCGATGTCGACGGCGAGCTGGTGCGGTTCCCTCGGGGGCTGTGCCGCCAGATCGTGGCCGGTAGCGCCCCCGCCACCTACACCCAGCACGCCCGCAACCCCGAGCGCAGCGTGAGCATCGGCGGCAACACCACCGTGTTCGTCCCCAACTACGGCTCGCCATTCGTCACCGACCTGGACCAGGGCCGGCGCTACGCCACCCTGGCCGACTTCGAGAATGTGGTGAAGCTGGCCTACCGCCTCCCCCACCTGCACCACAGCGGCGGCACAGTTTGCGAACCGGTGGATGTGCCGGTGGAGGTGCGCCACCTCGACATGGTGTACGCCCACCTCCGCTACAGCGACAAGCCCTTCATGGGCTCGGTGACCAGCGCTGCCCGGGCCGCCGACTCGGTGGAGCTGGCCCGCATCGCCTTCGGCGGCGACCTGGCCGACCGCACGGTGATGACCTCGCTGATCAACGCCTCCTCCCCCATGCGCTGGGACGCCACCATGCTGGGCGCGGCCACCACCTACGCCCGGGCCAACCAGGCCAGCATCATCAGCCCGTTCATCCTGGCCGGGGCCATGTCGCCGGTGACGGTGGCCGGCCTGTGCGCCCAAGCCCTGGCCGAGGCCCTGTCGGGCATGGCCTACCTGCAACTGGTGCGGCCCGGATCGCCCGTCGTCTTCGGCACGTTCGCCTCGTCGATGTCGATGGCCACCGGTGCTCCCACCTTCGGCACCCCTGAGGCCGCCCAGGCCATCTTCGTCATGGCCGCTTTGGCCCGGCGCTGCGGGGTGCCGTTCCGCTCCGGCGGCCAGCTCACCGCCTCCAAGGCCGCCGATGCCCAAGCGGCCTATGAGTCGGCCCAAACTCTGTTGCCCACCGTGCAGGCCGGGGTCAACTTCGTGCTCCACGCGGCGGGGTGGCTGGAGGGGGGCCTGACGCTCGGCTACGAGAAGCTCATAATGGACGCCGACCAACTAGGCGCCATGGAGGTCCACGCCCGGGGGGTGGACCTCAGCGACAACGGCCAGGCCATGGAGGCGTTCCGCACCAACGCCCACGGCGACCACTTCTTGGGCAACGCCCACACCCTGGCCAACTTCGAAACCGCCTTCTGGCGCTCGGAAGTGGCCGACAACAACAGCTACGAGCAGTGGTCCGAGGAGGGCTCCCTCACCGCCGCCCAGAGGGCCAACACCCGCTGGAAAGAACTGCTGGCCGACTACCAGCCGCCACCCATCGACGACGCCGTCAACGCCGAGCTGCAAGATTTCATCGCCCGCCGCAAGGCCGAGATCGCTAGCGAACCGGAGTAATGCCACGCCAGAGACCTGGGAGGTAAAGCCATGGCCGAACAGTTGAGCGGGCGGTGCATGTGCGGGGCCGTGAGATACGTGATCGACGGGCCGGCCCGGGGGGTGTGGAACTGCCACTGCGACCGGTGTCGGCGCTGGACGGGGCACTTCACCGCCGCCACCAGCTGTCGCCGAGACCATCTTCGCCTGATCGCCGACGAGACGCTGGAGTGGTACCACCCCGAAGAATGGCCCGATGTGGCTTACGGCTTCTGTCGACGGTGCGGAAGCTCGCTGTTCTGGAAGGTAATTGCCCCGCCTCCCGGAGAGTCGGAGCGGAAACTGGACACCATTGAGATCTGGGCCGGATCTCTCGACCCTCCTACCGGGCTGTCCACCGAGCTGGTGATATACGCCGAGGACGCATCCGACTACCACACGCTCACTCCCGGAATCGAGACTCTGGACCGCGACTAGCAAGAAATACTTGAAAATCACCGTTCCGCATTGCGGAACAGGACCGGTTTGCGGGGTATCCTGCGGATATGGCGGTGCAGTCGGTTGAGCGGGCGTTTTTGCTGCTTCGAACGCTGGCCCAAGGGCCATTGGGAGTGACCGATCTAGCCGAGAAGGTGAAACTGCCCAAGAGCACCGTGGCCCGGCTGCTGGCCGCTCTGGAAGCCGAGAACGCCGTAACCCAAATGGAGGCCGGGGGGGCGTACCAGCTGGGCGACGGGCTGATCGACATAACCGGAGCGGCGTCGGGCACCCGCAACCTCATCACCGCAGCCCGGCCCCACTTGCTGGAGTTGACCGACGCGCTGCATGAGGTGGCCGGACTGTCGATCATCGACCACGGTCAGGCCTACTACCTGGACCAGACCCACATCTCCTCCGACATCCAAATCCGAGACTGGACCGGCGAATATTCCCCGCTGCACGCGGTGGCCTCGGGGCTGGTCATGCTGGCCCACCTCCCCGCCGACCAGCAGGAGGAGTGCCTTGGCCAACCCCTTGAGGCCTGCACCCAGTGGACAGTGGTTGACCCCGATGCGATCCGAGATCGCCTCGCCCAAGTGCGCAGCCTGGGATATGCCTGGGTGTACGAGGAGTTCGTGGAAGATCTGAACTCGGTGGCCGCCCCGGTGCTAAGCAAGGACGGCCATCCCCTGGCCGCACTCCACATTCAGGGCCCCGCCTTCCGCTTCCCCGACCCCGATCTGGCCCACGACCACGGCCTGGCCGTCGCCGCCGCCGCCAATCGCCTCGCCTCCCAGCTCACCGCCTGATCAAGCCGAATGCGGCCAACAGGGCGGGCCAGGTAACATGTCTTGTCTAGTCAAGTTAATATGACTAGATTGGTCATATGAGTTCGGTGTCGGTATCTGATTTGAAGGCGAACCTGTCCCGCTATCTGCGCGAGGTGCGCCGCGGCAGTGAGATCCAGGTTCTTGATAGAGGTAATCCGGTCGCCCGGCTGGTCCCACCGGCCATTATCGGCGACAGCCATAGAGAGCGGCTGATCAGCGCAGGAGTTTTGCGCCCGGGCCAAGGAGACTCGGCGGCGATCCTGGAAAAGCCGCCTCTAGAGCTGCCAACCAGCATCTCCGAGGCCCTAGATCAAGACCGTGCCGACCGCTTGTGAGGTACTGGGACGCTTCAGCGCTTGTCCCTCTGATCGTCTCGGAATCGGGCACCGACCTGGTCCGATCCTGGTTGGCTGACGACAGCGCCATCGTGACCTGGGCGTGGACGCGTGTGGAGATCGCCAGTGCAATCGAGCGCCGGACTCGGGAAGGAGCGCTGTCGCGTCGGGACCGGCGACAGGTTCTCGAGCGGTTGGATTTCATTGCCAATACTTGGGATGAGGTCACCGAGATACTGGCTGTGAGGTCGCGTGCCAGCTTGCTTCTGGCCCGGCATCCCCTGAGGGCCGCTGATGCCGGACAGCTCGGTGCGGCCCTGATGGTCAACGAGCAGCTAGAAGGAGGGTCACTGCCCTTCATGTGCTTGGACCGCCGCCTGTCAGAAGCAGCCGAGCTCGAAGGGCTAGCAATCGCAGACGTGTGACCGCACCACCACCAAAAGGGCTGCCGAGCCAGCCGGTGGGCTGAACTCAGGCGCGGCGGCGTTTTATCTCTTGGGTGATGGCGGGGATCACCTCGTGGAGGTCGGCGATGACGGCCCAGTCGGCTTTCACCACCATGTTGGCCTCGGGGTCGATGTTGATGGCCAGGATGTGCTTGCTGGCCTTGGCGCCCACCCAGTGCTGGATGGCGCCGGAAATGCCCGAGGCGATGTAGATCTCGGGGGTGATGCGGGTGCCGGTCTGGCCCACCTGATCGGAGTGGGGGCGCCAGCCGTTGTTGGTCACCGCCCGGCTGCAACCCACCCGGCCGCCCAGCATGGCCGCCAACTCCTCCAGGGGGGCGAACGCCTCGGGCGATCCCACCCCCCGGCCGCCGCCGATGACCACCGGGGCGGTTGACAGGGTGACCCCGGCTTCGAGCACCACCCGGTCTTTGACCACGGTGCGGGCCAGCGACGGGTCCAGGTCGACTTCTACCGCCTGGGCGACAGGCACAGCCGGGGCATCGGTCTGCTCGGCGGCCAGCGTGTGCAGGCCGCTGGTCAGCAGGGGCCGCTCGGAGACCAGACTGGCGTCCTCCAGCAGCGAGCCGCCCCATTGCTGGCGGGTTATGGTCCACTCCCCTGCCCCGCCATTGGGGTCTATTTCGAGGCAGTTGGCCACCATGGGCAGATCGAGCCGGGCTGCAACCTGGGCCATGATCTCGTTGCCCCGCTCGCTGCCTCCGGCCAGCACTGCCCTCGGATTCAATTGTCGAATCATTTCAGCTGCGGCTTCGCCCCAGGCCTCGGGGCCGAAGTCACTCAGCACCTCGTGGACGGCGGTGTAAACCGTCTCCGCCCCGAAGGCCCCGGCCTCGGCCACCAGCTCGGCGTCGTTGGCGCCGATCAGCGCGGCATGCAGCGGCAACCCCATCTGGGCGGCCAGCCCCCGCCCGAAGGTAAGCGCCTCCCGGGCGGCCTCGTCCATGGCGCCCCGGTCGTGCTCCAACACCACGAGCAGCATCACACCACTCCCAGTTCTTCCAGCACGTCCACCACGGCCGAAGCCGCCTCGGGGCTATTCCCCAGGATCACCGTCTCGGTGACCGTCTCCCTCGGCCGGTGCAATCTCACCAGCGACTGCCCGCCGGGTTCGGCGTCGGAGGCCTGCTCGGCAATCTCCAGCTTCTTGGACGCCAACCGACCTCGCATGGTGGGGTACCGGGGCAGGTTGATGCCCTCTTTGACACCGACCGCGGCGGGCATGGGCAGCTCGTACACCTCAAATCCGCCGTCGATCTCCCTGCGGGCCCGAACCACGCCGTCGCCAGCGTCGGCATCCACTTCGATGCCCTTGATGCCGTTGACGATGGGACGACCCAGGGCGTAGGCCACCCGCACGCCCACTTGGAAGCCCCCCGAGTCGGCCGACTCATTGCCGAATACCAACAGGTCGAAGGGGCCGTCAGCCGCCTCCAAGCCCCGGATAGCATCGGTGAGCGCAACTGCGGTGCGTTGTGGGTCCCAAGCCGAGCCGTCGGTGGCCACTAGCACGCCGTGGTGGGCGCCCACCGATGCCGCATAGCGCAGCTGATCGGCCGCCTCGGGCGGCCCCAGCGTCAGCACGGTTACCTCGCCACCGTGGCGCTCGGTGATCTGCACCGCTTCCTCCACCCCACACTCCTCGTGGGGGCTGGTGGCGAAGCCCAGATGGGAGGCGTCCACCGCCAGCCCATCGTCGGTCACGTTGATCTTGGCCCCCGGGGCCGGCACCCGCTTCACGCAGCACAAGATCCTCATGGCCAATTCGCTTCCTCAGCCCCTCAAACGGGTGTCTTCGGGGTCGAACACCGCGCCGGTGCTGGCCACCTTCACCGGGAACAGCTCGTTCATGTACATCACCTGGAGGTCGGTGCCCGGCTGGGCCAGCTCGGCGGGGAGATAGGCCATCAGCAGGTGCTTGTCCACCGACGGCCCCGGCCCGGCGGTGGTCACCCGCGACACCCGCCCGTGGGAGTCGGTTATCCGCTGGCCGTCCTGGGTCAGGATCGGCTCATTGCCCCCCTGCATATAGCGCTTGCGACCCTGGCTATCGGTCAGGTCTTCCACCGTGAGCACGCACATCGACACCTCGGGGTCGCCCATCTCTCTGGCGGCCAGGTACGGCTCCTTGCCGATGAACGGGGCGGCCTTCACCTTGGGCCGGGCCAGACCGGCCTCCAGCGGGTTGTACTCGCTCTCCAGCTCGGCCCCCATGAGCCGGTAGCCCTTCTCGAGGCGCCCGGAGGTGCCGTACACGCCGCCGCCGGTGGGGCGCAGCCCGTAGTCAGCGCCCACGGCCATGAGGGCGTCCCACAGCACCGGGCCGTCGTCCCAGGCGGCGTAGATCTCCCAGCCGGTGTCGCCCACATAGGAGATGCGGAACAGCGTGGCTGCAATGGTGCGACCCCCGCAGTTCAGCTCCACGTCCACCAGCGAGCCGTAGGGCGACCCGGCCTGGCTGAGGTCTTGGCTGGTCAGCGCCCCGATCACGTGGGGGGCGTTGGGCCCCCACACCCCAAGGGTGGTGATCTGATCGGTGATGTTGGCGAAGCTCACCGAGCCGTCGGTGGGCAGGTGGCGGCGGGCCCAGAACTCGTCGCGGCCGCCGTCGAACACGCCGGTCACGATGCGCACCCGCTCGTCGCCCATCCGCATCATGGTCAGGTCAGAGTGGAATCCGCCGTCGGGGGTCAGCCACGGGGTGTAGATGGAGCGGCCCACCGGCACGTCCACCTTGTTCACCGCCAGGTAGTCGGCGTAGGCCACCGCCCCCGGCCCGGTCAGCTCGAAGACCTGGAAGGCGCTTAGGTCCACCATCCCGCAGTTCTCCCGCAGGTTGAGGTGCTCGGCCACGGTGATGGGGCTCCACCACCGGGCGTCCCACTCCACCTCTCGGTCCTCCACCTCGTAGCGGTCCACCAGATCGGCGTTCGACTCGAACCACTGGGGCCGCTCCCAGGTGCGGGCCTGGAAGAACTCGGCTCGCAGCTCCTGCTGGCGGGAGAAGTAGGGGCTCACCCGCAGGTTGCGGCGGCTCTCCCACTGCTCCTGGGGGTGGACGATGCCGTAGGTCTTGTTGAAGTGCTCGGCGGAGCGGGCCCAGATGTGCTCGTCGCCCCGCTCCTCGGGATAGAAGCGGGACACGTCGGCGCCGTGGACGTCGATCACCCGGGGATAGCCGAATGTCATCCACTCGGCCACCACCTGGGCCATGCCCGGCCCCTCCTTGACCCAGATGGCCGCGGCCGACCACAGGTTGCGGACCTCGGGCAGCTCCCCCAAACACGGCATGGCGTCGGGGGTGAGCGACAGCAGGCCGTTGATGGCGTACTTGATCTCGGCGTCGCCCAGCATGTCCATGAGGTCGATGGCCTGCTCCATCTGGAGGTCGAAGTCGTCGGGGGTGAACGGCATCTCAGTAGGTGAGAGCGCGGCCTCTTCATTGGAGGGGATGTCGTCGGGATGGTGGAAGATGGGCCGGTGGGCGTACGACCCCACCTCCATCGACCCGGCCGACTGGCGCTCGTAGCAGAAGGTGTCCATGTCCCTCACGATGGGGTAGCCGATCTCATTGTTGGTCTCGGCCAGGATGTCGAGCGGGCCGACGTCGGCCATCTGATGCACGGCGGGAACCAGCGGGATGTAGGCATCGGCCATGTTGGCCACCCGGTTCGACCATACGCCGCAGGCAATCACCACGTACTCGGTCTCGATGGTGCCCTTGTCTGTGACCACCGCTTTGACGGTGCGGTCGCCGGGGTTGGGGCCGTCGGTGGTGATGATGTCGAGCACCTCGGTGTTGGCCGCCACATGGCAGCCTCCGTTCACCGCCACATTGCGCATCTGGGTGCCGGTCTCCAGCGAGTCGACCACCGAGACCGTGGGGCAGTAAAAGCCCTCCAACACGATGTCGGTGTTGACGAACGGCACCAGTTCCTTGACCTCCTCGGGGGTCAGCAGGTGGGCCTCGATGCCCCAGGCGGTGGCCGAGGTCATGCGCCGCTTGAGTTCGTCGACGCGCTCTTGGGTGCGGGCCACCTCGATGCCCCCGGAGTCCACCGAGAGCCCCAAGTCACGGTATTGGTTGGCGCTCTGCTCTCCCAGCAGGCACATCTCTTTGTTGTGGTCCACGGGGAAGATGAAATTGGAGGCGTGGCCGGTGGATCCGCCGGGGTTGGGCAATGGGCCTTTGTCCAGCAACACCAAGTCGGTCCATCCCAGCTTGGTGAGGTGTCCGACCAGGCAGTTGCCCACGATTCCCGCGCCGATGACCACGCACTTGGCCTTTTCGGGGACCTCAGCCATGTCCTGCCTCCATCGTTTCTGTTGTGTGGCCCTTGCTCGACTTATCGCCCATCGTCATGCCCAACTCGCTTCCTCAACAGGCCGTGCTGCCTGCAAGTATTGCACTTCTGGTCCGTATTATGGTACAGTTCCGTTATGCGGAACGACTCGGCCAGTCTATCGCGGTGGGAGGAACCGCAACCGACCGGTCCGAATCCCGACGTTCAGCAGCTTATTCGCAGCGCGGTCTTCGAGATCATCCCGCTGAACAGCGCCAATGAGGCCATCGACGCATTGCCCCCGAAGTCGAGAGTTTCGGTGACCGCTTCGGCCGCCAAGGGCCAAGACGCCACGCTGGAACTATCCCAAGAGCTGATCAAGCGGGGTCATCACGCCATCCCCCATTTCTCGGCCCGCCTGGTGAGGGACCGCGTCCAAGTCAAGGATCTGGCCGACTGGGCCAAGGACAACGGTGTGACCACCGCCTTCGTAATCGGCGGGGATGCCACCGAACCGGGCGCCTACCACGACGCCCACAGCTTCATGCAAGACCTGTTCGAGCACGACCACGGCCTTGACACGGTTGGAGTTGCCGCCTACCCCGACGGCCACCCACTCATTGGCGAGGACGTGCGCCGCGATGCGCTATTCGCCAAGCAGGAACTGCTGACCGAGGCCGGCCTACGCGGCTATTGCAGCACCCAGATGTGCTTCGACCCAGCCAAGATCATCGCTTGGCTCAAGGCCGAGCGAAACGACGGACTGACGCTGCCAGTGCATCTGGGCATCCCCGGCGCAGTGGAGCGCACCAAGCTGCTCACCATCGGCGCCCGCCTCGGCGTCGGCCAGTCGCTGCGCTATCTCCGCAAGAACCGCCGCACCATGGCCAAGCTGCTCGGCTCATCAGCCCACGACCCCTCCGATCTCCTGGAAGCCCTCAGCAGCCAGCTCGCCCCCTTGGGCATAAGCGGCCTCCACATCTTCACCTTCAACCAGGTGGCCACCACCGCCACCTGGCGCCAAGCCCTCCTCCACGGCTGAGACTTGGGGCAGGACCCCCTAGCTGGCCGCACCGCCTTCGGCAAGGAGGGCGGCGAGGCTGCGGCGCCATTCTACTGAGGGGCGGTCGGATTGGACGCTTACGGTGGCGGTTAGGTCCATGGGGAGGACGCCTTCGAGTTTTTCGAGCATGGCCTTGTCTTCGGCGCCGATGGCCAGGTCGAACTGCATGATCTCCTCGGCGGGCACCGAGAAGTCGTCGTTGCGCCACACCACGAAGTTGAACAGCGAATTCACGTCGTCCATGGGAGTGGTCAGCAGCAGCAATATGTGCTCCAAACCGGACTCATAGGCGATGGTGCTGCGCACCGAGAACGGCAGCACGTATCCGGTGGTCATCCGGCGGTGCAGCACGTCGTCGTCTTGGCCGGTGGTGGTCTGGCCCGCATCGGAGGTGTTGTTGGCGTTCACCTCATAGACGTAGCCCCGATAGCCGTCGGGCAAGTCGCCCATCTCCAAGGGCGGTATCACCGTCTCCTGGGCCAGCCCGAAGGTGGCGGTGTGCACGAACGGGAAGTGGGAGAAGTCCATGAAGTTGTCGGTGATCCGAGTGGACGACACCGACCACTGCTGGAACGGCGTGTTTAGCCGGCGGAACTCGGGGTTGTCCTCCTGGGGGATTTCGGGGATGCACCCCAGCGGCTTGCCCGGACACAGCCACACCAGGCCATAGCGCTCCTCCACATTGACCAGCTCCAAGTGGGCCTTGGGCGGCACCGGGGTGCCCGGCGGCGAAGAGGGCACCAACTGGCAGCGGCCCCCGGCGCCGAATCGCCAGCCGTGGTAGGGGCACTCCACGCAGCCGTCCACCATTCGCCCCTCCGACAGCGGGGCCTCGCGGTGGGGGCAGCGGTCGGGGGCCGCGTTGAGCGATCCGTCGTCGGAGCGCCACAGAACATAGCGGCGGCCCAGCACCTGAAGCCCCACTGGGCCCGGTGCGATGTCTTCAACAAGGGCTATCGGATACCACTGGTGGTCCAGTGCGGGCTGGCCGACGAGCTGGTTGGAAGCACCGTTTCCGCTCATGGGCCGATGATACCGCCTAGCCCTTTTCCTGTTTCCCGAACACTGCGCCGGTAACGTCAACTGACGTGTCAACAGCCGACTGGGTGATCACCGGCGACATCGCAACCATGGACGCCGAGCGCGCCATCATCTCGGGCGGCGCGGTTGCGGTGGCCGACGGGAAGATCGCCGCGGTGGGCAAGGCCGACGACATCAGAACGCAATATCCCGGCGCTCCCGAACGAGGGTCGGACGACTCACTGGTGGTGCCCGGGTTCGTCAACGCCCACCAGCACCTCACCGCCGACCGGCTGGTGGCCTCGGCCATCCCCGACGACCTGCCCCCCGGTGCGGCCATCTTCGAGTGGATCGTGCCCGTCCACGAGCACGTCACCGGCGACGACGACGAACTGTCCGCCACCCTCGGTTTGGTGGAGGCCGCAGCCAATGGGATCACCACCACCATCGACGCCGGCACGGTGGCCCACCCCGACCGAGTGGCCCAAGCCATGGCCGCAGTGGGCGTGCGGGGCGCCGTCGCCCGCTGGGGGTCGGACGCCGATGGTCTGCCCCAGTCCGGCCCGGTAAGCGACGTGATCGACGCCCAGCGAGACCTCATCGAGCGCTATCCCCCTGGCGGCCTGGTGGAGGCGTCGGTCACGTTGGTGGGCCACGATTTGATGTCCGACGACTTGGTAATGGCGGCCGCCGATCTGGCCCTCTCCACCGGGCGGAGGCTGAGCTTCCACCTCTCCCCCACCCCGGATGACGCCACCAGCTATCTGGAGCGGACCGGACAGCGCCCTCTGGTACACATGGATCGCTTGGGGGTGCTGGGACCCAATGTGCTGGTAGGCCACGCCGTGCATATCGACGATGCCGAAGTGGAGACCCTGGTGCGCACCAGCACCGCGGTGGCGTCGTGCCCGTGGGCCTACCTGCGCCTCGGCCAAGGGCTCACCGAGCGCTTCGCCCACCTAGAGCTGTGGCGGCAGGGCGGCCGGCTGGCGCTGGGCTGCGATACCGAGAACGCCGGCGACGCCATCGACGGCCTGCGGGCCGCCGCCCTGTTCGCCGGTTTGGCCAAAGACACCGCCGCCGACCCCACCGAGTTTGGCGCCCACCACGCCTTCGAGCTGTTGACCATCGCGGGGGCCGAGGCGGTGGGCATGGCCGACCGGATCGGCTCCCTGGAGGCGGGCAAGGCCGCCGACATCGTGGTGATCGACCGCTCCGGCATCCAGTGGCAGCCACCCAGCCCCGACCCGATCCTGCAACTGGTGTGGGCTGGTGGCGGCCGGTCGGTGACTGATGTGCTAGTGGACGGCCGCCTCGTGATTGCCGACGGCCGCTGCACCACGGTGGACGCCGACTCGCTGCGCACCGAGGCCCGCCAGGCCGCCCGATCGGTCATCGAGCGCTCGGGCATCCGCCCCCGTTCCCGTTGGCCGATGCGATAGCCAACAGCATCAACTAGAAATAGAGACGATGACCTACCCAAACACTCTCATCTTCGTTGACTTCCCCTCCGATGACCCCGAGGCGTCAGCCGCCTTCTACCACGAGGTGTTCGGCTGGGAGGTGGAGCCCCGTCCCGCCGGCGTGTTCCACCGGATCGTCCCCGGCCAGAACTTCCAGTTGGACGACGGCTCGCAGAGCGAGATCGGCAACCTGCACATGGGGATCCACAACGCGGCCAACGCCCGCCCCCACCCCGATCCTGCCGGGGTCGAGCCCCGCGGCCTGGCCGAAGACGGGCGCACCGTGCGGATATGGATCCTGGTGAGCGACGACGACTCCTCCGACGCCATCATGGACCGGGCTGTGGCCCGGGGGGCCACCGAGCTGTGGCGCGAGCACTACTGGGCCGAGTTCAACGGGTTCAACGCCGCCTTCAAAGACCCGTGGGGCAACACGCTCATCCTGTGGACCAAGGGCGGCGACGACCCCCAGATCCCCGACGGCTGGACCGACGAGTAAGGCAGCCGTGGCCGAACACGACCCCGTTTACGACGTTCACCCCCCGGCCGCCCGCTGGACCCACATCGCCCTGCGGGTGGCCGACATGGACGCCACCATCGACTGGTACACCACCCACACCCCGATGCGGTTGCTCGACCGGCGGGAAGACCACATGGGCTACGGGGCTTGGCTGGGCCACGGCGACTCCGCCGACTCTCCGTTCATCCTGGTGCTGGCCCAGTTCTTCTCCGAGACCGACCCGTTCAAGGACTCCCCCATGGCCAAGCTGGCCCCCTTTGCCCATCTGGGCATCGAGTTGACCAGCCGAGAGGCGGTGGAGGAAACCGCAGCCAGGGGCAGCGCCGAAGGATGCCTGGCCATGCCCCCCACCGACATGCCGCCCCCCATCGGCTACATCTGCATGCTCACCGACCCCGACGGGAACATGGTGGAGTTCTCCTACGACCAGGGCGTCTACGCCCTGGCCAGCCAACTGGCCCAGCAGGAGAGCTAAACCGGCAGCACAACTCAGCCGATCACCAAAGTCAGCTTGTCCCAGCCCCGCACGGTTGAGGTGTGGGCCCGCTCGGAGCGGTCGAGGTCGACGGTCCAGTCACCGAAGCGCTTGAGCATCTCATCTAGGGCCACCCGTCCCTCGAGGCGGGCCAGCGCCGCGCCCAGACAGAAATGCAGGCCGTAGCCGAACGACAGGTGGTGGTCGATTTCACGGTGGATGTCGAAGTCGTCGGCGGTGTCGCCCCACTTTCGGTGGTCGCGGTTGGCCGACCCGTTGAGCAGCAATATGGCACTCCCCTCGGGCACGGTGGTGCCGTAGAACGCCACGTCCTCGTTCACGTAGCGGGCCTGCACCGGCGACGGCGCCTCATAGCGCAGCGACTCCTCAATGGTGTTGGGGATGAGGCCGGGATCGGCGGCTATCTCCCGGCGCTGGTCGGGATGCAGGCCGACCATTAGCATGGTCCAGCCGATCAGCTTGGTAGTGGTCTCGTTCCCCGCCCCCGACAAAAGGCCGATGTAGCTGAGGATCTCCTCACGGGAGAGCCGGCGGACAACCCCGGTGTGGTCCTCGAACTCGGTGTGGATCAACTGGGTCATCACATCGTCGGACGGATTCTCCATCCGCCAGTCGATGTACTCCCCGTAGCTCCCCTCGGACGCGGCGGAGGCCACAACTTCAGTGGCGGCTTCGGGCATCTCGCCGGAGTCGAGCCGCAGCCCGCTGTCGATCTGGTCGCGGATGGCCTGCTGGTCGGACTCGGGGATGCCGAGCAGCATGCCGATCACCCGCATGGGCATCGGGGCCCCCAGCGATTCGATCACATCGAAGCTCTCCGCGCCTTCGAGCGCGTCGAGAGCATCGGCGCAGAACCGCCGCACCTGGGGCTCGATGGCATTCATCTGCTTGGGGGTGAACACCCGGGCCAACAGGCTCCGGTACACCGCGTGACGGGGCGGATCGTCGAACAGGATCATGCCCGGGGGCATCTCAACCTCGGCCTTGATCAACTCCAGCACGGTGCCCCGGCCCGAGATCAGCCGGCTGTGGTCCTTGAGACCCGCCTCCACGTCGTCCCACCGGCTGAGTGCCCAGAAGTCGTGCTTTTCGTTGTAGTACAGCGGGCACTCGTCGCGCAGCCGCTTCCACACCGAGTGCGGATCGTTGTCGATCTCGAAGTCGTAGGGGTCGTAGTAGGGGGCGGCAGGCGCCGATGCCGTCATGTCATTTCTCCTTGCCGATGCTCGCCCGGCTAGATGGCAGTCAGGAATTGGCAAAGTACCATGCTCCCCGGAAACGACAAGACCGTTCCACATTGAGAGGAACGCATGGATCAAGCTCAGATGGCCGACACAATCGAGATCGAGCAGATGCTGGCCCGCTATGCCGTCGGCATGACCAAAGACGACATCGACGCGGTGATGGAGGTGTTCACCCCCGATGGCACCTATAGCGCATTCGGCGACAAGTATGCATTGGCCGACTTCCCCCGGCTGGTGGCCGCCGCCCCCAAGGGCCTGTTCCTGGTGGGGCCCCCGGAAATCGACCTGAACGGAGACGAGGCCACCGGCACACAGCCGCTGTGCTTCGTCGACCAGACCAACCACGACATGCGTATCGGCTACTACAACGACACCTACCGCCGCACCGACAAGGGATGGCGGCTGGCCACCCGCTCGATGACCTTCCTGCGGCGCAGCGGCAACCGCGACGCCGGTCGCCCCCACGACCCCAACCGTCCCGAGCCGACGGATAGCTGAGGGCAGGCCCGGTGAGCAACCCCACTAGCCTGACCATCATCTTCAGAGGCCAGCGCCGCACGATGGACTACGTCGAGGGCGACACGGTGCTCGAATCCGCCCGCCGGGCGGGGCTCAACCCGCCGTTTTCCTGTGAGGCCGGCAACTGCGCCACTTGCATGGCCTTTCTCCAGAAAGGCAGCGTCACTATGCGAGTAAACGAGGCGTTGGAGCCCGACGAGGTGGAGGAGGGATTCATCCTCACCTGCCAGTCGGTCCCCGACTGTGACTCCGTCGTGGACTACGACAGCTTGTAGCCCCCGGTGTGATGGATCCCGAGACCTTTCGCCGCGACTTGGGAGCTTGGCTCGACGACAACGCCAACGAGCTCGCACCGCCGTATGAGGGCGCCGGCTCGATGGACGAGCAGATGGCTCACTACTCCCACGTGAAGAGGTCTCTCTACGACGCCGGATTCGGCCGCTACGGATGGCCGGAATCGGTAGACGGGCTGGGCGGCTCGCCGCTTCTGCGGGCCATGGTTGGCGAAGAGATAAACCTGCGGGGGCTGTGCGACCCCAACCCCTGGACGATGATCGAGGTGCTAGTACCCACCGTCATCGGCTTCGCCCGGCCCGAGGTTGCCGCCGCCCTGGTGCCGCCGTTTCTGAGGGGTGACGAGATGTGGTGCCAAGGATTCTCCGAGCCCGATGCGGGCAGCGACTTGGCCTCCCTGTCGTGCCGGGCGGCCAAAACCGACGGCGGTTGGCTGGTGAGCGGGCAGAAGATCTGGACCAGCTTCATCCAGTACGCCCAGCGCTGCGTGCTTCTCACCCGCACCGGCGAGCCCAACAGCGCCCACCGGGGAATCACCGCCCTGCTGGTGGACGTGGACTCTCCCGGCATCACCTACAGCCCGATCGAGACCATGCACGGGCGGCTGGACTTCGCCGAGGTCCACTACGACGAGGTGTTCGTGCCCACCGAACGGCTCATCGGCGAGGAGAACGGGGGCTGGCAGGTGGCCATGGACATCCTCCCCTACGAGCGTTCCACCACGTTCTGGCATCGGGGCGCCCTCTTGCACCGGCGCCTCTCCGACCTGGTGGCCCAGCTCGTGGCCAATGGCGACCGCAGTGACACCGCGGCCAGAGCTCTGGGCCATGCCTTCCAGTCGCTGGTGGCCTTTCGCAGCCGATCCCGAGATACCCAGCACCGCTTGGCCGATGGCCAGCAGCTCGGCGTGGAGACCTCCATCGACAAGATCCTCATCACATCGGCTGAACAGCAACTGTTTGGGGCAGTTCGCGACCTGCTCGGGGGCGTGGTGGAGTTCGACGACGACATCGACGCGGCCATGTGGCGCACCGACTACCTCTATTCCAAGGCCGCTCCCATCTATGGCGGCACCGCCGAAATCCAGCGCAACATCGTGGCCCGCCGATTGCTCGATCTGGGACCCGAGTCATGAGCGACACGGTGGACGCCGAAGATCTGGCGCTGCTCGCCACCGGGTTCGAGGCCGCGATGGCCGAAGAGACCCGTCCCGCGGAGACCGACCAGGCGCTGTTTGATCTGGGGTGGGCCGAGCTGCTCTCCGCCGCCCCCTCCCAAGGAGCCGCCACCGCATTCCGCGCCCTCGGCACAACCAATTCAGCCGCCGGCCTGCTTGACGACGTGGTGGCCAACGCCCTCGGAATCGGCATCTCCCCTCAAACCTGTGTGGTCTTCCCCGCTCCCCACCAAGCAGAGGCCCCGGCCCACCCCCAAGGCGATGCCATGGTGGTCGACGGGCTGGTATCAGCCCGAGCGGAGGGGGCAACAACCGCGGTTCTGGCTGTCGAGGCCAACGGTGATGTCAGCATCAACTCCATCGATGCCGGCCTTCTACAAGGTCCGGTGGCCGGAGGGGTCGATCCGGGACGCGCCTACCGCCGGCTATCAGTGGAAATTCCGGCCGACGCCCTGGTGCCGGTCCCAACCAGCGGCAGCTGGGAGTCGGCAGTGGCGGCAGCCCGAACGGCGCTGGCCCACCAGCTACTCGGCGGGGCGCGATGGATGCTTGCCGAGGCCCGCCAGCACGCCGTCGACCGGGCCCAGTTCGGCCGCCCGGTGGCGTCATTTCAGGCCATCCGTCACAAGCTGGCGGAGTCGCTGGTCCAGATTGAGGGAGCGGCGTCGGTGGCCGAAGCTTGCCTCGACGACCCCGATCCCCTGCTGGCCGCACTGGCCAAGTCGCTGGCCGGCCAAGCCGCTGCCACAACCGCGACCCACGCCCAGCAGGTTCTGGCCGGAATCGGCTTCACCGCTGAGCACCAGTTCCACTACTGGCTCAAGCGGATGCTGGTGGTGGACACGCTGTTCGGCTCGGCCAGCTCGCTCCCCGCCGAGATCGGCCACCACTTGCTTTCTCGGGGGACCGTGCCCCGTCTCATCCAGCTCTAGGAGAACCCATGGGTCGAGAAGACTACGCCCGATACGCCAAGCACTGGTCGGCGCCCGACTACTCCGTGGACGACGACGGCAAGGTGGTCGGCGGCTATGAACCCGAGGGGCCCAACAACTGGGGACGCTGGGGCGACGACGACCAGCGGGGCACCCAGAATCTGATCGGCCCCGAGCAGCGAGTTCGGGCCGCCTCGCTAGTGCAGTCGGGCAAGGTGTTCTCGCTGGCCCTGCCCATCGACGCCAGCGGCCCCCGGTTCCATACCCGACCGGCCCCGCTGCACTGGTTCATGATGGCTGGGTCCGACCAGGTGGTGGGCTCGCCTTACTCCGCCGCCGATCCCGACTTCCAGTGGAACGACGACATGTTCCAGATGCCCCTCCAGGGCTCAACCCAGTGGGACGGCTTCGCCCATGTGATCTACCGGGACACGATGTACAACGGCTATTGGGCCGGCAACGTCACCGCTTTCGGGGGCGCATCGGTGCTGGGCATCGAAAACCACCGGGAGAGCTTCGTGGGCCGAGCAGTGCTGTTGGATCTGCCCCGCTCCGAAGGCCTTGACCCGCTGGCCCCGGCCACGGTCATCGACTCAGCCATGCTGGATCGCTGTATTGAGGCTCAGGGGGCTGCGATCGAACCCGGCGACATCGCCCTGATCCGCACCGGCTACATGGCGTTGTGGGATCCAAGCTTCACCCCACAGCAGCAGGAGGAGTACTTCGGAGGTTCTCCGGGATTCGGAGTGGATGCCCTCAACTGGTGCGACCGCAACGACATCTCCGCCGTGGCGGCCGACACTATTGGCGTGGAGGTGCTGGTGCCTGAAGACCCCGAGGCCCGAAAGCACCCCGTCCACTGCGGGGCGCTGGTGGACCGTGGGCTGCCTCTGGGCGAGTTCTGGGTGCTGGACGCCCTCGCCGCAGACTGTGCCGACGACGGCCGTTATGAGTTCATGCTGGTCGCTCCTCCGCTCAACATCCCCGGGGCGGTGGGCTCGCCTCTCAACCCCATCGCCATCAAGTAGAGCCATGAGCCGTCCACCGGAGGTAAGGCCATGAGCGAGTCGCGTTGGACGCTGCGATCGGTGCCCGCCCATCTGGAACAGCGCTATGTGAACGAAGGATGGTGGACCGACGCCACCCTGGGAGGGCGGGTTGCCGAGTGGCTGGCCGCTGCTCCCGATGCCGAGGTCCACATCCATTCCCGCACCCGCGATTGGCACGGCACCTACGCCGATGTCGACTCCGAGGCCCGCCGACTGGTGGCCCTCTTGCGCAGCAAGGGCATCGAGGCGGGCGCGGTGGTGGCGTTCCAGATTCCCAACTGGCTAGAGGCGGTGGCGGCATTCTGCGGTTTGGCCATGGGCGGCTACATCCTGGTGCCCATCACCCACATCTACGGCCGCAAGGAGGTGTCGTTCATCCTCCACGAATGCCGTGCCGAGGCCTACATCTCGCCGGCCGCCTACGGCCACGTGGACTACGCCGAGATCGTCGACCACGCCGCCCCAACCAGCCTCCGGCTGCACCTGGTGGTGGGCGATGGGTCCGACCAGCCCGCCCCCGCCTGTGTGCGCCGGGCCTCCTGGGCGGAGGTGGAGGCATGTGATCCCGCAGCTGAGCAGCCCGAGCCGAATGCCAGTGACATCGCGGTGCTGGCCTATACGTCGGGCACCACCAGCGACCCCAAGGGCGCCATCCACAACCATCAAACGCTTCTCAGCGAACTGAACCACATGGCCATGTGGCTTACCGACCGGCGGCCCAACCTGATGGGATCGCCGGTGGCCCACGCCACCGGGATGCTGGGCGGGGTCTTGGGCCCCCTGTACGTAAGCGGCGACATCCACCTCACAGACCGGTGGGACCCGGGCCACGCCCTTGAGGTGATGATGGCCTACGGCATCGGCGGCGGGGTGGGCGCATCGATCTTTCTCACCAGCCTCCTCGACCATCCGAACTTCACTCCCGAGCACGCGGCCCTGATGCCCCGGGTGGGGCTGGGCGGAGCGCCGGTGCCCGCCGCGGTAGGCCAACGAGCCGAGTCTTTGGGCATCAAGATCATCCGGGCCTACGGCTCCACCGAACACCCGTCGGTCACCGGCATGGAGTATGAAGAACCGGCCGAGCTTCGCCACAACACCGATGGCCGCCCTCGACCCGGAATCGAAATGCGGATAGTCGACGAGGACGGGCGCGACCTGCCCGCGGGCAATCCCGGCGAGATCGTGACCCGCGGCCCCGAGCTGTGCCTGGGCTACACCGACCCCGAGCTGAACACTGCATTTGACGAAGACGGCTGGTACCGAACCGGCGACATTGGCATCGTCGACGAGCACGGCTGCTTGACCATCACTGACCGGGTGAAGGACATCATCATTCGGGGAGGCGAAAACCTGTCGGCCGCCGAGATCGAGGAGGTGGTCGCCAAAGTGCCCGGAGTGGCCGAAGTAGCGGTGGTGGCCGCACCTGATGAGCGGCTCGGGGAGCGCGCCTGCGCCGTGGTCCGCCTGCTACCTGACGCCGATCCGATCGATCTGCCCGCCCTCGTCCCTCACTTGGAGCGAGCCGGGCTGGCCCGCCAGAAATGGCCCGAGGAACTCCGTCTAGTAGCCGACTTCCCCCGCACCGCCTCCGGCAAGATAAGAAAGGTGGACCTGCGAGCTCAGCTTCGGCAGGGAAAGCTCTAGCCTCCCGCCACCAGGAGCACCGAACCGCTCACTCCCCCGGGAATCTCAGGCCGATCTGGTCGCGGATCTGGTCGAGGGTGCCCATGATCGACAGGGTCTCGGCGTGGGAGATCACCGGGCTCTCCAGCTCGCCGGAGGCCAGGCAGCGGTGGAACTCCTCGACCTGGAAGCGGAGACCGTCGCCCTCCCACGAGCCGTCTATCTCTTCCCGCTCGAAGCCGCGCGTCACCGTCAACGATCCGGGGCAGTGCATGAACGCCGGGAGCTCGATCGTTCCCTCGGTACCGGCGATGCGGGCGGTGCAGCCCAGGTTGGTGGCAATGGCCGCCTTCACAACCGCCAACTCGCCGCCAGCGTGTCCCAAGACGGCGGCCACCTGCTCATCCACCCCGGTCTCGCCGATTCGTCCCTGGGCCGCCACGCTGGTCGGCGTGCCCAGCACCAACGAGGCGAACTGCACGGGATACACGCCCAGATCGAGAATTCCCCCGCCGCCCCTTTCGGCGTCGTACAGCCGGTGGTCGGGGTCGAACGGCTGGTGGAAACCGAAGTCGGCCTCCACCAACTGGGGCTGGCCGATGGCCTGCTCGCCCAGCAGATCGGCCAGCACCCGATAAGCGGGAAGGAAACGGCTCCACATCGCCTCCATCAACAGCAGGCCCCGCTCCCGGGCGGCATCGATCATCCGCTGGCTCTGGGCCTGGCTGAGGGCAAACGGCTTCTCGCACAACACAGGCTTGCCCGCCTCCAAGAACATGAGCGTGTCCTGCTCATGGCGAGACTGGGGTGTGGCCACATACACGGCGTCCACGTCTGGGTCGGCAGCCAGATCCTCGTAGCTGCCGTAGGCCGCCGAGGCCTCATATTTGGCGGCGAAGTCCTTGGCCCGGTCGGCCGAGCGCGACCCAACGGCGTAGATCTCGGCGTCGTCCAGCAACTGGAGCCCATTGGCGAACCCCACGGCGATGGCCCCCGGTCCGGCTATTCCCCATCGAACGGTCATGGCCGGACGCTACCGCGACAAGGGCTGCTGAAAGACATTCCCCTACTCTGTGCCGACTGGAGGTACCGATGAGATCGTCGTTCAACGCGGGCTGGGCAGTGCGATCCAAGCAGAACCCGTTCTCGGAGTTGACTGGCCCAAAGGGCACGCCCGAGCCGGTGACGCTGCCCCACGACGCGATGATCGACACCGAACGCGACCCATCCGCCTCCCACGACATCGCCTACTTCCCCAGCGGGGTGTGGGAGTACACCAAGCGCTTCGACGCCCCTACCGAGTGGCGCGACCGCCGGGTCGCCCTTCAGTACGAGGGCGTGTACCGCGACGCCATGGTCTATGTGAACGACGACTTCGCGGCCTCAGAGCCCAACGGGTACTCCGAGTTCATCGTCGACCTCGACCCGTTCTTGCGCTACGGCGAGGAGAACACCATCAAGGTGGATTGCCGGGCCGGCGAGGACTCCCGGTGGTATTCCGGGGCGGGCATCTACCGGCCAGTGCACCTGTGGGTGAAGAATCCGGTACACCTGGCCATTGACGGCGTGTGGATCACCACCCCGGAGATCGACGACCACGGTGCGGTGGTGGAGGTGGCCGCCGAGGTGCAAAACGACACCGCCCACACGGTGACGGTGCGAATGGCCTGCGAGGTACGCGACCCGGCTGGCGAAGCGGTGGTCCGGGGAGACATCCCGGTAACCCTGCGCCCCCAAACCACGGTGATCGCCCGCCAGCGGCTGGGGGTGACCGACCCAGACCGGTGGAGCACTGACCATCCCCACCTCTACTCCTGCACTACCACGCTGGCCGAACCCGACGATGAGTCTGCCGAACTAGACCGCGATGTCACCGTCTTCGGCATTCGGTCGCTTCAGCTCGACCCCGCCCACGGGCTGCGGATCAATGGCGACACGGTGAAGCTACGGGGCGCCTGCGTTCACCATGACAACGGGCCCATCGGCGCCGCCACCATCAGCCGAGCCGAGGAGCGCCGGGTGGAGCTGTTGAAGGCCGCCGGGTTCAATGCCCTGCGCAGCGCGCATAACCCGATGAGCCAGGCCATGCTCGAAGCCTGCGACCGCCTCGGTGTGATCGTGATGGACGAGACGTGGGACATGTGGACCGAGAACAAGGTGAACCACGACTTTGCCCTGCGGTTCGAGGAGCGATGGAGCAACGACGTCGCCTCCCTGGTGCGCAAAGACCGCAACCACCCCAGCGTGGTGCTCTACTCCACCGGCAACGAGATCCCCGAAGTCGGCTCGCCGCTCGGGGCCGCCCGAGCCCGCGACATCGCCGAGCATGTCCGTTCGCTCGACCCCCACCGCTACGTCACCGCCGGGGTACAGCCGATGCTGGCCATACGCGGGCTGATCGCCCGGATTCCCGAGATCCTCGGCCTGATGGAGTCGCCCGAGGCATCCGACGAGGACGAGCCGACCGCCGCTGAAAAAGTTGAGTCGCAAGGGGTGAACACCCAAATGGCCATGTGGGCCATGGTGAAGGATCAGATCATGAAGTCACCGATCATCGCGGAGGGCATCGAGGAGGTGTGCGCCTCGCTCGACGTGGCTGGCTACAACTACGTGGCGAACCGGTACCTCATCGACCACGAGCTGTATCCCAACCGGGTGATCGTCGGCTCTGAGACCAACGTGACCGACCTGGGCCGAGATTGGCCGATCATTTGCGCCCATCCCCACTTGATCGGCGATTTCACCTGGACCGGCTGGGACTACTTAGGTGAAGTAGGCATCGGCCGCGTCGGCTACGACGACGAAGATCCTGTAGACGAGGGGCACCCCGGCATAGTGGCACCGTTTCCCTGGCTCGTCGCCCACACCGGCGACATCCACATCACCGGGGTTCGACGGCCTGCGTCGTACTACCGGGAGATCGTCTTCGGTCTTCGCCGAGAGCCCTTCATCGCTGTGCAGCGACCGGAGAATGCCCACAAGCAGATCGCCTACTCCGGCCCGTGGTCGTGGAGCGACACCGTGGACAGCTGGTCGTGGGACGGACATGAGGGCACAGCAGTCGATGTCGACGTGTACTCGGCCGACCACGAAGTGGAGTTGGTGCTCAACGGAGAGTCCCTCGGCCGGCAGCCCGTCGAAGAGTTCCGCACCAAGTTCGCGGTCGCCTACGAACCGGGCGAGTTGGTGGCCATCGCCTACACCGACGGCGAGGAATCGGCCCGAACTGCGCTGCGAACCGCCTCCGGTCCGCTGCATCTTGAAGTCAAGGCCGACCGGCCCGAGATCACCGCGGGCGACACCGACTTGGCCTACGTCTCAGTGCAGTTGGTCGATGCCGACGGCATCGTGAACCCAGTGGCAAACCGGACGGTGGAGATCACCGTGGATGGCCCCGGTGAGGTCCAGGGGTTCGCCAGCGCCGACCACCAGTCCACCGAGCCATTTGGATCCACTACCTGCACTACCTACGACGGTCGAGCCCTAGCCGTGATCCGCCCTACCGGCTCCGGAGTCGTCGACCTCACCTTCACCGCCGACGGCCTCGACCCCGCCACTTGCCGCCTCACCGTAGGCGAGTACTGATGCCCGAGAGTCCGATGGACCAAGACACGCTGCGCTGGCTGACCGATCCCGACTCGGGGTGCTGGGACGAGTTGGGCTACCAGCGGTTCCCCCTCGGCGAACCGGAATTGCTAGACACCGTGCCGCCGGTGATCGGCTGGGACGAGGTGCAAGATCGCTACGACGCAGTGGTGATCGGTAGCGGTGCCGGGGGTGGCGTGGCTGCCCATGTGCTGGCCGCAGCCGGATGCTCAGTGCTGGTGGTGGAGCGAGGGCGCGCCCTCAAATCCACAGAAATCGGCTGGGACCCGGTGCGCAACCACCGCACCGCCATGTTCGGGTTCGGCGAGAGCGTAACGCCGGTGGGAAATCCCCGAGCCATCAAGGAGGGGGACCGCGAGCAGGCCGTCGAGCCCCACGACTTCCGCTACCACAACAACGCCGTCGTTCTGGGAGGAGGCCCCCGGCTATACGGCTGCCAAGCGTGGCGGTTCGCGCCGGAGACGTTCCGCATGGCCAGCGAATACGGCGTCCCCGAAGGATCGGCCTTGGCCGACTGGCCGATTACCTACGACGATCTCGAGCCCTACTACGACCTGGTGGAGTGGGAAGTGGGCGTTGCGGGCGCTCCCGGCCACGCCGGTGACGGTCCCCGGTCTCGCGGCTACCCGCTTCCCCCGTTCCCGCCCGACCGAGGAGGCGAGATGCTGGCCGAGGCTGCGGCTCGCCTGGGCTGGGCCACTGCACCCGTTCCCCTGCTGATCAACTCGCGGCCCAATGGTGGGAGGCCTGCCTGCGTCAATTGCAGCCAGTGTGTGGGCCACCCCTGCCCAGTGGATGCCAAGAACGGCGTCCACAACACCCTCCTCCCTCCAGCCACCTCGGCCGGCGCCCACATTCTGAGCGACACCCTGGCCGCCCGGATCGACGACAACCGGGGCGAGATAGAGCTGCGGTCAGAGAACGGGCAGCGCACGGTGCGGGCCGACCGGATCGTTGTGGCCGCCGGAGCGGTGGAGACTGCAAGGCTGCTGATGCTGAGCGGGCTGGGCAACCACTGGGTGGGCCGGTGCCTCCAGGGCCACACCTATGTGTTGGCCCACGGCCACGTCGACACAGACGAGCCGCTCAGCGACGGCGTCGGCCCCGGGCTGGCGGTGGCCACCCGGGAGCACTGCCACCACAACGACGGCATCATCGGCGGCGGATTGATCGCCGACGATTATGCGGTGTCACCGGTGCAGCACTGGGTGATGGGCTCGTGGTTCCGACCCGAGCACCAGCGAGCAGCCGAGGCCGCCGGCGAGATCGACGAGTACGGGCGTCCGACGGGCGCCTCGGCCCGTAAGGCGCTGCGGGATACCTACCGCCGCACCATCATGACCATGGCCCCCATCCAGGAGATCCCCACCCGCTCGGCCGGGCTGGACCTGTCGGCGGAGGTGCGGGATCAGTGGGGCTTGCCGGTAGCCCGGTTCTTCGGTGTGCAACACGAGGAGGACCTCCGCACCGCGGAGTTCTTGGGAGACCGGTCCAAAGAGTGGATTGCCGCCACCGGCGCCCGCGACGTGACCGGAGGCTCGATGGGATTCCAAATCCTGTCCGGCGGCCAGCACCAAGCCGGCACAGCCCGCATGTCGGACACTCCTGCGGGTGGCGCCGTCGATCCTGAAGGCAAAGTGTGGGGCTGCCAGCGGACCTACGTGGCCGACTCCTCCCTGCACGTCACCAACGGCGGCGTCAACCCCGTGCTGTCCATCATGGCCAACTCCTGGCGAGTAGCCGACCTTCTCTCCCGCTGACCCCGCCGTAGTGGCCTAGGCTCAGGCGTTCAGCAACTCCTCTTCGATGCGCTCGGCCATCACTTGTTGAGCCCACTCGATCTTGGCCGGGAGGTGCTCGGTGGGGAACAGTCCCTCAGAGGGGCGGTAGTCCTTCAGCACCTGCTTGGCGATGGTGTCCTTGTGGACCTCGGTGGGGCCGTCGGCCACCCCGAAGGTGGGGGCCATCATCCACATGTTGGCCAGCGGAGTCTCGTTGGACATGCCCAGCGAGCCGTGGATCTGCATGGAGCGGAAGACCACGTCCATCAGCACCCGGGGGGTGGCCACCTTCACCCCGGCGATGTAGAGCCGAGCCTTGGAGGTGTCCGACTGGTCGATCTGCCAGGCGGCGTGAAGCACCTGCAAGCGGAACTGCTCGATCTGGACCCAGGAGTCGGCGATCATGTGCTGCACCGCCTGCTTCTCGGCCAACAGCGAGCCCTTGGTCTCCCGGCTGAGGGCCCGCTCGCACATCATGTCGAAGGCTTTCTTGGCCGTGCCCACCGAGCGCATGGCGTGGTGGACCCGGCCCCCGCCTAGGCGGGTCTGGGCGATCTTGAACCCGGCCCCCTCCTCGCCCATGAGATTCTCGATGGGCACGCGGCACTCGTTGAACCGCAGATAGCTGTGGCCGCCGTGGCCTCTGCGCTCTCCGCCCACGCCCACGTTGCGGACCAACTCCAAGCCGGGGGCGTCGTGGGGCACCAGCATCATGGAAGAGCCTCGATACACCGACACATCGGGGTTGGTGATGAGCATGACGATCAGGAACTCAGCCCGCGGGTAGTTGGAGGCAAACCACTTCTCGCCGTTGATCACCCACTCGTCGCCGTCGCGGTGGGCGGTGCAAGTGAAGTGGTTGGGATCAGAACCGCCCTGAGGCTCGGTCATGGAGTAGCAAGTGGAGATCTCCCCGGCCAGAAGCGGCTTGAGGTACTTCTCCTTCTGCTCGTCGTTGGCGTAGTGGGCCAAGATCTCGGCATTGCCCGAGTCGGGGGCCTGGCTGCCAAACGCGGAGGGTCCGAACGTGGAGCGGCCCAATATCTCGTTCATCAGCGCTAGTTGCACCTGGCCAAACCCCATACCCCCCATCTCCGGCTTGAGGTGGCAGGCCCAAAGCCCCCGGTCCTTGACCTTCTGCTGGATGCGGCGCAAATGGCTCTGCACCTCCTCGTCAGACTTGTCGAACGGGGACCGCCCTCGGAAGTAGTGGTCTAGCGGCTCGATTTCGGTGTGCATGAGCTCCGTCAGCCATTCAAGGTGGTCTTGAAACTCCGGATCAGTAGAAAAATCCCAGGCCATGATCCGAGACTAGAACAGCCTCGCCCGAGGGCGCGCTTCGTCAGCGGATGGGGGCGAGGTGGATGGGGAAGGTCTCTCGGATTCGGGCGTCGGCTTCGGGGGTGATGTGGTCGGGCTTGGGGCGGTTGAGCACTTCGGTCACGTAGTCGTGGGCTACGTCTTCGATGAGGCGGGCGCCGGCGTCCACCCAGTCGTCGGGGCTGAGGCGGTCGCCGATCTCGGGGTAGACGTACTCGGTCTGCATCAGCGAGAGAGTTTGTGAGTGGCCGAGGAAATGGCCCTCGCCGTGCACTACATCGGCGATTACCTGAGTAGACAGGGTCTCGGGGGTGATCTCGATGCCCCGCACCGTGCGGTTGATGGACCCCAGCATGTCGTTGTCGATCACCAGGGCCTCCAGCGAGCAGGCCATGATGCTGGCCAGCATTCCGGCCGTCTCGTTGATCATGTTGGCCCCGGCGTTGGCCGCCAGGGTGATGGCGTTGGCCTTCTCGGCACCGGCCTGATTGTCGGGAAGCTTGGAGTCCGCCATGCCGGCGGCCACCCCCGACGGCAAACCGAGGTAGTTCACCACCTGGGCGGCCGCCGCGTTGATAATCGCCTCCTCACCGCTGCCCCCGCTCATCGCTCCAGTGCGCAGGTCGGACACGAACGGCCACATGCCCAGCACACAGGGATGGGCGGGCACAACCAGGTTGACTGCGGTCAACCCGGCCAAGCACTCGGCCAGTGCTTGCACCAGCGATCCGGCCAGCGCGGCCGGCGAGGTGGCCCCGGCTTGGCCCGCAGACAGCAGATTGATCGGCATGCCCCGGCGAGCCTGTTCCATAAGGCACAGGGCCGAATCTTCGGCAAAGCGCAGGGGCGGCACCACGAAGGTGTTGTTGCCGATGCTGAAGGGCCGCCGGGCGAACTCCCCCTCGGCACCCAGCGCCATGTCGAAAAGGTCGATGCACTCGTGAACATGCTCGGGTTGGAACATGGCTGTGCCCAGCGGCTTGGTGGTGCCAGCCAAGATGGCGTAGGCGGTATTGATGTCCAACTCCCGGGCGGTCTCCATGTCGCGGGCCACCAGCGTCCGCACGAACACGTGGATGTTGTCGAGGGTGTCGACGACTCGGGCCACGTCGTAAAGGTCGGCCAGGGTACTGGGGCGAAAGCGCTTGGTGTCGTGGTCGAGCATCATCACCGCCGCCCCGCTGGTGCAGAGATGAACCCGGTTGCCGCCGATCTCCACCCCCCGGTCGGGGTCGAACCCGTACAGGGTGAACTCCTTGCAAGCCCCGTCCACGATCCGCTTGACAAGATCAGGCGGGAACCGCAGGCGATCGTGGTCGTCCATTCGGCCCCCGTTGGCGGTGACCGCCTCAATGATCTCGGGGGTGGCCTGCCCCATGCCCAGATCGGCCAGCAGGCCCAGGGCCGACTCGAATACGTCGTCGCATTGGCCTTCGGACAGCGGCTTGTAGGCCCCACCGGGCATACCCGGCCACACCGCCCGGGCATCGGCTTCGGGCGGCGCCTCCCGCATGGCTACTCGGGCTGCCCTGCCTCCTGCACGTCGCGCCATGTCAAGCCCTCGGTTTCTCGTTGTCGGGGTCGTAGGCCGGGCCGTCCAACACCATTGCCGGACGGCGGTCGCTCATTAGCTGCACCTCGAAACGGGTGCCCGGCGCTTTGTACTCCGGCCTCACGTAGGCGAAGGCCAGACCGCGCCCGGTGGTGTGACCCCAAGTGCCCGAAGTGGTCAGCCCGATGAGCTCGTCGCCGTAGAAAATCGGCTCGTTGCCCCGGCAGTCGTTGTCGGTGGTGTCCACCTCGCAGTACACGAGGATCATCTCGATGTCGTCGCCCATGGCCAGCCGCTCTTCGGAGGCCTTCTTGCCCTGGAACTCGCCCGACCAGTCCACAAACCGGCCCAGGTCGGCCTCAACCGGGGTGATCTCGGTGGTCAGCTCGAAGCCCATTGCCTTGTAGGCCTTCTCGATGCGCATGGTGTTCATGGCGTAGGCGCCGTAGTGGACCATGCCCAACGGCTCGCCCACCTCCACCAGAGCGTCATAGAGCTGGGCGGTGTGCTCTTGGGAGTGGTGCAGCTCCCAGCCCAGCTCGCCCACATACGACACCCGCAGGGCCAGACACGGCACCCCGGCTACCTCGATGTGCTGGCCGGTGAGCCAGCGGAAGCCGGGGGCCTCCAGCTCGGCGTCGGTGAGCTGAGCCAGAATCTGGCGGGACAGGGGGCCGGACACGGCCAGAATGCCCATGTCGTCGGTGCGGTCGGTAACGGTCACGTCCTCGCCGAATTGCACATGGTGGGCGAGCCAGTCCCGGTCGTGGAACTGCCCGACGATGGCCGAGTTCAGGTAGAACCGGTCGGGGGCCAGTCGGGTAATGGTCATCTCGGTCTCTATGCCGCCCAACTCGGTCAAGAAGTGAGTGAGGCGCATCCCGCCGTCTTTGGCCGGCATGCGATTGGCGGTAAGGCGGTCGAGCAGCGCCTCGGCGTCGTCCCCGGTCACCTCGAATTTGGAGAAGGCGGTGAGGTCGGCGATGCCAGCCCGCTCCCGAGTGGCCCGGCACTCGGCCCCCACGATGTCGAAGGCGTTGGAATGCCGGAAGGAGTGGGCCTCGGGCTCGCCGTAGTACTGGGGGCGCTCCCAGCCGAAGATCTCCATCCACTGGGCATCCCGGGCGTCGAGCCGGTCGTAGATGGGATCGGTCTTCTGGGGGCGGCCGGCGAAGCGCTGCTCGCCGGGGAGGCGGGTGGCGTACATCTCGTGGAATTCGTCGATGGCCTTCTCGATGGCGTATCGCCCGGTGGGCCCGCAGTGTTCGCCGAACCGGCGGGGATCCATCTCGGCCACATTGATCTCGGTCTGGCCGTGCACCATCCACTGGGCCAGGTACTTGCCCGCCCCCGGCCCCTGGGTGATGCCGATGGAAGCTCCGGCGCACAGCCAGTAATTGCGCAGGCCGGGGGCCGGACCCATGAGGTAGCCGGAATCGGGGGTGTGGGTGATCGGCCCGCTGACCACCGTCTTGATCCCGGTGTCGGCAAAGGCGGGAATCCGCTTGCCAGCCTCGATCAGCCAGGGCATGAGCTGATCGAGATCGGGCGGGGTCAGATAGAAGTGCTTGTCCCAGTCGATGCCGTCGATCCCGTAGGTCTGGGCGTTCTCCCGCTCGTAGGGACCGACCAGCAGCGAGTCGATCTCCCGCCGGTAGTAGGCCGACGCTCGGGGATCGCGGATAACCGGCGGGTCGAAGTCGCCCAGTGCCTTCATCTCCTCCATGGGCTCGGTGATGAGGTATTGGTGGATCACCGAAACGATGGGCACGTCGAGGCCCACCATGGCGCCGAGCTGGGGGGCATAGCACCCGGCTGCGTTCACCACGTGCTCGGCAATGATGCGGTGGGTTTCGCCCTTGACGTCGCAGACCACTTCCCAGCGGTGGTCGGGGAGTTGGTTCATGGCGGTGACCAGCGTGTGGCGGTAGAGCTCGCCGCCGAGCTGGCGGGCCCCCTTGACCATGGCCGCGGTGACGCTGGACGGGTCGGTCCAGCCGTCGTGGGGGGTCCAGCAGCCCATCAGCACGTCGGACACGTCCATGAAGGGCCAGTGGTCCAGGATCTCTTTGGGCTCGATCAGGTGGTTCTCGATTCCGACCAGATCGAGCATCCCGCTGACGTAGCGGAACCAGTCCACCTGATGGTGGTCGAGGGCCAGGCGGATGGCGCCGGTCCCGTGCCAGCCGCTGGCCAGCCCGGTCTCCTCTTCGATCTTGGCGTAGAGGTCGGGGCCCACCGCATGGCACTTCGCCATGTTCAGGCTGCCGATGAAGTGGGGGATGAGCCCGGCGGCATGCCAGGTGGAACCCGAGGACAGCTCGCCCTTCTCCACCAGCACGATGTCGGTCCAGCCTTCGTGGGCCAGGTGGTAGAACAGGCCCGCGCCCATGGCTCCGCCGCCGATGATCACAACCTGGGCTTCATCGCGCACCGTAGGCCGCTCCTTGTCAATCAGAGTCGAACCCGCTCTTTGCGGGGATCGTAGAACGAACGAATAGATCCGGTGGCCGCGATGGGCGTTCCGGCCACCTCGATCTCGAATCGGCCAGATTCCACCCAGTCTTTGGTGACTCCGTCGGCGCACTCCACATAGCCCAGGGCCAGTGCCCGCTTCTCGGTGTAGCTCCACATGCCGCTGCTGGTGCGGCCCACCATCTGGCCGTCCCGGTAGATGGGCTCGTCGTGGTACAGCAGCCAGTCGGGATCTTCCAACCGAAGCTTGATGAGACGCTTGGTGCGAGGACCCTCCCGCTGGGCGGCCAGCAACTCTCGGCCTCGGAATCCGCCGACCTTGTCCCAGGCCACCGCGAACCCCAGTCCAGCCTCCAGGGGAGTGTCCTCGTCGGTGATGTCGTGGCCCCAGTGGCAGTAGGCCGCCTCCATGCGCAGCGTGTTCATGGCGTGGTAGCCAGCGTGGCGCAGTCCCAGAGGCAATCCCGCTTCTACCACCGCATCGTGCAGGGCCACGGCCTGCTCGTTGGGCACGTAGAGCTCCCAGCCCAGCTCGCCCACGTAGGTCATGCGCAGCGCCAGAGTCTCCGCCCCGGCGATGCAGAGTTCCTGAGCCGTGCCGAACGGGAAGCCGTCGTTGCCGAGATCGGCATCGCAGAGCTGGTTCAGCACGGCCCGGGAGTTGGGGCCCATGACGCCGAGCACCCCGTAGAGGTCGGTTACGTCTTTGAGCACCACGTCTTTGCCCCGGGCAGCCCGCCGCAGCCAGGCCCAGTCGCGGGTGGCGGTACCGGCCGAGGTGACCACCCAATAGGAGTTCTCGCCCCGGCGGGTCACGGTGAGGTCGGCTTCGATGCCACCGCAGTCGTTGAGCCATTGGGTGTACACCGCCCGGCCCACCGGCACGTCCACCTCGTTGGCGCACACCCAGTTGAGCAGCGCCATGGCATCGGGGCCATCCACGGTGAACTTGGCGAACGAGGTCTGGTCAAACAGGCCCACTGCGTTGCGTACTGCATCGCATTCGTCCCCGCTGGCCTCGAACCAGTTCTGCGGGCCCCAGCTGTAGCGGTATTCCCGCTCTTGGCCGGGGGCGGCGTACCAGTTGGGGCGTTCCCACCCGCCGACCTCGCCGAACACCGCGCCAGCCGCATCAATGCGCTCGTGCAGCGGCGACCGACGGACATCCCGAGCGGTCTCGTACTGGCGAAACGGCCAGTGCATGGCATAGAGCAGGCCGAGGCTCTCGGGGATGCGGGCGTCCAGATAGGCCGGCTCGCATTGGAAGCCGAACGAGCGCCTGATGTCCACCATCGAGAGGTCCATCGGCGGGTGATCGTCGACGATCCAGTCGGCCAGCACCCAGCCCACGCCGCCAGCCGACTGGATGCCCACCGAGTTGAACCCCGCAGCCACGAAACAGCGATCCACCTCCGGGGATTCGCCCAGGTAGTACACCCCGTCGGGGGTGAAGGCCTCGGGGCCGTTGAAGAAGAGCTGAAGGCCCGCCTCCCCCAACACCGGCATACGGTGGATGGCCCGCTCGAAGATCGGCCCGACGTGCTCCCAGTCTTCGGGCAGGGTCTTGAACTGGAGGTCTCGGGGGATGCCGTTGAGGTTCCAAACTTTGCCCCGAGGCTCGAAGAAGCCAGCCATCAGCTTGCCGGTCTCCTCTTTGAAATAGGTGTAGTTGGACGGGTCGCGCACCGTGGGCATGTTGGGGTACGCCCCTTCAACCGGCTCGGTGACGATGTAGAAGTGCTCGCAGGCCTGCACCGGCACGCTCACCCCGGCGGTAGCAGCAAGTTGGCGGGTCCATATCCCGGCGGCCAGCACCACGGTCTCGGCCTCTACCCGGCCGGCCTCGGTGTCCACCCCCACCGCTCGCCCGTCTTCCACCACCACCCCGGTCACCGCCGTGCCCTGGACGATGCGGGCACCCCGGGCCCGAGCCCCCTTGGCCAGCGCCATGGTGGTGTCCACCGGGGAGGTCACACCGTCTCGGGGGATGAACAAAGCGCCCACCAAGTCGTCGATGTTGAGCAGCGGGCACAGCTCGAGGGCCTCGTCGAGTTCGATCTGGCGGATATCCACTCCCACCGTGCGGGCCATGGACATGCCCCGCAGCAACTCCTCCCACCGCTCCTCGTCAGCGGCCACCGAAATGGAGCCGGGGGCTCGGTAGCCGGTGGCTTGGCCGGTCTCGGCCTCGAGTTCTTCGAACAACTGGGCCGAGTAGGTGGCCAGCCGAGTGAGGCTGTGGCTGGACTTGAGCTGGCTGACCAAGCCGGCGGCGTGCCAGGTGGTGCCGCTGGTGAGCTGGCCCTGCTCGATGAGCAGCACATCGGCGACCCCGCGACGGGTGAGGTGGTACGCGATGGAGCAGCCGACGATCCCACCACCGACGATCACCACCTGGGCCCGATCGCCGAGATCAGCCATATAAGCGCTCCAGTGCGATAAAAAATGCCTGCGAATTTACCGAAGCCCTGGCCTCGCAGTGGGTGGTGAAGAAGGTCTCGCGCTACAAAATTGCCAGAGGATTCACCGGCGAACCGGTGCCGTAGCGTAGCACCAGCGGAGCGCACACGTATTGAAATTCCCAGCGGCCCAAATTGGCGCATCGGGCGGCCACTAGGAGAGCAAAATCGGTAAGCGGGCCAGCCCTCGCAAGGTGAGCCGGTCCTTCCAGGGGGGATCGTCCTCCAACGGAGTCCAAGTTTCGAAGCGGTCCAGCAGACCGGCCAGCACTACCTGGCCTTCGAGGCGGGCCAGTGACGCACCCAGGCAGTAGTGGATGCCTGATCCGAACGACAGCAGCGGCGTCTCCTGGCGGGCAATATCGAACCGGTCGGGATCGTCGATCACGTCGGGGTCGCGGTTGGCCGCTCCCAGAAGCATCAGTACCATGCTTCCCTTGGCGATGGAGTGCCCGCCGATTTCCACGGCTTCGAATGTGTACCGGGCGTCCACCTGCACGGGAGGCTGATAGCGCAGCACCTCGTCCACCGCGCCGGGCACCAACGACCGATCGGTCCGCAGTCGGACCAGCTCCTCGGGATGCCGAATGAGCGTGTGGACCATGTTGCCGATCAAATTGGTGGTGGTCTCGAAGCCCGCGGCATAGATGAGCGACAAGGTGAGCCCGATCTCTCGCTGGGTGAGCCGGTCTTCTCCGTCGCTGGCTGCAATCAGCGCTGACAGCAGATCGTCACTGGGCTCGGCTCGCCGCTGGTCGATCAACTCGTCGAAATATGCTTTCACCTTGACCGCAGACGCTTCGGCCCGCTCCCGATCCTCCGGGCTTTGGTTCGGTTCCAGGGTGCTGGCCAGATCCGACACCAAGGGCCGCAGCCAATCTCGGTCAGCCCGGGGCACCCCCACCAGCTCGCTGATGACGTTGGCCGGCAAGGGAAAGGCCAGCTGATCGATCATGTCTCCCCCACCGGAGGCGGCCAGCGAGTCGAGCTGCTCGGCGGTCATCTCCTCCACTGCCGACCGCACACTTTCGACCCGTCGAGGAGTGAAGGCCCGGCTGACCAGCGAACGCAGTCGGGTGTGGTCGGGAGGATTCAAGAACAAGAAGGTCCGCTCTTCGTTGGGAGTTCGCACTCTCTCAGCAGTGAGCGTCGGAACTTCGTCGCCGGGCTCGGCGTTGCCCATCCGAGGATCACGCAGCGCCATTCGGCAGTCCTCGTAGCGAGTGAGGACCCAATAGTCGGCAAAACTGAGTTTGTGAACTGGCGCCGTCTCCCGCAATTCCCGCAGCAGCGGGTAGGGATCGGCGTATGCCTCAGGATCGGTGACGATCCGAAGAAGCAGCTCGTCGCTCATGGACGCGGACTGTGGACCCGCCCAAAGGTGTAGCCATCGGGCCAGCCCCGCCGGGCGAGGTTGGCCTCTTGTCGGGCGATGACTGGTGGGATGTCGGCCGGCTGCCAGCCCTCCACCAGCGACTCGCCCATCAGATCGCGCACCGGCCGGTTGAGTTCCACCAGGAGCTGCAGGCTGAAGGCGATACGCCCGGTAAGCACGTCGGGTTCGCCGGTGACCAGCGCCACGGCGGCTTCGGCCATCGTCTCAAGGGGTTCGAACATCTCCTCGTCAATCCAGCCGCCCTCCACCAAGATCGGCGTGGCGATGGCCGCCTGGGGGGTGAGGGCGTTCACCGACACCCCCTGACCTTCGCACTCGCTGGCCGCCGACACAGTCAGCTTGTTCAACGCCGCTTTCGGCGCCCCATATACGAATCCGGCTTTCGAAGGCTTGCTCGACGGAAATGGAGGTCCAGGCGGCAATTCGGCAGAAAAGGTGGTGAGGTTGAGAATCGAACCGCTCCCCCGCTCGCGCATCCCGCCGACCACCGACGACATCAGCTCCCACGGCGCCCACAGGTTTACCTGCAAACTCAGCTCGAGCTGCTTGGGGGTAACCATCTCAAACGGGTAATACCCTCCGAAGGCGGCGTTGTTCACCAAGATGTCGATCGGCCCGAAAGCCTCTTCTGTCTTGGGCACCAGCTCGGTGCGAGCTCCAGAGGGATCGCTTAGGTCCGACGGAAGCACCAGGCACTCCCCCCCGAACGATTCGATGCGGTCTTTGGTGACGGCCAAGCCCTGCTCGTCGCGAGCGGTGATGGCCACTCGGGCGCCTTCGGCAGCCAGACGCACCGCGATCGCGGTGCCCGTTCCCCCCTTGCTGGCCCCGGTGACCAGCGCAACTTTGCCCTCACAAGCCCGTTCTGCCATAGCCTTGCCCTCCAGCGAGAAATAATGTGCGAGCCTACGCCTATGAGCTCAGCTGAGGACTACCGACGACGTGACGAATAACCAATGCCAACAACGCCGAGCCCTTTCGCTGTTGCATACCTCGGACTGCCATCTGGGAACTTCTCCCGCCAAGCGCCAAGAGAAGGCATTTGCTGCGGCCATCGACCTGGCGATCGACGAGGCCGTTGACGCGGTGATCATCTCCGGCGACCTGTTCGACCACAACCGGGTGGGCGACGACGTGCTGAGTTGGGCCGCATCCCAACTGGCTCGGCTCTCGTGCCCCGTGGTGATGATCGCCGGCAATCACGACGCCCATCCCGAAACATCGGTGCTCCATCGGTTCGCTCCTCACATCCAGGATCTCCCAATTACGGTCCTCGACTCCCTTGAGGGAACCACCACTCACCTTCCCGAGCTAGAACTCACCGTCTGGGGCAAGTCGATGGACGACCACCACCCCGGATTCCACCCCCTCGACGGCCTCCCTGATCGTCCCGAGGGCGGTTGGTGTGTGGCCATGGGCCACGGCCTGGTCATGCCCGACGAGACGCCCTCGTACCGCTCGTCTCCCATCTACCCCAGCCACCTCGACACCGTCGACTGGGACTACGTCGCCCTGGGCCACATACACCGCCACCAAGTGGTGCGCCAATCACCCTCGCTGGTCGCCTACTCCGGCGCCACCGCCGAGTCATTGGAAGGCGAGCCCGCCGTAGTGCTAGTCAGCCTCAGCCCCGATACCGGCGTCTCCGTATCCCTGCGCGAGCTGACGCCCCAGCCTGTCGACTAGGGCTTGCCCACGCCGGGGACGGCGGCTTCGGTGGCGTAGATGGCACCGGTTTTCGCCGCGGTGACCACTTCTCTCTTCCAGTCGTCGGCGGCGCAGATCAGAAGGGTACGGCGGTCGTCGCCGCCCAGTACGCAGGCCACCGGCAATTTGGGGGCCATGTCGTAGGAGTCGGTCACCTCACCGCCGGGCAGCACTCGGAATACCCTCAAGCCCAGCGGATCGGCCACCCACACCGCGCCCTCAGCGTCGAGGCAGATGCCGTCGGGCGGGGCCACTGGGGCCCGGTCTGACTCGGGAGTCAGCTCGGCGTAAACCCTCCGGTTGGACAAGGTGCCGTCGGGGGCCACGTCGAACGCGGTGAGCCGGTAGGCCGCGCTCTCGGCCACGATCAGCGTCTCCTCGTCGGGGGTCAGGATGTGGCCGTTGGGAGCCTCCATGCCATCGGCGCCCACGCTCACCGACCCATCGGGGGCCACTTTGAGGGTCTGCGCAGTGCGCCGCTCGCCGCCAGCGTGGATCCTCTGCCCCATGTCGCCGATATAGGCGGTGCCGTCGGAGCGCACGATCATGTCGTTGATGTCGCCGATGGCGAGCGGTGACAGGTCGGCGTGCTCGACCATCGAGCCGTCGGGCTCTTGGCGCAGCAGCTTCTGGGTGGACATGGCCACCACCAGCAGCCGGCCGTCGGGCAGCCAGCCCAACCCCGACGGGTCGTCCCAGTCCACCACCGCCACGGTCTCGGCGTTGCCGTCGAGGTCGGTGCGAATCACCCGGTGGGCGTGCATATCGGAGAACCACAGCGCGCCGTCGCGCCACCGGGGTCCCTCCGAGAAGTTGAGCCCGTCCAAGATCGTGCGCATCAGGTGCCTCCTTATCGGCTTGCAGTCGGACGAGATGGCACAATAGCCCCATGAGCATGACCCTCACCCCAAGTCTCGACGCGGTGGAGTCCTACGAGACCATCCAGGTTGACCGGATCGGTGGATCACTGGGCGCGGTGATCTCCGGGGTGGACCCCCGAGACGGTCTGACCGACCAGCAGTTCGCCGAGATTCATGAAGCGCTGCTCCGCCACGAGGTGATCCTGTTCCGCAATGTGCCCATGAGCGCGGAGGACCAACTGGAGTTGGCCTCACTGTGGGGCCAACCCAGCATCTACCCGCTTCAAGCCGTGATGGGGGTGACCGAGCCAGGTACCTCGGTCATCCGCGACGACGCCGAGAGCCTGCCCACCACCGACAACTGGCACACCGACGTGACCTGGATCGAAGTGCCTCCCAAGATCGCCCTGCTCCAATCCGTGGTCGCACCTCCCTATGGGGGCGACACCATGTGGTGCAGCATCACGTCGGCCTACGACGCCCTGTCGGAGCCGATGCGGGCCATGATCGACGGATTGGAACTCCACCACTCCAACTACCCGCAGTTCTGCACGAGCATGGCCGAGAAGTCGGGAAGCTGGGAATTGGTGGCCCCGTTGAGAGAGGCCTATCCCGGAGTCAACCACCCTCTGGTGCGGACCCACCCCGAGACCGGGCGGCGGGCACTATACGTGGCCACCAATTTCCATCAGTACGTGGTCGGGTTGACTGAGAACGAGAGCACGGCCCTGCTCGACTTCCTGGTACGCCACATCAACCAACCCCGCTTCCACTGCCGGTGGTCGTGGACCGAAGGCGACCTGGCCATCTGGGACGAGCGGTCTACCAATCACCGGGGCGTCTCCGACCACTACCCCCAGGTCCGCGAGATTCGCCGCTGCACCGTGGACGGCGACCGCCCCTACTTCGACCCGTCGGTGCCCTACCAACCCAAGGCCGCCATGATGCCCACGGTCGCCTATCAATCCCAGTAGTCGCCGGTCGGCAACCGCTGCTTACCAGCCCCAGTAGTCCCCGCCGAAGCGCTCGTCGCGCTCGGCCAGCGCGCCTTTCATGCCCTTCTCCCGCGACGTCTCGTGGAAGTCGAACTCGTCGGGGCTGCGGCGGGTGCCCATCACGAACAAGGGGTGGACGCCGTAGTGGGGGGTGAATGACTGGCCGATGCCCAGCATGTCGTAGGCCAGGTGGGCCACGGCGCGGCCGGTG
>JAJDYU010000027.1 GCA_022825005.1 Acidimicrobiia bacterium
GTGGAGCTGATGGGACTCGAACCCACGACCCCCTGCTTGCAAAGCAGGTGCTCTAGCCAGCTGAGCTACAGCCCCGGACTGCTCAATGGTACCGGGCGCCTTGCGGGGCAATCGATCCAATACCCCGCTCAATGTGACCGGCTGGCGCTGTCGTGGTGGAATTGCCCCGGTGCGTTTCGATCTGAGCGACGATCAGGAGTTCTTCCGGGAAACCGCACGACGAGTCATCGAAGCCGAGGTTCCGATCAGCGTGGTGCGGGAGTGGCACGACCACCCCGACGGCTACCCGCAGAGCTGGTGGCAGGCTGCGGCTGAGTTGGGCTGGACGTCGCTGATGGTGCCCGAGTCGCTGGGCGGCGGCAGCATCTCCGGCCGCCCGATAGTGGACCTCACGATTGTGGCCGACGAGATGGGCCGGGGGGTCACACCCGGGCCGTTCATGCCCACCAACGTGGTGGCCGACACCCTGGGCCGGTCGGGATCGCCCGACCAGCAGGCGCTGCTTGAGGGGGTTGTGGCCGGCGAGGTGGTGCTGGGGTGGGCGTTCTGCGAGCCCGGCGGCGACTGGACTGCCGACAGCGTCTCCGCCGCGGCCGTACCGTCGAACGGCGGCTATGCGCTCACCGGCACCAAGGTGGCGGTGGAGGCTGGCGCGCAGGCCCACCATCTGCTGGTCACCGCCCGCACCCAAGACGGATTGGCCCAGTTCTTGGTGTCAGCCGATGCTCCGGGACTGACCATCACCCCCCAGGAGTCGCTGGACTTGGGCCGCCGATTCGCCGAGGTGCGCCTCGTCGGAGTGCCTGTCGACCCCGAAGCCATGGTGGGGACACCGGGCGCCGCCACCGAGGCCGACGTGGAGCGCCAGCGCCAGGTGATGACGGTGCTCCAGTGCGCCGACAACGCCGGATCGGCGGCCAAAGTGCTGGAGTTCACCGTTCAGTACGCCTTCGACCGCTATTCCTTCGGGCGGCCCCTGGCTTCGTACCAGGCCCTCAAGCACCGCTTCGCCGACATGAAGCTGTGGTCGGAGGCCTCCCAGGCCGCGGTGGACGGTGCGGCCGACGCGCTGGCCGACGGCGCCGACGAGGCTCGCATGGTGAGCGTGGCCAAGTCGTATGTGGGCGACCACTCGGTGGAGCTAATGCAAGACTGCGTGCAGATGCACGGCGGCATCGGCGTCACCTACGAGCACGACCTGCACCTGTACCTGCGGCGGGCCACCGTGAACCGGGGGTTGTTCGGAACGCCGGGCGACCACCGGGTATGTCTTTCCGAGATGATGGGGTACTAGGGGGACCGATGGACGACTTCGTGTATGCCGAAACCGATCCCGCCGAACTGGCCCGATACCGGGAGGAGGTGCAGACGTGGATGAACGAGAACATGCCCCGGCGCGACCCGGTCAATCCCTGGCACCCCACCCAAGACGATGACGAGAGGAGCAGCCGCAATCGGGAGCTTCAGCGGCGGCTGTCCGACGGGGGGTACGCCGCGGTGTGCTACCCCAAGGAGTACGGCGGCCAGAGCCTGACCGCTGCCCACCAGAAGATCATCGACGACGTGAGCATGGACTTCGACATGCCCATCTTGTTCAGCGTGCCCACCCTGTCGATTTGCGGGCCGGTGATCTTGGAGTTCGGCACCGAGGAGCAGAAGCAGCGCTACATCCCGGCATGGATCCGGGGCGACGAGCTGTGGGTGCAGTTCATATCCGAGCCCAGCGGGGGCTCCGACATGGCCGGCGCCCTGACCCGGGCCGACCGGGACGGCGAGGAGTTCATCATCAACGGGTCCAAGATCTGGAGCACGTTCGCCCAGCGCTCCGACTACGCCCTAATGCTGGCCCGCACCAACTGGGAGGTGCCCAAGCACCGGGGACTGACCATGTTCATCGTCCCCATCCACCATCCGGGCATCGAGATCCATCCCATTCAGATGGTGGACCGCTCCGAGGAGTTCTGCCAGGAGTTCTTCAACGACGTGGTGATCCCCGCCGAGAACGTGGTGGGCGAGGTGGACGACGGGTGGACGGTGGCCAGCCGGTTGCTGTTCCACGAGCGGGCCGCGGTGGGCAACGCCTCCCCCTATACCCAGGGCCGCCACCGGAACCGGACGGCCGACGGGGTGGAGGATTTGGCCGCCATCGCCCGTGACCACGGCGGCGCCGACGTCGGTCGCCACCGCCAGCGGCTGGGGCACATGGAGGCGCTCAGCCGAGTGGAGGAACTGCTGTCGGCCCGGGTGGTGAAGGGCATCGAGGGCGGCTTCTTGCCCGCCCCGGCCGGATCGCTGGTGCGCCTGTTCCACGGACTTTCTCGGACTGAGCGCCAGACAGTGGCCATGGAGGTGCAGGGCGACCGCGCCCTGGTGTGGAACGAGGGCGAGGACACTGGCGCCTTCGGCACGGAGTACGTGCAGCGCCAGCAGGCCTGCATCGGCGGCGGCACCACCGAGATGGCCCGCAACATCATCAGCGAGCGCATCCTCGGCATGCCCCGCGAGCCCGCCGCCGACCGCGACCTCCCCTTCAACCAAGTCCCCCGCAGCGGCTGAGCCGCTCGCTGGCCGGCTGCCCTAAGAGGCCAGGGGGCGGCCGAAGGGTAGGGATTCCTGCCAGGTGGCCAGGAAGCTCTCGGCCCGGTAGGCAGCGGCGAGGAAGAGGCCGTCGGGGTGGTCGGCGATCTCCTCTAGGGAAGCGGTGATCTTGGCCGCGGCGTCGGCGGCGATGGCCTCGGGGGTGGGGTCGCCGGAGGGCCACCAGGCGAACAGCGATCCGGCGGTGGAGATGAAATCGGGGACCACGGTGGTGCCGGCCCGGCCGAGAATGGCCAGGGCCCGGGCGGTCACCGGGATCGGGCCGTAGGGGACCAGGGTGCCCACTTGGAGCTGTTCAGCCATGGTGTGGTTGATGGCCCCCATCTTGGAGCCGGCGAACAGCACGTCGGCTTGGCCGTTCATTTCCACCATCGTTCCGCCCCGATCCTCAACGGCGGCTTTCAGGGCATCGCAGATCGGTCCCGCGCCCTCGATGGCCACAGTGCGGCCGTCTAACCCGCCGCTGGCCTGGGCCGCCGCGGCCACCACTCCGGCGACGGTCGCCTGGTCGGCCACATCGCCCACCGCGGCGCGGGGATCGTCCTCGGCCAAAGAGGCCAGAGCCGTCCTCGGCACCCGGGTGCCGGGTTCGGGCAGAAAGCGGCCCGAGGCCACCATGGGGGCGATCTCGGCGGTGAACTTGGCCACCGCGTCGGCCCGGTCGTCGTCCACTGCGTTGATCCCCGCAGAGGCCCCGCTGCGGCGCATCTCGAAGGTGGCGAGGGCGTAAGTCATCGACCGGGCCAGGTCGCTGGCCCCGCCGGGCAAGATCTTGCGGGCGGAGCGGACGATGCCCACCGATTCGGGCACGTCGGCCAGATCGAAGACGATGAAAGCGTCGACCGTTTCGAGTTTCTCAGTGGGCATTACTCGGACGACTCGCCCTCTTCGCTGTCCATTCCGGCCACGATCTCCTTTACCCGCACTTCGGCGTCGTTGATCCGCCCTCGGCATACCCGGATCAGCTCGGCGGCCCGCTCGACCTTCACCGCCAGCACGTCGATGTCGATGTCCTCAGCTTCCAGCTCGCCCAAGATCTGCTGAAGCTCGCTCAGGGCATCGGCGTAGCCGATCTCTTGGGTGCTCATCTTCTCGTTCTCCTCATTGCTTCTCAGACACGGTGCTGTGCAGCTCGCCCTCGGCCACGGTGGTTACCAGCTCATCGCCGGCGGCCAGCACCGCCGGGTCGCGCACAACTTTGCCGCTATGGCGGGTTATCGACCAACCACGGGCCAAGATTTTCCGGGGATCGAGCAAACGCACCCGGCCTTCAAGGTTGGCCAGCTCCCTGGCCGCGGCTCTCGGCCCCCGCTGGGCTTGGGCCGCCAATCCCGATTTCTTCTGCTCAAGCAAGCGCCCCCCAAAGGCGATGGCGGCGGAGGCCCGGTGGCGCATGGTCCCGGCGAAGTCGTCCACTCTGCGAATCTCGCTTCGGGTCCGGGTCTCGGCCAAGTCGCGGACCCGCCCCGCCCGGCCCTCCAACCGGCTGCTGGCGCGATGCAGATGGCCCTCGGCGGCTCGGGCGTTGGTCTGGCTCACCATCATCAGTCGCCGGTCGGCGTTTTCCGCAAGCCGCTGGGCCAATTCGGCAATTGCCTCCCAGGCCAGCTCGGTAGCCTCCAAATGGGCCCGGGCGGTACCCACGATGAACACCGCAGCAGCCGTGGGGGTTTTCTGGGCCTCGTGGGCCACCTCGTCGATGATGGTTCGGTCGATCTCATGGCCCACCCCGGTTACCACTGGCACGGGAGCGTCGGCGACAGCTCGGGCCACCACCTCGCTGTCAAAGGCCACCAAGTCGGTTCGGGCCCCGCCCCCTCTCACCACTGCGATCACATCCACCCCGGCTCGGCCCACCGCCGCGATGGCCGCAGCGATGAGCGGGGGAGCGTCCACCCCCTGAACCGGGGTGTCGGCCAGCACCACCTGCCAGGCCAAGCCGCTGTTCTCCAGCTCGTTGTGGAAGTCGTGGTGGGCGGCGCTCCCGTTGGAGGTGACCAGCCCAATCCGCAGCGGCGCCACCGGGAAGGGCACGGCCTGGTTCTTGGCCAACAGCCCCTCGTCGCGCAGCTTCTCCAACAGCCGCAGCCGCTCGGCCTCCAGTTCGCCCAGCGTGAAGTTGGGGTCGATGCCCGACATGTACAGCTGGAGCCGGCCCCCCGGAGGCCAGAAGTCCAGCTTGCCCTGGATGCGGATCTTCATCCCGTCTTCCATGGCCATGCCGCCGTGGCGGCGCAGCGTGTCCTCCACCCGCTCGCGGTTGAAACGGAACAGCGCCACCGAAATTGATGCGTCGGGCTGTTTGCCCGCGCCGTTGCTCGGGTCGGGCTCCACCAGATCGAAGTACATGTGCCCGCTGCGGGCCCGGCTCAGGTTGCGGATCTCGCCCTCCACCCACAGCTCGTCGCCGAAGGCGTCGCCCAGCACCAGCTTGATGCGCTCGGCCAGCTCGGCAACGGTGAACGTGGCTGGTCCGGCGACGGCGCCCGGATCAGCGGAGTCGAACAGGCTCATACTGCGCTCTCCGCGGGAGACCGCTGCTCGTTGCGCACCAAGGTGCGATACAGCTCGGCGTAGAGCCCATCGGAGGCCAGCAGATCATCATGGCGACCCGACTCCACCAGCTCTCCCCGGTCGAGCACCAGGATCAAATCGGCGTTGGTGACGGTGGAAAGCCGATGGGCGATCACCACTGCGGTCCGCCCCTCCAGCGCGATGCCCAATGCCTGCTGCACCAGCGCCTCGTTCTCGCTGTCGAGGTGGCTGGTGGCCTCGTCCAGCACCACGATTGCTGGGTCTTTGAGCAGCACCCGGGCAATGGCCAGCCGCTGCTTCTCACCGCCCGACAGCCGGTAGCCCCGCTCGCCCACCACGGTGTTGTAGTCCTCGGGCAACGAGGCGATGAGGTTGTGGATGTGGGCCGACCGGCAAGCGGCCTCCATCTCGGCATCGGTGGCGTCGGGCCGCACATAGCGCAGGTTGTCGGCCACCGTCTCGTGGAACAGGTGCGGATCCTGGGGCACCACCCCTATAGACGCCCGCAGCGATTCCTGGGCCACATCGCGCACGTCGACCCCATCGATCTGCACCGCGCCGTCGTCCACGTCGTACAGCCGGGTCAACAGCGCGGCCAAAGTGGTCTTGCCCGCACCCGAAGGCCCCACCAGCGCCACCAGCTGCCCCGGCTCGATCACCGCCGACACATGGCGCAGCACCGGCTGGCCGGTGGCCTCCGGGGCGGCGGTGTCGGTTTGCAGCGAGGCCAGCCGGTCGTCGCTGGGCGGATAGGTGAAGGTCACATCGGCCAGCTCGATTCGCCCCTTGGGCTGTTGCAGCGTGACCGCGTTGGGCCGGTCGGCGATGGGGTTGGGCGTGTCCAGCACCTCGAACACCCGCTCGAACGACACCAGCGCGGTCATCACGTCCACCCGGGCGTTGGTCAAGCTGGTGAGCGGGGTGTAGATCCGCACCACCATCAGCCCCATGGCGGCCAGGGTCCCCACCGTGATCGCCCCGGAGATCACTAGTTGGCCGCCCACCCAGTACAACATGGCGGCACCCACCGCCCCCACCAGGCTCAAGGCGATGAAGAACGTCCGCCCGTACATGGCGCTGCGCACCCCGATGTCGCGCACCCGCCCGGCAGTGGCGCCGAAGCCGTCGCGCTCTTGGTTGTGGCGTCCGAACAGCTTCACCAAGAGCGCTCCCGACACGTTGAGCTTCTCGGTCATCACCGTGTTCATGGAGGCGTTGTGCTCCATCGACTCCCGGGTGAGGGCCTGGAGCTTCCGGCCCACCCGCTTGGTGGGCAGGATGAACACCGGCAACAGGGCCAGCGCCATCAGCGTGAGCCGCCACTCCAAAAGGAACATGGCCACCAGCGTGGTGGCCAGCACGATGGTGTTGGACACCACCGACCCCAGTGTGCCGGTGAACGCCCGCTGGGCGCCGATCACGTCGTTGTTCATGCGGCTGATGAGCGATCCGGTCTGTACCCGGGTGAAGAACGCCATCGGCATCCGCTGCACGTGGTCGTACAGTCCCACCCGCAAGTCGTAGATCAGCCCCTCACCGATGCGGGCCGACCAGTAGCGCTCGATGAACGACAGCGCCGCCTCTCCGAATGCGGCCAGCACGATGATGCCGGCCAGCAGGTGTACCTGGCCCCGGTCACTGTTGGCGATGGCGTCGTCGATGATCGAGCGGAACAGCAGCGGCGGAACCAGCGACAGCAGCGCCCCCAGCAAAAGCACCACCACGAACCCGATGAGCATGCCTCGGTAGGGGCGCGCGAAGCCGGCCACCCGGCGGATCGTCTGCCCGGCTATCTGCTTGCCCTTTACTCCGGTTGGATCGTGGCCGATGGCGCCGTGGGCGCCGCCCATCGCATGCACAAACTGCACGATACGCCCCTGGTGTGACAGTCGGCTGTTCGTAGGGGGCTCGGCGGGAAATAGTGTGGCGGCATGAGGGCTCGGACCCGCAAGAGAGCCCAGAGGGCAGTGGCGCTGGTGGTGGCCATCGCCATCGTGCTGGCCCTGCTGTTCTCGCTGCTGGTGGTGTTCAGCGACACCGCCGCAGCCCATGCGGAGATGCGCCGGTCGGCTCCGAACCCGGGCCAAACGGTGGGCGGGCTGGTGCACCGGGTGGAGATGGAGTTCCGAGAGCCCATACGGCCCCACCAGTCCAACGGAGTGGCGCTGCAATACCCCGACGGCACCCGCGTCCTGACGACGATAGAGGTGAACGGCCATCTGGTGCGGGGCCGCTTCGACCCCCTCACCGAGCCCGGCACATACAAGGTGATCTGGGAGCTGCTGGACGACTCCGACGGCGACTGGGCCACCGAGGAGTTCGAGTTCACCTACGACCCTGCCGCCGCCCCGCCCGAGTGGCTCCCCGAATCGGCCGCCGAGGGATCGGGCGACGGCGGCATCAGCGCCAGCACCATCGCGTTGATAGTGATCATCCCCGTGGCCGTGGTGCTGGCCGTGTGGCTCTTCTGGCCCCGCCGCCGCGGGGCAAACCGGGCGCAGCAGCGGAGGAAGTCCCGCGCCAAGAAGCGCCGCTAGCTCAGCGGCGCTCCGCGAAGAAGTCTCTGAGCAGGGCGGCCGACTCGTCTCGGCCCAACCCGGCCACTACCTCGAAGTTGTGGTTGAGCCGGGGGTCGGCGCCCAGGTTGTAGAGGGTTCCGCAAGCTCCGGCCTTGGGGTCCTCGGCGGCGAACACCACCCGGGCCACCCGGGCCATCACCGCGGCGCCGGCGCACATTGGACACGGCTCCAGCGTGGTGGCCAGCACCGCTCCGTCGAGTCGCGATGAGCCCCGAGCCGCGGCCGCATCCCGCAAGGCCAGAATCTCAGCATGGGCGGTGGGATCGTTGGTGCTCAACCGCTCGTTGTGGCGGGCGGCCACCACCTCCCCGTCGATGGCCACCACCGCGCCGATGGGGACCTCGCCCTGCTCAGCCGCCTGTCGGGCCTGGGCCAAGGCCAGCTCCATGAGCGTGCGGTCATCGATCACAGCGTCAGGATATGGGCTGGGAGGCCGCCCACACCGCTCACTATCCTGAAGGGCGGAAGGTTGCCAGAGCGGACGAATGGGGTGGCCTCGAAAGCCGTTGTGGCCTCCGGGTCACCATGGGTTCGAATCCCATACCTTCCGCCAATAGAGTTCCCCGATTGGCCAGGAACCTCGAGGACTAATCCCAGCACTTCGCGGATTTGCCTGAGCCTCTTCAATTCCAGGTAGTCGGACCAACACATTCATCCACATTCATCCCAAGAGAGGCAGTTTCATGAGCTTTACCGGACCTGTTCGCCGAATCATCACTGGCCACGACGACGACGGCACTGCGATTATCGTCGCCGACGGCCCTACAAGCCGGATCTTTGATGCGCTTGGCGAGGAGGGCTTGGTTTTCCAGGAGATTTGGCACACCACCGAGACGCCTGCGTTGATCGACCGCGACCGACGCGAGGCCGAAGAGCCCGGACTGGTGCTCGCGCCGCCGACAAACGGGGTCCGCATTCGGGTGTTGGACATTCCGCCCGAAGCCGAGGGGGCGGACATGGACGCCGTGTTCGAGAACATCGGCGCG
>JAJDYU010000052.1 GCA_022825005.1 Acidimicrobiia bacterium
CGAGACCCCGTTCTTCTCCAACCGCTCCATGTGGCACCTCATCATGGGCGGGGTGTTCGAGCGGTACCCCGGCCTCAAGGCGGTGTTCACCGAGCAGGGCTTCGGCTGGGTGCCCGACATCCTGCGCCGCCTCGACGGCCTTCACGCCCAGATGTCGATGACCGGGCGCACCGGCGAGCTGGGCTTCTCCGCCGACTCGGTACTGCCCGAGAAGCCCAGCTTCTACTTCGATCGCAACATCTGGATCGGCATCAGCTTCCCCGGCCCCAACGAGATGCGCCTGCTCGACAAGGTGGGCGACCACAAGGTGATGTGGGGGTCGGACTATCCCCACGTGGAGGGCACCTACCCCTACAGCCGTGAGGGCATCCGCTTCGCCCTTCACGACCGCGACGAGGAGTCGATGCGCCGCATCCTGGCCGGCAACGCCGCCGATGTGTACAACTTCGACCTCGACGCCCTGGCCCCCCTCGCCGCCGAGCACGGCCCCACGGTGACCGAGATCGCCGAACCCCTCACCGACATCCCCAAAGACGCCACTTCCCCCGCCTTCTGGGGCAAGTAGGGCTTTCGCCGGCATCAGCCGGACTAATTTCCGCCGAAGGCCGCAACCAGAAAGGCACGCTCATGGTGAAAGACATCCGCGATGTGACCCCCGACCAGCATTGGGATGCGTTCGAAGAGATCTGGACCGGGCTCATGTCGTACCGATACCTCAACAAGACCACCCCAGCGTTGGACACCGGCTTCGCCGACGACGAGTTGGAGTCGATGCCGCTGCGCCACGACATGCGCAACGCCCACGGCGGGATCATGGCCGCCCCCCTGGCCATCGGCTGCCCCGAGCCCAGCTGGAACGATGATCTGGTGGTACCCGCACCGGTGGTGTCGTACACCCAGATCCTCGACGATGCCCGAGGCGTGGACCGGATCGAGGTGTACCGCGAGGTGATCAACTTCGGCCGCACAATGGGATTCACCCGCTCCAAGGTGGTGGATGCCGCCGACCACTCCCGGGTCATCTCCACTTCGGCAGGAATGGGAGTGAGCCTGGGCGACGTCCCCGACGGCTATGAGGCGGTGGACAACCCGCTCATTCCGGTGGAGGACTCCCCCGACATGCCCCGCCTCCATGAAGTGTTCGGCGTCACCAAGGGCGACGACGGCTGGTACCGGCTCCCCGAACTAACCAAGGAGTTCTCCGCTCCCCACGCGGCGTTGCACCTCGGCCCCATCCACATCGTGTTCGATCTAACCGCCCATGAGCTTGTTGAACAAGCGGTCGGCACAAACCGCATCCAGGTGGAGAGCTGGTATGCGATGTTCGTGAAGCCCGGCCTCATCGGTCCATTCCGCTGTGAGGGCGAGGCCATCACCAGCCGCAGCGGCCGAATCAGCGTCAACCTCACCCTGTTCGACGAGGGCCGCGACGACCGCACCATCACCACCGGCTCAGGAGTGTTCCGGGTGGTCTAAACCCGCCCCCACAATTGAGCAGCCACCCCACCGCCCGCCCGGTACCGTGGGATCAAGCCCGGGTGGCGGAATAGGCAGACGCAGGGGGCTTAAACCCCCCAGCCTCCAAAGGAGGCGTGTGGGTTCGACTCCCACCCCGGGCACTCTGAGGCCTTCTACGTCGGTGAGCTCTTGGGCTCGGCCGGTGGCCAGCTCTCACTTCTCCAAGTCGTCCAAACAAAGCTGTCACTCTTCGCAGATACCTTGCCGCCCATGGCAAGAGGCATTCACCCCAAGAAAGAGGTGCGCAGGGCCATCAAACAACTCCTGAAGTTGGGTTGGACCATCGAGTTGTCTGAGGGCCGATCGGCACATCGGTGGGGTACTGCCTACTGTCCGGCACGCAACCGTCACTGCACTGTTGGGATTGCAGGAACGCCTCGGGTGCCTGAAGACCAGGCGAGTAGGCTCTTGAAGAGCGCTGACAGGTGTCAATGTCAGGAGACTGGCACCGCAGGGAGGCCACAATGACATCTCGGAAGGTCCATCATTTCGAGCTGGTGACAGATGGCTCGGTTGACTTACTAGACGATGGTGTATTCGATGCCTTGTACGAAGCTGGCTGCGATGACGCCCTGATCGCCCACCATCGACTGGATTTCGCCCGCGAGGCTGACACCCTGTCTGAAGCGCTGGCGTCGGCCAAGGCGGACGCCGAGTCCGTCCCCGGTGTGCGAGTGCTCTCCGCGAAAACCGATTCCACTGACGCTGACAACCGACACTGGCGCCCAACGGCTACCGGCTGACAGCCCCCTGGTTTGGTTAGGAACGATCTTTTATCTGCTCCCGCTGATCGTCGGTACCGGCAATGGAAATCTGAGGAATAACGCCTTCCATCTCTGCCGCTTGCTGGATCAAGGCCAGCAGATCCTCTCGGGTGTCGGCTCCCGCGTAATAGCCGGCATCGCCCAATTCTCCCATTGCGCACCAGGCGGGGGGACGGCCGGTCGCCTATGCCGTTGATGATCCGGTATCGGGGCGACGAATTTGGGGGAACTGGGTCCCCCAGGCTCGCATCGGCCGGGGCGCCAAGCCGGCCCTAACGACCGAGGAGCGCGCCGGCCTGGGGTGGTTGCTCTGGGAGAATCCCTCGCCGCAAACGGGGGCGTGATCTAAACCGCAGCATCCCGCGGAGAGCTGATCCAGGAGACCCGCTACCGCATCGAGAACGGCGGGGCCGCAGCCGGGGAATGATCCCGGCGGGCCAGCTGGTCGGCCTGCCGCAGCCACAGGTGGATACCTCCGGTGCCTCAGCCTCTCCTTGCCCAGCGCGCATGGCCACCGCAGTAACCGCCGCTCTACTCGGAACCGTCGGCCCTAAGTCCGTGGGCGGTCAGTATCAGTAGTGTGTGGCGTGTGAAAACCTGGGTGCGTTCAGCAGCCGTTGCGGCCGCATCAGCAGTTCTGGCAGCCGGTTGTGTGAGTGTCACGATGGACTTCACCGTCGACTCTGACGGTAGCGGGTCGTTTGAAGTCGAAATGAGTGTCGCCCGAGAACTCCTTGGGATGGCGGCGGCGTTCCAGGAAGGGGACGCCGAAGGTTCCGTCGAGGAGGCCTGCCAGGAGATCATGCAGGGAGAAGAAACCGAGGGTTCCCCATTTGAAGACATCTCGTTCGGCGACGCTGGCTTCGAAGTGGAGGAGGAAATCGTCGTGGACGACTCGAGTTGTGGGATTAGAGCCCGAGCAAAATGGCCAGCAGAACAGGCCGACCTTGTTTTCTCATATTTGGGAGAAGACGGAGGCCCGATGATTGAACAGGTCAGCTCGAGAGGATGGAGCTTCGAGTTGCCATTCGAATTCATGGGTGAAGATGATCCCGATGAGATCGGTGCCGCCTTTGCAGAGGTGCTGGACTTCTCTTTTGCTGTCAGCGTGACGTTGCCCGGCCAACCGGTCGAGCACAACGCCGACCGCGCTGACAGCGGATGCAACGCCACTACTTTCTATTGGGATATCGACCTAGTCGACCCACCGAAGCGTCTGAAGGCTGAAGCCGACGGCGCAGACGAATGCGGCGGGATTGGCGGCTGGGGCACCGGCGCGATCGTGGCTGTAGTTCTCATCGGGGTCTTGGTTGTGTCCGTGGGTGCGGCGTTCGTAGTGCGCCGTTCCCGCCAAAGCGGCGTTGGTCCACTGCCTGACTAGGCGGTTGCCAAACTGTCACTCTGATCAGGATGATGGAGGCCCGTCTTCCATTTCCTCTGATCGGGAGAAGTCCTATGTCAGACTTCAAACAGATGTTGCTGATCGACCGTGACGACACTGCAAGAGCAGCGACCCGGCTGGAGTCAGAGCAAGAACTCGCTGCTGTGGCGTGGGCGATTGTCGGTAATGGCGCTCTCGCTAGCCTCACCTCCGCTGAATCCGAGGTTGTCAACTCCTCAACAGAGATTCCTGTTCCGGACACGGCCGAGCTTGTCTCGGAAATCCGTCAGGGGGGCGACCCTTTGGGGGATGCGTTTGTGCGGTTGCGGTCCCCAAAGCAGAGGCGGCCATTGGGGGCGGTTTACACCCCTCCGGGGATCGTGGAGGCGATGGTGGGCTGGATTGCGGCAAAAGAGCAGCCTGCTCGGGTCGTCGATCCAGGTGCAGGGTCGGGGCGCTTTGTGCTGCAAGCGGGACGGGTCTTTCCTGATGCTTCTTTGGTAGCTGTGGAGTTGGATCCCCTGGCTGCCCTGTTGTGTCGGGCCAACCTGACCGCAGCGGGGTTTGATGATCGGTTCAATGTGATGGTTGAGGACTATCGAGAGGCCGATCTGGGCAGTTGCGATGGGGTGACGGCGTTTGTGGGCAATCCGCCCTACGTACGCCACCACCAGATCGAGTCTCGGTGGAAGCGATGGCTGACAGCCACTGCGAAGAGCCGGGACCTGCCGGTCAGCGCCCTTGCGGGGCTTCACGTCCACTTCTTTTTGGCGACGCTTCTCGCAGCCAAGCCGGGAGACATTGGAGCGTTCATCACCTCTGCGGAGTGGTTGGACGTTAATTACGGGAAATTGCTGCGGGGGATGCTCACGGACGGCTTGGGCGGTGAGTCGGTCCATGTCGTTGCTCCAGAAGCGCTGGCATTTGAGAATGCGGCCACCACCGCTTCTGTGACCTGCTTTCAGATCGGTTCGGAGGCCCGCTTTGTCAAGATGCGCAGGGTCGCGAATGCCAGCGACCTTGCCGACCTTTCAAAGGGACGCCGAGTGAGCAAGCAGCGCCTCATGCAAGAGAAGCGGTGGTCGCCGCTGCTGTCCCCCGCCCCGCCGGCCCCGGACGGATTCGTCGAGCTGGGTGAGCTCTGTCGAGTTCACAGGGGTGCGGTCACCGGGGCCAATGCCACCTGGATCACCACCGCCAACAACCCCCAGCTGCCACAAAGGACGCTGTTCCCGTCGGTCACCAAGGCCCGGGAACTCTTCGACGCCGACGACAGCGTACTGTCGAGCCTTTGCAGCCTTCGCGCAGTGATCGACCTGCCTGCCGATCTCAGCGAACTTGATGAAGACGACCGAGAGCTTGTGAATCGCTTCTTGCGCTATGCAGAACGCAACGGTGCCCACTCCTCGTATATCGCCCGCCACCGAAATCCCTGGTGGTCAGTGGGCCTACGGTCTCCCGCTCCGATCTTGGCCACCTACATGGCCCGACGCCCTCCGGCGTTCGTCCGCAACCTTGCCGGAGCGCGCCACGTCAACGTCGCCCACGGGATCTACCCCCGAGACCCATTGTCCGATGACGCTTTGGACACCCTGGCCGATTCTCTGAGGTCCAGCGTTTCTGTGTCGCAAGGACGCACCTACGCCGGCGGCCTCACCAAGTTCGAGCCTTCGGAGATGGAGCGCATTCCCGTTCCCACTCCCACCCTGCTCGCTGAGATGTAGTCGTGAGCCTCACAGACCCGCCTCGCTGGACCGGCGAGGAATTCGACGAGCAACGAGAACTCGCCAGACAGATCTTCCGGGCCCAGCGGCTGAACGAGTCACAAGGGGTCTATTCCGAGACATTTGACCAGTGCCTCGAATACGTGAACGAGCTTCTCGACAAGACCGACGACCTTTCGCGACTACGAGTAGCGCCCGGTGATTCCGCAATCGATCCTGACCTCTTGGACGTGCTCGCCAACCCCGAATTGTTGGAAGCCCTCCGCTATGTCGTCGGACCTCCTATATCAGCGGATGACCTTGTCGAACTTGCCGATACTTCACTTGCTGCCAGCGTGCTGCGCGATGACTCTGACGCAGCGGTTGGGGTGGTGGTAACCATTGCCCAGGGTCTTGACCCCAAGCGATTCCCTTGGATCAGCCAAGGACGCGGAGCCGATGACAACGAAAGGACTGCCGCCGCGATAGCAACGGCGGCCCTTGTGGCCACACGGCGAGTGGAAACTGCCCGACGAATGCAGTCCAAGGACCAAGAAGAGTCGGTCAAGGCCTCGCTACGGGAAGCAGGGATGGTCGAAGTTGAACCCCGGACTGTCTCACCCGGCCTGCTGGACGCTCCGGCACCAGGCGAGTTCTGCGGTGAAGCACTATTCGGTCAACGCAAAGCGGATCTCATTGTCAGGCTGTACGACGGACGGTGCATGCCCATTGAGTGCAAAGTGTCGAACTCGTCCACAAATTCGGTCAAACGACTCAACAACGATGCCGGTGCGAAGGCCTCAGCCTGGATCGAGGAGTTCGGCAGCGGGGCCACCGTCCCCAGCGCGGTCCTCTCCGGCATCTTCAAGACCCGAAACCTCGAACAAGCCCAAGCCCAACATCTCACTATCTTCTGGGCCCACGATCTCGATGCCCTGGCGAATTTCATCCACTCTGCAAGAGAGAGCACTGGTTGATTTGGGAAGCGGCGACCGCATCTCCTGGTTCAGAAGCGACGATGGCGCGGAAGTTCAGGGCGGTGTGGAGCCGCGGTTAGATGATGCCGTCGGCTCTGAGGGTTTCTAGTTCGGTGGTGGAAAGGCCGAGCGTGCTGGAGAGCACTTCGTCGGTGTGTTCGCCGAGGCGGGGGGCGCCGGAGGGCGGCTGTGGGGTCTCGCCGAGCATGCGGGGGAAGGGGGCTTGCTGTCGGACTGGACCGATGATCGGGTCCTGAACGGTGCAGATGTCTCCTCTGGCCTTTACGTGCTCGTCGGCGGCGAAGTCGGCCACGTCGTAGATCTTGCCGGCGGGCACGTCGCGGGCCACGCAGCGGGCCTCTATTTCGTCGGCGTCTTCCTCAGAAACCCATTGGGCAACTATCGCGTTGATCTCAGCGCGGTTGCGGGCTCGGGCCGCAGGGTTGGCGAAGCGCTCGTCGTCAAGCAGATCAGGGCGGTCCATCGCCTGGCAAAGGCGCTCGAAGAAAACCTGGCTGCCGCCCACGATGTACACATAGCGCGAGTCGCGGCTGGCGTAATTGCCGATCGGCGCGGCGTTGTCGAGGCTGTTGCCTGAGCGGTTGCGGACCAAGTCCAGCCGGTCGTAGGCCGCGATTGTCCACTCCATGATGCGCAAAATCGAGCCATACATGTACACGTCGATGACCCCGCCGATTCCGGTGCCGCGGGCGTCGCGGTCATAGAGCAGGCTGGTGATCGCCTGAGCCGCGAACAGGCCGGTCAGGTAGCCGGCGATGTTCACACCCGGCCTCGCCGGAGGCCGATCGGGATCGCCGGTGAGATGCATCAGCCCGCTGAAGGCCAGTGCGTTTCCGTTGAGGCCCGGCTGAAGTGACTTGGGGCCGTCCTGGCCGAACACGCTGAAGCGGGCCGTCACCAAGCTCGGCGGCAGACGGGACGGGTCGATATTCCAGCGCTCGAGGGTGCCGGGGCGGAAGCTCTCGCACAACACGTCGCTGGAGGAGACCAGGGAACGGAGGATCTCCTGGCCCTGCGGGCGGCGCAGGTCGATGGTCACCGACTTTCGGCCCCGGCCCTCCACCGACCAATACAGGGAGTAAAGCTGATCGTCGTGGTCAACGTAGGGGCCGAGATAGCGCAAGCTGTCGCCCCGCCCTGGATCCTCGATTTTGATGATCTCGGCCCCCTGCTCGCCCAATATCGCCGCGCAGAAGGGCGCTGAGACGCGAGATCCCAGGTCGATAACCCGCAGTCCTTCCAAAGGGCGTCTCATCGCATACTCCAATCCACCGTTGCTTTCGCCATGCTCAGATTACGTTGCGCTCTCTGAGGCCAGCGATCTGGGCTTCTGAGAGTTCCAGAAGGCCCGAGAGCACCTCGTCGGTGTGTTCGCCCAACCGGGGCGCGCCCGCCGGAACCGGAAGCGGGTCGCCGTCGAAACGAGGGTAGGGAGCCTGCTGGCGAACCGGGCCGATGACGGGATCGTCAACGGTGCACACATCTCCTCGGGCCCGCACCTGGTCGTCAGCCACCACATCCGCCACGTCGTAGACCACGCTGACGGGCACGCCGTGGCTGAGGCAGCGCTCTTCGATGGCAGCCGCGTCGAGGCCCGACGCCCACTCGGCGACGGTCTGGTTGACGACATCCCGGTTGAGACGACGCGCCTTCGGGGAGGCGAAGCGCTCGTCGGCCAGTAACTCAAGGCGGCCCATCGCCTCGCAGAGGAGTTCGAACACTGCCTGGCGCACGGCCACGATGCACACATACCGGCCGTCGCGGCTCTGGAAGTTGTCGAGCGGCGCCGCGTTGTTTGACCGGTTGCCGGTGCGGGGGCGCACCGAGTCCAAACGGTCGTAGGCGGCAATAGTCCACTCCATGATCCGCAGCACCGATCCGTAGAGGTAGGCGTCTATCACGCCGCCGGTTCCTGTGCCCTTGGCGTCGCGCTCATAGAGCAGGCTCGTCACGGCCTGAGCTGCGAACACCCCGGTCAAGTAGTCGGAAACGGGAAGGGCCGGCCGCATTGGGGGACCATCGGGCTGACCGGTGAGGTGCGTCAGCCCGGCGAACGCCACCGCGTTGTGGTCGAAGCCGTTGTACAGGGATTTGGGCCCCCGCTGGCCGTAGAGGCTGATGCGGGCTGTGACCAGCCTCGGGTCGAGCTGGCTCGGGTCGATATTCCAGCGCTCCAATGTGCCGGGCCGGAAGTTCTCGCACACCACGTCGGACACCGAAGCAAGGCGCCGGAACAGATCCTGGCCCTCGGGGCTTCGAAGGTTAATGGTCACCGACTTGCGGCCCCGGCCCTCCACCGACCAATACAGGGAGTAAGCACTGCCGTCGTCATCAACTATGAAAGGTCCGTTCAACCGCGTCTTGTCGCCGCGGTCGGGATCCTCGAGCTTGATCACTTCTGCGCCCTGCTCACCCAGAATCCCGGCGCAGAACGGGGCCGCCACACGAGTGCCCATATCGAGCACCCTGATCCCGGCCAATGGCTGCCTCAATGTCTGTCTCCGCTCATCGTGACAACCCCCCTGATGTTGCGGCCCGCCACCAAGTCGGAAAAACCTATGTTGATCTCGTCGAGGCCGTAGTGCTGGGTGATGAGCTTTTGGAGCGGCAGCCTCCCGGCCAAGTAAAGGTCGATCCACCGCACGACGTCTCTGGCCGGGTCGGGCCCACCGATTGTCGTCCCGACGATCCTGCGCTGGGCCAAGAGCAGGTTTGGGGAAACCGGTATCGAGTCCATGTCGTGCGAGGTGCCGCCCACCTGCACAATCACCCCGGCTGCCCCGAGGCAGGCTATTGCTGTTTCATAGTGCTCGGGACGGACCCGGTCCGGGGCGAGGAGAACCGCATCCACTCCCCAGCCGTCGGTCAGCTCGCCCACCGCATCGGCGACATCGACGGCACTGGCATCCACCACGTCGGTTGCCCCATACCCAGGGGCGAGGGCGAGCTTTTCGGTCTTCACATCGACGGCCACGATTCGCTCCGCACCGGCCAGAGCCGCACCCATCACCGCAGCCGCTCCCACACCGCCGATGCCGAGAACCATGACCGCGTCGCCGGGCCGCACCTCAGCCACATTCACCGCGGCGCCGACACCAGTCGATACCCCGCAGGACACGAGGGCGGCAACCGCCGGCTCTACCCCTTCGGGAATCTTCACGAGGTGGCGCTCGGGCGTGACGGTGTGGCGGGCAAAGCTCCCGAGCCCGAGATGGGTTCCCACTGCCGCGCCCGACTCGTCGAACATGCGATAGGTGCCGTCGCGCAGCCGCCCCGAACTGTCCATGCCCGTGGGGCAGAAGGTCTTGAGACCGCGTTGGCAGTACCGACAGGTACCGCACGGTCCCTTGAAAATCTGGACGACGCTGTCGCCCACCTCCAGCGACTGCACCCCCGGCCCCACCTCCACCACGACACCGGCCCCCTCATGGCCGCAGACGGCGGGCGGTTCCACGGGATACGTTCCCTCGATCACGTAGCGGTCGGAGCCGCATATCCCCGCGGCGCCCATCTCCAAGATCACCTCGCCGTGAGCGGGAGACTGGATCTGAATCGGCTCTATCGACAGCGGCTCTGCGACCGCCCGCAAAACGGCCGCCTCCGTGGTAATCGCCATCTCCACAACCTAGATCGTTGGGAACCTAGGCGGTTGGGACTCAGCTGGTGATGGAGCCGCCGGCTAGGGGGATGGTCTGGGCGGTCATCCAGGAGGCCTCCTCGGAGGCCAGGTAGGCGCACAGAGCGGCGACGTCTTCGGGAGTGCCCAACCGGCGAGTGGGGATGGCCCTGGCCAGGTTATCGGTGACGCCGGTGTCTCCCGTATTGGACATCAGGCCCAGGGCTATGGAGTTAACCGTGACACCCGTCTGGGCGACCTCCAGCGCAACCGAGCGGAGCAATCCCGCCGCGCCGCCCTTGCCGGCCGAATAAGCCGCCACTCCGATGTTGACCCCGACGGTCCCGGCCCCGGAGACGACGGCGATGACCCGGCCCCAGCCCCGCTCGATCATTCCGGGCAGCACTGCGTGGGTGCAGTTCAAGACCCCTCCGAGGTTGACGGCGAGCGGCCCGGTCCACTCCTCGGGCTCGGTCTCCGCGAACGGCTTGACCGCCATTTCCCCGGCCCCGGCGTTGCCGGCGTTGTTGACCAGGATGTCGATTGGCCGGTCGGCAATGGCCTCTCGCACTGCTTCGCCATCGGTGACGTCGAAGGGCAGCGCTTCGGCAGAATGCCCAGCGGCGGCAATGGCCTCGGCCACCTCATCGGCCCGGCGCGCAACTATGTCGTTGACCAGAACACGGGCGCCCTGGGACGCCAGCGTGCGGGCAACTCCGGCGCCGACGTTCTGGCCGGCGCCAGTGACCAGCGCGGTTTTTCCGTTGAGATCAAACATGGGTGCCGTCTCCTTCGGTCGGTTATCCCAATTGGGCCTCTAGTTGGCGGCGCAAAACCTTGCCGACTTCGCTTCGGGGGATCGCGTCGATCCGCTCGAAGCGCACCGGCACCTTATAGGGCACCAATGCCTCTCGGCAGGCTTGCTCGAGAACCTGGTCGGCCACTGGCTGTCGTTCGACAACGAACGCCACGGGCACCTGGCCCAGACGCTCATCGGGCGCGGCAACCACGGCGGCCTCGCTCACCTGGGGCAAGGCGGAGAGAACCTCCTCCACCTCGGTGGGGACCACCTTGTTCCCGCCCCGGTTGATCACATCTCCCAGCCGGCCCTCGATCCACACGAACCCGTCGCCGTCGATGCGGGCCAAATCGCCGGTGCGGATGTGGTCGTCTTCGGTGAGCCGACTGGCCAGCACGGCCCGGCGGGTGTCGTCCCACACCAGTGGCGGGCGAACCAACAGCTCGCCCACCCCGTTGGCGTCGGGGTTGTCAATGCGGGCGCTCACCCCGGGATGGGGGCGACCGGCCGCCCCCAGCTTCTCGGGGTGGGCTCTGGCATCGGCTGCGGTCCATCCGATCACCTCGCCCATCTCGGCCTGCCCGTATCCGTTGAGGACGATGGCCCCAAACCGGTCGGCAAACCGCCGGGCCTGGAACGGCGACAGCGGGGCAGTCACCGACCGCACATATCTGAGCGGTCCCAGATCGGCTACCTCGGAATCGTCGTTGAGCATGGCCATCGCCGCGGGGGGAAGGATGGTGGAGCGGATCTCGTGGCGGCGGACCAGGGTGGCGAAATCGGCCGTGTCGAACCGGTCCATCACCACCAGCTCTGCGCCGGCCCGCAGTCCGAACAAGGCGTTGTAGATGCCGGCGTTGAGGGCCATAGACACCGGGATCAGGTTGGGGGTCGGCTTCTTGGCCGGTCGATCGCCAGGGTCCTGCTGGCCCCGCAGCGGTCCCAGCACCCGGTCGATGAGCTCGATATAGCCGTCGTGGGTGTTGAGCACCGGTTTGGGGTCGCCGGTGGTGCCCGAGGTCCACAGCACGAATGCGTCCCCCTCGTCGTAGACATCGGCCTCTGCCCCGACAGGGCGGATGCCGTGGGCGTCGATCATCAGCGCGGGGCGAAGCTTGTCCACCAGTTCGGCCACGGCTCGCTCGGGGAGGCGGGGATTCACGGGGATGAACACCGCATCGGCATGCCAGATCGCCGCCATGGCCAGCACCACATCGGCACCCCGGGCCAGATTGACGGCCACTCCCCGGTGAGCACAGCCCATCGACTGAAGCTGCTCGGCCAGCGAGCGAACCTCGCGGCGGACCTCGCACGCGCTCCGCGACCGTTCAAGGTCATGGAGCAGCGGCTCATCGTCGTCGAATGGATGGTCCAGGATCAGCTCGGCCAGGTTCATCTTCTGTGCCCGACTACCTGGGGACGTCTTGCCACGCCATGTCGTGGTAGGGGTCGGGCTCGCGGGGCAGGCCGAGCACCTTCTCGCCGATCACGTTCTTGTTTACCTCGGTGGTGCCCCCCTCGATGGTGTTGGCCCGACTGCGCAGCATGCCTTTGACCACATAGGGCATGTGAGCGGCCCAGGCTTCGATGGAGTCTTGCTCAGCGGACGGCTCGCCGGGCATCCAGGCCACCGATGCCATGCCCAAAAGGTCGGCGGCCGCCAGTTGGAGTGCCTGGTTAAGCTGGCTTTGCTGCACCTTGCCGATGGACGCCGCTGGCCCCGGCGTGCCGCCGGCCTTGACCGTGGCCCGAACTCGCTCGTTGGTCCACGCCCGGATCCTCTCCTCGGAATAGAGCCGCATAAGCCGGTCGCGCTCCACCGGACCGACGCCATCTTGTCGAGCCTGGTTGAGGAGGCTGTCGATTCCCCCGCCGCCTATGCGGTCGACGCCGCCCGAGCCGGCCCCGGCCACCATCTGGCGCTCGCCGGCCAGGGTGGCCCCGGCCACCCGCCACCCGTCGCCCGCGGTGCCGACCCGGTGGAAGTCGGGAACCCGGACCTCCTCCAGCCACACCTCGTTGAAATCGACCTCGCCACCGATGTGGCGTAGCGGTCGCACCTCCACCCCGGGCAATGACAAGTCGACCAGGAAGTAAGTGATGCCCCGGCGCTTGGCGACGGTGGGATCGGTGCGGGCCAGGCAGATGGCGTACTCCGACTCGTGGGCCCAGGTGCTCCACACCTTCTGTCCGGTGAGGATCCACTCGTCTCCGTCTTGTTCAGCCCGCATGGCCAGCGAGGCCAGATCGGAGCCCGCGCCGGGCTCGCTGAACATCTGGCACCACCGCTCTTGGTTGGCCACCATGGGGGGAAGGAAGCGCAGGCGCTGCTCCTCGGTGCCGTGGGCGAACAGCGCCGGGGCGGTGTTGTGCAATCCCAGCGGGTTCAGCCGACCAAGGTTGAGCGGGGCTATCACGGTTTCGGCCACCCGGGCCTTGGCCGGGGGAAGATCGAGTCCCCCGTATTCGACCGGCCACGTGGCCACCGCCAGCCCGGATGCGGCAAAGACCGGATACCAGGCCTCGTAATCCTTTCTCGGCCTCACTTCCCGGATGGCCCGCCGCCCGCGGGGAGCGGCGTCTCGCCACGCCTGGGGGACGTGCTCGACCACCCACTCGGTGACCGCGGCCCTGATCTCATCGTCACTGCTCGACGCGTCGATCGGCAGCCTCTCGGAGTTCATTCTGCCGACATCGCCTCGAACCGCTCGACGAGCGCATCAAGCGCTTCAGCCGCCGTCGTCGCCCCTCCCGGCGAGGTGGGCAACCTCACCGGGCCGTGCTCTCGGCTGGGAAGCAGGATCGTGGCGTGCCCCGGACACGTGACCTCGCCCCGTTGGTTCTCGCCGTAGATGTCGAGGTCGACGGCGGGGGTGCCTTCTTCGTTGCGGTACTTGCGGGTTACCGTGCCCCGCATCCAGTGGGTGTCGCCCACATAGTTGAACCGGCGGAACTCCACGTCGAGTGCGGCCAGCCAGGCGTCGTCGCCCATCCAGTCGGTACACAGGTGTACCAGCCAGGTCTCGCGCATCCGGCCGTAGTCGTAGATCGCGGGGTTGCCCGCCCGCCGGGCCCACTCGGGATCCCAGTGGACCCGCTGCTGCACATCGGGAATGTTGAGATCGTCAGGCCGGAAGAAGCCCGGCACCCGCTGGCGCTGCTGCACACCCAGCCGCAGCGCCTTCACTCCGTACAGGCCCATGCCCATACCGGTGTGCCACACCACCATGTCGGTAACCCGCATGGGCCCCTTGACCAGCGGCGGCAGCTCGTCGCCCACGTCGATGTCCTCCCACCAGCGGGGCTCAGCGCCCCGGCGGCGCTCGGGCTCGCTGCGAATCGCCTCGGTGATCTCGGCGATCTGCTCATCGGTGTAGGGCTCGATCTCGATGTCGCCGTACTTGCCCTTGCCTTCGTCGGCCTTGCGCTCCACTGCCCCCCGGTCGGTTCGGATCATCAACCGGTACTGGGCCGACAGCACCGCGCCCTCAGTGGCGAACACCTCCGCGGTCCACTCGTGCACGGTGCGGGCCGCGAACTCGCTCTTCTTGTCGTGCACGCCCACCAGGGCATTTCGCCGGGTGACTCGCATCCCCGGGCGCAGCGGCGCCCACCACTCCCGGTGGCTGCCCGAATAGTAGGCGTGGGCGCCTTTGAGCGGATCACCCTTGAGCAGCGCCTTGGTGTCGGGGTCGAGCTTCTCAACCTCGTTCTCCCCGATAAGCGTGTCGCCCCCGTTCATGTTGGGCGACGAGATCGGCCCACCCCACACGGTGCCCGCCCCGTAGTCGGGGTCGCACCACAGCGGGTTGTCGTCGCCGAAAGCCTCTGCCACTTGGCGAAACGCATCGGCGTTGGGCTCGCGATACCAAGGAGGCTGAGGATGCGGCTGAGCAATCCCAATCCGAGCCCGCAACCGGGCAATGGCCTCGTCGGTTATCGCTCCCCCATCCGACACGGACCGAACTGTACCCGACGCCCTAGTCCGCTTCTCCCCCAACGCATCAGTCAAGGTCAAGTTTCACTTAGTCGGTGTCGACGACGGATTCCAGAGCGTCGGCCATGTCGTGGACGGAGGCGGGGGGAACGGGAGTGAAGGGGTAGAGGATGGCTAGGTCTAGGCCGGCTGCTTTGTAATGCTCGGCTTGGGTGAGGATGTTGTCGATGGGATCTTCAGCTCGGTAGATGAGGTGGGTGGAGGTGGTGATTTCGGCGGGGTCGCGACCGATCTCCTCGCAGCACTCGGTCAGCCGGGCCTTCGATTCCGCGAACTTTGCCACCTCGCCGCCGGGGAAGTTCCAGTGGTCGGCCCACTTTGCCACTAAGGGCATGGTCCGCTTCGGGCCGGCCCCGCCGATGACAATGGGTGGGGTGGGCTGCTGGGGGCCCTTGGGCTCATTGCGGGCGTTGGTGAGGGTGTAGTGGCGACCCTGGAAGTCGGTGATCGGCTGGCTGAGCAACGAGACCACGCACTCCAGATACTCCTCAAACCGGTCGAAGCGCTCGGCGAGGCTGATCCCGTAAGCCCCGGCCTCCACCTCGTTCCAGCCGGCGCCGAGTCCCAGGTCGAGCCGCCCGCCCGACACGATATCCAGCGACGAGGCCATGGCCGCGCACAGCCCGGGATGGCGATAGGGAGCGGCGTTGACCATCGACCCGATCCGGATGCGGTCGGTGGCCTGGGCCAGCGCGCTCAGGGTCACCCATGCCTCCAAGCACGGGCCCTCATCGCTGCCGTAGATGGGGTAGAAGTGATCGAAGACCCAGGCCGACTCGTACCGGGGGTCGGCGTCGAGCTCCTGCCAAGTCTCCAACATGGCCGACCACTCGATGTTCTGCGGCATGGTCTTGAACGCGAGCTTCATAACTTGCCTCCGACGCTTCTGTCTTCCTCAGTGAGCACACATAGAGTGAGCGCCGAGCGGAGAAAGGTCAAACCATGACGAATGAGGCTGCGGCACGCGACCGATTGATGAGCGGGGAGGCGTGGAACGACTTCTGCGACACGATGCAAGCCGCCGGCCAGGTGGTGGTGGAACGCACTCCCGACGCCAACGAGCAAGACCGGGTGGAGGGGTTCCGCTACCTGACCCGCATGTCGCAGATGGCCTATATGCGCTGCATCGAGAACCTCCCCCCGATGGAGAAGAGGGCGATTTGGATCATCCCGCCGCCCATGAAGGGCGGCCAAGGGGTCCAGTCGCCCGACCAGGACCACGTGGTGCAGCCCATCGACGCCACCAAGCGGTACCGGGTCACCGGCCAACGGGGCTCGGCCCCCTACGTCCACATGTCGGCGTGGACCCCGAAGGTGCCCGAATGGGTCGGAGTGGAATCGGTGGGCGACCGGGCCGTGGCGGTGCTGGAGGAGTTCAATCCGAGCTGGTCGCAGACTCCGTTCACCGCCCTGCTCGACGAGTTCACAGACGGCGCCGGAAACGTCGATTTCGTGCTCTCGGTGGACGACCCCGGGGTCGACAACTGGATGGCGGTCGCCCCGGAGACCAGAGAGCTGATGATGCGAATCGTCTACGACGACCGCGACTCTCAATCGGCGCCTCGGCTGATGATCGAGCCCCTCGAGCCCACCCCGGTGATTGAAACGCCGGACGCGGCCGAGATGTCGAAGCGGCTGGCCCTCGCGGCCCAAATGGTGCTGTCGGTGCAGTCCGACTACTCCGACTGGACCGACACGCTGCTCAAGGAAGAGAACCGGCTACAGCTCACCACCGAGCACTATCTCCGGGTGGGCGGCTCCCCCGACGACCGCCACTTCGAGTTCGGCTACTGGCGCATCGGCGAGGGGGAGGCACTGTTGGTGGAGTTCAAGCCCCCGGTTTGCCGTCATTGGAACTTCCAACTCTGCAATCACTGGATGGAGAACCTGGCCAATTACTTCACTGGCCAGGGCTACGCATCGTCTCAGAATGTGGAGGCCGACGCTGACGGAGTGGTGCGGCTGGTGGTGGCGGCCGAGAAGCCGGCAACGGGTGTCTGGGTCGACACCGCGGGCCGCGACCACGGCGTGATGGGGTTGCGTTTCGTGGAGCACGAGTCGGTTCCCGTGATCACCACCAAGCTGGTGCGCTTTTCCGATCTGGGCTGACGCGGCAGCGGCGGCTGATCAGTAGTCGAACACCGAGGGCAGCGCGTCCATGGGGCGGGCCTCGGGGTAGTGCTCGGCGATCATGGCCGCGTGGTCGGGGTCGTCGTCGATGCGGTTGGGATCGAAGCGAGCGTCGATCCCCCGCTCCTCCAAGTCGGCGTTGAAGCGGGCGGCGATGTCGTCGCGGCTCAGGGGATTGGAGGCCAGTCGGTTCTTGTGGTCGGCGTCGATGTACACATCGGCCTTCCACAGCACGCTGATCCGGATGTCGGCCAGTGGCGTGCGGTACACCTCTTCGCCGTGGTCGGTGACCACCCAGTCGCCATCGGGGCTGCCCGCCGGGGCCAACTCGGCCATCGGGGTGACCATGGGCGTGCCGATATCGAAGGGGCCGATGGCGTTTACCTGGTGGAACATTCCGTGGTTGTCGCCCATGAGCGCGGTGTTGGCCATGTTGCCCACATGCTCTTCGGGAGGCTGGTCGGGACCGTAGGGCCAGTAGCGGATCCCGCCCCCGTCCACATCGTTGAGCCACCAAATGGCGGTGGCCTGCGGGAATGACAGGTCTTCGAACAGGCCCGACCACAGCATGGCCCTAAGCAGCCACATCGGGGTGTTGGTGCGGTCGCGGCCCGCGAATCGGGGGTTGTCGGTGTGGGCCGGCCCGGCTTGGGGAATGGCCATCATCTGATTCACATACACGCTGTGGGGCTCCACGATCTCAGCGCGGTAGAACGCCTTGGCCGAGTCGATGTAGGCCGGATTGTCCAGAAACACCTCCGACCCCGGCACGGCGATGGTCTCGTTCACCCAGTCGTCCCGGAACCAAAGCGGACGGGTGCGAGCGTGGGGATCGGCCCCGGGGTTGTACCAACCTCCCAACGGCACATAGGGGGCCTCTTGGGCCAGCAGC
>JAJDYU010000024.1 GCA_022825005.1 Acidimicrobiia bacterium
GCCGCGGTCGGCCACCTGGGAGGAGCGGCCAACATTGTGGCGCCAGCCGGGTCGGGCAAGACCCGGGTGCTCACCGAGCGAGCCCGGTACTTGGTGCGCGACCTCGGGGTAGACCCAAGAGCCGTCTGCTTGGTGGCGTTCAACGTGCGGGCCCGGGCCGAGATGCAGGAGCGCACCTCAGATCTACCGGGTTTGGAGGTGCGAACGCTGAACAGCTTGGCCCTGGCCATCTGCAACGGCACCGGGCCGTTCGCTCGACCCCGAGACCACGGTCGGGTTGAGGTGGTGGACGAGAGGCAAGTACGGGATCTGCTCGGCGAGATGGTGCCCCGCAAACGCCGGGCCATGACCGATCAGCTCGCCCCCTGGATTGAGGCGTTGGGCGCTTCCCGCCTGGGTTTACGCGATCCCGCCGAGGTGGAGCGCGATTTCCATCCCGATGTTCCCGACTTCTCCGAGACAGCCCCCCACTATGTGAGCCTGCTCGACGCGGAGGGCCTGGTGGACTTCGACCAGCAAATCATGCGGGCCATCGACATCCTGCTGAGCGACGCCGCCGCCCGAGCCGCGGCCCGGCGCACCTGCGGCCTTCTTCTGGTGGACGAATTCCAGGACCTCACCCCGGCCCACTTGCTGTTGGTGCGGCTGCTGGCCGGGCCGAGGGCCGATGTGTTCGGGGTGGGCGACGACGATCAGACCATCTACGGCTACTCCGGTGCCTCCCCGGAATGGCTCATCAACTACCACAAGCATTTCCCCGGTGCCGAGCGTCACGAGTTGCACGTCAACTACCGCTGTCCCCCCGAGGTGGTGGACGCGGCCTCCAACCTCTTGTCCCACAACCGCCGCCGCATAGACAAACAGATCACCGCCGTGCCGGGTCGGACTCGACGAGACGAAGGCGATTCCGGTTCGGGCATCACCGTCGAGACGGCAGCAGACGGGGCACCGGTGCTGAGCCGACGGGTTGAATCACTGCTCGACAACGGCGCCCGTCCTCAGGATGTGGCCGTGCTGACCAGGGTGAACAGCACGCTGCTGGTTCCCCAGGTCGTTTTGGGCGACATGGGGGTGCCGTCCAATCAGCCGGTGGGCCGCCTGTTCTTGGAGCGCACCGGGGTGGCCGCCGCGCTGGCCTGGCTCGACATCGCCACCGCTCCCGAGCGCGACCTTCCGGCCCGGGCGCTTTCGGACGCAGCCCGCCGTCCGCCCCGGGGCATCTCCCCCCGAGTCATCGAGTGGATTTCCGAGCAGCAGAGCACCTCGCAGATCAAGGCCCTGGCCGGCCGCATCAAGGACGAGCGGTCGTCCAAGAAGGTGGGCGAGTTCGCCGACGACGTCGAGATGCTGCGGTCAAGATTCAAAAAGGCAGGCGGAGAAGTCACCACCCGATCCCTGTTGGAGACAGTGCGAGACGAGATGGGTCTGGGCGGCAGCTTGGACACCCGGTTGGACGCATCCCGCCGCTCCGTCGACCGGTCGGCTCACGGCGACGATCTGCGGGCACTGATCTCGGTGGCCCACCTGCATCCCGACCCGACCGACTTTCGGAGATGGCTGTTCGACCGGCTCTCCGAGGGGTTTGAGGGGGAGGGCAGCGGACGCGGTGTCCACTTGGCCACCGTCCACCGGGTGAAGGGCCAGGAATGGCCCCATGTGATCGTCTACGAGGCATCCAAAGGTTTGATGCCCCACCGCTTGGCCGGCGACCTCGAAGAGGAGCGACGGGTGTTCCACGTGGCCATCACCCGGTGCTCGCAGTCGGTGACCCTCATCTGCGGCAACCCACCCACCGACTTCCAAGCCGAGCTCACCTCTCGGTATCAACCTCCTCTTGAACCCGATCCGGAATCCGAACCCGAACCGGTGGACGGGGCCGCCTTTGAAGCGCTGAAGGCCTGGCGGCTGGAGCGCAGCAGGGCCGACAACGTGCCTGCCTACGTGGTCTTCAGCAACGCCACCCTCGTCGAGCTGGCCACCCATCGCCCCACCACCGATGCGGGACTGCGGGCCATTAGCGGCATCGGCCCCGCCAAGCTGGCCGCCTACGGCGAGGCGGTCAAGGAAGTCCTAGGCCGATTCGCTACGCCTTGACGGACAGCGCTTCGCGGGCGGAGGCGGCGATGCCGGCGGGGTCGAGGCCGCAGTCGGCGAGGATCTGGTCGGGTACACCCTGGGGGATGTACTCGTTGGGCACGCCCAGAATCCGGATCGCGGGAACGGGGCCTTCACGGCCCGAGTGGGCCAAATGGTGGGCGATGGAGCTGCCCGCGCCGCCCTCTCGCCAGCCGTCCTCCATGGTCACCACCGCGCTGTGGCGGGCCGCGTCGGCCAGCATGTCCTCGTCGAGGGGCTTCACACAGCGGACGTCCCACACGGTGGTCGACACGCCGTCAGCCTCCAACAGCTCGGCGGCTTCTTGGGCTGCGGCCAGCATCTTGCCCACCGCCAGCAGGCAGACGTCGGAGCCCTCTTTCACCTTGCGGCCTTTGAGGCCGTGACCCACCTCGTCTTCGGGGACCGAAGGTGCGGCAGTCTTGGACCACCGCATAGCCACCGGACCGGTGGTTATCTCCAGGGCATCGTGCAGCATCTGCTGGATCTCTTGATATGACGACGGCGCCAGCACGGTCATGCCGGGAATCTTGGTGAGCAGCACCATGTCGAGCACGCCGTGGTGCGACGGACCGTCGTCGCCGGTGATGCCCGCTCGGTCGAGGCAGAACACCACTGGCTGGCCGTGCAACCCCACATCGAGGTTCACCTGGTCGATGGCCCGGGTCAAGAAAGTGGAGTAGATGGCCACCACCGGGCGGAGTCCCCCCATGGCCATACCGGCCGCTGCGGTCACCGCGTGCTGCTCGGCGATACCGACGTCGAAGCACCGCTCGGGGAACCGCTCGGCGAACGGCAGCAGCCCGGTGGAGTCGGGCATGGCCGCAGTGATGGCCACCATTTCAGGCCGGGCCTCGGCCTCTTTGATCATCGCCTCGGTGAACGCCTCGGTGTAGCTGCCCGGCTTGGCCATCGACATGTCGTGCATGTTCTTGACCGGGTCGTTCTCGGCCGGCGCATATCCCCGGCCCTTCTGGGTGAGCACATGCACCAGGCAGGGGCCCCCCAGGTGGGACACCCGGCTGAACACCCGCTCCAGCTTGCCCAGGTCGTGGCCGTCGAACGGGCCGAAATAGTTGATGCCCAGCTCATCGAAGAAAGTGCGGGGCTCCACCATCTCGCGTACCGCGGCTTTGGTGGCCCCGAGGGCTCGACCGGCCAGATCGCCCACCCAGGGAATGTCCTTGAGCACTTTGCGGATCTGGTTGTCGGTGCGCACATAGCGGGGGTCCATCCGCACCCGCAGAAGGCTTTCCGACAGCCGAGAGATTGTGGGGGCGTAGGAGCGACCGTTGTCGTTGAGCACGATGGTCACGTCGCAGCCCGAGTGTCCGATGTTGTTGAGGCCCTCGAACGCCACCCCCCCGGTGAGCGAGCCGTCGCCAACCACGGCGATTACCCGGCGCTGTTCGCCGCCGGCGGACTCCTGCGCGGTGGCCAAGCCATGGGCGTAGCTCAGCACAGTGGAGGCGTGGCTGTTCTCGATCCAGTCGTGGGGGGACTCCTCTCGGCTCGGATATCCCGACAGGCCCCCCGGCTTGCGGAGCGACTTGAACTGGTCGGTGCGCCCAGTGAGCATCTTGTGCACGTAGGCCTGGTGGCCGGTGTCCCACAAGATGATGTCGCGGGGAGAGTCGAACACCAGGTGAAGGGCCAGCGTCAGCTCCACCACGCCCAAATTGGATCCCAGGTGGCCTCCATTTGCATTGACCGTCTCGACGATGAACTCACGGATCTCTTCGGACAGCTCGGTCAATTCCTCGTCGCCCAAGCGGCGCAGATCGGCTGGGCAGGTGATGTTCTGAAGATGGTTGGTGTCCACGTCCCTCCCAATTAGTTGGGATATTCAGGTTACTCGCGGTTTCTCCATTTGTGGAAGCCCCTTGCCCCCAGCCAGCCCAGGCCCAGCGCCCCAAGCCCGCCCACCGCGTCGATCCAGTAGTGGTTGGCTGTGACCACGATGGCGAAAAGGGTCAGCCAGGGGTAGGCGGCGATGGCAATTTTGGCCACCGGGTGGACCAAATGCTTGCGCAACGCCAGAAAACACCACATGGCCCAGGCGAAGTGCAGGCTGGGCATGGCGGCGTACTGATTGGAGAGCGTTTCGGCCGCTCCCTCGGTAAACGACCACAGCCCGCCCAGCTCGTGAACGGTGTCGACATACCCGGTTTCGGGCAGATCGCCGCCATAGCGCCCGCCCACCGACAGCAGGCGAGGAGGCATCAACGGGAACAGGGCGAACCCCACCAGTGCCGACCCGGTGGTCAACAGGCCGGTGGTGCGCCAGAACGGGTAGTGCCGGGGGAAGCGCCAGTAGAGCCAGATGAGGGTGAAGGCGGTGACTGCGAAGTGGAATAGCCCGTAGAACAGGTTCCAGAACTGGATGAACGACACCCACCCGATGAACAGGTCTTGGAGGTCGCGCTCGAAGTACAGCCCGATGCTGCGCTCCCAGTCGATCACCAGCTCGGCATTGGCCTTCGCCTCGCCCGGCTCCACCGCCGCGGACCCGAACTGGTTCCGCACCCAGGAGTAGATGCCGTAGAACGCCCCGATGACCGCCAGCTCCAGGTACCAGCGGGGCCGGGTGCGGCTCTTGGCTAGAACGCGGGCCCGTTGCCGGCGGCGTTCAGCGCTCACGGCGGAAGCGCGAGGCCCGTTGCCAGTGGCGGCCGCCGAACACCAGCGCCGGCAACCCCACCAGGCTGCCGGCCACGGTGAGGAAGTAGAGCAGCAGCCCCATGGCGATGGCCCGCTCGTCGATCACGCCCAAGTCGTGGAGGAACAGCACCAAGGCCCCCTCCCGCAGGCCCAGCCCTCCCAAGCCGATGGGCAGAACCTGGATGATGAGCACCGCGGGGATGAACGCCATCAGCTCGGTGGGCCCCAGGCCGTTGATCCCCACCACCTTGGCCGCGCACCCGGCGGCGGCCAGCATTATCGCCTGGTAGGCGAAGGCGGTTATCAGCACCCGGCCGGTGTCGCGGGGCTTGGCCCGAAGCTCGTCGATGCCCATGTGCAGACCGTTCACGAAGCGGACCCAGCCGTTGCGTCGGCTGACCCAGCGGCCGAACCACTGATTGCCCACCAGCAGCAGGATCAGCCCGAGAGCCAGCAGGGTGAGGCCGGCGGTGCTGGCCGCCACTCGGGAGGGGGCGCCCAATCCCCGCAGCTCTTCGTCGAGCGCCAAGCCCACCAGCGTGAACACCGGCAGCACGATCCAGCCGCTGAGCCGCTCCAACAGCACCGAGGCGAAGCTGTGGGGGCCGTCGCCGGTGTCGTTGGAGAGGCGGGATATCCGCAGCACGTCGCCCCCCACCGTGGTGGGCACGAAGTTGGAGATGAACATTCCCGCCATGTAGTGCGAGAACATGCGCCGGGGCTTCACTTGCAGCCCGAGGGCGACGGCCACCTCATACCACCGGGCGGTGGCCGCCATGTTGCCGATCACGGTGAGCATGAGCGCGCCGATAAGCCAGAACGGCGTGGCCGAGTTGAAGTCGGGCCACAGTTGTCCGGCGTCGAACGAGGGCAGCCACCAGATCAACAAGAAGAACAGGGCCACGCTGATGCCCACCCGGAGCACGACGCTGAGCACCCGGCGGGTGGTGTGCTTCTCAGTCAAGCCCGAGCTCGCAAACGTGTAGGGGTGATCCCGGGCACGCGCCAGCGGTTGAGGCGGCCATCGGGGTCATTCAGACAAGGCTATTGCCCCGCCGCGCCCCTATGGATATTACGGTGAGGCCAATGTCGGGAAAACAGGTCACCGGTCACGGGGGCGATCAGGTTCTGGCCGCGCTAGCCCCCTTCGGCGTACAGGAGCTATTCACCTTGTCAGGGGGCCATATCTTCCCGCTGTACGACGCCGCGGTGAAGCAGGGCGACGTGGTGCTCTACGACGTGCGCCACGAGCAGACCGCGGTGTTCGCGGCCGAGGCGCTGGCCAAGCTGACCCGCCGTCCGGGGGTGGCCGCGGTGACCGCCGGGCCCGGGGTGACCAACTCGGTGAGCGCAGTGACCACCGCCTGGCTAAACGGCGCGCCGCTGGTGGTGCTGGGAGGCCGGGCCCCGGAGGCCCGCTGGGGGTCGGGTTCGCTCCAAGAGCTCGACCACGTGCCCATCATGGCCCCGGTCACCAAGAAGTCGCTCACCGCGGGAGGCGGCGACGATCTGGCCGCGGCCACGTATCGGGCCGTGCAAGCCGCCATGACGCCTCACCGAGGCCCGGTTTTCGTGGACTATCCCATGGACGTGATCTTCTCCGAGGGCTCCGGCACCGTGCCCGACGAGCCGATGCCAGTGGGCGAGGCCCCCGACCCCGAAGGGGTGGCCGCGGTGGCCGACATGGTGGCTGCCGCTCGCTGTCCTGCGGTGCTGGTGGGCACCGACGTTTACTGGGACGGCGCCTGGGACGCGCTGCGGGCCTGGGTGGAGGCCCAGCGGCTGCCCGCGTTCGCCAACGGCCTGGGCCGGGGATGCCTGCCCGCCGACCACGAGCTGTTCTTCAGCCGCACCCGGCGCCAGCTGCGCACCGACGCTGATCTGGTGATCGTGGCCGGCACCCCGCTCGACTTTCGGCTCTCGTTCGGCCGGTTCGGCGATGCCCAGGTGGTGCATTTGACCGACAGCGCGGAGTCGGTGTCGGCCCACGCCCAGCCGGCGGCGACAGTGTCGGGCGATCTGGTCCAGATGCTGGGCGCGCTGGCCGACGGCCCCGCGCCCGCCCACCCTGCCGAGCGCGACCAGTGGGTGGCCAAGCTGCGCGATGCAGAAAACGCGGCCCGCGCCGACGAGGAGGACCTGCTGGCCACCGCGGCTGATCCGATCTTGCCCACTCGGGTTTATGGGGAACTGCGCCAGGTTCTGGACCGGGATGCGGTGGTGATCGGAGACGGCGGCGATTTCGTCTCCTACGCCGGGCGCTTCGTGGACTCCTATCTGCCCGGCCACTGGCTGGATCCCGGTCCCTACGGCTGTCTGGGCACCGGCATGGGCTACGCCATGGCGGCCCGGGTGGCCCAACCCGACCGCCAAGTCGTGCTGCTGTTGGGCGACGGGGCGGCCGGGTTCTCCCTGATGGACGCCGATTCGCTGGTGCGCCACAACCTGCCGGTGGTCATCGTGGTGGGCAACAACGGCTGCTGGGGGTTGGAGAAGCACCCCATGCGCCAGATGTACGGCTACGACGTGGCCGCCGACCTCCAGGAGGGGTGCCGCTACGACCAGGTGGTGTCGGCCTTGGGCGGTGCGGGAGAGACGGTGGAGCGCCCCGACGACGTCGCCCCCGCCCTCAAGCGGGCTCTCGACGCCGACGTCCCCTACGTGGTGAACGTGATCTGCGACCCCGAGCACGCCTACCCCCGCCGCTCCAACCTGGGCTGACGGCCCCTGTTCCCGGTTCACACGGGATGTCGGTAGGCTACGGCGTCGAGGCAAGGGAGAAGCTGTGATCGACGAGCTGGTGGAGAGACGGGGAGCACAATTGTGATCGACGAGTCTGTAGTTTCGGGCACGCTGTCGGAGGCGCTGAAAACCGGGGGCGAGTTCGCCGAGGTCTTTGTGGAGGACCGGCGCTCTTCGTCGGCGTTGTTGGACGACGGCAAGGTAGAGGAGCTCACCTCGGGTCGTACCCGGGGGGCGGGAATCCGCGTCGTGGTGGGGGAGACCACCGGATTCGCCCACACGTCTGATCTGAGCGAGGCCGGTATGGCCAAAGCGGCTCGGGCCGCGGCGGCGGCCGCACGAGGCGGCGGGGGCGGCCACCAGATCGTGGCGCTCAGCCGGGTGGACGCCCCGGCGCCCAACGAAATCGAGGTGCTGCCCGAGACCGTGGCCAAAGCCACCAAGGTGGAGCTCTTGGGCCGGGCCGACGAGGCCGCCCGAGCAGCGGGCTCGGCCATCACCCAGGTGTCGGCCCGCTACGCCGACGGGCGTCGCCGAATCCTGGTGGCCAACAGCGACGGGCTGCTGGCCGGCGACGACCAGGTGCGCACCCGGTTCGCGGTGTCGTGCGTGGCTATGGGCGACACCGGCATGCAGACCGGGTTCGAGAGCGTGGGCCGCCCCATCGGATTCGAGCTGTTCGACGAGTACGAGGTGGATGAGCTGGCTCGCACCGCGGCCAATCGGGCGCTCACCAAGCTGGCCGCCCAGCCGGCGCCCAGCGGCTCGATGCCGGTGGTGATCGGCCCCGGAGGCGGCGGTGTGCTGTTCCACGAGGCCTGCGGACACGGCCTGGAGGCCGACTTGGTGGCCAAGCAGGCGTCGGTGTTCCGCAACCGGGTAGGCGAGCAGGTGGCCCACCCCGAGGTCACCCTCATCGACGACGGGACCATGGCCCGGGAGTGGGGGGCCTACGCCATCGACGACGAGGGCCGGCCCGCCCAGCGCAACGTGCTCATCGAGAACGGCGTGCTCACCGACTACATGTGGGATCTGCTCCGGGCCCGCAAGGAGGGCCGGGACAGCTCGGGCAACGGCCGCCGCCAGAGCTACCAGCACCTGCCCATGGTGCGGATGACCAACACCTATCTGGCCAACGGAACCGATGATCCCCAAGACATCATCGCCGCCACCGACCGCGGCGTATATGTGGCCCACCTGGGCGGCGGCCAGGTGAACACCGCCACCGGCGACTTCGTCTTCGGCATGAGCGAGGCCTACCTGATTGAGAACGGCCAAATCGGCCCCCCCATCCGGGAGGGCAATCTCATCGGCAACGGCCCCGAGGTTCTGGCCGGCATCGAGGTGCTGGGCAACGACTTCGCCATGGGATCGCCGGGCACCTGCGGCAAAGACGGCCAGGGCGTTCCGGTGGGCGACGGAACCCCCACCCTTCGGGTGGCGTCGATGACCATCGGCGGAACCGCGGCGTGACCCCCGCCCACCGAGGCCGATCATCTACGAGGTTGTGGCGTGAATCCTGAGGAACTGCTGGAAATCGCCGAGCGCATCGTGGGCTGGGGCCGCGACGGCGAGCAGATCGAGGCGGTGGTCGGCCACAGCCAGGAGACCGAGGTGCGGGTCTACGAGGGCGAGATCGAGTCGCTGTCGGTGGCCGAGTCGCAAGGGGTGGGCATCCGGGTGATTGCCGACGGCCGCCAGGGATTTGCCCACGCCGGCACCCTCGATCCCGAGGTTCTGGAAGAGACCCTGGCCGAGGCCCGCGACAACACAGTGTTCGGCTCCCCCGACGAGTTCTTCGGACTGGCCGAGCCCGACGGGGTGGAGCCCCCGGAACTCGACCTCTACAACGAGGCCCTGCTGGAGTTCGGTACCGAGGCCAAGATCGACATGGCCCTGGAACTGGAGCGGTTGGTGCAGGCCGGCGATCCCCGCATTGTGGGGGTGGAGTCGGCCGACTACGGCGATGCCCTGAGCGCTGATGCCATTGCCACCACCACCGGAATCCGCAGCACGGGCCGGGACACCTCCTGCTACCTCACCGCCTACTCGCTGGCCTCGGAGGGCGACGAGACTCAGACCGGATTCGGCTTCTCGGTGGGCCGAGAGCCCAGCACCCTTGATGTGGCCGTCGCGGCGAAAGATGCGGTGGAGCGGGCCACTCGGATGCTGGGCGCCACCCAGCCGTCTTCTGAGAGGGTCACCGTGGTGCTCGACCCGTTTGTCACTGCCCAGTTCCTGGGCATCATCGGCAGCACCCTGTCGGGCGAGGCGGTGCTGAAGGGCCGGTCGCTGTTCGCCGACCGCCTGGGCGATCAAGTGGCCGCGCCCATCGTCACCCTGGTGGACGATCCCACCAACCCGGAGGCGTTCACCGCCTCCGACGCCGACGGAGAGGGTCTGGCCACCCGGCGCAACCAGCTGATCGGCGTCGGCCAGCTCGAGCGGTTCTTGCACAACAGCTACACCGGGCGGCGCTCAGGATCGGCCTCCACCGGCTCAGCCGTTCGGGGATACGCCAGCACCCCCGGCGTGGGCTGCCAAGCGCTGTCGCTGGTACCCGGCGACCAGCCGCCCGAAGAGCTCATTGCCGGCATCGACAACGGGGTGCTGGTGCAGGGCGTGTCGGGCCTGCACTCCGGGGTGAACCCGGTGAGCGGCGACTTCTCCACCGGCGCTGAGGGGCTGCGAATCCGCAACGGCGAGTTGGCCGAGCCGGTGAGGGAGATCACCATCGCCTCCACCCTCCAGCGGATGCTGCTCGACGTGGCCGCGGTGGGGTCCGACCTCACCTGGCTGCCCATGAGCTCGGCGGGGGTGTCGCTGGTGGTGGCCGAAGTCACCATGTCCGGTGCCTAAGGGTTAGCCCCAGGCCACGAGGCCATGTCGGTCCTGCACGCCATTTTGCTGGGCATCGCCCAGGGGCTGACCGAGTTCCTGCCGGTGTCGTCCAGCGGACACCTTCAGATCATTCCCTGGCTGGCCGACTGGAGCGATTTCGACGGCCGCGACGATCTCAAGAAGGCGTTCGACGTGGCGCTTCACCTGGGCACCCTGGTGGGATTGGTGGCCTGCCTGCGCCGAGAGGTGTGGGCCCTGGTGCGAGACGGGATTTCCGCGGTGACCCGGCGCCAAACCCTGATTACTGCCGAGGGCCGGCTGGGATGGCTGCTGGTGCTGGCCACCATTCCGGCCGCCGCGGTGGGCGTGGGGCTGAGATCGGTGATCGACGAGGCCGACGACGAGATCTGGCTCACCGCGGTGATGCTGGCGGTGTTCGGCGTGCTGCTGTGGTGGTCGGACCGGCGCACGGGGCAGCGAGAAGTCGGTGAGTTCGGTGTGCGCGACGCGCTGGGGCTGGGGCTGGCCCAGGCCTGCTCCCTTCAGCCGGGGGTTTCGCGGTCGGGAGTGATCATCACCGCCGGGCGCCTGCTCAGCTTCAATCGCGAGGCCGCCGCCCGCCTGGCCATGCTGATGAGCGTGCCGGTGATCGCCGGTGCCGGCGTGTACCAGTTCATCGACATCGGCGGATGGGGAGGCATCCCCGCCGATGCCCGAGCCGGGTTCGCGTGGGGCACCGCAGCGTCGGCCGTCACCGGTTTCGCCGCGGTCAAGGGGCTGTTGGCCCTGGTGCGCACCCGCAGCTTCGGCCCGTTCGTGGTGTACCGGGTTTTGGTGGCCCTGCTGGTGCTCAGCCTCATAGCCGCCTCGGTGCGCTAGCGGCGGCGCTCCTCAACCAGCCTGCACCAGGGCCAGCGTCACCGAGCCCTGGATCACCGCCGAGGCCACCGGGAGCAGTTCTTGGCCGGTAACCGCGATGGTCACGGCGTGCTCGGCCTTGTCGGTGACCACCGCCGCGGTGGCCACGGTGAGGGTGGCTTGCGACTGGGCCCCGCTGTCATCGGTTATCGGCAGGGTCACCAGCACGTCCACCCGGTCGCCGGGCACCAGCGGGGGCATGGCGGTGTGGGCGGGAACCGCCACCTCGGTTCGATCCCCGATGGTCAATCCCCCCAGTCGGGCCGTGGTCACCACATCGCCGATATGGAAGGCAGCCGAGGCCACCTCATCGCCGGTCAGCGCACCCAAGGCGTCGGGAGGCAGCACCAGCGCGGGATACCGGCGGATCACGGTGTTGGCCCCGTTTAGCGGTTGTCCGGCCTCGATGGGTTCGGTGGCCACTACAACCGGGGTGAGCTCGCCCAAAGACGGCCCGCCTCCGGCCATGACGGCGATGGCCGCCACCACCAGTCCGGTCACCGCGGCGGCCGCGGCCACCACCAGCCAATAGCTGCGCCGCCCGCCCGGCAGCCGGGTCAGAAGCGAGCCCCGCCAGGTGAGGGGTTGGTGCACTTTGTCAGCAGATGCGTCCACCGGCGCGCGCCCTTGCCATGCTCGAAGCGGGGGAAGCGCGCTTCATCCTACAAGGAATCTGGGATGAGGAAAACAGCCGGGCCAGCACTAAACTAAATAACCGCTATTTACATCGTGTTTGTTATGGATCCGACCATCGACCATATGGATGTCAATTTGAACGGGCTAGCATGAGCGGCCGCGAGATAGCCAGGTTGCTGATCGGGCCAATCCTCCTCTTTGGAACAGTGGTCGTGGTAGCGATCATCGCGACCTACTGCGGCTAGAGCACCGTGTGCGCGTTCGGTGATCTCGTCGGGGCGGTTGGAAAGGGTCAGGATGAGGGCAGCGGTGGTTCGATGCCGTTGGTTCGACTTGAGCAGTCGGGGAGGTTGTGGGCGATGGCCCGAATGGCGCCGAACAAGACGGCCCGCATCCGGTCGAGATTCTGGGCGAAGAAGGCGAACACCTCGTCCTGGGTGACCGGCTCGAGGTCGGGGTCGTCTTCCAGGCCCACGTCGTAGTCGGTGACCAGGGCGGCGGTGGCGTAGCAGATGCCCAGCTCGGCGGCGAGGGCGGCCTCGGGGTACTGGGTCATGCCCACCACGTCCCAGCCGTTGTCGCGGAACCAGCGCGACTCGGCCCGAGTGGAGAAGCGGGGGCCGGAGATCACCGTCATGGTGCCCCCGTCGTGGGCGGTCATCTGTTCGGCTCGGGCGGCACCGAGCAGCGCTTGTCGGAGCTCGTCGCAGTAGGGGTCGGCCAGCGAGACGTGGTTGGTGACGGTGTCGAAGTAGGTGTCGGCCCGCCCCGACGTGCGGTCGACCAGCTGGTCGCACACCACGATGTGGCCGGGGGCCAGCTCGGGGCGGAGCGAGCCGCAGGCGCTGGGCCCGAAGATGGCCTTTACCCCGGCTTGGCGCAGGGCCCACAGGTTGGCCCGGTAGTTGACCTTGTGGGCCGGATAGCGGTGGCCGGGGCCGTGGCGAGCAAGAAACACCACCTCGATGTCGTCCACTGATCCGATGGTGAGCGGCCCCGACGGCGCTCCGAACGCGTCGTCGCCCGGTACTTCTACGGCGTCATCCAGAAGGGAGTAGAGACCGGAGCCGCCGATGACGCCGATCTCGGGCATGGCAGGCGACTAGTCGTCGGATGAGCTGGAGGCGGCTTTGGCCGGCTCACGGCCCGACGACTCCGATGAGCTGCTGTCGGACTTGGCCGCGTCGGACTTCGTAGAATCTGATTTTCCTTGGCCGTTGGAGCTGTCACCGTTGGATGACGAGCCGGCCATGGTGGACGACTTCGCCCCCGAGCGGCTGTCGTTGCGGTAGAAGCCGTCGCCCTTGAAGGTGATGCTGGGGACGCTGAACACCTTGGACACCTGGCCCTTGCCGGGCTGGGTGCAGGCCGCGGGGCTGGCGATGGAGTCGGCTTGCGGGCAGACGGTGAGGGTGTCCTCGGAGAACGACTGGATGACCTCGAAGCGGGTGCCGCAGGTTTGGCAGCTGTAGTCGTAGGCGGGCACGAGGTTTAAGGATAGAGGTGGGATTGGTTTTTTGGCTATCTGAGGGGTTCTGGTCCGTTTCACTACGATGTGCGGGTGGACTGGGCTTGGTGGCTTGTGCTGGCCGGGTATGCGTGGGGGACGTTTCCGGGCGCGCTCTTGGTGGGGAGGTATACGGGGCACGATCCTACCCGGGAGGGGTCGAATAATCCGGGGGCCAGCAATGTGTACCGGGTGGCGGGGCGGTGGCCGGCGGCTTGGGTGCTGCTCAGCGATGTGGGGAAGGGGTTCATTGCTGCTGGGCTGGGCCTGATCTTTGGTGACCAGCTGATAGGGGTGGCGTGTGGGGCGGCGGCGGTGGTGGGTCACATTGTGCCGCTGGGGCGCTATCGCGAGGGGGGCAAGGGAGTGGCCACGTTTGGGGGGATGCTTCTGGCGCTGACACCGGTGGTGGGCGTGATCCTCATCGGGGTGTGGGCAGTGGCTCTGGCCGTCACCAAACGGGCTGGGGCGGCTTCGCTGGTGGCGGTAGCGGCAGCGCCCGCCTCGGTGGCCATTCAGGGGTGGCCAGCACTGGAGGTGGTGGTGGTTATAGGGGTGGCAGTGGTGGTAATCGCTCGCCATCATGAGAACATTCGCCGCATGTGGCGTAGACAAGAACCGGCGCTTTGGTGATGATCCCACTGGCTGAGGCTCAGGAGCGAGTGCTGGCCGGGTGCGAGGTGCTGGACGAGGTCACTGTGGCCGTTGGCGATGCTCGGGGCTTGGTGACCACCGAGACCGTGCTGGCCCCCGAACTGGTTCCGCCGTTCGACAACACGGCGATGGACGGCTTTGCGGTGCGGTCGGCTGATGTAGCCGATGCGCCGGTGACCTTGGGCATTGCGGGAACCATCCCCGCAGGGGTGCCGCCCGATATCACCGTGGGAGCTGGGCAGGCGGCGCGCATCATGACCGGCGCGGTAATCCCGCCGGGGGCTGACGCAGTGGTGATGGTGGAGCTCACCGAGACCAGCGCCGACGGCACCGAGGTGACCGTGGCCCAGTCGGTGCCCGAGGGCAACCACATTCGCCGGGCCGGCGAGGATCTGACGGTGGGCCAGACGGTATTCGGTCCGGGTGAGGTTCTGACCCCCGGGCACCTGGGGGTGCTCACCAGCCTGGGCATGTACCAGGTAAGGGTGCGGCCCAAGGCCCGAGTAGGGGTGATGTCCACCGGCGACGAGCTGGTGGAGGGGCCGCAGCCGCTGGAGAAGGGACAAATCCGCGATTCCAACCGGCACACGCTGCTGGCGCTATTGGCCGAGTCCGGATGCGAGCCGGTGGATTTGGGCAGCCTGGCCGACGACGAGGATGAGATTTCCGCCGGCCTTCAGGCGGGGGTGGAAAAGTGCGACGCCCTTTTGACCTCGGGCGGGGTGAGCATGGGCGACTACGACTACGTGAAGAAGGTGCTCAACGAGATCGGCGACATGTCCTGGATGCAGGTAGCCATCAAGCCGGCAAAGCCCTTGGCCTTCGGTCTGGTTCAGGGCATCCCGGTGTTCGGGCTTCCCGGCAACCCGGTGTCGTCCATGGTGTCGTTCGAGCTGTTCGCCCGGCCCGGTCTGCGCAAGATGATGGGCCATCCCTCTGGGTCATGGCATCGCCCGCCGGTCATGGGGCTGGTGGCCGAGCCGTTGCGCCGTCGCTCCGACGGCAAGACCCACTTCGCCCGCGTGCGGGTGGAATATGCCGACGGCCATTACCACGCTCGCTCAGCCGGCGGCCAGGGTTCGCACCAGCTATCGGCTATGGCCGCGGCCGATGCTCTGGCGGTGGTGCCCGACGGGGAAGGCCTCGATGTCGGCGATCCGGTGTCCCTGCTGATTCTGCGCTGATCGGAGCTTCGTCGGGGAGAGGCGTTTCCGAAGAAGTGCTTGGCCCGAAAGTGTGTTTGGCCCGAAGGTGTGTTTGGCGGCCTGTTCGGTCAGAATGGGGGAGTGAGCGTGCCGCTGATCGATGGATTCGGGAGGGTCCACCGGGATCTCCGCATTTCGGTTACCGACCGGTGCAATTTCCGCTGCACGTATTGCATGCCCGCCGACGGGCTCGACTGGCTGCCCCGCGAAGACCTGCTCACCTTCGAGGAGATCGAGCGCATCGCCAGATTGATGGTCGACCACTTCGGCATCGACAGCATCCGCCTCACCGGCGGGGAGCCCACCGTGCGGGCCAACTTGCCGGTGCTGGTGGAGAAGCTCGCGGCCCTGGACATCGACCTGGCCCTTACCACCAATGGCGCCACCCTGGGCCTTCTGGCCGACAAGCTGGCCGCGGCCGGACTGCGGCGGATCAACATCTCCCTCGACTCCCTCCAGCCCCAGCGGTTTGAGGAGCTCACCCGCCGGAACGACTTGGACCGGGTGCTCGACGGAATCTACGCCGCTCTGGCCGCCGGCTTGAACCCGGTGAAGGTGAATGCGGTGATGATGCGGGGAATCAACGACGACGAGATCACAGACTTCGCCCGCTTCGGCCGGGACAAGGGCGTGGAGGTCAGGTTCATCGAGTTCATGCCCCTGGACGCCGACCTCTCGTGGAGCAACGACAAGGTGGTGACCCTCGACGAGATCGTCGCCACAGTGGACGAGGCGTTCCCCCTGGCTCCCGTTGAGCGGTCCAACTCGCCGGCCGCGGTGTGGCACTACGCCGACGGCAAGGGCTCGTTCGGGGTGATCGCCAGCGTGACCGACGCCTTCTGCGGAAGCTGCGATCGGGTGCGCCTCACCGCCGAGGGCATGTTCCGCAACTGCCTGTTCGCCGTGGACGAGCACGACCTTCGAGAGCTGCTGCGCTCGGGGGCCAGCGACGGGGAGATTGCCGCGGTCATCTCGGGAGTGGTCAAGGACAAGTGGGAAGGCCACGCCATCAACCAGGTGCACTTCATCCGCCCCGGTCGATCGATGTCACAAATCGGGGGCTGAGGTGTCCGACGTCGGATTCACCCACCTTGATCCCCTCGGCCGGGCCCGCATGGTGGATGTAACCCCCAAGGATCCCACGCACCGCCGGGCCATCGCCCGGGCCAAGGTCTTCATGAACACCGACACCGCTTCGGCCGTGGCCCGGGGCGCCATAGGAAAAGGAGACGTGCTGGCGGTGGCCCGAGTGGCGGGCATCCAGGCAGCCAAGCGCACGCCCGAGCTCATCCCGCTGTGCCATCCCCTGTTGGTGGGCGCAGTGCTGGTCAACTTCAGGATCGAGGACACCTACATCGAGATCGAGGCCGAGGTGGAAACGGTCGATCGGACCGGGGTGGAGATGGAGGCGCTCACCGCCTGCTCGGTGGCCGCGCTGACCGTCTACGACATGTGCAAGTCGCGGGACAAAGAGATGGTGATCGGTGAGGTCGCCCTGTGGGAGAAGACGGGTGGGCGCTCCGGTTCCTATCGGCGTTTGGAGGATGCCGACTCGGTCTACGACGACTGAGCGCCATCCCCCAAATTCCCGTGGTAGACCGGGTGGCGCGGGTGGACTTTCTGTAGTAGAACCGTAACAAGTGTTATCCCCTTGTAATGTCCGTCGGCGTCTGGCCATCAAGCGTTCAGATAGTGTCCGTTATGACTGGGGGCGCGACCATCCACCAGTGAGCGCACTTTTGCGGCTTACCATTAAATCTGCAAGGGACCCCCGAGATTGGTGACATCAGTGTTGCTCATGATCTTGGCAGCTGCATGGGCTGCCTTTTTGATTCCGCCTCTGATCCGCCGGGCGCGCAACGGCCAATTTGGGATCAGGCGGCGCACGCCCCAGATGGGTTTCCGCGCACCGCTTCGCTCTGTGCATCCCCGTCTGGCTGAGCGGGGCGCCATGGCCGCCGCGCCGGTGGTGGCCCTTCGGCCCAATATCGCCTTGCCGCCTCGGGTGTACGCTAATCAGATGGCTTCGAATTCGAATCGAGGCATCCCCCGGACTTCGATCGACGCCCGCCGCCGTCGGCGCCGCATCTTGGTGACGCTCATCGTCGGTGCGCTGGCCTCTTTCGTCTTCGCCGTCTATCTGGGCGGTTTCGCCTTGGTGGTCCACCTGCTGATCGACGCCCTGCTGCTGGGCTACGCCATGATGTTGGTCCAGCACCAGAGAACCCGCGAGGATCGACTCAATCCTGTCGGCGTCGACGATTCACAGCCCCGCTCCTGGGATGTGGCCTCCGGCGGCCAGCGCTGATCCTCGACAACTGCTGATTCCGATCGCGGCCCGGGACTCGGTCCCCATTAGGCTTGACTGGAAATTTTGGGGCTGTAGCTCAGTTGGCTAGAGCGCCTCGTTCGCAACGAGGAGGCCGGCGGTTCGAGTCCGCTCAGCTCCACTCAACCCTGCGCTACTAGCGTGATGCGCTGATGACCAGTGACTTTGACATTGCGCTGGAGGGGTTCATTCGGCGGCACCTAGGCGAAGTCGACGGGCTTCGGGTGGAGGGCGAGGCTCGGGCCACCGGCGGTCAATCACGCGAGAACTGGCCGTTCGATCTGCATTGGCAAGATGGCGGCCAGTCGCACCATCGCCGGTTGTTTCTTCGACGCGATCCGGTGGGCAGCGTGCTGGAAACTGACCGCAGGGTGGAGTACGAGGTGCTGCGGCGGCTGCACGATCAGCCGGTGCGGGCCCCCGAGGTGGTGTGGCTGGATGCCGACGGGTCGGAACTGGGCCGCCCCGCCATGGTGATGACCCGCTACGACGGGCTCAACGACCACTTCATCCTGGAAGGCGGCATCAGCCAGCTCGACGAGGACACCCGGGTTGGCATCGCTTCGCAGATGGTGGACCTGATGATCGAGATCCATGCCTTGGATTGGCGGGGTGCCGGGCTGAACGAGGTGCTGGCCGTGCCGGATGACCCGGCGGAGGCGGCAATCGACGAGTGGGCTGCGGTTGTGCAGCGCCAGTCGCTTGAGCCCCAGCCGGTGCTGGCCGAAATCGAGCAGTGGCTGCGCCGCAACCGGCCGGAGCCCGGGGAGACCACCGTGGTCCACGGCGACATCAAACCGGGCAATGTGCTGTTCGACGGACACCGGGTGCAGGTGTTGTTGGACTGGGAGACCGTCCATCTCGGCGATCCGGCCGAAGATGTGGGTTGGGTAACCAACCCGATCCGCCGGCGCGAGCACCAGATCCCGGGACGGTGGGAGGTGGACGACTTGGTGTCGGCCTATGAGGCCCGCACCGGACGGGTCGTGGACCGGGCCAGGCTGCGGTTCTGGCAAGTGCTGGCCAACTACAAGCTGGCGGCCATCACCATGACCGGAGTGCGTAGCTTTTGCGACGGCCGCACCCAGCGGGTGTGGTCGGGCACCGGACTACTGGGCAAGGTTCTCTTGGCCCAGACCAATGAGGAGTAGCAATGAGACCAACGTTGAGCGAACAGATCGAGGGTGCCCGGGTGGTGTTGGTGGAGTTGGTCGCCCCCGAAGTGTCCGACCCCTATGCCCAGGAGCAGGTGACCTACGCGGCTGCCGCCCTCGAAAACGCCGCCGCTCGTTGGCCCCACATACTGCCCGACCTGGTGGCCGACATCCGGGCGCTGGAAGAGGTCTTGGGCATCGAACCCGCGGCGCTGCACGAAGCCGTTCCCGGCGTTCCCGACCTGGCCGCCGCCGAGGAATACCACCGGGATCTCCGGGCCCGGCTGACCGATGAGATCATGGGCGGGTCTGAGTCGTCCCCGGCGGTGCGGGCCTACCTGTCCGACTCCATAGAAAGGCTGAAATAGTCATGCTCGGACCCCTTGACGACACCCTGTGGCACCAGATTGCCGAGCCGTTCGAACACGTCGGCACGTCTGACCCCCGGTTCTTCGACCGCTACTGGTTCGCGATCTACGACCCGGCGGGGCAGGCCGCGGTGCAGTTCACCATGGGCTCCTACAACAACATGAACGTGATCGACGGCGGGGTGGTTATGGTGCGGGGCGGTACCCAGCACAACCTGCGGGCGTCGCGGGCGCTGCGCCCCCGCTTGGAACCCGAGGTGGGGCCGATGCGGGTGGAGCCCACGGTCCCGCTGGAGGAGCTGCGGATGATCCTGGCCCCCGGCGACCACTCCATTGCCTGCGATCTGGTGTGGCGGGCCGAGCTGGCCCCCGAGACAGAAAAGCCCCACGTGGAGCGGGAGCGGGGCCGGGTGACCCAGGACTACCAGCGGTTCAATCAGGTCGGCGTGGTAAACGGCTGGATCACCATCGGCGACGAGGGGCTGGAAGTGAACGGCTGGTGGGGCGGTCGGGACCACTCTTGGGGAGTGCGGCCGTCGATGGGCATCCCCGAGCCGGTGACCGGCCCGCCCCGACAGCACAGCGAGGCCGGCACGCTGTTCTACTTCTTGTTCTTCTCCACCAACCGCCGGGCCGGCCACGTGCAGATCATGGAGCGGGGGTCGGAAAGGGTGTACCTCACCGGGCTCATCCGAGACCGGGACGCCCCCGATGTCGACCGCCACGTGACCGAGGCCGATCTGTCGTTGGAGTTCTTCGCCGACACCCGGCGGTTCTCATCGGCCGACATGGCGGTGAGCCTGGACGACGGGCGATCGCTGCGGCTCGGTTCAGCGCCGCTGGGATCGGCGGTGGACATGGCCGGACTGGGCTACAGCGGCGGGTGGAACGACGAGCTCGGCCTCGGCGTGTACCGGGGCGAGTCCTATGTCGAGCACGAGATCTGGGACGTGAGCCATCCCGCCGATGTGGTGAGGGCCTCAGGCGAGGTGTTCACGCCCATGCACCGCATCGCCCCGGTCACCGTCACCACCGACGATCCCGACGAGACCGGCACCGGCAGCCTCACCATGATCGCCAACGGCCGCCTCCCCCAGTACGGCCTGGACTGAGCTGCCCTCAGGTCAAGGCGCGTCGGGGAGGTTGGTGAAGCCGCGGCCGCTGGCTCTGCGGTACCAGCCCTGGGCGGTCATGGTGCCGCCGTCCACCGGGAGGGTCTGGCCGGTCATGAAACGGGACTGATCGGAGGCCAAGAACAGGGCCACCTCGGCGAAGTCGTCGGGGTTGCCGAAACGGCACAGGGGGATGTTCCGGGACACCTGCTCAAGGGGGCGATCCCGCAGCATCATGTCGAGGGGGGTTTGCAGGGTGACGGCCATGTCCGGGGCGATGCAGTTGACCCGGATGTTCTGTTCGGCCATCTCCAGGGCGACGGATCGAGTGAAGGCGATGATGGCGGCGTTGGATGCCGAATACACCGCTATTCCGGGCATGGCCCGCATGGCCTCCACCGTGGATACGTTCACAATGGTGCCCCCGCCCCCTTCCACCATGGTGGGCAGAAAAGCGCGGGTGCAGCGCAGCACATGGCGGAAGGTGATGTTGATCTGGGCATCCCAGTCGGCTTCTTCAGTTCGGATGAACGTGCCCCGGCCCGGCCGGTAGTCGCCCACGTTGTTGACCAGCACGTCCACTTGACCGTCGCCAAAGTCCAGGGCGGCCTGGTGGAACTGGGCCACCACATCGGCGTCGGTGATGTCGCCCACCACCGCGATGGCCCGCCCCCCGGCGTCGGTGATGTCGCCCACCGCGGCGTTGGCCAGGCCGGGATCGATGTCGTTGACCACCACCGCGGCACCGGCCTCGGCGAACAACCGGGAGATTCCTCCCCCGATTCCCCCGCCCCCACCGGTGACGGCCGCGATCTTGTTGGCTAATGGCGTTGCGCTCGGCATGCGGGCTTTCTAGCGCATCCCGTGGTCGGTCTGTGAATTGGTCTGGCCCGACACGCGTGGCCTTGCCCCTGCGGTTGGCGATGCTCGCTACTCGCGTCGGCGGCGGGCGAGGTCTAGGTCTTGGTCGGCCAGTTCATTGGCGAGTTCCAGGTAGCGCCGCAGCCGACCAGGGTCCACGTTGCTGGCCACCGCGCAGTCAGGCTCTCCCTGGTGCCAGCAGTCATCGGCAAAGCGGCACTCATCGTCTAGGGCGTCGATCTCGGCGTAGGCCGCAGCCAACCCCTCCCACGCATCCCACGGCCCTACGGCTCGGATGCCGGGCGTGTCCACTATTGCCCCGCCACTAGGCAGCGCGATGAGCCGTCGGGCGATGGTGGTGTGACGGCCTCGGGCGTCACCAGCCCGTACTTCCTGGGTGGCCTGGACCTCGTCGCCCACCAACGCGTTTATGAGCGTGGACTTGCCCACTCCCGATGGCCCCAGCAGCGCCAGAGTCCGTCCCCCTTCCAGCAGGGCGGTCAGGCTATCGAGTCCCTCGCCCCGCAGCGCAGCGGTGACCACCACCGTCGCCCCCGGCGCAAGAACGGCGGCCTTGGCCGCATCTCTATCGGGATGGCGCCGGAGGTCGGCTTTGGCCAAGATCACCGCCACCGCCGCGCCCGACTGCCAGCCCACCACGCAGAAGCGCTCTAGTTGGGCCGGATTGATGCGCCGGTCGAGGCCGTGGACCACTCCCACCACATCGGCGTTGGCCACCAGCGTCTGGGCCCGGGCGTGCTCGGCGGGGTCTCGCCTCACCACCAGCGTGCGCCGCTCCAGCACCTGCTCGACCACGGGGCTGTCGTCGGGGCCGGGCACGACGGTGATCCAGTCGCCGGTAACCGGGGCCACATCGCCTTGGGCTCGCAGGGAATCAGACGAGACCCGGAAATGGCCCTCGTCGGTCATCACCTCGCACTCTCCCCGATCCACCTGCACCACCCGACCCAGCGGTCCCTGGTGGTGCTCGGCCAACTCCCGCCACCGCTGATCGACGCCCAAGGCCTCCAGCGGCGTCATGAGACGAAGATCGGCACGATTTCCATAATCTGGCTCCAAGTAGTGGGCCTTTTGTGGCCCACGTGGCGGAAAATCACAATAGCCTTAGTTCCACACAGCCGGATGATGAACAGCCGGGCCACAAACTGATCGGAAGGCACAAATGAGCGAATCCGAAGCAGCCGCCTCAGCCCCGCGGCCAGCGGCCATCTCACCGTTCCAAGCGATCTCCGCTGGCATCGTGGCCGCCGGCGGAGCGTTGGGCTTGAGCGAGATCCTGTCGGGGCTGAGCCGCAAGATTCCGTCGCTGGTGGTCTCGGTGGCCGAGGAGATCGTGGACATCACCCCCGGCTTCATCGCCCGCTGGTCCATCGACACCCTGGGCAGCGCGCAGAAGCCGGCGCTGGTGTGGGGCATCGTGATCGTGTCGATTCTGCTGGGTGCGGTGCTGGGTTGGCCTTCTCGCAAGCGCTGGTGGGTGATGCCCGCTGGTCTTGTGGTTTTCGCCATTGTCGGCGGGTGGGCCGCGGCCCGCAACCCGCTGTCCAGCGATGGTTTGGGATGGATGTCGGGTCTGCTGTCGGGGGCATTCGGCATCGCGTTGTTCTTGAGCCTTTATGTGCTGGCGGTGGCAGACGCATCTTCGGACGAAGCCGACCCTGAGGCCGGTGCCGCGGCCGAAGGCCGACGGGTGCCGATGGTCGGCCGGGGCCGGTTCAACGACCGGCGCCGATTCGTCGGGGCAGTGGGGATCATGGCCGGGGCATCGTTGGCCGGGGGGCTTCTGGGCCGATGGCTGCGGCGGCGCGACACCGTAGAGGGGGCCCGGAAGGGAGTGGCCGAAGCTCTCCAGGGCCGCAGCATCGCCACTCCCACCGCTAGGCCCACGCCGAGGGCCACCGAGTCGGCCTCGGAACCGGATACTTCGGCCGACGGCTCTGCCACGGCGACGCCAGAGGCCGCCGGAGCAGATCCCACCGCGGAGGCGACCCCCGATGCCACCGCTGAGCCCACTCCCTCGGTCACCGCCGAGCCAGTGCGGGAGCCCAACTTTGACCACATCGCCGGGATCGCTCCGCTCATCACTCCCAACGAGGACTTCTACCTGATCGACACCGCCCTCTCGTATCCCCAGGTGGACCCGGCGGACTGGTCGCTGCAGATTCACGGCATGGTGGACCGGGAGGTGGAGATCAGCTTCGACGAACTGCTCGACCTGGGCCTGGTTCGAGAGCAGGTGACCCTGTCGTGTGTGTCCAACCGCGTGGGCGGACGCCTGGTGGGCAACGCCGAGTGGGTGGGGGTGCCGCTGGCCACCGTGTTAGACCAGGCAGGGGTGCAGCCGGGGGCCACGCAAATTGTGGGCCGTTCGATTGACCGGTGGACCGCGGGCTTCCCCACCGAGGTGGCGCTCGACGGTCGAGTGGCCATGGTGGCCGTGCAGATGAACGGCGAGCCGCTACCCATCTCCCACGGCTTCCCCGCCCGGCTGGTGGTGGCTGGGTTGTACGGCTACGTGTCGGCCACCAAGTGGCTTTCCGACATCGAGCTCACTACCTGGGAGGCGTTCAACGGCTACTGGATTCCCCGCGGCTGGTCGAAGGAGGGGCCGATCAAGACCCAGTCCCGCATCGACGTGCCCCGCCGGGACTCCACTATCGACCCCGGTCCCACCGCCATTGCCGGCGTGGCCTGGGCCCCTAGCCGGGCGATCGAAAAGGTAGAGGTGCAGGTGGACGACGAGGATTGGGTAGAGGCCGAGCTCAGCCGGGAGACCACCATCAACTCATGGCGGCAGTGGATGGTTACCTGGAACGCCACCCCCGGCGAGCACCAAGTGCGGGTACGGGCCACCGACGGCACCAACACCACCCAAACCTCCGAGATCAGCGACCCCGCCCCCGACGGGGCTACGGGCTGGCACACCATCCGGGTGAGGGCTGACGAAGCCTGATTCCCCCCTGTGCCTTGGGGGAGTGAACCCAGCCGCATTCCCCCCTGTGCCTTGGGGGAGTGAACCCAGCCGCCAGTAGATTTCTGGCAGATGGACTTTGATCTCACCCCTTCTGAGAGGGACTTCCGCGACGAGGTGCGCACGTGGCTGGAGGAGCACCTGGTGGGGGACTTCGCCGGCCTGAGGGGCCGGGGCGGCATGGGCCAGGAGGACATTCCCGCCGAACAGCAGATCGCCTGGGAGCGCGAGCTAGCCAGCGGCGGCTGGCTGGGAATCGATTTTCCGGCTCATTTGGGTGGCCGGGAGTGCAGCTTGTCGGAGCAGGTGCTGTTCCACCAGACATATGTGGAGGCTCGGGCGCCGGGGCGGCTGCCCAACATGGGGGTCACGCTGTTGGGGCCGACGTTGGTGGCCTACGGCACGCCCGAGCAGCAGGAGCGGTTTGTGCCCCCGATTTTGTCGGGCGATGAGTTCTGGTGCCAGGGCTATTCCGAACCCAACGCCGGTTCGGATTTGGCCAATGTGGGCACCAAAGCGATGCTCGACGGTGATCGCTGGGTGGTGAACGGCCAGAAGATCTGGACATCGCTGGCCCAGTATTCCGACTGGTGTTTCGTGGTGTGCCGCACCGACCCCGACTCTGACCGCCACGCCGGGCTCTCCTACCTGCTGGTACCGATGGACCAGCCGGGGATCGAGATCCGCCCCATCGTCCAGATCACCGGCGGAACCGAGTTCAACGAGGTCTTCTTCGACGATGCGGTGACCGACGCCGATCTGGTGGTGGGGGAAGTGGGCCGGGGTTGGGAGGTGGCCATGGGCACGCTGGCCTTCGAGCGGGGGGCGTCCACGCTGGGCCAGCAGACCTACTTCCGCCAAGAGCTGGACGCCCTGTTGGCCGAAGCTCGGGCCAACGGCACTGCCGGTGATCTCGTGGTCCGCCAGGAGCTGGCCCAGGCCTACGCCACGCTGGAGATCATGCGCTACAACAACCTGCGGATGCTCACCGTGGTTGACGCGGGCGGGGTGCCGGGGTCGGAGATGTCCATTGGCAAGCTGTTGTGGTCCAACTGGCACCGCTCGCTGGGCGAGCTGATGGTGGGGGTGCGAGGGGCGGATGCGCTGGCGGTTGCTGTCGACGATGGCGAGGACTACTCGCTGGACTCCTGGCAGCGCACGTTCCTGTACAGCAGATCCCACACCATATATGCCGGATCGAACGAGATTCAGCGGAACATCATCGGCGAGCGGGTTCTCGGATTGCCCCGAGAGCCGCGATGATTTCTACAAGGGAAACAAGGAGCAGCCATGGCTGAGGCATACATCATCGACGCGGTCCGCACTCCGGTGGGACGACGGGGCGGCAGCCTCTCGGAGATCCACCCGGCGGATCTGGGCGCCCATCCCATTCTCGGGCTTCTCGATCGCACCGGTGTCGACCCGGCTGCGGTCGACGATGTGATGTATGGCTGTGTGGACGCTCTTGGCCCCCAAGCCGGCGACATCGCCCGCACCGCTTGGCTGGCTGCCGGACTGCCCGAGCATGTGCCCGGTACCACCATCGACCGCCAGTGCGGATCGGCCCAGCAGGCCGTCCACTTCGCAGCCCAGGCGGTGATGGCCGGCGTTAACGACATGGTGGTGGCCGGCGGGGTGCAGAACATGAGCATGATCCCCATCGGCGCGGCCATGACCGTTGCCGAGCATGTGGGGGTGACTGATCCCGACCCATTCACCGGCTCCGACGGCTGGGTGGACCGCTACGGCACCCAGGAAGTGTCGCAGTTCCGGGGGGCCGAGATGATCGCCGAGCACTGGGACATCAGCCGGGAGCAGATGGAGGAGTTCGCGCTGGCCAGCCACGAGCGGGCCGCCACCGCCACCGACGAGGGCCGGTTCCAAAACGAGATCCTTCCCCTGGCCGGCTTGGAGTTTGACGAGGGCATTCGCCGGGGGACCACGCTGGAGAAGATGGCCGGCTTGTCCACCCTGATCGAGGGCGGGCGGCTGACCGCGGCGGTGTCCAGCCAGATCTCCGACGCGGGCTGCGCCATGTTGATCTGCGGGGAACAGGCGGTGGCCGATCACGGATTGAAACCCCGGGCCCGTTTCCACCACCTGTCGGTGCGGGGTGCCGACCCCATCTACATGCTCACCGGCCCCATCCCGGCCACCGAGTACGCCTTGGCCCGAACCGGCATGACCATCGACGACATCGACCTGTTCGAGTGCAATGAGGCCTTCGCCTCGGTGGTACTGGCCTGGATGGGCGAGCACGACGTGCCCCACGAGAAGGTCAACGTAAACGGCGGGGCCATCGCTTTGGGCCATCCGCTGGGAGCTACTGGGGCCCGGCTCATGACCACCCTGTTGAACGAGCTGGAGCGCACCGGCGGCCGATACGGGCTGCAAACCATGTGCGAGGGCGGCGGCCAAGCCAACGTCACCATCATCGAGCGTTTGTAGCAGCAGCGACATGACCGAGTTCGCTGACAAGGTGGTGATCGTCACCGGCGCTGCTCGGGGGATCGGCCGGGCCACCGCGGCCCAATTTGCCAACGCCGGAGCAGTGGTGGTGGGTGCCGATCGCGATGTTGATGCCCTGGAAGCGGCGGAGGGCCTGTCGCTTCGGCTGGGCGGCGACGTGGGCGACACCCATGAAGCCCATGCGATCATCGACGACACTCTGGATGCGTTCGGCCGACTCGATGTGCTGGTGAACAATGCCGGGGTCTGGGTGCTCAAACCCACCTCCGAGATCACCCCCGACGAGTGGGACGACCAGCTCTCCACCAACCTGCGCTCGTTCTTCCTGCTGATCCGCCGGGCCTATCCCGCGCTGGCCGAGGCTGGTGGCAGCGTGGTGAACGTGGCTTCCATCGCCGCCCTGCGGTTCACCACCCCCCATGTGGCTTACGCCTCGGCCAAGGCCGGGGTGATCGCCATGACCAGAGACTTGGCCGCCGAATACGCCCCCAACGTGCGAGTCAACGCAGTGGCCCCCGGCCCCATCGACACCATGCACCTCACCGCCTCGATGACTCCCGAGGAAAAGGACGACTTCGGCCGCCGCTACCCGCTGGGCCGCATGGGCGAGCCCGAAGACGTGGCCCACGCCATCTTCTTCCTCGCTTCCCCCAAAGCCGCCTACATCACCGGCGCCACCCTCCCCGTGACCGGAGGCACCGAACTCGGCATCCCCAGCCTGTTTTAGCGGCTAGCCCTCGATGCGGTCGATGAGGCCCCAGGCCAGGGCGGTGGCGGTGTCGATCTCGGTGTTGGTGAGGGCGAAGTAGCACAGGCGCTGGCGGCCGATGCGCCGGGCGATGCTCACGGTGCCGCCTGCGCCGGGCACCAGGCCCATGGCCACCTCGGGCAGGCGAAAGGTGGTGTCGGGGTGGGCACACACGTCGTGGGCGTAGGCGGGCAGTTCCACGCCCGCCCCCACGCAGGTGCCGTGGACCTTCACCCGGGTCTTGGCCGCCAGCCGGTCGATCCAGAAGGCAGCGCTGCGCACCGAGCGGACCCGATGGGCGGTGCCGGGGTCGGGGGTGGTGCCGAACTCGGCCAGGTCGCCCCCGGAGCAGAACGTGGGCCCGGCGCCGTCGAGCACGATGCCGTCCAGGCTGGGGTCGGCCCACGCGGCCCGGAGCTGCTCGACCAGCCCGTCGCGCATCTCGGCGCTGAAGGCGTTGTGGCGCTCGGGCCGGTTCAGGGTGAGCCGCAGGGTGGAATCAGCGCGCTCGGCCCGCACAGCGGGCTCGGGGTTGTTGGGAACTAGCCGAGCAGGCTGGCTGGCCAGCCACCCCTGGAACTGGGGGCTGGACTGGAGGGTGGAGTAGGCCAGCGACTCAGCCACCAGCCCATCGGCGGTAGTTCGGCCTTCGCTCAGACGCAGCAGTTGCACCAGAGCCACCGCCGCGGCCGGCGATGCTGTGGCTGCGGCGGCAACCTGCTCGATTTCGCCGGCGGGCACAGCCACCGGGACAGGGAGGTAGCCGGGGGCCAGCACGATATCGAAGGCGGCGCAGTGCTCGGCCAGCTTGGCAGCGTCGGCGGAGTCGAGGTCGGTTGGCACGACGGCGGCCATCACTGCCGGGGTGCCCTTGACCAGATCGGCCGTCTCTTCGTCAGGCCATTGGGAGATGTCGGCGGCGGTGAGCTCAACTAGGACCACCGGGCAGTCAGCCAGACCCAAGTCCTCCCCGGCATAGGGGTGGGACAGGAGCTCGAGGGCCTCAGCCAGGCCCGTGGTCTGGATTGGCGCAGCCATTACTGAGTGACCGCAGACTAGCGCGGGAGGGAATCAGCGGCTTTCGGCGAGCTCTTCGCGCAGGATCCGGCGCAGGAGCTTGCCGGTCTCGTTGTAGGGCAGCTCATCACGCACCTCGATGCGATCAGGGGTGCGCGACGACCGCATCTGGGACTTCACGAACTCTTGGAGCTCGGCGATGTCAACGGATTGACCCTTGGCCGGTACCACAACCGCGGCCACCGCTTCGCCCCACTGCTCGTCGGGCACGCCGACGGCGGCAGCGTCGGCCACCGTCGGGTGGCTCAACAGCACGTCTTCGATCTCGCCGGGGGAGATGTTCTCGCCGCCCCGCACGATGATGTCGTCGATGCGGCCTTCCACGAACAGATAGCCGTCGGCATCGAGCGAGCCTCCGTCGTTGGTGGGGAACCAGCCGTCGGGGGTCACCCGGGAGTTTCGTCCCAGGTACTCGCCCGATACCTGTTCGCCCCGCACCCAGATCTCCCCGGAGGTGCCGGTGGCAACCGGGTTGCCCTCCTCGTCGCGGATGTCCACCTCGATGGCGGGCAGCGGCCGTCCTGCCGAGCCGAGCCGGGCCCGCACGGCGGGATCGTCGGAGCGATGGGCCTCGCGGTGTTCCTCGGGGCCGAGCACCGCCACGGTGGAGCTGGTCTCGGTCAGGCCGTAGGCGTTCACGAAGTTAGCCCAGGGCAGCACGTCGAGGGCCCGGGCGATGACCGGAGCGGGCATCTTGCCGCCGCCATAGGAGAGTGCCCGCAGCGAGGGGAGCCCGCCTCCGATTTCCTCCATATGGTCCACGATGCGGGCCAGCATGGTGGGCACCACCATGGCGTGGGTGACCCCCTCGTCCCGCACCAGGTTCACCCAGTCGGCGGGGTCGAAGTTGGGCAGTTGCACGATGCGGCGCCCGGCGTACACCGAGCTCAAGATCGCGGCCATGCCAGCCACGTGGTAGGGCGGCACCGACACCAGGGTGGCCTCGTCTTCGGCCGCCCCCATAAATTCCACCGAGCCGATGATGTACGACACCAGATGCCGGTGGCGCAGCACCGCGGCCTTGGGGGCCCCCGTGGTGCCGCTGGTGTAGAGGAGGATGGCGATCTCCTCGGGATCCACGTTCCAATCGCTGTCGGGCGCGGTTCCCTCGGCCCACTGGGCCAAGAAGTCGGGGCGAACAACAGCTCTCACGCCGTCGAGGTCGCCGATGGCGGCCACCGCGTCGTCGTTGCACACCGTGACCGACGGAGCGACCTCGGCGGCCAAGTGGCGCAGCTCGGGTACGGTCAGGCGGTAGTTGAGGGGGACGAACGGCACCCCGGCCCAGGCCGAGCCGAACAGGGCGATAGGCAGGGCCTCGCTGCTGACGTCCACCATGCTGACCCGGTCGATCTCCGCCTCCCGGAAGCGCATGGCGGTGGCCCCGGCCCGCTGGAAGAGCTGCTCGTAGGTGAGACCCCGCCCTTGGGATCCAACCGCGGTGCGGTCGCCGAACCCGCTGGAGGCCATCTCCAGCAGCATCATCAGATTCATGGGGCTATGTCGCTATGGCCTGACTAGTCGGAGGCGGGAAGGGGCTTGGCCTCTTTCAGGCTGAGGGCGGTGCCTCCCAGCGCCAAAGAGCCGTCTCCCGGTTTGGTGCACAGAACCTCGAGGGACTCGTCTTCGTTCACATAGCGCTTGCCCAGCGCGGTGCCGTCGCCAGCACCGGCGGCAACCTCGCCATTGCGCTCCGCGTCGGCCGGATCGGCCATCGGCGCGCCGCCACAAGTGATGTCCACGTCGCCGCTTGGTGCTTTGACCACGATGAGCTCGGTATCGCATACCGAGCTCTTGAGGCGGCTACCCGGTTTCAGGTCCATCCCTACCTCCCGAAAGATGTCCTCCAATCTTTTCCCGTCAGACTCAACAGGTACAAACTGCGTTAGTGATGGAGTCAACCTTGAGCGGCCGCCATCCGGCGTTGGTTTGGGCCGAGTCGGGCCTGATGGGCCTGAGCGGACCCGAGCACGGGCCTCCGGCGGTGGCCTCGGGGCGCTGGGTGGAGCGGCTCGACGGCGTGGTTAGCGACATTGCGGGGCTGCGCGGCCAGCCGCTGAGGAGCGACGCCGCAGGTTTCCTAGGAGAGCGGGCGGCACTGGTGGGCCGTGGTCGAAGGGGCTCGGTGTCGGTGGGGGGCGCATGCCGCATGGTGGCGGCAGCCGACGGCGTGTTGGCGGTGTCGCTGGCCCGGACCAGTGACACCGAAGCGGTCCCCGCCTGGTTGGAGGTCGATGATCCGGGTGGGAGCGATGTGTGGGCCGTCGTGGCCACGGAGGTGCGGGACAAGCCGATGGCCGAACTGTTGGAGCGGGCCGAATGGCTGGGCTTGGCGGTGGGAGAGGCCACCCGACCTTCGCCACCGGCCAAATCCTGTTCGTTCACTGATGTCGGATCGGCGGAATCAGGCTGCAAGAAGGTGCTGGACGTGAGCTCGCTTTGGGCCGGGCCGCTGTGCGCCTCGCTGCTGGGCGGCTTCGGATTCGAAGTGCTGAAGGTAGAGGCACCAGGCCGACCCGACGGCGCCCGATATGGCTCGCCAGCGTTCTACGAGCGGTTGAACCAGGGCAAGCAGGAAACGGTCGTCGACCTGGGGTCCGAGGACGGACGCCGCCGGTTCCAGGATCTGTGCCGGGAATCGGCCGTGGTGGTGGACGGCTTGCGGCCCCGGGTGTGGGCCAACTGGGGTTTCCACCCCCTGGAGGTGGCCGAGAGCGCCGGGCTCGTGTGGGTGTCGATCTCCGGCCACGGCGACAACCGAGCCGGTTTCGGCGACGACGCCGCGGTGAGCGGGGGCCTTTGGCTACAAGACCCGGCTGGAGGACTGCCCTGGTTCGTCGGCGACGCGGCCGCTGACCCAATCGCCGGTTTGGTGGCGTGCCGAGCCGCAGCCGAGGCCCTGGCCGCAGGTCGGGCGGGACTAGTAGAAGTGGCCATGAGCCAAGCGGCGAGTTGGGTCAGAGCGGGCGACGACCTGAGCGTGGGCAATGCCGAACTGATCCGACAAGGCGACAATTGGGTTGTGCACGCCGACGGCGACGAACAGGAAGTACTGGCCCCCCGAGGCGCGGCCTGATCGTGGGTTACCCGCCGGACTACGCAGCCTTGACGTCGGTCAGTGCGAAATCGTTGCCCTTGAACAGAAGTGGTTCCCGAGTCTCCTTGGCCAGGGCGTAGGAAAAACAGTCGCCGAAGTTCAGGGCCGCGGGGTGGTTGCCCTTCCCGAACAGCCGCCAGGCGCGGCGAGCGGCTTGGGCATGCTCAGGCGTGACCGCTACGAGCAGTATTGGAACCTCTTCGATGAAGAGGTCGAGTTCATGGCCACCGGCGATACCGGTACGAGCTTCCAGCACCATGGAGGTCTCAAAGAAATTCGCAACCGACATGAGGCAGCGCTCGGCACCCGCAATCGCTCTCCTATAGTCCTCGGCGTCGGGCTCCTCGAAGAGGATGGCCAGGAGGGCCGACGTGTCCAGAATCACTTCGGCAGTCCATGCTCGTCATACAAGAAGCCGCCGTGTTCCACTGCTGATGGTCCCGGACGAAGAAGCTTGGAACAGCGCTCCGCAATGGCCTCCATCGCTTGCATGCGTTCTTCAACACTGCGGCTGCGCTGTTCGCGTTCGAGGCGTTCTCGCAGGGCCACCGTGATGGCGCCGGTCATGGTTTCGCCGGTGAGATTGGCCAACTCGCTGGCCAGTCGGCACGTCTCTTCATTCTTGATATTGAGACTCATTGAAATTCTCTCATGGTAGAACTGAATTTATTTTTCTACCATACACCGCCAATGCGCCCCTCCAAACGGTAGGTTGAGGTTGTGTTTGCAAGAAAGCCCAGTGGTTCGGGGCATTTGGGCGAGGGGCATCACCGCAATGTGACCCGGGGCGGGTATCGGGCGGCGGTGTTTGGGGTGAGCGATGGTCTGGTGTCCAACGTGGCGATCATCTTGGGATTTGCCGGGGGCACGTCGGGACAAGGGCTCGTACAGCTGGTCGGGATCGCAGGCCTCATAGGGGGGGCAATTTCGATGGGCGCCGGAGAGTACCTGTCCATGCAGGCCCAAAGGGAGCTGTTGGAACGGGAGCTGGATATGGAGCGCCGGGAGCACACCCACAATCCACAGCACGAAGTTGAGGAGCTGGCCGAAATATACGAATCCCGGGGCGTAGACCCCGATATGGCCCGGGAGATGGCCACCAACATCATGGATGACCCTGAGAAGGCTCTGGAGGTCCACGCCCGAGAAGAGATGGGTATCGATCCCAACGAGTTGGGCAACCCGCTCTTTGCGGCCATGTCCTCGTTCATATCCTTCGCTCTTGGCGCTCTTCTGCCGCTGTTGCCTTGGTTCTTCACCGGCGGTAACGGTGCAATCGTGGCATCGGTTATCCTCGGTGCAGTCGGAGCCGTGATGGTGGGCGGTGCACTGGCGCTGGCCACTAGCCGGTCGATCCTGCGGGGCGCGCTACGCCACCTGCTCTTCGTCGCTGTGGCCGCAGGGGTCACATTTGGAATCGGCTCCGCAGTGGGGGTGGGAGTATGACTGATTGGGAATGGACTTTGGGCGGCCTCGAGAGCGATAAGCCTCCTATTTGGAGCGATGACAACATCCTGGATCCGTCCAGCGTGCTGCTCACAAACAAGGTAGCCATCGTTACCGGGGGCGCACGGGGCATCGGAGCGGCCACCGCGGTGGCGCTGGCTCGCTTCGGAGCCGATCTGGCCATTTGCGACCGGGAGGCCGACGACATGGCCCGCACTGCCGCCGCGGTGGAGGCGCTGGGTCGCCGCTGTGTGACCGGGCTGTTCGACGTGCGCCATCCCGAGCCCCGAGACGCCTGGCTGGCCGAGGTGGGCGAGGCCTACGGCCGGGTGGACGTGCTGGTGAACAACGCCGGGGGCACGTTCAACTCTCCGTTTGCCGACATCAACCCCAAAGGCGAAGCCGCGCTCATCGCCGAGAACTTCACCCAGGTCACCGGCTTCATCCGGGGCTGTATTCCGCTGATGAGCGACGGCGGGTCGATCATCAACGTCACCTCCATCGAGGCCCATCGGGCCGGTCCCGGCTTCTCCATCTACTCGGCGATGAAGGCGGCCCAGGCCAACCTGACCATGAGCCTGTCGCTGGAGTTGGCGCCGGCCGGCATCCGGGTCAACTGCATTGCCCCAGATGTGATCCCCACCGAGGGCGAGCGCATGCTCGGCGACGAGAGCACCGACGAGAGATCGCAGTTGGCCCCCCAGCCGTGGTTGGAGGGCGGCTCGGTTCACGACTGCGCCGCCTCGATCGTGTATCTGGCCGGGGACATGTCCCGATTTGTGACCGGCTCCACCATCCATGTGGACGGCGGCAACATTGGCGCTGCCGGCTGGAAGCGCCGCACTACTGGCCGCTATTCCACTTAGCCCAACCGCCTAGAGTTCCAGCCGGTACATCACCGCGAAGGAACTGACATGGACATCGACATTGAGCGGGTAACCGAGATAGCTGGGGAGGTGGCCACCCACATGGCCGGGGCCACCACCATGGCCATGGTCCACATCGGCGACGAGCTGGGCCTGTATCAGGCCATGGCGGGGGCGGGGCCGATGACCGCGGACGCTCTGGCCGAAGCTACCGGCTGCAATCCCCGCCTGGTCACCGAGTGGCTGCGCCAGCAGGCCGCCGTCGAGTTGGTGGAGATCGACGGTCAGGGCGACGATGATGTCACGTTCAAGCTCTCCGATGAGGCCGCCGCGGTGCTGGCCTGGGAGGTGAGTCCCGCATTCTTGGCCGGGGGCATCGGCATGTTCCGGGCCATGTTCGCCGACATGGACGACATCCTCAACGCCTTCCGGGGCGACGGCGGTTTGGCCTGGGGCGAGCACCATCCCAGCCTGTTCACCTCCACCGCCCGGTTCTTCCGGCCTCAGTACGAGATGTACCTGGCCAACGAGTGGATCCCCGCCGCCGATGGCATCGACGAACTGCTCAAGGCCGGGGCTACCGCCGCCGACGTGGGCTGCGGCTGCGGCGACTCGGTGCAGATCCTGGCCTCGGCCTACCCCGAGTCGCACTTCACCGGGTTCGACTTCCACGGCCCCTCCATCGACCAGGCCAGAGAACTGGCCGCCAACGCCGGGCTGACCAACGCATCCTTCGAAGTGGCCGACTCCAAGGGCTACCAGGGCGCCTACGACGTGATCTTCTTCCTCGACTGTCTGCACGACATGGGCGACCCGGTGGGAATCGCCGCCCACGCCCGCAACCAGCTGGCCGAGGGCGGCTCGGTGCTCATGGTGGAGCCGTTCGCCCTCGACGGCCACGTCCGCAACCTGACCGAGAACCCCATGGCCGCCACCTCATATGGGGCGTCGGCCGTGTTTTGAGTCCCGTGTTCTTTGGCCCAGCCGGTCGGTCTGGGAATGGGTGCACAAGCCGGCGAAGCCGCCATGCGAGAGGTCTTCGCCGCCGCCGGCTACTCCAGCTTCGAGCGAGTCACCGAGTCCAACGCCAACATCATCTACCAAGCCCGCCCGTAGTTTTGAAGTGCCACTGCCAGACCAAGAAATGGCCTCTGAACTCGGAAACGTCTGAGAGTTAGAGTTGCGTTATTACTTTGAGTAACGCTCCAGAACTCGGTGCCCGAGCAGCATCGCCTGGATGCCGCCCTTGATCTGCCCCAGGAGCAGGGGGTCGTTGAGGCGTGGGTAGTGACGGCAGGGTGCAGGCGCGCGCAGTGCTGCGGGCTATCGCGTCAGCTGTCGGCCCGAGACGCGATGGGCCGGAGAACGCACCGTAGTCCAGCAGCATCCGGATGTCCTCGGCGTCTATGGCCGCGATGGCCCAGAAAACTCGCGGAATCGCAGAGCTCGGGACTTCGGCGAAGATCCTCCAGTGGCGATCGGAGGCTTCGTCCTAAATCTCGGTCATTGCCCGTATCCTCTCCGGTCCGCCCTGATTCCCACCGTCATCGCACGCATCGTTGATCACGTCGCCAATCTCACGTTGGCGTGAAGCGGGCTGAGCTCGTCGGCGGAGACGTCCGCGCAGCGGAGCGCAATTCCGCGGTGGTCCCATCATGGGCCGAGCGCGGTGATGGGGGCGAAGCGACTCGAACAGAGCACCGAAGGCCTTGGGGTCCGATAGCAGGCGCTCGTGGGTGGCTCACATCATGCCGACGGCCAAAGAGGGGTCTACGAAGTGCCGCTTGGCCTCCTTCCGAAGAGTTGCCTTCTAACATCTTCTTCAGCGACGCCGCTCCGTTCGATTCCCCCGTCTCCCACAGCGAGAACGGCCGCAGCAGCACCCGGCCGATGCGGCCGGTACCCGTATGGCGGGTCACGTCGTCTTGTGGGACGGCCGAGCCGGTGAGGATGAATTGGCCGGGCCCGGGACGGTCATTACACTCCCGGCGCACCCTGCTCCACAGACGCGGAGCGTTCTGCCATTCGTCCAGCAGCCGAGGAGTGGGGCCCTTCAGCACCTCTGCAGGATCAGACGACGACAGCAGCGCGGCCTCGTCGTCCAGTCGGACCTCGCTGCGGGCAAAATTCCGCGCCTTCCAGGTCTAGCCGCATCCCCGAACGCCTTCCACAAGCACCGCGCCCCGCCTCCCCAAAGTGTTCTCGACCTCGCGGCCTGCATTACATCGTCTCAAGCAATCTCGCCGACCGTTATTCGACGAGCCTGGCGCGCGCTGAGTTCGGCCGCGTCGACTACTCGTTGAACCGCCGCACCGGTGTCGAAATCGGGTTCTACGCGTCGGCCGTCACGGATGGCGGACACCCAGGCGCGGGCCAGCACATCGGAAGTGCGGAAAACGTCCCGGAACGTCTGGCCCACCGGTGAGCGCGCTGCGCCGCCCCAGATGTCGGCGGGGATGGGCTGATCCTCGAGTTCGCCACCGTCTCGGGCCGCGAGGACCTGTTGGCGGTCCTTCCAGTCGTTGAGGGCGTGGATGGTGCCGTTGCGACCGTGCAGGTCGAACTGGTGGCGCTGTCCGAACTCCGAGTCCTCGTAGCACACGGCCGACACCACGATCACGCCGTGAGCGCCGCTGCTGAACTCGAGCACGAGGCTGGCACCGTCGTCGCTGGGCTCGTAGTCGATGCGGTCGGGGCGGGGGGCCCTGTCGATTTGACGAGAGGTCACACAGGTGACCGCTTCGATCTCCCCGAAGAACCACCGGGCCATGTCGATCCAGTGCGATCCCAGGTCTCCCAGGACTCCCGAAGGACCGGCTAGTTCGGGGTCAAGGCGCCACAGGTACTCGCCACTGCGGGCGTAGCCGGTCCAGTAGCGCAAGTCGAGCCGGTGAGGGCGCCCGATGAAGTCTTCGTCAAGCAGCCGCTTCACGAACCGGGGCACCGGCATGTTGCGGTAGGTGAATGGCACCATGGTTGTCGCGCCGGTCTGCCGGGCCCTGTCGGCCATTTCCTTGGCCTCCGTGTAGGTAGCGGCTAGCGGCTTCTCGCAAAGCACATGCAGCCCGGCGTCGAGGGCCGCCAGCGTATGGCTGTAGTGAGTGCTGTTGTGAGTGGAGACGATCACCGCGTCTACATGGCCGCTGTGGAACATCTCAACAGGGTCGGTGTATTTGTGCTGTATGCCGTGTTTGTCAGCAAAGGCCGCCGTGCGTCGCGTGTCGGAGCCGCAGATGGCTACGACAGCCGCGTCGGGCTGGGTTCGTAGGGCCTGCATGTACATCGTATCGGCCCACCACCCGGTCCCGACGATTCCGACTGCAACTGAGGTGCCAGGTGTGTTCTTGGGGGTCATATCCGCGGTTCGCCGAGTCGTTTTCTCAGGCGGCCGGCAGCGGGCGCTGGACATAGTAGGACGGATCCTTCATCTGGCGACGCAGCACCGGGATGATCTCGCGTGTGTACACACTGAGAGTGCTGCTGTAGGGCGGGGGGCAGTCGTGCTTGATCTCTTCGTGGAGGTCGCGGAGAGCGTGGAACGGCACCATCGGATACATGTGGTGTTCAAGGTGGTAGTGCATGTTCCAGTATATGAATCGGAACATCGGGTTCATACGGACGGTGCGCGTATTGAGTCGGAAGTCGGTCACATCCTCGGCCAGCCCGACGTGCTGCGTCAGGCCCAGATAGAAGATGAACCATGCGCCATACAGCGTCGCGAACGATGTCAGCACCACGGGCAGAAGTGTTCCGAGCCAGACCGACAGGGCTATGAGCGCTGCGTGGATAGCCAGAATCTGCCGAGACTGACGGATCATCTCGGGCCACTCAGACTTGGGGATGAGCAGCTTCTCATCCGCCGCGATGTGTCCGAAGGTGTGGCGCAGCATTCCCCACACCTGGGGAAGGACCATCGGAAGGCCGGTGACGAGGAGGAACAGATGGGCGAGACGGGGTGGCCGCTCTTCGATGATCTCCCGGTCCCGCCCGACGATGATGGTGTCGGTGTGGTGCCTCGCGTGATCCCAGCGTCGCACGACGGGTTCCCGCAATGTCATGAAGCAGCCGATCCAGTAGACGGTCTCGTTCATCCATCGGGTCTTGAATGCCGTACCGTGCCCGGCTTCGTGGCAGCGTGAGTCGCCGCCCAGAGCCCACAGCATGCCGTAGGGCACCAGGATCACGATCGACCACCAACTCAGCCACGTCAGTATGGCCAGCACCCCCAAACCAGCGATGAGTACGAGCCAGACGAGCGTGTACACGATGGCCAGTCCGTCCGACCGCCGCATCAGCTCCTTCATCCGTTTCCGGTCGACGGGGCTGCGGTACCACTCGGCGTTGGCCAGTCCCGCTTCTGCCGCCAGCCGACCGTCTTCGCCGAGCAGCCCGTAGTCCCGCCTTGCTCGTTTGCCCATCTTGCCGTCTTTCAGCTGGCTGAACCTAGGAAGTCGAGGAATCCCGCTAGGACGTCCTCTGACACGCTGACATTGTGCTTCTGCTCGGGGTAGGCACCCGACTCGACATCCGCGATGAACTCGGCGAACGCCGCGGTCCGCTCGTCCTGCATGCGCTGATATTCGGTTCTGAAATCACGGTACTGCTTCGAGTGCCGGGGAGTCCACCAGTCGGAGTAACCGAGGATGTCGGTCGAGAATAGGTATTGAGCGTCGCACCCGGCCCCTGCGCCCATTGAGAATAGCAGCAGCGACGTTCGCTTGGAAATCTCGGCGGCGATCGCTTCGGGCACTACCTCGATCTCGGCGGCGATAGCCCCCGCGTTCTCCAGTTCCTTGACCTGCTGCCAGACCAATCGGGCCGTCTCCAGTGTCTTGCCTACGGCCTTGAAACCCCCGGTCCAAGTGCGCTTAGACGGGATGAGACCTACATGGCCCACGACGGGAACACCATGATGGGCCAGCTCCTGGATGGTGCGCGTGCCTGCTGCGCAGTAGCAGCAGTCTCCTCCGATCAGCATCGCACTGTGGGCAGCCCTCAGGTAGTCGTCGGTTGTGGCGTTGAGTCCATAAAGGAGGCCTACCTGTACGAAGCAGTCGCCCGCGGCCTCCCGCATCTCGGGGTTCCAGATCGGCTCTTCGATCGACAGGAGATCGATTCCAGCTGTGGCGCAGGCTCGGGCCTCATCAAGGTCCTCGATGTGCACCATGGTCATCTGGCGCACGTGCTTGTTGGCCCTCAGGTCGGCCACGGTCGGGCGGGTTCGGTTCATCCGGAGTCCTTTCCTGGCGGTGGCAGGGTCCGAGGCGACGCCCGCCTCTGTGTCATTCGGCGCGTTTACGCCGACGCAAATTCGCGGGCAGTTTGGTCTATCGGCCGCGGATTGGCAATTTGTATATACATATTGACATCCTACTCTCCTCCAAGTATGTCGTAGGCCGAAGTACGCCAGTCCGTGGGGCTCCCGGAGGGTGGTTGCCGGGAGTCCCGCGGGTTTGGATGCGGCGCCGAGTAGGCGTTATCTAGCCGAGCGCCCTGACTAAGCCCTTCGCGGAAAACCATGCGGGGTAATATCCCGGGATGGCTGTGGCTGAGGGCCTCGAAATCCTGGTCGACCGAAACCTACCCGTTCCTCTCTATCACCAACTCGCACGGGAGCTTGAGCGAGCGATTGCCGACGGGCGTCTGGTGAGGGGCGCCTTCATCGAGAATGAGATCGCCTTGGCGGAGCGTTGGAACGTCTCGCGCCTGACGCTGCGGCGAGCCATCGGCGAATTGGTGGAGTCCGGACTGCTGGTTCGCCGCCGAGGAGTAGGGACTCAAGTCGTCAACGACCAGATTCCGCGCCCGCACCGGCTTGGAAGCCACTTCGACGACTTGGTGGCTAGGGGCCAGGTGCCAGGCACGACCATCCTGGCTAACGACCGGGTAGTTGCCGACGACTCCGTCGCAGAAGGGCTCGACCTGCCGCCCGGGAGTCAGGTGGTGTACGTGGAACGTTGCCGTCACGTGGGCGGTCGCCGGTTGGCGATCTTGCGCGACTGGGTCACCGTGTCGGCGTTCGGGAACATCACCAGCCAGGATCTCATGACTGGAGGCCTCAATCAGCAACTCCGGTTGCGAGGAGTCTGGCCCCATTCGGCGACCCGTCGGGTAACGGCCCAGATCGCGAACCCGGTCGACGCTTCACTACTTGGACTGGCACCAGGTGCCCCGCTGCTTGCGGTCGAAGCCGTGGTGCAAGACACCTCCGGCACCAGGATCAACGTGTCGCAACAGATCTACGACGGCACGGACTACACACTCGAACTCACAGTGGTCGAGGGTTGAGTATCAGCGCCTCGCCGGCTTGCAAACCGAGAGATGCCTGATCGCCCGCCCTCTCACCGGAGCAACGACCGCAGGTCGGTGTCAGGGTCAGACAGGGCCGGCGCAGGCGGCGTTGCCTGTTGGGCAATTAGCCGATCAGCCAGCAGCATCTCGCGGCCAAGCGCATTGCCGGTGGCGACGCAGCTAGCGCACACGACTCTGCCCTGATCGTCAATCCCGAAGTGGACTTCGTTGCCGTCTCGTCGGCGCCGGGACACCAGCCTTGTGGCAGCGCCATGGAGTCCCTTGACATGCAAGGTGAGGTCGTATTGGTCTGACCAGAACGACGGAACGGCGTCATATCCGGCTGAACCGTCCAGCAAGTTGATGGCAGCGACCTTTGCCTGGGCGAGCGCGTTGTTCCAGGATTCGAGCCGTATGCGCGAGCCCCCATAGAGGGGATGTGGCACCGAGCAGCAATCACCCGCTGCGTAGATCACAGCGTCGGCGGTGCGCAAGTGCTGGTCCACGGCGATCCCGTTCGAGATCGGCAGCCCCGCGGTGGCGGCCAACTCTGTGTTGGGGATCGCGCCGACTCCGGCTACGACCAGGTCTGCCTCTGCGACCGAACCATCGTCGAGGTATGTCAAGAGTGTGCCGTTCATGCGTTCCACGCTGACGCAGCTGACGCCCAGCCTCATGTCGACACCCTCCGTCACATGCCGGTCATGCAGCACGCGGGCCACCGGGCTTGGGACGACGCGAGCCATGAGCTTGTGCGCGAATTCGACCACTGTCACTTCGCATCCCCGGCCCACCGCGCTAGCGGCCACCTCTAGCCCTATGAATCCTCCTCCCATGACCAAGACGCGCGCTCCGGCGACCAGCGAGGAGCGGAGTTGTGCCGCGTCGGCGGCGCTGCGCACCGTGTATACGTCTTGATGTCCGGGCACGGGAAGCTGCCTTGCCCTCGAGCCTGTGCACAACAGCAGGCGGTCGTAGCGGATCTCTCGGCCTTCTACTAGGGTGGTGGTGCGGAAGTCGGAGTTGATGCGGACTGCCCTGGTTCCTGAGATCCACTCGATGCCAGCCTCTGCCAACGCTTCGCGAGTGGCAATGCGGCGCAACTCGCCGTCGCTTCCCGCCAGGAGCCCCTTCGAGAGAACAGGCCGCTCGTACGGCTCCTCGTGCTCCTCGCCGACCAGCACCACTTTGCCGTCGAAACCCAGCTCGCGCAATCCCAACGCGGCGCGCGTGCCGCAGTCCCCTGAGCCCACGATCACGATCTGGCGCACTTCGGCCGTCACAGTGCTAAACCGTAATCGCTGGGTCGCAGGGTGTCGCGCCCCATCAAGTCGCTGGTGTCAGCTGCAGCGCGATGCGTCGACCGCTGGACCGAGTTCACCGGTCGCGAGTTGCGTGTCGATGAGTTCGCGTGCTCGGCTGACGTCGATGGCATACGACCCGTCGTCGTCGAAGCCACGTGTGCGCGCCCACAGCACACCTATGATCTCGCCGTCGACGTAGACGGCGCCGCCCGAGTCTCCCAGCTCGATGTCAGCCGTGAGCTCAAAGCCCGGTCTGGTGATGTCACCCTCCACATAGATGTCCTCGGTGTTGATCCGGACTCTCCGCCGGACCTCCACATCGAGTTCGATTGGTGCCCCGTCTCGAAACACCAGCGCGTGGCCTAACGAGCCCGGCTCGACGTGATCACTTGAGATTGAGGGTTCGATCGCGTCAGCTGCGGCTTCGGCCGGTGTGCGCAGGTAGGCCAGGTCCATGAACGGGTCGAAACCGACGACGGTCGCGGCTGCCTCGGTGTCGGCATCCATCCGGACCGTGATGGTGTTTGCACCGGCCACCACGTGGGCCGATGTCAAGACGACACCGGCCGCGACAACGAGCCCACTTCCCTTCCTGGCTCCCGCCCCACAGCCTTCAGCGCGGATGCCGACCGCTCGCAGTTCAGCCCCGTGGGTACCGCAGCCCCACAGGAGGAGCGACGCAACGACGGCCAAGGCGGTACCGATGACTTTTGGCGGCATCGGCCAAGAATGTATAAATGTCATAACAAACTTCTTGACGACGCGTACATTTCAGTAGAGACTGTACGACTGTTCGTCAGAACACGCGACCGGCATCCAGAGGGGGGCCGGGCTACCGAAAGGAAATCCGCAAATGAAATCAATGGTCCCGGTGGAGGGCGGTCGCTTGTTGGCATCTTCCACCTTTCTCAAGCTGTTGGCGATCTTGGCAGCGATTGTGCTGCTGGCTGGTGCCTGCGGGGATGACAGCTCCTCCGACGGTGGTGTTACGGACGCCGGTGACACTACGGCCGATGGCGCTGCCGCCGACGACGGCGCTGCCGCTGCCGCCGAAGAGGTCGATGTCACCCAGGGTGGCGAAGCCGGCGGCGCCGGGGAGCGCGAGATCTGCGCTATCGGTGGTGCTGACGCGTTCTTCAGCGTTGTGAAAAACGGCGCCGACGCCGCCGGTGCAGCCGTCGAGGCTGCTGGCAGCAACTTCACCTGGATCGCGTTGCCGAACTACGACAACATCGGTCCCGACATGGTCAAGCTGATCGAGCAGGCGGTCGCCCAGAACTGCACGGCGCTCGCGGTACCCGTCTGGGACGGTGCTGCTCAGGCCCCGGCTCTTGCGGCTGCGATCAACGCCGGTGTCAACGTGTTCATGTACAACTCCGGTCTGCCTCTGCTCGAGGATGGTACAATCGACGCTCTCGGGTACTTCGGCACTGACGAGTACAAGGCCGGCCTTGCGGCCGGTCAGGCCCACGCCGACGGCGGTGGCACGAGCCTGCTGTGCGTCAACACCCAGCCCGGCGCGGTGAACTGGCAGCAGCGCTGCGGCGGTGCCATCGAGGCCGCCAGTGCTGCCGGTCTCGAGACCGAGGAGCTCATCCTGCCGGCCGAGAACTTTGGTGACGCGGCTGCGATCTCCGCCGCCGTCCAGGCCAAGCTAGCGGAGAACTCGGGCATCGACGCCATCATGACCGGCTCGGCGGCCGACGCCGATGCTGTCGCCGAGGCCCTGTCGTCGATGGGCGCCGACCACGTCGCGCAAGGCTCGTGGGACGTCTCCGCCAACATCCTCGACCGGATCGCGAGTGGTGAGGCGCTGTTCGCCATCGACCAGCAGGGTTGGCTCCAGGGCTGGTACGCTGTGTCGCACGCCTGGTACTACGACCAGTACGCCATCCTGCCGGCGACTAACGTCATCCTGACCGGTCCTGCGCTGATCACCGCCGACAATGTCGCGACGGTCCAGCTGGCCGTGGACTCGGGTCAGCGCTGATCTCCGTGCTGTAGGGGATGGGCCGAGGTCATGGCCCATCACGCACTATGAAGATGCCTGTGAGGGGTGGGTCGTGATAGCCATGGCTCACCCCTCACCGCATCCGTTCAGTGAGGAGATCGACATCCATGGATGAAGGAGATCGATCGTGCTGAACCTGAAGAACCTCGCCCGGCGACCTGAGTTCGCGGCCTTCGTCGGCACGCTGTTCGTATTCGTGTTCTTCGGGTACTTCGGTTGGCCGACTTTCACCAGTGCGTTGGTGACCGCCGGCTGGCTCAACGTGGCGGCTGAACTCGGACTAATCGCTCTGCCCGTCGCTCTGGTGATGGTCGCGGGACACCTCGATCTCTCCGTCGGCTCCATCCTCGCCGCAGGAGCGATGACTTATGCCATCCTCACCGGCCACTACGACCTTCCCGACTACGTCGGTTTGCCCGCCGGCCTGGCGGTCGGAACATTCTTCGGGTTCCTCAACGGCTTGATCATCACTAAGACCAAGCTGTCGTCGTTCATCGTGACGCTGGCGATGCTGTTCGCCCTCCGGGGCCTCGTTTTCGGCATCACCAGGCTCACGACCAGCACCGTGCTCGTGCCCGTCGAGGTGGACTCATTCGTGAGGGAGACCTTCGGGTGACGGATCTGGAGGACGTACGAGAATGCGATCATCCTCTGGGTGATCATGGCTCTCATCGTGTCGTGGATCCTCTACAAGACGAAGTTCGGGAACTGGGTCTTCGCTATCGGCGGCGACGAGACCTCGGCGCGGGCCGCAGGTGTCCCGGTCGAGCGGACGACCATCCTTCTCTTCATGGGCTCCGGTTTCGGCGCGTCGCTGCTCGGTGTCACCCAGGTCGCACTATTCGGGAGTGCTCAGGTGTCGGCCGGGCAGTCCTACGTCTTCTTCTCGATCATTGCGGTAGTCGTCGGCGGAGTATTGCTGACCGGCGGCTACGGTTCGCCGATAGGTGTGATCTTCGGAACGATGACCTTTGCCATTGTCTCCCAGGGCATCTACTCCACCGGGTGGGATTCCGACTGGTCTTCGCTGATCCTCGGCGTGCTCCTGCTGATTGCCGTTCTGACCAACAACACCTTCCGCCGACTGGCACTCTCCTCCGGAGACAAGAAGGATGAGTCCTTGAGCACGGGCAGGCGGACCGATTCGCAGACTTCGACCGAGCCGGCAACCAACTAAGGAGGCGACCGTTGTCTGAAGACCGAACGCCCTACATTAGCGTCGAGAACATGTCCAAAGTCTTTGGCGGCTACGCCGCCCTCGACGAGGTGTCGCTGGAGGTCCATGAAGGTGAGGTCCTCTGCCTTCTCGGCGACAACGGTGCCGGGAAGTCCACGCTGATCAAGATCCTCTCCGGCTTTCATCAGCCCAGTTCGGGCACGATGAAGATCCAGGGCGAAGAGCGGGTCTTCAAGAGCCCTCGCGACGCGGCGGACCTGGGCATCTCCACGGTGCACCAGTTCGGCGGAACCTTCGAGCTCATGAGCCTCGAACGTTCGTTCTTCGTCGGCCTCGAGCCGACCAAGGGCTGGGGCCCGTTCAAGTGGTTCGACCGCAAGTCGGCGAACGAGATCGTCGTCCGTGAGATGCAGGCGATGGGAATCACCCGCGTCTCCGACGGCAATCGACTCGTTGGCAGCCTGTCAGGTGGTGAGCGGCAGGTGTCCGCCATCGCCCGGGCGGTCTACTTCGGCGCCAAGGTGCTCATCCTGGACGAGCCGACTGCGGCCCTGGGTGTCAAGGAGGCGGCCCACGTCCTGCGGATCATCATGGAGGCGAAGCTCAGAGGCCTGGCCGTGGTACTGGTCACCCACAATGTCACCCATGCCATGACCGTCGGTGACCATTTCGCCATTCTCATCCACGGCGAGAAGGCCGATGACTTCGCCAAGGGCGACCGGACTCGAGAGGAGATCACCGACTTGATGGCCGGTGGCGAGGCTATGGGGGAGCTTGAGGCCGAACTCGCCCGTCTCGTTGCTGCCGGCGCCCAATCCACGTAGGGGTCTGCGAGGGATCGGTCTGGTCTGGATCAAACCCCCTCCGAGATTGGAGCGCCGGGTCGGCCCGGAGAACGACACATCACTATGAGAACGCATCACCATGAGCAACTGGACTAAAGCCTGCAATGCCGACGACGTCGACAGCGAGGACGTGATCCCGGTGGCGATCGACGGGCACGACTACGCCGTGTACCGGTCACCCGCTGATGACTACTTCGCTACCGACGGTCTCTGCACCCACGAGGCGTTCCTCCTCACCGACGGTTTGATTATGGACAACATCATCGAGTGCCCGAAGCACAACGGCCGCTTCGACTACACCACCGGCGAGGGCCAAGGCGCACCGATCTGCGAGAATCTGAGGACCTATCCCGTCAAGGTTGAGGGCGGTTCGGTGTACATCGACCTTGGTTGACATGGCGGCGACCGACAGCGTCGAGCGAATCGTGCTGGTGGGCGCGGGAGAGTGCGCGGCACGAGTGGCCCGAGTGCTGCGCGAGCAAGGCTTCACCGGCGAGATCGCCATGATTGGCGACGAACCGCACGCACCCTACGAGCGTCCGCCGCTTTCGAAGGCGGCTTTGGTCGACGATGAGATCAGTCAAGTGGAAGTGCTGTCCGCGACACGGCTGGCAGAGCTCGGCGTCGAACTGATCGCGGGAACTGCGGTCGAGTCTTTGGACCGCGACAGAAGGCTTGCCGTCCTATCCGACCGCGAAGAGGTGACGTACGACCGTCTCCTACTCGCGACCGGAGCGCGTGCACGAACATTGCCGATCGCCGGTGGCGAGTTTGCGCTCACCTTGCGGACGATCGACGACGCGAGGGCACTCCGCTCCCGGCTTGGTCCCGGACGCTCCGTAGTCGTCATAGGAGCGGGCCTCATCGGGCTGGAGGTCGCCGCCTCGGCGAGTCAGTTGGGATGCGATGTCGCCGTGCTGGAGGCCGCGCCGCGAGCGCTCGGCCGCGCCCTTCCAGCCGAGATGGCCGACGTGCTGGTCAAACGCCACGCCGACGAGGGCGTCGAGGTGCTGTGTGGCGTCGTACCTACCGACATCACCAGACTTGGCGGCAGGTTCGCGGTCGGGGTAGGGGGATTCGACAAGCCAATCACGGCCGACGTGGTCATCGCCGGAGTCGGCGCCACACCCAACGTGGAGTTGGCCCAAGCCAGTGGGCTCACGTGCGAGAACGGCATCGCGGTGGACGATCGTCTTCGCACCGACGACCCGGTGATCTTCGCGGCCGGAGACTGTTGCTCATTTCCTCATCCGCTGTACGGGGGCCGGAGGATCCGGCTCGAGAGCTGGCGCAACGCTCACGATCAGGCCGAGGTCGCGGCCGCGAACATGCTCGGCGGCGATGAGCAGCACTCTGCGGTGCCCTGGTTCTGGTCCGATCAGTACGACTTCGGGCTCCAGCATGCGGGACTCGCCGACGAGGCAGCGTTGTCGGTGGTGCGTGACGGCGGCGATGGCAGCCAGATTCGATTCGCCCTCGCGCCCGACGGCCGGCTCGTTGCCGCCAGCGGCGTCGGCCCCGGTATCTCCACCGCCAAGGACATCCGCCTTGCAGAGATGCTGATCGCGGCAGGCAGCCGGCCCGATGCTGAAACACTCGCCGACCCATCGGTGTCCCTCAAGAGGCTGATCAAGTTGTGACTCACCCGAACACGAAATGGAGCACCCCATGGGCATCAACGCCACCGAGGACGACCATCTCCGCAAGGCGCAGTGGGCGATAGCGGAAGAAGTCGATAAGTGATGGCTGAACTCTCCGTCGCCTTGTTCGGGGCCGGGCGGATCGGTACCGTGCACGCCGCGAACATCGTCGATCATCCCGACACCAGGCTGCGGTACGTGGTTGACCCCGTCGATTCCGCAGCCCAGGCTCTGGTTGCCCGCACGGGCGCCGAGCACGTCGACGAGGGGACTGCACTGGGCGATCCCGGCGTCCACGCCATTGTCATATGCTCGAGCACCAACACCCACGCCGAGCTGATCGAGAGTGGCATCGGCGCCGGCAAGGCCGTGTTTGCCGAGAAGCCGATCGACCTCGACATCAAGCGGGTCCGCTCGGTTCTCGACGCCATCACTGGCTCTGAACTTCCATTGTTCGTCGGGTTCAACCGGCGATTCGACCCGGGCGTGGCCGAGGTGCGCCGCCGGGCCGCCACTGGTGAGCTGGGCGACATCGAGTTGGTCACAGTCGTGTCGAAGGATCCCGACGGGGGCCTCCCGATCGAGTATCTGAAGGTCTCGGGCGGGATGTTCCGCGATATGACTATCCACGACTTCGACATGGTCAGGTACCTCCTCGGCGAGGAGCCGATCACCGTCAGCGCAACCGCTGCGACCCTCGTCTCCCAAGACATTGCCGATATCGGAGATGTCGACACCGCGTCGCTCTCGATGCAGACGGCGTCGGGCAAGATCGCAGTCATCACCAACAGCCGCCGTTGCTGCGCCGGCTACGACCAGCGGGTTGAGGTCCACGGGTCGACCGGGACGGCCCGCACCGACAACATTCCGAAGTCGATGTTCTCGATCGAGACGGCCGGAGGCAGCGAAAGGGACAATCCGAAGTTCTTCTTCAAAGATCGCTACGCCGAGTCCTACGCCCTCGAATGGGGACGCTTTGTGGAGGTGCTGCGGTTCGACGCGCCACCTGAACCCACCGGGGTCGACGGCTACCGGGCGTTGTTGCTCGCCGAGGCTGCCTACCTCTCCCTGGAGGAGCGCCGCACTGTCACGGTCGAGGAGACCGAGAACCGCGTGCTCGGAGCCGGCTCATGAGAATCGGCTGCGTCACCGACTCCCTGGCTCACCTGCCGTTCGACGAACTGCTCGACACACTCTCGCAACTGGATGTGGCCGGCATCGAGCTGAACACCGGCAACTGGTCGTCGGCACCGCACTGCGACTTGAGCAACCTGCTCGCTGACGAGGCTGCCCGTAAGGATCTGCTACGACGCGTCGACGCCCGCGGCCTGGAGCTGTTCGCGTTGAACGCCAACGGCAACCAACTCCATCCGACCGGTGGCGAGCGCCAGTCGGCATGCCTGCACGACACCGTGCGCCTCGCCGGTGCGCTTGGTGTCGAGACCGTCGTGTGCATGTCGGGGTTACCCGCGGGCGCGCCGGGCGACCTCATGCCGAATTGGGTGGTGTCGTCATGGCCACCCGAGACGCAGACCATCCTGCGATACCAGTGGGAGGAGGTGGCATTGCCGTACTGGGCCGATCTCGTCGAGCTCGCCAACCGCGAGGGCGTCGAGCGCATCGCCGTCGAACTCCATGGCAACCAGCTCGTCTTCAACGCGCCGACCCTTTTGCGTCTACGCGATGAGATCGGCCCAACTGTGGGTGCCAATCTCGACCCGAGCCACATGATGTGGATGGGCGGTGATCCTCTCCAGGCGATCGACTTGCTCGGCGAAGCGACCTACCACGTGCACGCCAAGGACACTTACATCAACCCGGCGAAGGTCGGGACCCGGACGCTCCTCGAGAACGGCTCGCTCGAGGATCTGTCGAACCGCTCGTGGTGGTACATCACTCTCGGCTACGGCCACAATGAGCGGTGGTGGCGTGACTTCTGCTACCGATTGCGCATGGCCGGCTACGACGGTTGGCTATCGATCGAACACGAGGACATAAATCTCTCCCGATTCGAAGGACTCCGGAAGTCCGTCGACCTGCTTCGCAAGGTCGCCCCCACCGAGGCCCCCGACTTTGAAGTCCAGGACATCTGACCAACGAGTGATAGCGAGGGACGCCATGGTCGATGAGACAGCATTCGGGACCCGTGACGCGAAGGGTCACCTCGTGTCCGATCAGCGGGTGGGGTGAGGTTCCCACTGCTGGTCGGGTCATGGATGCGGCGCGCATCAAAGTCGACCATTCAATGGGCTATGCCGATGCGTTCGCCGATGCCACCGCCGTCAACCACGAAGCAACCCTGTGGACCGGCGACCCTGAACTTCTCTTGTCGGGTGCCAAATGGGCTTGGCGCGATCTCCGCTAGGGCCAGGAGTGCTCCCCATTCAGGTCGCCCGATCCCGAGAGAAGCCGGTACACTGCAGCGTTCCTGCCCCGTTCGTCTAGAGGCCTAGGACGCCAGATTCTCAATCTGGTAACACGGGTTCGAATCCCGTACGGGGTGCCATTGCTTTTCTCTGCTGCCGGACCCTCCAGCGGCGTCTCGCGGGCACGTCGTTAGTCAACTTCCATTGAACGGGATATAGTTTCTAATTTATGGAAACTAGGTCGGCTCCGAGCCTGCTTCCCATCCTGCGATCGCGCCAGCAAGGTGAAGTGCTGGCGTTTCTGTTGTGCGACCCAGAGCGGGAAACCAGCATGAGTGAGCTGGCCCACCGTGTCGGGGTACCGCTCAGCTCGGTGCATCGCGAAGTCGAGCGTGCGGAGGCGGCTGGCATCATCACCAGCCGCCGATTGGGCAACACAAGGTTCGTGCGGGCAGACACCGACAGCCCCTACTACGACAGCCTGTCTGACCTGTTGGTCAAAGCGTTCGGGCCACCGCATGTGCTCGCCGAGACGCTGGAAGGCGTCGACGGGATCGACGCTGCGTATGTGTTCGGCTCGTGGGCCGCTCGCTTACACGGTGTCGCGGGCAAGCGGCCTGTCCATGACATTGACGTGCTGGTGCTGGGCGAACCCGACCGGGCAGAACTCTACGAAGCGCTCAGTGGCGTCGAGGGGCGTCTGGGGCGTCCAGTCAACGTCGTCATCCGAGACGCTGGGTGGCTGCAAGACGGGTCAGGCGGCTTCCACGCGACCGTCACCGACCGCCCAGTGGTTGCTATTGAGATCAAGAAGCCGCGTGGTAAGGACCCAGTCCCACAGAGCTCATGAGACCCTTTGCCCCTGACACAGCATCATCCGCAAGGCCGACCGCCCACTGAGCATCACTGTCTGTCACCTCGGGCGATTCGAAATCCGGGTATTGCGTGGCGTTTCGCATCTGGCGGAACTGCTCGAAGTTCGGCTTTGAGAACGCTGGTATCTCATCGCCGAATTGGCTCGAGACCGCTTCCTCGACGGTCCTATGCGAGCCATCGCCACCTGTGGCCCGAAGACATTGCCGAGCCAAGAGTGAGTCCGCTGCCATTCGATACGCGTCGTACGCCAGCGCGAATGCCGACCCGCTGTCCGAATCGAGAAGGCTACGCGCCGAACGAAGCCGCTTCGACGCGTCGTGAATCATCCGATCAGCGGCCTTGTCTCCCCCTTCCTCAGATACCGATTCCAACCGCCCTTTGCCAATCAGGAAATCGATTGCAGAACTACCCTTCCGCACGTGCTGCTCGCGGCGACGCTCAGGCATGCTCCAGAGAATGCCAACTGATCGCACACGGTTGCTAGCGATATAACAGAACCAGCCGTGGCCCCATTCCCGTACGGGGTGCCAAATCTGCGGATGAGCTTGCGACCGTATGCAATGCGGTTTTGGCGCGCGAGACTGGCGCCGATTCATAGGCGACACAGGAAACGGAGCAACCGATGGGCCGGATGGACGGAAGAGTCGCAGTGGTAACTGGGGCTAGCGGGGGTATTGGCATGGCTACGCTGCGCCGGCTGGCCGGGGAGGGCGCTGCGGTGGTGGGGGTCGATTTGGTGGACGAGGCGGGCGAGAAGCTGGTGGCCGAGTTGACCGAGAGCGGCGCCCGGGCGGTGTACCAGCACTGCGATGTGAGCTCGCTGGACGAGGTGACCGCCGCGGTGGAGCGGGCGGTGTCGGAGTTCGGCCGCATCGATGTGCTGTTCAACAACGCCGCAACCAGCACCGGGGGCTACATCCCCGAGCTCGACCCCGAGGGCTGGGATGCCAGCCTGCGGGTGATGCTCACTGCCGCCATGTACGGAATGAAAGCTGCCATTCCCCACATGGCCGCCCAAGGCGGCGGCTCCATCATCAGCACTTCGTCGATCTACGGCGTGGTGGCCTCGCCGGGCAACGCCCCCTACTGCACGGCCAAGGCGGGACTCATCAACCTGACCCGCACCGCGGCGGTGGAATGGGGGCGCAAGAACATCCGGGTCAACGCCATCTGCCCTGGCGTCGTGGAGACGCCGATGTACGACGCGGTGCTGGGCATCGGCCTCAAGACCCACGAGGAGATCTCCGACATGCACGCATTGGGCCGGATCATCAAGCCCGAAGAGATCGCCGACTTGGTGCTGTTTCTGGCCTCAGATGAGTCCTCGGCCATCACCGGCCAGGCCATCGTGATCGACGGCGGCCTGCTGTCCGATTGCAATTTGACCGGAGTTCCTCCGGCCTGACGGGTCACGGGTCTGGCGGGTCTGCGATCTTGTGATTGAAGTCCTAGCTGATCAACCGGCTTCGATTCCCGTACGGGGGGCCATCGCGTGTTTTCGCTGGTGGTGGACGGCGAAGAGTTGGCAGGTTAGGGCGGCGGTGCCGTAGGCGAGGTAGCCGACGGCGGCGGGGGTGACCGAGCCGCTGATGGCCTGGTCGATGATGGCAGCGAGGCCGGCGCCGAGCATGGCCATGGTGAAGCCGAGCACGGCGGCGGCGGTACCGGCCATCTCACCCATAGGCTCGAGCGCCAGGCTCTGGCCCAGGGGGAAGAACGCCACCATGCAGGCGTTGGCCAGGCTGAAGATGGTGATCCAAAGAACAAAGTGCGGCCGGCCTCCGGCGGCCAGGGCCAGACCCAGCATGGTTGCCGCGGCACAGATCTGTAGACAGCCCGCCCCGAGCGCCACCGAGCGGGCCCGGAATCGGTGCAACGCCCGGTTATTGAGCAGCGTCACCATGCCCATGCCCGCAGCCATGATCGAGAAGTAAGGGACGAACCAGCGCTCCTGATCGAAGACGTCGTCAAAGATCAGCTCGGAGCTCGCCAAGAACGAGAAAAAGGCGCCGGCGCAGAACATGGTGGCCAGCGTGTAGCCCAGCGTCACCGGGTGGGTGGTGACCGACCGGAAGCCGGCCATCGTCGAGCGAAAGGTCAGCGGTCGCCGGTGCTCGGGCTTCAGTGTCTCCTCCAACCGCAGCGACCACGCCACGATCACCACGGCGGTGAACACGCTGAAGGCCATCACATACCGCCACGAGCCCAGCTCCACCAGGCCCTTGCCCAGCGGCGGCCCGGCCACCGGGGCCCAGAAGAACACCGCCATAACCAGGGTCATCACCCGGGCCATGGCGTCTCCGGAGTAGTAGTCGCGCACGATGGCCTGGGCGGCGGTGCGGGGGCCGGCCGCCGCGAAACCCCAGATGAAGCGGCTCACATAGAGCATGCCCAGCGACACCGACAGGGTGGCCATGAGCGATGCCAGGCCGTACAGCACCATGCTGCCGATGAGGATCCTCTTGCGACCGAGAGCGTCGGCCATCGGGCCGTAAACCAGGTTGCCGATACCCGAGCCCACGAAGAACAGCGTGATGGTGAGCGACAGGCCGGTGGAGTCCTCCGGCAGGTTGAACGCATCCCGCATCTCCGAGAACGCCGGGAGCAGGGTGTCGATGGCCAGTGCCGACACGGCGCTGATCATGGCGATGAAGAGGATGAACTCCCGTTCGCCCAATTTGCGACCGGTGTAGGTGGATGCGGGCTTGCTCACACCGGCCGACTTCTCATAACGGCGTAGCCTGTTCCCCCTATGACGGAGATGTCAAAGACGTTAGAGGGCAAGGTGGCGCTGGTCACCGGCGCGGCCCGGGGGCTGGGCGCCGAGATCGTGCGGCGCATGGTGGCCGCCGGGGCCCGGGTGACGGCGGCGGACAAGCGGGTGGACGACGGGGCCGTGGCTGCTGCTGAGGCCGGGGCAGGCTTCACAGAGTTGGACGTGACCGATGCCGAGCAATGGGCCGCTGCGGTGGATGCGGCCGCCGCCGATGGCCGCCTGGACATCTTGGTCAACAATGCGGCGATCACCCGGGTGGTCCCCATTTTGGACTGCGATCCTGCGGAATTCCGCAAGGTGATCGATACCAACCTGGTGGGCACCTTCTTGGGCATCCGAGCCGCGGCGCCAATCATGGCGTCGGGCGGGGGAGGGTCGATCGTGAACCTGAGCTCGCCCAGCGCCTTCGAGGGCACGGTGGGGATGCCGGCCTACTCCACCTCCAAGTGGGGCATTCGGGGGCTCACCCGCACGGCGGCCTTGGAGCTGGCCGACTCCGGCATCCGGGTGAACGCGGTGGTGCCCGGTGCGCTGCGCACCGCTATGACCCGTCGACCGGGATGGGAAGACGAAGACTACGAGCGCCATTACGGCGCCACCGTGCCGCTGCGGCGCATGGCCGAACTCGGAGAGGTGGCCGACCTGGTGGTGTGGCTGGCCTCCGACCAGGCCTCTTACTGCACCGGAGGCGACTACGCCGCCGACGGCGGCCTGGGAGCGGGCTCGCCCCCCGAGAGGGGCTAGTTCGAGTAGTCGGGGTTGAACCGGACCTGGCCCTCTACTCGGTGGAGCCAGGGGTAGAGCTCGGTGGGGCGGCGGGCGATGATCGCCAGCTGGTTGGACTGGCGCTTGAACACGGTGCACAGCGCAGCCAGGGCGGGTTTGGCGAGCATCCCGGCCAGCCGCCGGCGGCGGCCGGTGGCCTCGGCGGTGGGAAGGCGCAGGCCATGGCGGAACTCGATCCGGGGCTCGCCGGTGGGGTCGTATGACCGCAGGGTCTTCTCCACTTCAGCCTCGGTCCAGCGATACACGTGGTTGGGCACGCTGGTGTTGTCCAGTCCGCCGGTGCGGAATCCCTGGTCGGTAACGGCGGCCAGCTCGTAGGCATCCGCCATGCCCACCCGAACCGCCAGCCGCATCAGCGCGCTGTCGCGGGCTTCAATGGCCACGATCCCCTCCCGGCACACCCGGTACATCTCCCCCAGCGCCCGGTGGGGGGAGCGGCAGTGGTGCAGCCCCTCAGAGACGAACACCCAGTCGAACGAGCGATCCTCAAAGGTCAGCGACTGGGCGTCCTGGAACGACCACGCCCCGTCGGGCACCAGCGGGGCGAACGCCTCGTCGAGATTGGACACCACCACATCGGTGAAACCCAGGGACGACAGCAACTCCCAGTCCTCAATGCCGGCGCACACCGCCAGCAGCCGAGCGTCGGCGTCAAGGCCCAGGCTGTTCATGGTGGCGGCGGCGAATTTGCGGTCCAGGATCCCTCTCCTGTTTCAGGCGTGGTTAGCCATCGTACGGCGACCGCTAGTTTTCTGAGGGTGAAGTTCGGGTTTCCCTTTATCTCGCTGCACCCGGGGGCATGGGTAGAGGTGGCCCAGGCCGCCGACGAGGCCGGGTTCGAGTCGTGCTGGATCGCCGACCATCTGGTGTTCCCGGTGGAGATGGAGGGCTCGCTGGGCGACGTCGAACATCCCAACGTGCCGGCCACGGTGCCGGTGTACGACGCCCCGTCCTTTCTCTCTTACCTGGCCGGCCAGACCACCCGCATCAACCTGGGCGTGTACGTGTACCTGGCCGGGCTGCGCCACCCCTTCTCCACCGCCCGGGGTTTCGCCACCTTGGACCACGTCAGCAACGGGCGGGCGCTGTTCGGCGTGGGAGCGGGATGGCTGCGCAACGAGTGGACCGCCGCGGGGATGGACCCCCGCACCCGGGGCCGCCGCCTCGACGAGGCGCTCGATGTGTGCGTGCGGCTCTGGACCGAGCCCGAGGTGGAGCACCACGGCGAGTTCTACGACTTCGAGCCGGTGGCGTTCGAGCCCAAGCCGGTGCAGAAGCCCCATCCCCCGATTCTGGTGGGCGGATTGTCCGACGCCGCCCTGCGCCGGGCCGCCCGCTACCAGGGGTGGATGGGCATGGGCGACTCTTTCGAGTCGGTGCGGGCCGCCGCCGATCGGCTGGCCGAACTGGGTGCGCCCGACATAGAGATCACCGCCCAGGGCCGCTGCGAAACGCTCGACGACCTGCGCCGTTGGGAGGATGCCGGGGCCCACCGACTGGTGGTCACACCATGGGAGAGCACCAGCAAAGCGGTTGACTCGCTCAGGCAGTTCGCGGAGCGGTTCATCTCCTGAGCGGGCGAATTGCAACTGGTTGGAAATGTGCCAAAAAGCCCAGGGGAGGGCGTAGAATGGCATTTCTGCGCAAACAACGTCTGACTAGGGATTGCCATGGGTCGAGGATCAGAGAGCTTTCAAAAGCGACAGCGGGAAAAGAACAAGCGCGAGAGGGCTGCGGCCAAACAGGCCCGCCGCCACGGCAAGCTTGAAGTCCCGTTTGACGAGGAGGTTGAGGCGCCCTCTTCAAACGGAAAGTCAGAAGCCGAGCTGTATGAGGACTTCCGCCTGCTGAGCGAGAAGTACCAGTCCGGGGGAATGGACGAGGAGACCTACGAGCAGCGCCGGGCCGAGATCTTCGAGCAACTCGGCCTCGAGGTCCACTGACCCAATTCGGTTACCCCGCCCAACCGGCGGTAGCTGAAACCGAGGAAGCTCAACCAGCGGCGATCAGCCGACTCGTGGGCATGCCCAGCATGCACGACAGCCCCGCCGACTGGAGCCCGCCCGCACCGCCGGCCACCAGGATCTCGAAGTAGTCGGGAGAGGGCACGATCGGCACCCGGTCGTTCTCAATGGCAACGCCGAGATTCTCCAGCACGTCTCTGGTGGGCTGGCGCCGATAGGGAGGGTAGAAGTCGAGCGGCACCCGGGCCTCGGCAAACAGATGCTCCCGCAATTCCTGTTTGGTGGGCAGAAGGCTGGCCACCATCTCGGCGATGACCGGGCTCATCACCAGCACGGTCGGGAACGGGTTGGGGGCGTCGTGGCCCCCGCACGGCCCGCTGATGGCCAGGCCGTTGGTCACGTGGTGCAGCACCTGGTCGGGCTCGTGGTGCATGTCGGTGATGGGCCACATCCCGTTCACCGCCAGCACCGTCACCACATCGTCGTCGGCGTCGAACCCCATGTCGACGTGGTGGGGCGGCCACGGAGAAGCCTCTTCATTCTCGGCCACGCACAGCGAGGTGGCTTTGCCGGGCCAGCCCAGCGGGGCCTTGTCCACCTCGCCGGGAATGGCCCCGCCGATGTTCACCAGGGCCAGCCGCAGCGCCCGACCCACCGTTGCGTTGGTGTGAGCCCCCGGCCCGAAGCAACCCGCGCCGAAGTTGAAGCTCAACCGATGTCGGATCGGGCCGTTCACCACCAGCATCGGGCCCACCGGGTTGGTGGTTGTCTGCACCCCGTGGGCGTTCATCTGCGGGTCGCAGAAGGCGTCGATAGCGGCGATGAGCACGGGCATCGCGTCGGGGACGCAGCCGGCCATCACCGCGTTGACCGCGATCTTCTCCACCGTGGCCGGCGCGTTCAGCGGGGGCACGTCGCTCACCACGTGATCGGCCGCCAGCCCGGAAGCGGCCACCGCCGCGGCCACCCGCTCGGGGGTGGGGGGAACCACCGGCAAACCGTCGGTCATGCCCCGTTCTCGCAGGTAGGCCTCTACCTCGTCGACTCCGCCGTCGACGTCAACCTGCTGAGTCATCTCGCCTTTGTCTGGCTGACTGACGTGGCATTCCGCCGGGTCATGCCACCAGGGCGTCCACGATGTCGTCGAGACGAGATGCGATGTCGGCCCTGATGTCTTCCTCCGCCCACTCGTCGTAGCCCGACGGCAACACGATCAGCGGCTGGTTGTCCACCCGCAGGCCCCGGGCAGTGGCCTCGGCCAGGCCCCGGAACTGCTCGGTCACCAGGCCCACCGCCGGAGTTCCCATGGCTTCCAGCGTGCTGCTGGCGTGGATACACCACGCCGTACACGAGCCTCAATTGCCCAAGCCGCTGATCACCGCGTCGACCTCCTTGTGGAAGGCCTCCATCTCCTGTTGATACTGCTCGGGATCGGCGCCGTGCATGGGGCCGCTGGCCCGAACCACCACCCCGGCCGCCCCGGCCCGATCTACCAACTGGCGGGACAGCTCGTCGGCCATGATGGCCATAGACCGCCACATGTCGTTGTCGATGATGCCCACCGTCGCGCCGGCCAGCGAGTCTTTGCGGATGGCCAGCGGCTGTGCGGGCTCGTTCACCTCGCCGGTGGGCAACAAGATGGTGGTGGTTTCCATGAGTTCCTCCCGGTGATCCACCGGCCGACTCGCCGGGCAACCCGAGCGAGACCTTCCGGTCCACCCTACCCCGTGCCGTATTGTGTCGCGATGCGCACGACGACGCTGCCCCGGCCGCCGGTCATCATGGAACAGTCCCTGGAAGACCCCGATGTGCTGCTGGGAATCTTGCAGCGGCAGTCGCCCCACCCGCTGACGCTGGCCGGCGCGGAATTCGTCGAGAGCCGGGCTGCGCTGCGGGCCGGAGCCCGCACCGGCGACGTACCCCCGTTCGTCGATGTAGTTGACGGCGAGCCCCGGGTTCCGCCGGTGTTCCGCACCACTTGGGGCGCCGAACACCAGGCCGTGGAGGGGGCGGACACCATCGTGAACAACCCCCGGTTCATCGAAGCCGCCCAAGAGCTCTACAGCGCCGAGGTGGTGCGGCCCTATTTCACCTATGTGAACATCAACGCCCCCAGCGGCCAGTACGCCCGCCACACCGACATTCCCGCCTTTCGGGGGGTGAGCCGAGACGACTACCCCACCTGGCTGCTCAATTGCATGATGCACTCGGGGTGCTTCGACCGCTGGCGGGTGCAGATCGCCACCGCGGTGTGCTGGTACTACGAGGGCGTCGGCGGGGAGTTCACCTACTGGCCCGAAGGATGGGATGGCGACATGGTGACCGTGAAACCGCCCTACAACTACGGGGTGATGGGCGACAACGATTACATGCCCCATCGGGTGGAGTCGATCGGCGCCGAAGCCGACTACGTGAAGTACGGATTCGACGCCACCATCACGCTCACCCCCGATCGCCAGTGGATCATCGAAGAGCCCGGCCACGAGCCGGTGCACCGTGACTTCGACGAGGTGCGGGTGTCGCTGTCTTGGAAGGCCTTTGTGTTCGACGACGCCCACGAGGCCGAGGTGTACGACAAGCACCTGGACGACCTTGACGAGCCAACCCTTGTAGCGACGATGGCCGAGGACTGCGCCCGGCGGGGCGTAGTAGTGCCCGACGGGCCCGACGCTCTGTCTCAGCCTGAATTCGGAGAGCGGATAAGGAACACCTACCTGTCGTCTGAACTACGCTTCTAACCGTTTGTTACGGGAGGTTTCTTGGTGATCGCAAGTTCTCGGGACATGAGAGGCGCGGCTTGGCGGTGGCTGGTGGCTCTTTGCGTGCTCGCGCTGTTGGCATCGGCCTGCGGCGGTGATGACGACACCGGCGATGGCGGCTCGCCCCCGGCAACTTCGGCGCCCTCCCAAGACTCGCAGGACGCCCAAGACCCCCAGCCCAGCGACAGCCAAGACGAACAGCCCGTCGAACAGGAGAGCCGCGACGCCGACGAGGAGTCCCCCGAGCCCACTGCGGCCCCGACGCTGCCGGACGAAGAGCCGCCCCCGTCTGAGCCCGACGAGATTTACGGCGGCACACTGGTGTTCGCCCTGGAGTCGGAGACCTCAGGGGGATGGAACCCCATCACCACCTCGGCGGCGACATCGGGACACATCGTGCTGCGCCAGCTCTACGACCCACTTGTCATCGAAGGCGCCGATGGGGAGGCGATTCCGTTCTTGTTGGAGAGCTTCTCTTCCAACGACGACTACACCGAGTGGACGTTCACGCTGCGCCAGGGGATCACGTTTCACGATGGCTCACCGGTGAACTCGGCTGCCCTCGTCCGCCATATGGAGGAACTGAGTAGGGGCACCCTGGCGCGGCTGGCCATTGAAGAGGCCTCAATGCAGAGCTACGAGGCGGTCGACGACTTGAGCGTGAAGATCACGCTGGGAAGGACATTCGTCGACTTCCCTCTGGGCTTCACCAGCGCGGGTGGCTTTCTGGGGGCGCCGGCGATGTACGACCTCGGCAACGACAGCCCTCGCAACCCGATCGGCACCGGCCCGTTCATGCTGGAACAGTGGGATGAGCATGAGGTGACGCGGCTGGTGCGCAACCCGAACTACTGGCGCACCGATGCCGAGGGCCGGCAGCTTCCCTACCTTGACGCCATCGAGTTCCGCCCCATAGAAGACGATGAGGCCCGGTTCAACACCCTTCGGGCTGGCGATGTGGATGCCAGCGTCGACAACGGCGGAAGAAGGGTGGAGGAGTACAACGAAGACTTCAAGGCCTATTGGCAGGAAGACAAGTACACGGCCACCACTTCGGTGTTGATGAACACCACGAGACCGCCGTTCGACAACGTGGAGATTCGCCGGGCGCTGGCCCAGTGCACCGACCGGCAGACCCTCAACACCGTTTTGTGGGACGGGCAGCCGCCCGCCACCGGCCCGTTCTCCCCCGGTACCCCCGGCTATCTGGAGGACTCCGGGTTTCCCGACTACGACCCTGATGCCGGCCGGGCCGTGTTCGAGCGGTTGGGCGCGCCCAGCTTCGACATCACCACCACAGTCACCACGCTCGACCTTCTGCAAGCCGAGTTGCTCGTCCAGATGTGGGGCGAGTGCGGCCTGGACGTGGGCATCGACCAAATGCTCCAGACCGAGGCGGTGACCACGGCCGTGTTCGGGAACTTCGCGGTGTTCGTGGCCGTCAACCACAGCGGGTACAGCCTGGCCATGGAGCGGTTCTGGTGGCACAGCGGCTACAGCCCGCCTCCCCCGGTTCCGGCCATCAACTTCGGGCGAGTCGCAGACCCCCGGATCGACGCGGCGCTCGACGAGGTCATCACCACCGACGACGAGCAGCGGCAGCGGGAGCTCGCCGAGGAGGTGAATAGGGCGTTTGCCGAGGGTGTGTACAACATCTGGCTCTACCACTCTCGGTGGCTGATCGCCGCTCAAGACCACGTGAACGGCGTCGACAACCTCACGCTCCCCGAGGGGGAAGAGCACCCCAAGATCTTCCTCGGCCGGGTGTTCTTGGCCGAGGTTTGGCTGGACGACAGCTAGAAAGCGCATCCCCGCCTGCTGGGGTAACTTGGTGCCAACTATCGACATGGGGGGATCGTGTCATGGCTGGATTCTTGCGGGTTTCGAAGCTAGCGCGGTGGCGCTGGCTTGCTCTGTTCTGCGCGCTGGCCCTAGTGGCCTCAGCCTGCGGTGGTGGGAACGACGACGATGATGCCGGCGGCGGAGTGGCGGCGGAAGCCACCGCCGCCCCTGAGACGCCCTCAGGGGGAGACGGCGATGACGCCCCGGCCCCCAGCGGGGACGGCGACGACGGTGCCGAGCCCAGTGCTGGCGATGACAGCGACCAAGACGCCGCGGCCCCCGAGGACACCTCGGACGCCACCGAAGCCGAGGCCCCCGAAGCACCCGAGGCTGCACTGGAGCCCCAGTACGGGGGAACCCTGGTGGTGGGATTGGAGGCCGAGACCACCAACGGGCTGAACCCGGTCAACGCCCAAGCCGCGGTGTCGGGCCACATCCTGTTCCGGGCGCTCTATGACACGTTGACCATTGAAGGCCCCGGCGGCGAGGCCGTGCCCAACTTGCTGGAGAGCATCACCTCCAACGACGACTTCAGCGAGTGGACCATGACCCTGCGTCCGGGGATCACCTTCCACGATGGGACACCGGCGGACTCGGCCGCGCTCAAGCGTCACTTTGACGAGCAGGCCAAGGGCACGCTGACCGGTATTACGGTGAGCGACTGGGAAGTCCAATCCACCGACATCGTGGACGATCTCACCATCAAGATGACCTTGGCGAAGCCGTTCGCCCCCCTGCCCAACTTCCTGACCAGCCATCTCGGCTATTTCGGGGCGCCGTCGATGCACGACTTGGGCGCGGAAGGGGTGGCCCGAAATCCCATCGGCACCGGCCCGTTCATGTTGGAAGAGTGGATTCCCAACGAGGTGACCCGAATGGTGCGCAACCCCGACTACTGGCGCACCGACGCCGAAGGTCGACAGCTTCCCTATCTGGACGCCGTGGAGTTCCGGCCCATCCCCGACACCGATGGCCGGTTCGCAGCCCTTCGGGCCGGCGACCTCGATGCCAGCAGCGTGAATACCGGTATCCGAATCGATGAGTACAACGAGGAATTCAAGACGTACTGGCAGCCGGAGGAATATAACGAAACCACCTACCTGTTGTTGAACAACTCCAGACCGCCGTATGACAACGCGGAGTTCCGCCGGGCCTTGGCCCAGTGCACCGACCGCCACACGTTCAACACCATCCGCTGGGACGGACAAGTGCCGGCCACCGGCCCGTTCTCGCCGGGAACTCCCGGCTATTTGGAAGACTCGGGATTCCCGGCCTATGACCCTGGAGCGGGGAGCGCCACCATTGCCCGCCTGGGAATAACCAGTGCGCAGATCGGCACTACCAATGACCCGGCCAATCTCCTCAACACCGAGTTGATCGCCTCCATGTGGCGCGATTGCGGGCTCGGTGTGGACATCACCCAGGTTGACCAGGCCGCATTCATCACCAACGCGGTTATTGGAAACTTCACCGCCTTCTTGTGGCGCCAACACGAGAGCTTTGACGTGGGCGCCGAGCGGATTTGGTGGCACAGCAAGTTCGGCCAGGCGGCCATCGCGCTGAACTTCGGCCGGATCGACAATCCGACAATCGACGAGGCGTTGGACGAGGCCCTCACCACCAAGGATCTTGATCGTCGTCGAGAACTCGCCGAACAGATCAACCGGTCATTTGCCGAGCAGGCCCACTACATCTGGTTCTACCACTCGAACTGGTTGTTCGCGACCCATGACCATGTTCATGGTGTCGACAACCTCACCCTCCCTGATGGGGTGGAGCACCATAGAGTGTTCGGCGGGAGAGTGTTCTTGACCGAGACCTGGATCGAGCAATAGCAGCAGGCCCCGGCTGAGAAGGGCACCGACAGGCCAGGACGCAGGAGAAGCCAGTGCTCCGGTTCATGGGAATGCGTATGGCCCAGCTTGCCGTGGTCGTGCTGGCGGTCACTCTGCTGTTCTACTGGATGCTGAACCTGCTGCCGGGCAATCCGTGTGTGGCTGCATTCGGCGGTGCGGCCACCCAAGAGCAGATTGCCGAATGCGAGCGGGACCGCAACCTGGGCGATCCAGTGATCGTGCAGTGGGCCAAATGGGGCGGCGACGTTCTCACCGGCGATTTCGGCAAGTCGTACCTCACCGGGCGCTCCTTTGGCGAGGCCATAAACCACGCACTGCCCCGCACTTTGTTGCTGTTGGCCTATTCCCAGATCCTGGCCTTGGGTGCGGCGATTCCGCTCGGCCTGTACACGGGATACAAGCAAAACAGCGTGGGCGACAAGATCACGAGCGGAGGGGCGTTCGCACTGCTGTCTACCCCGGTGTTCGTGCTCGGACTTGTATTGATCCTGGTGTTCGCGGTGAGACTGGACTGGTTCGACTTGAGTGGCTATCAGCCGATTTCGGCAGGGTTGGTGGCGCATTTCAAGGTGATGTTCCTTCCCGCGGTGACGCTGGCCGCCGGACTGCTTCCCGTTTATCTGAGGCTGCTGCGCACCGACGTGATCGGCACCTTGCAAGAGGATTTCGTGGGAACAGCTCGGGCCAAGGGCCTGCCGGTGCGCCATGTGCTCATTCGCCATGTGCTCCGCCCTTCGAGCTTCACGCTGCTGACCATATTCGGCATCCAGGCCGCGCAGGCGGTAAACGGGGCCATCGTGGTGGAGTTCCTATTCGATCTTGACGGGGTCGGATCGCTGCTGGTGGCGTGGGTAGCCGCCCGAGAATTCCTGCTGGTCCAGACCCTGGTGGCGTTGATCGCCGCCGTGTTCGTAACCGTGACCACATTCGTTGACCTGCTCTACTCCGTGCTCGACCCCCGGATACGGCGAAAATGACCGACGTCACCACTACCGCCGTAACGGGTTCCCAGCCCGAAGTCGCCCCACGCAAGCACCGGCACAACGTTGCCTTGTGGCTGTCGGTGGGGTGGCTTTTCTTGGTGATCGCCAGTGCGGTGCTCGCTCCCTGGCTGGGATTCCTGGACGACCCCCAGAAGCCTCTGGCCGGGCAGCCCGAGGAAGGACCGGGGTGGTCGCATTGGTTCGGCACCGACCAGCTAGGCCGGGACATGTTCGCCCGCTCGGTGTGGGGCGGTCGGCTGTCGCTGTCCATCGCCGGTCCCGCGGTGGGCATCGGCATCGTGGTGGGCGGGGTGCTGGGAGTGGTAGCCGGCTATTTCGGCAGGTGGATCGACCTTGGCGTAAGCAGCGTGGTCAACGTGGCGCTGGCGCTGCCCGCGCTGGTGTTCGCCCTGTTCATCGTGACCATGCTGGGCCAGAGCTACATAAACGTCACCATTGCCGTGACCATCTTGACGATCCCGGCCATTGCCCGTATCGCCCGGGCTCAAGCGCTTCGGTTCGCCGCTCGGGAGTTTGTGACCGTAGCCGGCATGATGGGGGCCCGTTGGCCACGGCTGCTGTTCAGGGAAGTGCTGCCCAACGTAGTGCCGGCGTTGGCTTCTATCGCCTTTTTGGCCATGGGCATTGTGATCATCGCCGAGGGGAGCCTGTCGTTCATTGGGGTGAGCGTGGGCTCGCCCAGCATCACGTGGGGCAACATCCTGGCCGCGGGGAAGGGAAGGCTGGAGGATGCCCCCCATATCGCTCTGATAACCGGCGGGGTGATGTTCGTCACGCTCATGGCGCTGAACTTCGTGGGCGACGAGATGCTCCGGCGCCTGGATGTGCGCGAGGCCCGGATCTAGGGCGGCCGCCTCGACGGGCTCGAAGCCCGCAAATGGCGCTGCTAGCCGCTCACTGCTGCTGTTGCTGCTGTTGTTGTCGGGTGCGGGGGGCCTGCACCGTGCGGAGGAGCGAGGGCTGCATCGGCGTGGACAGGGGGCGGGCCGGGTCCGTCCGGCGGATTTCCACTGACGCCTCCACCGTTGGAGTGCCCGGGCCGGAGTAGACGCCCCTGAGCGGGGGCACATCGTCGTAGTCGCGGCCGTGGCCGATCTTGACGTGCTGGCGGCCCACCGGCAACCCGTTGGTGGGATCGAGCGGCAGCCAGCCCAGCCCGGGAACGGCCGCCTCGAACCAGGCGTGGGTCTGCACCCTCACCAGATCGCCGTCGATGCTGCCGGTGTGGTCGTCGCTGGAGAACAGGTAGCCCGAAACATAGCGGGCCGGGATGCCGATGCTCCGGCACAGGGCCACGGCCAAGTGGGCATAATCCTGGCAAACGCCCACCCCCTTGGCCGCGATGTCGGCAATGGGCTCGCCGATCTCGGTGGCGCCGGGCTCATAGGAGAGCTTGGCGCCCACGAACCGATGGATTTCCGTCACCACGCTGGCCACGTCCGATCCGTTCGCCTCGGCAAGACTGCGGGCGGCTTGGGCTAGGTCGTCGTTCCAGTCGGTGTGGTGGCTGCGCTTGAGAAACTCCTCGTGCTGGTCTCGGAAATCCGACTCCTTCAGCGTCTCCAATGGCGGGCCGTTAGAGACTGGCGGCGGGTCGTGAGTCTCCACCGAGGCCTCCGCGGTGACCTCGAGGGCGGTGTGGGCATCGGTGACGCCGAAGTGGTCTACCCGTGTGCCCCAGTAGTCGGTGAACGACAGCATTCTGGCCGACGGCTCCACGATCACCCGGTAGCTCAGAAGCTGCTGGCGCTCATCGGACACCGGACAGGCTCGCATCTCGTTTTGGGACTCCCGCACTGGAGCGTCGAACGCGAATCGAGTTCGGTAGCAGATGTCCAGCCTCACGACGACACCCCCGGGGTGATGGCCTGGCTGTGGAGGTCGAATGCCTCGGCGTTGCGGAAGAAGTGGCCGCTCACCAGATCGGCCACGTTGCGCACCCCGGCCTCCAGGGCGGATAGGTGGCTGGGCAGGTCGGCCACCATGGTGTCGAAGTCGGTGTATTCCAGCTCTGAGCGGAGCTGCCCCAGGCGTTGGAGGGGCGGGGGTCGGCCGTTGGAGGCCAGTGCTTCCACCTGGGTCTCGCTCAATCGCAGGCAATAGAGCACCGACCGGGGGAATGAGTCGTTCACCATGAGGAACCGGGCCACATCGGAGCCCAACGGGGAGGACTGGCTGGCCCGCTGGTAGGCCTCCAGGGCCGACACCGAGCGGAGGGTTAGGGCCATCTCGTCATAGGACGATCCGTCGTGCTCGGGATAGCGCACGCTTATCAGGCGGCAGGTCATCAGCGCCCGCTCCAGCATCTGGCCCAGCACCAGGAATCGGTACCCCTCGCCCTGGGCCATAGACGAGCTGATGACGCCGGTGAGCGACTGGCAGCTCACCCGGATGAAGTCGAGGGTTTGGAACGGGTCTTGCTCCATGGCCGCGGGGAAGTCGTCTTGGCGGAGCCGCAAGTGGAACTCGTTGATCTGCACCCACAGCTCCGACGGGATCTGGTCTCTCAGGGAGCGGAAGTTCTCCCTGGTGCGGCCGATGCAAAACGCCACCGACCCGGCCATGGTGGGGGCCACCACCAATCGGGTGGCCGCGGCCTGCACGTCGATTCCCAGTCCGGCCTCGCTCCGCAGCATCGGCGGCGACGGCGTCAGGCGCTCAGCCATGGTTTCCACGTCCTCGGCGGGGGCCGGCACTTCCAATCGCAGCGTGCTGATCAGGTTCTGCATTCGGTCGATGGCCTGGGCCGGAGGCTCGGCCACCGTGCTGAGCAGGGTGGCCCGCACCATTCGGGCGGTGTCCTCGGCCCGCTCCAGGTAGCGGCCGGCCCAGAACATGTCCTCGGCGTGTCGGGCCAGCATCAGCTTTGCGCCTCCGCTGTGCTCTGGTCAGGGGTGTTGAGCACTCCCGGGTCGTTGTGGTCGGCGTTGCCCAGCACCCAGGTGTCTTTGGAGCCGCCGCCCTGGGAGCTGTTGACGATGAGCGATCCCTCCCGCAGGGCCACTCGGGTGAGCCCGCCGGGGATCACCTCCACCTGCTCGCCGCTCAACACGAACGGGCGCAGGTCGATGTGGCGGGGGGCGAAGCGATCGCCGGCCCACGCGGGCAGGCGCGACAGATTCACCACCTCTTGGGCGATCCAGTTGCGGGGATCGGCCAGGATCTTCTGGCGGGCCTCGGCCAATTCCGCATCGGTGGCCTTGGGGCCGATCACGATGCCGTAGCCCCCCGACTCGGCCACTGGCTTCACCACCAGTTGGTCCATGCGCTCAAGCACCTCGGACCGCTGGTCTTCCTCCCACAACAGGTAGGTGTCGGCGTTGGGGATGATCGTCTCCTCGCCCAGGTAGTAGCGGATCATGTCGGGCACATAGGCGTATACCGCCTTGTCGTCGCCCACCCCGTTGCCCACCGAGTTGGCAATCGACACCGTGCCGGCCCGAGCGGCGGCCATCAGGCCGGGCACCCCCAGAGTGGACTGGGGGTTGAACACCACCGGATCCAAGAAGGCGTCGTCGATGCGGCGGTAGATCACGTCCACCCGCTCCAGCCCCCGGGTGGTGCGCATGGCCACCACATGGTCGTCCACCACCAGATCGCGCCCCTCCACCAGCTCCACGCCCATGCTACGGGCCAGAAAGGCGTGTTCGAAGTAGGCCGAGTTGAAGATGCCCGGGGTGAGCACCGCCACGGTGGGGTCGTCGCCGCAGGCCGGCGGGGCGATGGACCGCAGGGCCCGCAGCAAAGAGCGCCCGTAGTGGTCTACCGAGCGAACCGCCAGATCGGAGAAGGCGGCGGGGAGCAGCTTGGTCATGGCAGCCCGGTTCTCGATCACATAGGAGATGCCGCTGGGGTTGCGCAGGTTGTCTTCCAGCACCCGGTAGGCGCCGTCGCCGTCGCGCACCAAGTCGATGCCGGCCACCAGACAGCGAGCCCCCATGGGGACGGCCACGTTCATGGCCTCGCGCTCGAAACCGGTACACGAGGTGATGAGCCGGCGGGGCACGATGCCGTCGTGGACGATGGCCTGCTCGCCGGCGTAGATGTCGTCGAGGAACCGGTTGAGGGCGGTGACCCGCTGGATCAGCCCCCGCTCCAGCATGGCCCACTCCTCGGCGTCGATCACCCGGGGGAAC